>NZ_AOIA01000155.1 GCF_000337695.1 Natronococcus jeotgali DSM 18795
TTTCCTGTTCACTCAGTTACTACACCGGCATTCGCTCTGTTCATCCATGGCTCAGCACAGTTCACGAAGCGACGTTCGGGAAGTACCGACAGTACTTGAGCAAACAGAAGCTGTTCTGCAGGACACAGATGCTTATTCATTCAAACGGTCGCAGGAATGGATGAAACAGGCGTATGATGGCGTCGTTAATAGAATAGAGACCGATGAATTTCGGCATGCCGTGCGGGCTGATTGGTTATACGGACCGAAGCGGATGCTTGGGCCGGAAAGTGACAGTGATGGTATTATGAAGCCTGTGATTCGTGATGTGTCGTCGAATCGTCGATCAATATTTGCTGAAACTTATGATCGGAAGGGAGAGGCAAAGACGGTTCACGAGTTATGGTCGGAGTACCATAGCTGTGGATATAGTGACGAGTGTGGTGTGCATCGGGAGTCGTGGAATGGCTGTAAGAATGAGTTGAGTGAATTCTCGGAGAAATTTTCGATTCCAGTGCCGGCGTGGTGGTTGTATTCGGATTCAGTTGATTCGGGAGGGGTGTTTCGAGTGGTAGACAAAGAGGGGGTTCCAATAGATGGGACTTCGATGCTCGGAATCACATATAGTTATGAAGACGGGGTTAAGATTGATGAGTAGGTCTACCGACATTCGTTCGTTGACCTTTATATACTGTCTGTACAGCAAGGGTCTATGAACTCGGCTCGCAATTTCAGGTGAACATATAAGTTTAAAGACCTTCTACTGCCATCTAGACCCCCTGTCACAATGTAATGGAAACCCGGTCAGGGATTGAAACCTCAGCGTGTTATCGCCCGCGCGCTCGATTTGGGAGCGTCACAATGTAATGGAAACCCGGTCAGGGATTGAAACACGAACCGACGACCAACGACGACGAGTCGGATGCGGTCACAATGTAATGGAAACCCGGTCAGGGATTGAAACTGTGCATCGACGTATCCCGTGGATGGTACCCGCGGAGTCACAATGTAATGGAAACCCGGTCAGGGATTGAAACATGCCGTCGAGGTATCTACTGACGAAGGACGGGCGGTCACAATGTAATGGAAACCCGGTCAGGGATTGAAACACTGTCGTCGTCTCACGGTTGTCATGGTTGTGGACCGTCACAATGTAATGGAAACCCGGTCAGGGATTGAAACACGAAGGAGTGTACCTGCGGGGACTGGGAGTGGAGACAGGTCACAATGTAATGGAAACCCGGTCAGGGATTGAAACTTAAAGGTTGTCAGTATGGCGTTATCCACCTCTTGGTGGTCACAATGTAATAGAAACCCGGTCAGGGATTGAAACTTGGCGACGAGGATCATAAGCCCGATACCGTCGGTCCGGTCACAATGTAATGGAAACCCGGTCAGGGATTGAAACTTGTCGGCGTCCTCGACCGGCACGAGCGGGACGATGGTCACAATGTAATGGAAACCCGCTAAGGGATTGAAACATCCGCCTCGCGCGCAACGCGCTCGACCAGATCGAGAGTCACAATGTAATGGAAACCCGCTAAGGGATTGAAACATGCCGTTTGTCAATAATGTTGATGAGCTCGACGAGCCACAATGTAATGGAAACCCGGTCAGGGATTGAAACAGCCAGTCGAGGGCATCGAATAGGCCACCGTCGCCGGGTCACAAGGTAATAGAAACCCAGTAAGGGATTGAAACAAAAAGTCGATGTCCCGGGCCAGCTTGTCATCTTCGAGTCAGATGGTAATAGAAACCCGGTCAGGGATTGAAACGAAGGTAGGTCATCGTGGGGAAGAAACGACTTAACAGTCACAATGTAATGAACACCCGCTAAGGGATTGAAACATATGGACGGCCAGGCCCCATCGGCCATAGCTCGGTGTCACAATGTAATGGAAACCCGGTCAGGGATTGAAACACTTCGCCATACAGCGAGTCGGCACCGGTCCCGAGTCACAATGTAATGGAAACCCGCTAAGGGATTGAAACATCCAGGCCTGGGTCTCGCCCCCCGCGTCATCGGTGATGTCACAATGTAATGGGAACCCAGCCAGGGATTGAAACCCACAGCGCTTGCATTCTAATCCATCCTCTACTGTCACGTCAAATGTAATGGAAACCCGATTAGGGATTGAAACTACCAGCCGTCGAGCGTGACCGTCGCGTTGTCCTGCCACAATGTAATGAAAGCCCATTAAGGGATTGAAACATGTAGTAGTCCTCACCAGCGCTGTAGACGCGCTCGCCAGAGTGTAATGAAAGCCGATAAGGGATTGAAGTTTGTCGATCTCAGCATCCACATCTCCAGGCGTGACGAGGCCACAATGTAATGGAAACCAGATAAGGTATTGAAACTACCAGGCTTCGGGAGGATCATCCAGGTTTACCAGCGGTCACAATGTAATGAACACCCACTAAGGGATTGAAATCCTTCGGCACCCATGCGACCCGCCTGCGTTGCGTCACAGCGTAATGAAAACCCGATAGGGATTGAAACTATGTGAAGGCGTCCATAGCGTCGTCATTACGACCACCACAATGTAATGGAAACACATCAGGGATTGAAATCAGTCCTCGTCCTCGTCACAGACGACGTGGCGGTTACCACAATATAAGAGGGTGTCATAGAACGGGTCTCACACCGACCATGTGGCTACCCAGATTCGATACGCACAGGTCGAGCTGATAGCGGAGCAGCAATCGGTTTCTCCGATAGCTGTCAAAAGAGGCCTGCTGAATATAGAGTATCAATGCAGTACGACGACTCCGTTTGTTTCACATCGAAATCAGTGGACTATCTGCTCACTACACGTGCATATCTTGTACGACGGCTCGGAATAGAACTGCGGGACATAATGCTGGTTCTTGTATTCCGGCATTCCGATATATCGACTGGTTCCTCTAATATGAATTGAGCGGTCAGTCGACACCAACTGGCGAGAATGAGTGGAGATGCGCTTGGCTTAACACTTGCAGTGAGAGTTGACTCTCCCTATAGTAGGTACCTATCGGATTTGTTATCTCTTGAAGGGGAGGGAAAGGGATCCCATACATGATCCCTGCCAACCTACCTGGAATACACACGGGATACAAACCCCGTGATTCTACATACATCTGGCGGATAAATAAATCTAGGGTTCAGATTTCGAAACTTTAGCTCAGATATAAATAATAAAAATACAATCTGTAAACGCATACATTTGGTTCCGTCGTTATCGGCGTAGCACACCGACCATCATTCCGAGTGCTAAATACGTCGTATCATTAAGAGTCACCTTCGAAAGCATTTCTAACAAGTTCTATTTGCTGTACAAATTCTGTGACCTCTCCTTCTATTCTCTTTTTGAGGCGCTGATTCCGTTCCTCCTCTTTTTTCTCCCGTCTCTGACGTTCAAGTGGAGTTTCTTTGAAGTTTACACTGACAGCATATACTGGCCGGTCGGTGTTTTCAGCCAAATCAACTAAATTTTCAATTTCGACAAGGGCCTGAGTAGGTGCTTCAGATGCTTCTGACCGAGAACGAAGACTTCTAAGCCGGTTCTCAAATTTCTCTATGTAGTCGTAGAACTCATGTCTATCACTACTTTCTTCAAGATTCATTTCCTTAGCTCGATAAAGAAAAACCTCCAACTCCGATTCAAGCTCTGAGTGCCACTGTTTATACTCAGACCTATTTTCAGCTTCGAGTTCCCGTGAACGCTTGAACCCAGCTAGAGCAGTATCGATCAGCGACTCCAGAGCCATGATTGCCAATATGTTCAATCTCGTATAATAATGTAGGGTGATCTGGAAGAGTTCTCCTTAGAGTCTCCTAACACCCCCCACTGTTTCGAGTGTTACAGCACCCCCATCTACCGATTGCTGTGGGGGGGCATCGCCCCCTTCCGTGCCCCGCGGGGCGCGATCGAGAGACAAAGACAGAAATTCATTGCCGCGACAACAAGTATGATAACCTTGCCGCTTGTTGTATGGTCCGAATCGGCACACGGCGACAAGGGCGACCCCACACAGGTTGCGATCAACCAACATCAAACTGACATGCGCTTAAATAACCCCCCTCACGTCATGCGCTTCTGTTTGGATTCAAAGCGTCACGCAGAATTATGGGCGCTGCAGGATTTGAACCCGCGACAGCTTGGTCCGAAGCCAAGTACTCTGTCCAGACTGAGCTAAGCGCCCTCACCACCTCGTTTCCGTCCGTTCCGTATAAGTCACTCGATTCCGACCGACCCCGACACGCGCCGCCACACCCGCGGCCGTTCTCAGTGACTGGCAATCGCCTCGAGCCCTCTTTATACCTGAGGACCATACACCTGAATATGACGGTACACGAGCCGCCAGAGTCCGGCGCCGGCGACGAATCGTCCGAGGGACGGCCCCTCGAGCTGTGCGGCGACGACGAGGAGGGCGTCTGGATGGCGGTCCCGCTCGAGGCCGACGAGCGGGCCGGGGCCTGGCTCTCGGTCGCCGACGCGGACCTCTGTGACCTCGAGGAGTGGCGGTAGAGATCGGACCGTTTATCCTCGCCGCCTGAGCAGGTGCGGGCATGACTGCGGGGGAGACGCTCCGGGGGTTGCTCGAGTTGACCCGACCGGTGAACGTGATCGCCGCGAGCGTCCTGACGGGTATCGGCGCGTTCGTCGCCGGCGGCGTGACGAGCCACCCCGTCGAGGTGGTCGCGGCCGTCGTCGCAACGGGGCTGGCCGTCGGGGCCGGGAACGCGATCAACGACTACTTCGACAGAGAGATCGATCGGATCAACCAGCCCCAGCGGGCGATCCCGCGGGGTGCGGTCAGTCCCCGCGGCGCGTTGCTGTTCAGCGCCGCGCTGTTCGCGGGCGCGATCGGGTTCGCACTGGTGCTCCCCCGATTGGCGCTCGCGATCGCGGGGATCAACCTCCTCGCGCTGGTCGCGTACACGGAGCTGTTCAAGGGGCTGCCCGGGCTCGGCAACGCGCTGGTCGCGTACCTCGTCGGGAGCACGTTCCTGTTCGGCGCCGCGGCCGTCGGCGAGATCGGTCCCGCGGCCGTACTCTTTCTGCTGGCCGGCGTCGCGACCCTGACCCGCGAGATCATCAAGGACGTCGAGGACCTCGAGGGCGACCGCGAGGAGGGGTTGCGCACGCTCCCGATCGCGATCGGGGAACGGCCCGCGCTGTGGGTTGCGACCGCGTTGCTGGTCGCGGCGGTGCTCGCGAGCCCGCTGCCGTACGTCCTCGAGGAGTTCGGCGCGATCTACCTGGCGGCGGTGCTCCCGGCGAACGCGATCATGCTGTACGCGGCCTACGAGAGCTTCTCGGATCCGACGGCCGGCCAGTCCCGGCTGAAGTACGGGATGTTCCTCGCGGCCGTCGCGTTCGTCCTCGGTCGCGCCGTCGAGGTCGTCGGTGCAGCCTGAGCGTCGGAGCCCCCGCGACGGCGCGCGCTCGAGCAGCCAGGTAACGTTTACGTCCGGCCGTCCTACGCCGAGGTATGCCAGTTACCGAGGACGACCGACTCCGAAAGATCTTCGACAACGAGACGATCGCGGTCGTCGGCTGCTCGAGCACGCCCGGCAAGGCCGCCCACGACGTGCCGAACTACCTCCTCGAGCGCGGCTACGAGATCGTCCCGGTCAACCCGACGACCGAGGAGGTCCTCGGTCGGCCCGCGGCCGACGCGCTATCCGAGGTCGACCGAGAGATCGACGTCGTCTGTATCTTCCGGCCCAGCGACGAGGTCGCGGGGATCGTCGACGAGGTCCTCGAGCGCGAGGACGTCGACGTGGTCTGGACCCAGCTGGGGATCAGCGACGACGAGGCCGCCGCCAGCGCCGAGGAGAGCGGCCGCACCGTCGTCCAGGATCGGTGTATGAAAGTCGAGCACGGGCGGCTCGTCGGCTGACCGGGCGCCGGATTCTGCCCCACCCGAGCGACGCTGTCGGTGCACGCAGAATCCTCAACCACCGACAAAGACTTACCGACCAGAGGAATACGGGAACACAATGTGTGACCGGTCCGGGGACTGTTCGAACGAGGGGACCTGCCAGCTCGTGCTCAGAAACGAGCGGACGGGGATGGAGATGGTGGAGTATCACTGCAAGGCACACCTCGTCGTTCGAGTCTGGGAGGCCGAGCAGGACGAGACCCTGGACGTCGTCGACGCCAAGAAGCTCTACCAGTAGGCCGTCGCGAGACGGGCTGACCGATCGGCGGCGTCACGACGTCCACTCCTCGAACGAGCGGTAGATGCCCTTCGAGAGGTAGCGCTCGCTCGAGTCCGGGAACACGGTGACGACGGTGTCGTGGGGCGTCTCGAGGTCGCCCTCGTCGATCCGGCGGGCGACCCGACGGGCTGCAACGCTGGCGGCGCCCGCGCTCGAGGCGACCAGGTGGCCCTCCTCGCGGGCGAGGCGGGCGAGCTCCTCGTGGGCCGCCCGATCGGAGACGGCGCGGACCACGTCGACCAGCTCCGGATCGAACAGCTCGTTCGTCGAGGGGTCGTGGGTGCCGATCCCCTCGATCTTGTACTCGCCTTCCTCGCGCTCGTCCTCGAGGAGTTCGCCGTACACCGACCCCTCGGGTTCGACGGCGACGACGTGGGTCGACTCCTCGCGCTCGAGGGCGTAGCGGGCCAGTCCCATCAGCGTCCCGGCGGTTCCGCAGCCGGCGACGACCGCGCCGACCTCCCCGTCGAGAGCCTCGTAGATCTCCGGCGCGGTCGTCTCGTAGTGGGCCTCCGCGTTTAGCGGGTTCGAGAACTGCTGGGGGACGACGGCGTCGTCGAGCTCCGCGGCGAGTTCGCGGGCGCGATCGATCGCGCCGCCCATCCCGTCGTCGGTCGGCGTGTTGATCACCTCGGCGCCGAGGGCGGCCATCAGCTGCTGTTTCTCGACGCTGAAGCGCTCGGGCACGACGAACATCGCGTCGAGGCCGAGCTGTCGGGCGGCGATCGCCAGGCCGATCCCCGTGTTGCCGGCGGTGGGTTCGATCACCGTTCCGCCAGCCGCCAGATCGCCCCGCTCGAGCATTCGCTCGAGCATGTACCGGCCGATGCGGTCCTTGACGCTCGCGCCGGGGTTGAACGACTCGAGTTTGGCGTAGATCTGCACGTCGTCCGGCGACTCCTGGAGACGAACGAGCGGGGTCCGACCGATCGTCTCGAGCACCGAGTCCACCGGTCGCTCGTGGGTCGTCATCGTGCTGGCAAATGTTGCCCCCGCTGTTAGTTCTTGCTATCCTCCCGCTCTCGATCGGCAGTCTCAACGCTGCTCGCGGGTGAATTCGGCTCGGAGAATTGTGCCGGGATTACTCGGCGGTCGTTTCGCCGGGCTCGACGGGTTCGTCGTTGCCCTCGAGTTCGGCCTGGTCGATCGCCGCATCGGCGAGGATCTGCTCGCCGTCGATTCCCTGCTCCTCGGCGATCGCGAGCAGCAGTTCGCGCTGCTCGGTCAGCTGGTGGTCCAGCCGCTGGGCGGTGTCGTTGGTCTCGTCGACCTCCTCCTCGAGGTGGATGATGCGCTGCTGGAGTTCCTGGACCTGCTTGTACATCGCTTCGGCGCGTTCGGACAACCCCTGGAGCTTCTTTGCGGTGCTTCCGAGTCCCATAGCCGGGCCTTGGGGGCGCTCCCAGTTGGTCCTTTTCACTAGCCGGTCCGACACTGGCCGAAAGACTTATTACGAACCGCGAACAATCAACTAATGCACACGAGGTGACCACCCCTGGTGCTCCGACCGGCAACGAGTACCTGGACGCAGAACCTCGAGATGCCGTCTCGGCTGTTCGGACAGCAGGGACAGCGACTACGAACTGTACGAGGAAGACGACGAGTTCGTCCTCACGATCGACATGCCGGGGTTCGAAACCGACGAGATCGATCTGGCGTGGGACGACGGCGTCCTGAACGTCGCCGCCGAACACGTCGACGACGATCGCGGTCGGAAGAAGACCTACCACCGTCGGTTCCGCTTCCCGAAGAGCGTCGCCGACGACGAGATCACGGCCGCGTACACGAACGGCGTCCTCGAGGTGACGCTCCCGACCGCGGGTCCCGAGACTCGCGGCAGGGAGACCCCCCTCGAGGGTGAGTAACGCCGAGCGGTCTCCCCGACCGTTTACGGCCGATTCGGCATCCGGAACGAACCGTCCCGACACCCGGCTCCGCCGGCGAACCGACTACCTCGGCCTGCGCGGATCGTCCGCGTCGGCCGACAGCGACAGCTATCACTGATACGTATGCAACTCCGAGTAAAACCACTCAAACGGAAAGACGCGGGCAGCGGTCTGGCATCGATCGACAGAGAAGCGATGGACGAACTCGGCGTCTCGAGCGGCGAGTTCGTCGCCATCGAGGGCGGCGAGGACCGCGTCATCGCGCGGGTCTGGCCCGGTCGCTCCCAGGACACGGGGAGAGGCACCGTCCGCATCGACGGCCAGCTTCGACAGGCCGCGGGCGCCCGAATCGACGACGCCGTCTCCGTCGAGGCGGCCGACGTCGAGCCCGCCGAGCGGGTTCGGGTCGCCCTTCCCGAGAACGTTCGCATCCAGGGCGACATCGGCTCCTACCTGCGGGGCAAGCTCGCGGACCGGGCCGTCAGCCCGGGCGACACCCTCTCGGTGTCGCTGGGCTTCGGTCTCCTGACGAGCCGCTCGGGCCGTCAGCTCCCGATCACGGTCGTCGACACCGAGCCAGCCGGGACCGTCGTCGTCGGCAACCGGACCGACGTCGAACTCGTCGACCGCACCCCGGACCAGCTCGAGATCGAGGCTCGAGGGCCGATCGAGGGCGGCGACGGCGAGGACGGCGAGACGCCGACGGTCACCTACGAGGACGTCGGCGGGTTAGACGACGAGCTCGAGCAGGTCCGCGAGATGATCGAGCTGCCGATGCGCCACCCCGAGCTGTTCCGGACGCTGGGCATCGAGCCGCCCAAGGGCGTCCTGCTGCACGGTCCGCCGGGCACCGGGAAGACCCTCATCGCGCGGGCGGTCGCCAACGAGGTCGACGCCCACTTCGTGACGCTCTCCGGCCCGGAGATCATGTCGAAGTACTACGGCGAGAGCGAGGAGCAGCTCCGAGAGATCTTCGAGGAGGCCGCCGAGAACGAGCCGTCGATCGTCTTCATCGACGAACTCGACTCGGTCGCGCCCAAACGCGAAGACGTCCAGGGCGACGTCGAACGCCGGGTCGTCGCGCAACTGCTGAGCCTGATGGACGGGCTCGAGGACCGCGGCGAAATCACCGTCATCGGGACGACGAACCGCGTGGACGCGATCGATCCTGCGCTGCGCCGACCCGGACGGTTCGACCGCGAGATCGAGATCGGCGCCCCCGACGCCGGCGGCCGCGAGGAGATCCTCCAAATCCACACCCGCGGGATGCCCCTCAGCGAGGACGTCGACCTCGAGCGTTTCGCCGAGAACACCCACGGCTTCGTCGGCGCCGACTTAGAGAACCTCGCCAAGGAGGCGGCGATGACCGCCATGCGGCGACTCCGCCCCGAACTCGATCTCGAGGCCGACGAGATCGACGCCGAGGTCCTCGAGCGGATCGAGGTCACCGCGGCGGACTTCCGGAGCGCGCTCCGGGGCGTCGAGCCCTCCGCGATGCGGGAGGTGTTCGTCGAGGTTCCCGACGTCACCTACGAGGACGTCGGCGGCCTCGATGAGGCGAAGGGTCGGCTCCGCGAGGCGATCCAGTGGCCGATGGAACACGCCGATGCCTACGAGCGGGTCGACCTCAGCCCCGCGAAGGGGGTCTTGCTCCACGGCCCGCCGGGCACCGGGAAGACCCTGCTCGCGAAGGCCGTCGCGAACGAGTCGCAGTCGAACTTCATCTCGGTCAAGGGGCCGGAGCTGTTCGACAAGTACGTCGGCGAGTCGGAGAAGGGGGTCCGCGAGGTCTTCGAGAAGGCCCGCGCGAACGCCCCGACGATCATCTTCTTCGACGAGATCGACGCCATCGCGTCCAAACGCGGCAGCGGGGGCGGCGACTCGAACGTCGGCGAACGGGTCGTCTCCCAGCTGCTGACCGAACTCGACGGGCTCGAGGAGCTCGAGGACGTCGTCGTCGTCGCGGCCTCGAACCGACCCGAGCTGATCGACGACGCCCTGCTGCGACCCGGCCGACTCGACCGCCACGTCGAGGTCGCCGAGCCCGACGAGGCCGCCCGCCGCGAGATCTTCCGGATCCACACCCAGGACCGGCCGCTGGCCGCGGACGTCGACCTCGACACGCTGGCCGAGGAGACCGAGGGGTACACCGGCGCCGACGTCGAGGCCGTCTGTCGCGAGGCCGCGACGATCGCCGTCCGGGAGCACGTCGAGCGCGAGGCCGCCGGCGAGTCCTCGCCCGTCGAGGCGATCGAACTCACCGCCGACCACTTCGAGCGCGCCCTCGAGGAGATCTCGCCCGACGCGGTCGCCGACCTCGAGTCCGGGCTCGAGACGGGCGGGTTCGACGGGCCGGACGCGGCCTGATCGACGCGATCCGGCCGGGTCGAGGTCGTGACACCGGGTCCGACCGACTGACCGTCTCCGCTGGGGCTGTCGTCCCGGCTTCCGAACACCGCGCCCTCGAGCGATCCGCGCCGGTGCTCGAGGCGAAAGGCCCTTAAGTTCCAGCTCCCTACGTAGAGATGGATAGGTCGGGCAGTTTGGCCCTGCTCGTTACCCGCGCTATGGTCATTAGCGGGGACCGAACGCCGCGGGCGTCCGGTCAGACCGGCCGGGGCCCCGGGAGCCAACAGAGAAGCCTCGTCCGTCGGGGACAGCGGTCCGCGATGGCCGTCCGCAGGGACGCCCCATCGCGGTTAGCCGGCGACAGCCCATCAGGCGCGGAAGCGAGCAGTGGACCGCCGGACACCTGTCGCTCGACGGGTCGCGGGGTGGAGAAGGCAACCGGGATTCCCCCGGCCGGAACGCCGGGCAACCGCGGCCCTCCACACTCATACTTCAGTTCGTACTCTTCGCGTCGAGCAGCGGCGTTGTTACCGTTCGACGTATCGGTGAGCGTCCCGGCTTCCCTCCGCAGTCGAGCGAACGCCGTGCGGTCACGGGACGAAAGTGTCCCCTCACCGATTCGCGCCGTCGCTCGAGCGTGCTCCCAGCTATTGGTGTAATCGTCTCGACGAGTAAACTCGACAGGACGCGCTATTCGGCCGCTTCGGCGACCTGCTGTCGGTCCTCGAGTTCGAGCCCGCCCTCGAGGGTGCGGACGGGGTAGGGGATGTCGATCCCCTCCTCGTCGAAGCGCCGTTTGACGGCGG
>NZ_AOIA01000156.1 GCF_000337695.1 Natronococcus jeotgali DSM 18795
GCGCCGAGTTCGGGACCGTCAACAGCTCGTTGTCGAAGGTCCGTACCTTCGTCACGCGGAGGCTGATATCCTCGACGACGCCGGCGTAGTCGCCGTTGTCCCACTCGATCCAGTCGCCGATGCGAAACGGTTTGTCGACGTAGATGAACACGCCCGCGACGAAGTTCGAGATGACGTTTTGTAGCGCCAGCCCGACCGCGAGCGCTCCGGCCGCGGCGATCCCGGCCAGCGACACGAGGAAGTTCTCGTACCCGGCGAAGCCGAACGCGCCCGCGACGGCGACGAAGAGGACGCCGAACCGCGTCAGCATCAACAGCGGGTTCCGGACGTGTTCGTCCAGGTCGCGCCGATCGAACGCGCGGTTGACCAGCGGAACGAGGACGAGCCGTCCGATCGCCAGCACGACGGCGAAGGCGACGACGAACCGAATTCCCGTGATCGCGAGGTCGACCAGCGTCGCCGTCTCGAGCGTGTCGGGGGTTTCGACCTGAGCGGGCGGTCCGCCGATCATCGGTACAGTACCGCGGTGTGACCGCGGGCGTCGACGAGCTCCGCGTCGACCCGATCGGCGAGTTCGGCCGCCTGCTCCTCGGTCGAATCGCCGGCGCGGGCGGCTCTCAGAAACTTCACCTTCACCAGATCCGCGTTCGAGAGCTGATCGTCGAGTTCGTCAACGACGGCTTCGAGGCCGCTCTTGCCGACCCAGACGGTGACGTCGAGGTCGTGAGCTCGCCGCTTGCGCTCTTCGATATCCATACCCCCGCATAGCAACGCGAACCGTTTGAATCTTAGCAATATCGGACGGAGCCTACTCCTCGTAGGGGTATCGGGCCTGGGCGCCACAGTCACACGTGATGACGACGTGGCCGTCTCGAGTTCGAACGCGGGCGTTCCGTCCGGGCCGCAGGTACGCGTCGCAGGCGTCGCAGGTGAACCGACGGAACTCCCGGGGGAGCGCGAGCCGGTTTCGCTCCGCGATCCGGCGCGCGAGCCGAACGTAGTACCGGGCACGGTCGGTGTCGCCGTCCGCGGCCGCCGCTCGAGCCAGCTCGTGGAGGCGGTCGATCCGCTCGGCGGCGACGGTCACGTCCGCGTGTTTCTGGCGTCTCCACATTGGTGTTACGGAACGGTCGAAACGGAACGAAACGCCGATTACGCGGGATATATCGCCTCAAACATCCGGTTTATCACACGCACAGAACAGAAGATTGTTATATAGCTGTCCCGAATCGGGACACCAGAGCGGAATGAATAGTGAATCAACCGGTCCTGACGACGGCGTCAGCCGGCGAACGGTGCTGGCCGCTGGCGCGACCGGACTCGTTCTCCCGACCAGCGGCTGCGTCAATCGCGCCGAGAGTACCGTCAACCAGGACACGGACCGCCTTGCCCTCTCCATCACGACGGTCCCCGCCGACGGCGACAGAGAAGCCGTCCGTATCGCCCGCGAACTCGAGGCCAACCTCGAGGCAGTCGGTGTCAACACCTCCATCGACATGCGATCGCGTTCTGAGTTTCTCGAAACCGTGTTGCTCGGCGGCGAGTTCGATCTCTACGTCGGGCGCCACCCCGCCGACTTCGATCCGGACTTCCTCTACGAGACGCTGCACTCGACGTACGCGAACGAGGCGGGCTGGCAGAACCCGTTCGGGTTCGCCAACATCCCCTTCGACAACCACCTCGAGGCCCAGCGCCGGGCCAGCGGCGAGCGACGCCAGGAGATCGTCGCGGAGCTGCTCGAGTCGCTGGCCGAGGAAAAGCCCTTCGAGCCGCTGTGTTTCCCCGTGGAACACCGCGTCGCCCGGACCGATCGCTTCGAGGAGTGGAACCACGACCATCCCGAAAGCCGCCACGGGTACCTCGGTCTCGAACCCGCCGAGGACGTCGACCGCCTCCGCGTGCTCGTCACCGACTCCCGGATCTCGCGGAACCTGAATCCGCTGTCGGCGACGCTGCGCGAGCGGGGATCGACGATCGATCTGCTGTACGACTCGCTGGCGACCGAACACGACGGCGAACTCGTCCCCTGGCTGGCCGAGGACTGGGAGTGGACGACCGTCGACGGCGGGGACGACACCGTCGGCCACGTGACGGTGACGCTCCGCGAGGACTGTCGGTTCCACAACGGCGAACCGCTCACCGCGGCCGACGTCGCCTTCACCTACCAGTTCCTCGAGGACACGTCGCTCGGCCACGCCGAGTTCGCGTCGCCGGCGCCGCGGTACCGGGGCCACGTCTCGACGATCGAGAACGTCGTCGTCGAGGGCGACCGCGAGCTTCGCCTCGAGACCTCGGCGGGGGACGAGGCCGCCCGGCGCGCGCTCACCGTCCCGATCCTCCCCGAGAACTGGTGGCGCGCGGAGGTCGAGTCCCGCGTCGAGAGCGCGATGTCGTTTACGCCCACGCAGGGACGGTGGGGGCTCGTGACGATGGACAACGTCCCGCCGATCGGGAGCGGCCCGTTCCGCTTCGAGAGCCGTAGCGAGCGCGAACACCTCACCCTCGAGCGGTACGAGGACCACTTCACCCGTCGCGAGGACGTCGACCTGCCCGAGGTCGGCGTCGAACGGCTCCAGTTCGGCATCGATCCCGGAAGCGCCTCCTCGATCAAGCGCGTCGCCAACGACGGCGCCGACTTCACGGCGTCGATGCTCGAGGCCCACGCGCTCGATACGATCCCGGACGACCCCGACGTCGAGCACCTCACGTCGCCGTCGCGGACGTTCTACTACGTGGGGTTCAACACGCGGATCGAACCGTTCAGCAATCCCCACGCCCGGCGGATCGTCTCCCGGCTGCTCGACAAATCCTGGATCGCCGACGAAATCTTCGCGGGCCAGGCGACTCCGACCGCGGCGCCGGTTCTCGAGGAGTGGGTGCCCGACAAGCTGGCCTGGGACGGCGTGGATCCGGTAGCGCCGTTTTTCGGCGACGACGGCGAGCTCGACGTCGAAACCGCCAGGGACGCCCTGGAGGACGCGGGGTACCAGTACGACGAGCAGGGTCGGCTTCGCCTGTAACACGATGGACGCCGATGTTCTCACCCAGGTGCTGACGCAGGTTGTCGTCGTCGTCAGTGCCCTGTTGCTCACGTCGATCGTCGTGTTCGTCGGCCGCGAGCGCCTCGTCGCGACCGCGAGGGAGTGGCGCTCCCGCGTCCGAGCGTCGGCGCCCGCGTTAGCGGGGCTCGCAGCCGTGCTGTGGCTCAACCGCGTCATGCGACAGGCCGGCCCGGGGATCTCGGAGTTCATCGGGCTCCACATGACCGAGGTGTTCTACGATATCGAGGGGGAGTTCGTCCTCGTCTTCCAGTCGATCGCGACCGAGCAGCTGACGGCGTACTTCTCGTTTATCTACGTCTACGGCTACGCGTTCCTGCTGATCTTCCCCGGGCTCGCGTACTTCGCGCTGTCGGAAACGCGGACCTTTCGGCGGCTGCTGACGGCGTACTCGCTCAACTACGTGCTCGGATTGGTGTTTTACCTCCTGATCATCGCCTACGGCCCGCGAAACGTGATGCCCGAGGAATTGACGGTGACGATGCTGTACGACAACAGCCCGGAGTACCAACACCTCACCCGCGAGGTCAACCGCAACACCAACGTCTTTCCCTCGCTGCACACCTCGCTTTCCGCCACCGTCGGGATCTTCGCGTACAAGACGCGCTCGAGCTATCCGAAGTGGTTCCCGGTCGCGGCCCTGCTCGCGGTCAGCGTCGCGATCTCGACGATGTACCTGGGGATCCACTGGGGGATCGACGTCGTCGCCGGACTCGCGCTGGCGGTCAGTTGCGTCTGGCTCTCGGATCGGCTCGTCGACCGTCGGCCGACCGCTGCGGTCCGTCGGTACCTCGACCGCCGACTGGGGGACCGCGACGAGCGGGACTGACCCCGACTGGTGCGCGGTACCGGCGTACGCAGAGCGGATACGCGCCGTCGGCCACCGTCGCGTTCCGTCGACGGTAGCCCGACCCGAGTTTCGTCGCCGTCAGTTCGAGCGGACCGAAGACGACGACGCGCGGCGGACGTTCGCGTCGCTGCGCGAACCAGGAACGCCTCGAAAACGGAAACGGAAGTCGCCTACTGATCCTCGAGCGCGTCGGCGATGCGCTTGAGCGCGCGGGTCTGGTCGCGCATCTCGTCGCGGAGCTGTCGAACCTCGCGGACGAGCTCCTCGTTACTCTCGTCCTGGCCGCCGGGACCGCCCGGACCGCCTGGACCGCCGCCGGGACCGCCGCCCATCATACCGCCCATCATCTGGGCGAAGGGGTTGCCGCCGCCACCCATGCCGCCGGGGCCGCCACCGCCGCCGCCGAACGGGCTCTCGGGAGGCTCGCCCTCACCCTCGCCCTCCTCGGCGCGCTTCTCGCGGATCTCCTCGACTCGCTCTCGGAAGGATTTCTCCTCGCCGTCGCCGTCGTCGCCGACGTCTTCGGGTTCGTTTTCGTCAGCCATACCTCCGGGTTCTGTACCGCCGCGGAAAAGGATTACCATGTTCCCGACCGCCGACGCGTTTATCCGGTGCGTGCGATCGCGAGCGGCTCGGGCGACACCGGTTCGCCTCGAGTCAGCCGAACGATCCGAGCGACGACTGGCGGTCCCCACCCGGTCCGTCCGTCGCGATCTCGTGGCCCACGAGGGCGCGCGCGTCGACCGCGTAGCTCGTCGCGTCGCTCTCGAGGACCAGCAGCCGTCCCTTCACGCCGACGACCGTTCCCGAAGCGATCGTCTCGCGGATCGGGCGGCGGTCGAGGTTGAGGCCGTACTCGAGGTCGAACCGGTCGATGACGTCGAACTCCGCGAGGGCGTCCTCCCAGGCGGCCTCGTCGACGGACCTCGCCAGCGAGGCGACCTTCCGATCCGTCCGGACGCGATCGACCAGCCGGGTGGCGATCTCGGCCTCGAGTTCGCGGGCGATCCGGCCGTTCGAGACGGTGTGGACGTGGGCCGCCCGGTCGGCGCCCTGCTCGCGGAGGCGGGTCTCGAGGCGCCGGGATTTGGTGACGCCGACCTTGAACGTGTCCGGGGCGAACGCGGCGACGTAGACGGCGTGTTCCTGGTAGCAGTCCATCTCGGGTTTGAGGCAGGTGCCAGTACAGCGGGCGCAGACCCACGTGTTCGTGTGGTAGTCGCAGTGCGGGGCCGTCGAGCGGTCGCAGGGGACGTGCTCGCCGTCGGCGATCGTCCCCGCGCAGCGTCGCGGACCCAGCGCGTACGAGAGCTCCGCGCCGGGCTCGAGCGGGACGGCTTCGACGCTCCCGCCGTCGGCGACCAGCAGCGCCGACCCCCGTCCGCTCGGCTCGTACCCGACGAATTGCACGTCCCGACGCTAGCGGCGAACGCGCATAGGCCTACTGTTCCCGGACAATCCCCGGGTGCCCGACCGGGACCCGTCGCGGGCGACTGACCCTCGAACGTCGATCGAACGGCGGGAGCGGCTCGTCGAGCGTCGAGCGCTGCCGGCTCAAGACCTATACGGCGAAGCGGCGCAGGTCCGGTATGGTACTCGAGGGAGGACTCGAGGCGACGGTATCGTCAACGGATGCGGTTCGGTTCGAGTTCGCCGTCACGAACGCGGGCACCGAACCCGTCGAGCTCCGGTTCTCCGACGCCTGCAAGGCCGAGTTCGTCGTCGAGGACGAGGGCCGGGAGGTCTGGCGCTACACCGACGGTCGGCTGTTCGCCCAGATGATCGGCTCCGAGCGGATCGCACCCGACGAGACCGCGACCTACGGGGCAGAGTGGGACGGTCCCCTGACCGGGGAGTACACCGCCGTCGCGGAGCTGCGCGCCCAGGACAGCGCGTGCAAGGCCAGAGCCGATCTCTCGGTCCCGTAGCCGACCGCCCGCAGCCCGACGGCCCGTCGCTCGGACCGTCGGGAACGACGGCAATGTGCGCCCTCGGCGAAGTTCCTAAGCGGTCCCCCTCCCAACGGTCGCGTATGCAAGCGCTGGTCGTCGCGGCCCACGGGTCACACCTGAACCCGAACGCCTCGGATCCGACCTACGCCCACGCCGACGCCGTCCGCGAGACGGGGGCGTTCGACGAGGTCCGGGAGGCGTTCTGGAAGGAGGAACCGCACTTCCGGGAGGTGATCCGCACCCTCGAGTCCGAGGAGGTGTTCGTCGTGCCGCTGTTTATCAGCGAGGGGTACTTCACCGAGCGGGTCATTCCCCGGGAGCTACGCCTCGAGGGATGGGATCCCGCCCGCTGGGAGTCCAACGGCACCGACGCCTCCCACGTCACCCTCGAGGCGACCGACGTCGGGAAGACGATCCACTACTGCGGTCCCGTGGGAACCCACGACGCCATGACCGACGTGATCGTCCAGCGGGCCGAACGCGTCACCGGGACTCCCGACGTCGGGGACGGGTTCGGACTGGCGGTCGTCGGCCACGGCACCGAGCGCAACGAGAACTCGGCGAAGGCCGTCGAGTACCACGCCGACCGCATCCGGCGACGGAACCGCTTCGACGAGGTGCGGGCGCTGTTCATGGACGAGGAGCCCGAGGTCGACGACGTCACCGACTTCTTCGAGAGTGACGATATCGTCGTCGTCCCCCTCTTCGTCGCCGACGGCTACCACACCCAGGAAGACATCCCCTGTCTCTTATACACATC
>NZ_AOIA01000157.1 GCF_000337695.1 Natronococcus jeotgali DSM 18795
CTCGCGCCATCAGAGATGTGTATAAGAGACAGCTGACCGTGTCCGACTCGACACCCGGCCCCGAGGACCTGCTCGCCGCCGCCGAGGGCGGCCTCGCGTTCGACGGGCTCTCCCTCGAGCGCGCGGCCGACGGAGCGTACGTCCTCGAGACGCCCGACGCCGAACGGGCCGAACTCGAGGCCGAGGAGCTTCGGGCCGCCCTCGACTCGCGCCCGCGGTACGTCTCGAACTGGCGCTACTGGGACGCGATCGGGGGCGAGGGAACCGCCCGGAGAGCCTTCCTGCGCTGGTGCGAGCGGGCGCCGATCGCGGAGGCGACGGTCGACCACCGAACGCTCGAGGACGGCTCCCTCGAGGTTCCGGCCCGCTACGACGCGCTCGCGGACGGCCTCGAGCGGGAGTGGGGCGAGCTCCTGATCACCGTCGAACTCGACGGCGGGGAGGGCGAACGCGTCTACGAACTCCGTCACGTCGACGACGCCGACCGCGCTCGCGGCGAGCTCGAGGTCCGCGACGATCCCCGGGAGGCACGCGAACTCGCGACCTACGACGAGGACGGCCGCTACCGACCGCTGAAGACCGCGCCCTCCCTGCGCTCGGGGTGGATCCTTCCCGACCTGACGGGCCGCGAACTCGTGGAGGGGGTCGACTTCTTCTACCCCGCGACGATCGCTAACTGGTACCGGGAGCTGCGCGGCGAACTCGACGTCGATCACTGGACCGAGACCGCCCCGCGCCAGACGGGGATCTACGACGTGATCGACGAGCTCCCCCGCGAGGCCGTCGACTGGATGGCCGAGGCCTGCTGTGTCGACTCGCAGTGTCTGCGCCGCCGGGAGTGGGAGTACGACGACGGCGACGCGCTCGCCCCCGAAGGCGGCGAGGGCCCGTTCCCCTGCCGGGAGCCCTGCTCGCTCGTGATCGCGGCCGCGCGCCAGTGGACGATTCTCGAGTCGGAAGACGAGCGCACCTACGAACTCGAGTTGACGACGAGCGAGTTCAACCAGCTCTCGGAGCTGATCGACGCGGTCGCGGACGGGCGCACCGACGAGATCCGGGAGGCCGACGTCGGGGACGGCGCGAACCGCTACCGAGCGCGGTACCTCCGGGCAAAACGGTTCGACGAGGACGGCGGCCTCGAGGCGGTAGAGCGGGAAAACTAGTCGCGAACGCGCAGTCCGACCGCGGCGACGACGGCGACGGCGACGACCGCGAAAACCGCGACCGCCGTCGTCCCGCCGGCGGTCGCGGCGACCGCGAGCGCCAGCACGAGCGCGAGGGCGACCCCGCCGAGCGCGAGCGCTGCCAGGGCCGTCGGACTCAGGCCGTCGGAGCTCTCGCGGTCGCCGAACAGCGGCCGTGACGGTTCGGACGAACCGTCGCCGTCACTTGCCGAACGGTTCGGCCGCGCGAGGGACTCGTCGACCTCGACCCGGTCTGGACCGGGTTCGATCGTGACCGCGATCGCCGCCGACTCGGCGCCGTACCCCGTCGAGACCTCGAGATAGCCCTGCACGGGGTCTTCGAGCCCGCTCGGATCGACGTCGATCGGCACCGGGGTCCGCGCGTCGGCCTCGACGTAGTAGTTCGACTGGGGGAGCGAGGCGACGCGGGCCAGCTCCTCGTCGAGCCGGCAGTGGACGTGAGTCGGCGTGTCGTGACCCTCGAGCAGCAGGGTGAACGGTTCGGCCGTCTCGAACGTAGCGGTCGCTGCCTCGAGGCGCTCGGGCGAGTCGCGGTTGACGTGGACGGTGACCGCTGGGGTGAACACGGTTCGAGCGTTCAGGCGGGGGACTCTTCGCGCATATCCGGTGGCAGCAGGTTCGGGATCCCGTCCTCGATGGGGTAGCGCTCGCCGCACTCGGTACAGACGAGGGTCCCGCCGACGACTTCGTCGTCCTCGTATTCGGCGTCTTCGAGCTCCAGGTCGTGTTTGTCGAGTGGACAACAGAGGATCTCCAGCAGCGACTCCTTCATACTACGACAGGCGAACGCATTCAGCAAAAGGCTTCGGGAACGCCGCGGCGATCGGGTCGAATCGGGGCGAGCGACGGGGCTCCGTCCCGAAACGGAGGCGGGCCGGAGAGCTACTCGTAGGGGTTCTCGACGACGACGGTCTCCCCGCGGCCCGGACCGACGCCGACGGCGTAGACGTCGGCCTCGAGCTCGTCGGCGACGTACTCGAGGTAGGTACGGGCGTTCTCGGGGATCGCCTCGTACCCCTCGTCGGCGACCGCGCTCCAGTCGACGTCGTCCCAACCATCGAAGGACTTCAGGTTCGCCTCGCAGCGACCCCACTCCTCGGTCGTCGGCGGCATCGCGAGCAGTTCCTCGCCGTCGAGTTCGTAGCTGTGGCCGACCTTCACCTCCTCGAGGCCCGCGAGCACGTCGATGTGGTTGATTGCGAGGCCGGTGAAGCCGTTGACGCGCGCGGAGTGGCGCAACATCGGCATGTCGAGCCAGCCGACGCGGCGCGGGCGACCGGTAACGGTCCCGTACTCGCCGCCCTCCTCGCGGATGTACGTTGCAAGCTCCTCGTTCTCGCCGTCGCCCTGTTCGTCGTAGTCGGGCGTGTCACCGACGACGCCGCCGAGTTCGGTCGGCAGCGGACCGCTTCCGACGCGCGTGAGGTAGGCCTTGACGATGCCGACGATCTCACCGTCCGCGATGACGGTGGGGCTAAGGCCCGTGCCGACCGCTGCGCCGCCCGCGGTCGGGTTCGAGGACGTGACGTAGGGGTAGTTCCCGTGGTCGATGTCGATGATGGTCCCCTGTGCGCCCTCGAACATGACGGTCTCGCCGTCGGCCATCGCGTCCGTGAGGAACGCGCTTGCGTTGACGGTCATGTTCCCCTCGGCGAGCCGTTCACCGATCTCGCGGAACTCCTCGAAGAGCGCGTCGACGTCGAACGCGTCCGGATTCTCGAGGTCCGAGACGTCGGCGCCGTAGACGTCCTCGACGAGCGCGCGCTTCTGTGGTACGACGTACTCGAGTCGGTCCCGGAGCACGTCGGGGTCGAGCAGGTCGCCGACGCGGATACCGCGGCGACCGGCTTTGTCCTCGTAGGTCGGGCCGATGCCGCGACCGGTCGTGCCGACTTCCTGATCGTCTTCGCTCTTGACGTCCTCCTCGATACCGTCGAGGACGCGGTGGAACGGCAGGATGACGTGGGCGCGTTCTGCGACCCGAACGTCCGGATCGAGGCCTTTCTCCTGGAGCGTCTCGATTTCGTCGAACAGCGTCCGTGGGTTGACGACGCAGCCGTTGCCGAGCACGCCGACCTTCCCGCGAACGGCGCCGGAGGGCACGAGCGACAGCTTGTACTTCTCGCCGTCGTGAACGACGGTATGGCCTGCGTTGTCGCCGCCCTGATACCGGGCAACGACGTCGGCGGCGTCGCCGAAGAGGTCGACGACTCCGCCCTTCCCTTCGTCGCCGAGTTGCGACCCGACGATGGTGACGGTCATAACAGCGGCGGATTCTTGCCCGGCCGATAAACAGATTACGGTCTGTGCGGGCGATCGACGGGGACGGTATCCACGAACGCGGATAGGTACCGCGACCGAACCGCCCGCGCACTGATCGTACTTCCACCTCCGTGCAACGGCCGCGCGCCTGCCGTCTTTCCCGCGGCGAACGGGTTCGCAGGCGAACCCGTTCGTGCCGCACACGCCTGCAGGCGTGTGCGACCGGAAGCGTTAACTACTGACAGGATCTGACACACGATTGAGACTGGTCGTTTCACTCGCGGAGAGTAACTTTTAAAGGCCCCAAAGACAAGTTAACAAATGCCATGATAGACCGACTGGAGAAGGAAGTCGATATGTTGGAACGACATCTGCAGGTCCTGAAGATGGTTATCGAGAACGAGCCGATCGGGATCGTCAAGATGTCGAACGAGACGGGATACCCCCACCACAAGGTCCGGTACTCCCTGCGGGTCCTCGAGGAGGAAAACCTCATCGAGCCCTCGAGCCAGGGTGCGATCAAGACCGAACGCACCGCGGAGTTCGTCGACGACCTCGACGGCAAGATCGACGACATCGTCGACAAGCTCGAGGGGATGAAGATCGAAGACGTCGCCGAGATCGAAGGCTAGTCTCTCCTTTCTCGTCGTTTCGTGCGGATAGGGCCCGAGCGACGCGATCAGAGTTCGGGGACGGTCAGGTGGAACCCCGCCGACCGCGCCTCGGCCAGACAGATGTGATAGCCCGGATCGTTGACGTAGCTCAGCCGCGAGCCGCGGCTGAGGAAGCCGCTCCTGGTCGCCTCCTCGACGACCTCGAGCGCGCCGGGTTCGAAGTAGCTCCGGGCGACAACGAGCGCGGCGGCGAACTCGGGGTAGCGGTCAGCGACCGCCGACGCGTCCGTCCTCGCGCTCTCGAGGCGCTCGCGCGGGATCGGGTCCCGGGAGTCGTCCAGGATCGCGACCAGCAGCGGACTCCCCCGCTTGTCGTAGGCGACGACGTCGAACTCGACGGGATCTCGGCCGTCCCCGAGGGAAACCGCGGAACGGAGTTCGACGCGATCGATCCGCGAGATCCCCTCGTAGAGGTCGGCGAGGGCGTCCGCGCGGCCGGTGTCGCGGATCTCGAAAAAGAGCTCCGTCGCGAGCCACTCGAGGAACCGAAACGCCATCGTGTCGGCCAACACCTCCTCGAAGGGATCGCCGTCGACGGTCGCGCCGACGTCGTCGAACCGCGTGTGATACTCCAGACGCAGATTCGAGTCGACCGCTTCGCGCTCGATGCGGGCCTCGCGGGCCGCGCCGAGCGTCGGCTGGCTCCGGGACTCGTACCGGACGAAGAGGTTCGTCTGCGAGAGCGCCTCGTCGAGCCCGAGGTCGGGGCCGGGCGCGGACTTCCGCGGCGGGCCCGCGCGGGCGTCCTCGAGTTCGGCCTCGAGGGTTCGGACCCGCGAGCGGAGCCTGTCGACGGTCGCCGACAGCTCCCGGTTTCGAGCGCGGAGCGACTCCCGTTCGGCCTCGGAGTCGTCGACGTCCGCGTCGCGGTCCGCGGCCTCGAGGTCGTCGACGTCCGCGTCGCGGTCCGCGGCCTCGAGGGCGCCGTCGCCGTTCGCGCCGGGTTTCGATCGCGCCGACTCGCCCGCGGGTTCGTCCCGCGCTTCGCGGAACGCCGGATCGTCTCGAGTCGTCGATTGGGGCGGTTCGTCGTTCGACCGATCGGTTTCCGCCTCGGTCGCCTCCGCGGCCGGTTCCGACGCCCGACTCTCCGCGGTCGCTCGAGCGGCCTCGGCGCGCTCGTCGTCGGAATTCGTTCTCTGGCCGTCCGCTCGAGACCCGGCTTCGGCACCGGACGGCGCCTCGACGTCTAGCTCGGCGACGTCCCGCACGTCGATCTCGACGTCGACGACCGCGTAGCTGCCGACCTCGTCGGCCGCCCGCTCGAAGGCGTCGGTCCCCACGAGCAGCCGTTCGGCGTCGCCGACGTAGGCGACCGCCATCCGGCGACCGCCGTAGTAGACGAGGTAGTAGTCCCCGCTGTGGACGTTCTCGCTCAGTTCGACGAAGCCAGTGAACGACCCCTCCCGGAGGGTTCGGTCGATCTCCTCGAGGGGCGTCTCGGTCGTGTCGTACGTTCCGCGGGGAGCGCCACACCGTGCCTTCATCGAGCAAAGCAACGGCAGAGCGCGGTGGGGAGCCTCGTAGGCCGTTCCCGAACCCCCCGCGAACGCTTCGGGAGCGCCGTCGACGACACCGACGATGCGACCGCCAAGCACGAACAGCCAGGCACCGTCGGAGACGACGGCGCCGGAGAAATCGCCGGCAGCCAGAGCGGGGAGATCGCCGTCGAACGGCCGAGAATCCCAGCGTTCGACGCGCTCTTGCGTGCGCGAGTCCATGCGTGAACAACCGGGATCCGAGACAAATACGTTTCGTCTATATCTTCGATTCGGCGTCCTCGGCGAGTTCCTTCATGCGTTTGCCGATCCGGCCGGCGCTCGAGAACTCGTCCTCGCTCATCGCCTTCGCCAGCGCGTTGCCCAGCACGAAGACGGCGTGTTTGTGCTCGCTCTTCGATTTGTGGACGTGCGACGGGTCGACGTCGAGCTGACGGTACGGGTCGAACAACTCCTCGTCGACCTCCTCGCGCTCCGAGAAGTACTCCATAATCACGACGAGTTCTTCGTGGAGTTCGAGGAGTTCGTCCTTGTGCATACCCCGATGTAGGAAGGGTTTCGGTTTAAGCATTGTGTGGCGACGCGTCGCAAAACCGCCGCATCGCCGGAGAACCGGACGAACAGGGGGCTGGTGGCGCTTCAGTCGGCGGCGACCGAGGGCGTTCGGTCGCGCTGGCCCGCGGGGAACCAGGCGAGCTCGTGGTCGGCGGTGACCCGCACCGCGACGCGCTCGTCCAAGTCCATTCGGTCGGAGTGGTTGTGCATACACTCGATCGTCTCGCCGGTGTCGAGCTCGACGCGGTAGAGGACCGTCGGTCCGAGATAGCGGCGGTAGACGACGGTGCCGTCGGCCGCGGCGTCGACGTCGGCGGCCGAGTAGGCGGTCACGTCGTCCGGTCGGACCAGCAGGTCGACGTCGGTCCCGTCGTACTGGTGGGCGAGGCCGTTGACGCTGTCCCGAGGGACCCGTCCGAGGGCGGTGTCGACGCGGTCGCCCCGGACCGTCCCCGAGAGGAAACTCGCGTGGCCGAGAAAGCCCGCGACGAACCGTGATTCGGGCTGTTGGAAGACCAGCTCCGGCGTGTCGACCTGCTCGATGTCGCCGTCGTTCATCACGGCGACCCGATCGGAGATCGACAGCGCCTCCTCCTGATCGTGGGTTACCGAGACGGCGGTGACGCCCGTCGCTTTGATGATCCGACGGACCTCCTCGCGCATCTCGACGCGCAGGTCGACGTCCAGATTCGAGAACGGCTCGTCGAGCAGCAACATCTCGGGTTCCGGCGCCAGCGAGCGCGCGAGCGCGATCCGCTGTTGCTGGCCGCCCGAGAGCTCGTCGGGGTAGTCCTCGCCGTGATCCTCGAGGCCGACCAGCTCGAGCAGCTCCGCGACGCGGGCTTCGCGATCGGGCTCGGCCCACTCCTGTAGCCCGAACGCGACGTTCTCGCGGGCGGTGAGGTGGGGAAACAGCGCGAACTCCTGAAAGACGACGCCCGTTCCGCGCTCCTCGGGCGGAACGAACCGACCCTCGCCCGCGACCGGGGTGCCCTGGAGCCGAACCGCGCCGTCGTTCGGTTTCTCCAGGCCCGCGATGAGACGGAGCGTGGTCGTCTTCCCGCAGCCCGACGGCCCCAGCAGGGTGAGGATTTCGCCGTCGCGAACGGACAGCGAAAGATC
>NZ_AOIA01000158.1 GCF_000337695.1 Natronococcus jeotgali DSM 18795
TCAGAGATGTGTATAAGAGACAGGAGTAGGTGTCCGTTCGCCATATCGATTTCCGGCGTGTGCCGGCGTACATTCGGTTTAGGCGTCCCTAAAACACTTATAACTGCCGGTCGGTTCCCGGCCGCTGGCTAGAGTTCGATGCCGCTGGGGATGAGACTGTGCTGGCGGAGGAGGTTCCCGTCCTCGTCGTAGACCAGGAACGTTCCCTTCTCGTAGCTGACGAACTCCTCGCCGTCGAACAGGATCTCGATCTCGTACCGTCCCTCGTCGGTTTCGTCCTCGCCGTACCCCCGGGCGGCGCGGATGAACCGCAAGACGTTGTCGGCGTCCTCGTTGAGTTCCAGGAGGAACTCGCCGGTCGTCCGGTTGGCGAGGCTCACGACACCGTCGGTGTCCTCCCCGAGCGGCCCCTGCAGCCGCAGGGCGGCGTCGGTCTCGCTCGCCTCGAGGACGTCGCCGTCCGGGCCGGTAAGGCGCTCGCGGAGATCCGTCGCTGGGCCGGTGAAGTCGATCGATACCGACGGTTTCGCCGGTTCGCCGTCGGTCTCGACCCAGTCGACATTGCTAACGTCCAGTGTGAAGTGCTCGCGCCTCATTCCGTACCGTCAGTTGGTACTCCCGCCGTATGAACGTAACGCAAAACTGCTCGGGAGTGCGATAGATCGGCGGTCGGACACCGCTCGCGTGGGCAAACGTAGTCGGCCGTGCGGCCGGAGCATCGAACGGCTTTTTTCCGCTCGCGCGCTCGCATCGAGCGAGATGAACCGCCGGAGGGCCGTCCGCGACACCTACGACCGGATCGCCGCCCACTTCGCCTCGACCCGCGAGTACGCCTGGCCGGAGGTCGAGGCGTTCCTCGCGGACCGCGATGTCGAGCGGGCCGTCGGGCTCGACCTCGGGTGCGGAAACTGCCGGCACGCCCAGCTGCTCGCCGAGTCCGCGGGTATCGAGCGAACGATCGGTCTCGACGTCAGCCGCGGTCTGCTCGAGACCGGGCGGGAACGAGCCCGCGAGCGAGGGTTCGACGTCGCGCTGGTCCAGGGCGACGCCGCGGCCCTGCCCCTGGCCGACGACAGCATCGACGTCGCGGTCTACGTGGCGACGCTACACCACCTGCCGACGCGGGCGGCGCGACTGGCGAGCCTGGACGAGCTCGCGCGCGTACTGGTCCCCGACGGGCGCGCGCTCGTCAGCGCCTGGTCGACCGCCCACGACCGCTTCGACGAAACCGAAGGGTTCGACACGACCGTCGAGTGGACCCTCCCCGGCGGGGAAACCGTCGATCGGTTCTACCACATCTACGACATCGCCGAGTTCGAACGCGACCTCGCGGCGAGCGACCTCGAGCTGCTGGAGTGGGAACTCTCGAGCGGGAACTGCTACGCGACGGTCGCCGGCGCGGAGCCGGGAGAAGCGTAGTCGTCCCGCCGCCGGCGTCTTTCCCATCCTTCCTGAGCAGTAAAAATAATGTACAGATTTTATGAAGTTCCAGTTTCGAATCTCGAGTGCGCTATGACGCGTCTGACTCGTCGTTCGGCGTTGCAGCTCGCAGGAGCATCGCTCGCCGCAGCTACCGTTCCCGCCGTCGCCGCCGGCGAGGACGGCTGGACGGCAGTCGAGACGCCGGTCGACAGCACGCTTCACGACGCCGCCGATACGGCGACCGACGTACACGCGGTCGGCGACGGCGGGGTCCTC
The DNA here is from genome assembly GCF_000337695.1 of Natronococcus jeotgali DSM 18795. Lineage (GTDB taxonomy): Archaea > Halobacteriota > Halobacteria > Halobacteriales > Natrialbaceae > Natronococcus > Natronococcus jeotgali. The sequence goes on from NZ_AOIA01000158.1 coordinate 1,699, forward strand.
GTCGAGCGCCGCGCGGACCGCTGGGAGGTCGTCCACCGAGGCGGCCCCACCGGGAACGGCAACGACCTCTTCGGCGCGGCCGTCACCGACGACGGGAAGCGACTCTGGATCGTCGGCGCGAGCGGCGCGATCGGCGAGTACGACGTGACGACCGGGAACCTCGTCGATCGCTCCGCGCCCAACGACTTCACGGCCAACTTCAACGACGTCGCGGTCACCGGCCCTGCGGGCGACGCGGACGTCTACGTGGCCGACGACTCCGGATCGATCCACTACAGCTTCGAGAACGGTGCGGAGGGCACCTGGGAGTACGCGGTGCCGGGAAGCGGCTCCGGCCTCCCCGCGATCGAGTTCCACGGCGCCCGCTCGGGCCACGCCGTCGACACCGACGGCCGCGTCTACGCGACCGACGACGGCGTCACCTGGGAGCCGATCGGGATCGAGGACGCGAACGCGACCTTCTACGGGCTCGATAGCGACGCCCCGGACGATGTCACGGTCAGTGGCGGCAACGCGACCGTCCACGAGTACGACGGCAGCCAGTGGGTCCCCGAGAGCCTCGGCGACGCCGACCTCCTCGATGTCGACACCGACCACGGTGAAGGGTACGCCGTCGGCGGCGGCGGGACGACCTTCGAGTACGACGGCGGCGACTGGACGCGAAATCAGACGCCCACCGGCGAGAACCTCCAGGCGATCGCACGCGGCGACGTCGACGTCGCCGTCGGCGCCGGCGGGACCGTCCTCGAGCGGTAGTCGACTCGACCGTTCGGTCGGCGCTCGAGACTCGAGGATCGACTGTCGCATTGAAACGGAATAGCCTTAAACGAGGAGCGAAAATCGGAGAGTGCGCGCGGATGGTCTAGTGGTAGGACCTGAGCCTTCCAAGCTCATGGCCCGGGTTCAAATCCCGGTCCGCGCATTCCTGTCGCGAACAACTCCGTGAGCGACAGGAATCCCGGTCCGCGTCGTTTACCGAAGACACTACTCGAGCACCGAAACCGTCTCTCCGAGAACCCACGTCCGTTCCGGACCGCCCTTGCAACTCCCGGCAGCGACCATACCGGAGCGACCGTCTGAGGGCCGGATATGGGTACCAGATACGAGGAGGGAGACGTCGTCGCAACGCCCGACGGTCGCGGCGTCGTCGCGGCCGTCCTGACCGAATCGCTCGAGTTTCCCCAGGAGGGGGACGAGCTCGCCGACGTCTCCGCGAGCGACGATCAGCCGGCCTACGTCGTCGGCCTCGAGACCGTCGGCTCGGCGGTCTACCGCGCCTCGGCGCTCGAGACCAGCGACCTCGAGGACGAGGACGCCACCGAGGAGACCGACGGCGAGTCGCTGACCGAGGTCGTCGACGAGGACGTCGACGGCCTCGACGGGCTGCCCGAGGGGTGGGATCGGGACAGCGTCCTCGAGTACTGGTCGTCGATCGGGGGCTCCTGGGAGTCCTGCGTCGACGACATGACCGACGAGTTCGGGGAGGACCGCGCGAAGGAGCACTGCTCGGCGATGAAAGACGAAGTGATCCGGAGCGAGCGCTGGCGGAACCGGTTCTGATCGCCCGCAGCCGACGCTTTTTGGCTGCCGATCGCTCTCGGACGAGATCGGAGGTGACGCGTTCGGGCCTCGGTTCCGTGGCCTCGGCGCGACGACGATACCGAACGGCTCGTCCGAGCAGTCGAATCGGAGCCTATCTGTTTTGGGATCAAAGCTATCGGACAACGGGTCCTTGTACTAACTGCAGTCGCGAGCTCCACACTCTTCATAACCACTTCCGATCCGTCCGTAGCCGAGGCGACGCCGATCGAACCGCCTCGACACCGAGAACGGGGCGTTCGCGCTCGGCGGTCCCACCGCTCGGAGCGATAAACGACGCGGACGGCACCGCAAAAGCGGTTCGTTCGATCGCCTCGAGGACGGTCGGCTACTCCTCGTCGGCCTCGGCGCTCGGAACGAGCCACTCGAGTTCGATCTCGAGTTCGAGTTCGTCGTACTCGTCGTCCTCGGGCTCGCGCTCGAGCTCGACCTCGAACTCGAGGTCGTCTTCGGGCAGGTCGACCGTGACGGACTCGTCGTCGGTCGAGACGGTCAGCTCGCCGCCGTCCTCGAGCTCGTCGGCGAGGTTGCGCAGCCAGTCGGCGGCCTGATCGGGGGACCGATCGAGTTCGGCCTCGATCAGTTCCTCTTCCTCGTCTTCCTCTTCCTCCTCGTCCTCGGGTTCTTCGGTCTCGGGTTCGTCGTCTGTCATCGTCTCTACGGACGGGACGGCGGCGGAAAAAGCCGCCCGTTGAATGCGCCACTTTCGGCCGATCTGGGCCTCGCGCGCGGCGTCGGCGCGAGCGACGTCCCGGGGATCGATCCCGAGGCGTGACGCTTAGCACCCGCGCGGGCGAACGCCCGACCGTGGAGTACGAACTGCTGGGCTGGCCGCCGGACGGACCGAAACTGCGACTCGACTACGAGCGGTTCAGCTACGCCGGGAAGTTCGTCATGACGAACACCGGCAAGGCGGTCGCGAGCGACGGCGACGACCTCGTCGCGGCGGTCGCGTTCAACGAGGACCGCACGGACGAGGCGACCCTCTGGCTGCGGTACGTCACCGTCGCCGGCGACCGCCGCGGCGAGGGGATCGGCCCCGAGTTGGTCGCTCTGGTTCGGGATCGCGCGCTCGAGCGGGGGTACGACCGCCTGCGGATCGCGGTCAACAACCCCTTCGCCTACGAGGCGCTGTACCGGGCGGGCTTTGGCTACACCGGCGAGCGGACGGGGATCGCCGAGCTCGTCCTCGAGTATCCCGTACCCGTCGACGGGACGGACGACGGCTCGAGCGGCGTCCGGTACCGCGACGGGCTCGAGGAGTTTCGCGACCGCGACCTCTCGGCCGAGGAGGAGGCGTTCCTCGAGGCCCGGCGCGGCGCGGATCCGCCCGACGCCTGAGCGTCTCCGCTGTCGGTCCGCGGTTCGCGGCCGACGGGCGCCCGGGAAGCCAACGATTCAAACCCCGACGCGTCCAACGACCGATAATGGGTAACGCAGCGCTGCGGGACATCGCGGTCATCGAGGACGTGCCGTTCGACGAGATCGAGGGCGTCATCGCCGTCGACGCCCACAACTGGCTCTATCGGTATCTGACGACGACGGTCAAGTGGACCGCAAGCGAAAAGTACACCACAGCCGACGGTACCGAGGTCGCGAACCTCATCGGCATCGTGCAGGGACTCGCGCGGTTTTTCGAACACGACGTGACGCCGGTGATGGTGTTCGACGGCGGCCCCTCCCAGCTCAAGTCCGAGGAGATCGAGTCCAGGCGCGAGCAGCGCCGAACGTACGAGGAGCAACTCGAGACCGCCCGCGAGGAGGGCGACGAGGTCGCGATCGCCCAACTGGAGTCCCGGACCCAGCGGCTGACGCCGACGATACAGGAGACCAGTCGCGAGCTGCTCGAGTTACTCGACGTTCCCGTCGTCGAGGCGCCCGCGGAGGGGGAGGCCCAGGCCGCCCACCTCGTCAAGCGCGGCGACGCCGACTACGTCGGCTCGGAGGACTACGACGCCTTGCTCTTCGGCGCGCCGCTGACGCTGCGCCAGCTGACCAGCAAGGGCGACCCCGAGCTGATGGATCTCGAAGCGACCCTCGAGCGCCACGACCTCACGCTGGAACAGCTGATCGACGCCGCCATCCTGATCGGCACCGATTTCAACGAGGGCGTCTCGGGGATCGGTCCGAAGACGGCGATCAGCGAGATCACCGAGCGCGGCGACCTCTGGAGCGTGCTCGAGGCCCGCGGGGATACTATCGAGTACGGCGATCGGGTCCGCCAGCTGTTTCGCGATCCGAACGTCACCGACGATTACGGCTTCGAGACGACGATCGAGCCCGATCTCGAGGCCGCACGCGCGTACGTCACCGACGAGTGGAGCGTCGCGGCCGGCGAGGTCGAGCGTAGCTTCGAGCGCATCGAAGAGTACGCCACGCAGACGGGACTGGATCGCTGGACGTAAGCGCGACTCCGCAGCGAGCCGACCCGTGCCGTTTCGTCAGTCGAACGGTCGTTCTCGCCGACGGCACCGCCGTGAGGCAGCCGACACCGTTCTCGCAAACGACGGTCACGGAACGGTGACGGTCGAACCGTTCGATCAGAACAGGTGGTCGTCGACGAGTCGGGCCGGGCCGCCGACCTCCCAGACCATCGTCTCGACGCCGCAGTCGCCGACTTCCCGTTCGACGCGGTCGACGTACTCCTCGGTGGTGTTGACGTAGACGCTGGCGCCGGTGTCCGTCGAGAAGTAGACCGGAATCCCCTCCTCCTCGCGGAGCTCCCGTACCCGGTTGAAAATTTCGAGCGTCGCCGGCTGCCAGTAGACCCACCCCGACGGACCGGTCATGGTCGTCGCGGCCAGCGACAGCGAGTCGTGCTCTGCGAGTTCGAAGGTCCGATCGAAGTCGTCGCTTCGCAACGCGTCGCGCATCTCGGCGATCTGGCCGTGGATGTGGGCGTTCCGGGCCTGGAACATGTGGCTGTCGGCGGCCTCGTCGTGGGCGTCCTCGGTCTCCTTGTGGTAGGGGACGAGCCCGACGACGATCCGCAGGTCCTCGTCGAGGTCGCTCGGAATCTCCCGGGAGCGACAGTCCGCGTCGTTCAGTCCGGTATGGAGCTGGGAGAACGAGCCAGTCACCGCGCGGGCGGCCGAGGCCGATCCCACGCGGGCGATCGTCGAGACCGTCTCGAGGTCGGCCTCGAGGCCCGCGGCCTCGGAAAGCGCCATCGCCGCGGCGGCGAAGCCCGACGAGGACGAGCCCAGCCCGACGTTCGTCGGGAAGCTGTTCTCGCTTTCGAGGCGTACCGGTTCGTCGGCGAGGTCGGCGTCGGCCCGTTCTCGAACCTTCGCAACGACGCTGTCGACCCGTTCGGCGGCTCGGCCCTCGAGGGTCTCGCCGTCGACGACGAAGGTGTCGGCGTCGAACTCGCTCGAGAACTCGACGGTCGTTTTCGTGTGGCTCGGCGCCGTACAGAGGCTGATACTGTCGTGGTACGGCAGGCGCTTCTCGTCGTCGCGCATCCCGTGGTACTTGACGAGGCCCTGGATGGGGTGGGCGATCGCGGTCGCTTTCATACCGGATAGCTGGCCGAAGCGCGCTTAAAACCCACGGCATTCGGGTGCTCGCCGAGTCGGCTTTCGACCCGAAGGGCGCCGAACCGAACCCCTGAAATGGACGCCGTCGAAAGAGCGGCGTAATGGGAACCCCGCTGGAGACCGCCGAGCAGCAGGCCGCCGAGGTCGTCGACCGACTCGAGGCCGAGTACCCCGACTCGACGATCTCGCTGCGGTACTCGAACCGACTCGAGCTGTTGATCGCGGTCATCCTCTCGGCGCAGTGTACGGACGAACGGGTCAACGCCGAGACCGAGCACCTCTTCGAGAAGTACGACGGGCCCGAGGACTACGCCGCCGTCGACGAGGAGGAACTCGCCGAGGACCTGAACTCCATCACCTACTACAACAGCAAGGCCGGCTACATCAAGAGCACCTGCGAGACGATCCTCGAGGAACACGACGGCGAGGTGCCGGACACGATGGCGGAGTTGACCGAGCTCTCCGGGGTCGGCCGGAAGACCGCCAACGTCGTGCTCCAGCACGGCCACGACGTCGTCGAGGGGATCGTCGTCGACACGCACGTCCAGCGCCTGTCGAGACGGCTCGGGCTTACCGAGGAGGAGCGTCCGGAGGCGATCGAACGGGAATTGATGGAGATCGTCCCCGAGGAGTACTGGCAGGGCTTTACCCACCTCTGTATCGACCACGGGCGAGCGACCTGTACCGCCCGCAGTCCGGACTGTGATGACTGCGTGCTGGCGGATATCTGTCCCTCCGAGCGGGGCGACGGCGAGGTCGACCTCGCGTCGGGCGAGCCCTGGTAGTCGCACCGACGGACTCCGGCCGGTCGTAGCCGTCCGTTGCAAGCCCAACGTCTTTTCGCGAACCGTGTGAAACTCGGGTGAGAACACTATGTCCGACAACGACGAGAGCGGCACGGACGAGCACGGACGGGACGTCGAGCTAACTCACGAGGACACCGACGCCGAAGACGAGGACGAGGAGGGGCTCACCGAGGAGGAGCAGGAGGCCCGCGAGAAGCAGGCGGAAGAACAGCGGCGCCAGGACATCGAGCACAAGTCCGACGACCGCGAGGACGACGCCCGCGAGCACGTCAACCCGGACAACCACCGCGACGAGGAGCCCTTCGAGAGCTAACGGCCCTCGCCGCCCTCCCGACTCGTTTTTGCCGATCCCGACGGGACGCCCAGCGTCGGCACCGTCCCGTCGGCGCCGATCCGGACCGGCGTCCCGGTCGGAACCGAACCGACGGCCCGGTCGTCGACGACGAGCGTCACCGAGCACTCGTCGCGCTCGACCCGGAGCTCGAGCCCCTCGTCCGGGAGCACCCACTGCCGGGCACTCGTCGCGAACGGCGCGATCGGGGCGACGGCGACCGCCTCGAGTGCGGGCGAGAGCGCGGGCGCGTCGACGGCCCCCGCGTAGCCGTGCGTGCCGACAGGCGTTGCGACGACGACGCCGTCAGCGCGGACCGAGCCGACGGGTTCGCCGTTCGTCCGGACGCTGTACTCCGAGATTTTGGCCGGCTCCGACGTCACCAGCGCGGCGTCGAACAGTCCGCGGTAGCGCTCGCCCTCCAGGACGGCCTCGAGGATCGGCTGCGGGCGCACCTCCGCGGCGCCCGACAGCGCCGCCTCGAGCGCGGGCGCCGCCTCGCCGGGCGCGACCGACTCGAGGCCGGGAATCTCCCCGACCGGGAGCACCGGAACGTCGGGATCCTCGCGGACGGTCGCCGACAGCGCAGCCTCGCCGACGGCGACCAGCAGCGAGACCGGGGCGTCCGAAAGCGTCGCGGCCGTCCCCGTCCGGACCGTTCCGTCCCGCGGCTCGAGGACGTTCGCGAGCCGATCGACGACGGACGGCTCGCGGTCGCCGTCCTCGTGTACGACTCCGACGACGGGCACCTCGTCCGGCGGTTCCCACGCAGCGTCCATACCCCCGAGTTGACGCGGCCCGTCCAAAAGCGTGCGGTTGCTCGCTACCCGTCGTAGGGCCAGTCGCCGGTGACCTTCATCCCCGCCGCGAGGTCCTGAGCCTCGAGGTCGGCGGCGATCTCGTCGGGCGAGCGGCGTTCGACGGTTCGGTCCTCGCCCGCCAGATCGACCACGAGATCGGTCAGGAGGATCGCCTGCTCGCGCAGATCCCGTTTCTCGAGTTTCTCGAGCGTGTCGGCGAAGGTGTGGCCCCAGCCCCGGCCGACCTCGTCGGAGGTCGATTTGACGTGATACCCCGGTACGCCCCGCTGGACGAACGGCCAGTGGTCGCTGTGGGGGCCGAGCCGCGGCACCGTCTCGACGGGGTGGTCGTAGCGATCGGCGACCGCCTCGACGGCGTCGGCGAGTCCCTCGAAGCCGTGGGTCGTGAACTCGAGGGTGCGATCGCCGACGACGCCGTCGTTGTTGACGATCGCCGCGATCGCGGCGAGGTCGGCGGTCTCGGCGTGGTAGTTCGAACCCACCAGTCCGACCTCCTCGGCGCCGTAGGCGACGAACTCGACGCGGGCCTCGAGGGCGTCCTCGCGGTCGGCGAGGGCGTTCGCCAGTTCGACGACCATCGCGGTCCCCGCGCCGTTGTCCAGCGCCCCCTCGGCGATGTCGTGGGCGTCGACGTGGCTCGTCACGAGGACGCGCTCGTCGGTGTCGGGACCGAGCTCGGCGTGGACGTTCTGGCTCTCGGCGTCGCCGATCTCGGCCTCGACCGACACCGTAATCGGCTCGCCCTCGAACCGCCGGACCAGCCGCGCGCCGACCTCGCTCGAGACGCCGACGGCCGGAATCTCGCCGATCGGGTCCTCGGCCGTTCCAACGCTGCCCGTGGGCGGCAGACAGCCCTCGACGTGGTTGCGGTAGACGAAGCCGACGGCGCCGCCCTCGACGGCGCGGTAGTACTTCTCCCGGCGGTGGACGTATCGGTCCGCGTAGCTGGGGATGTCGCTTCGGACCGTGACGATCTTGCCCTCGAGGTCGGCAGCCTCGAACGCCTCGGGCAGGCCGTAACCGAGGTCGACCAGCGGTGCCTCGACGCTATCGGCGGGGCTGCGCGGCAGCGCGATGCAGTCCTGGGCCGTCTCGCCCGCGGCGATCGAACTCCCGCCGCGAGTCCAGCCTTGGATCTCGAACGTCTCGAGGCGGGCGTTTTCGGCGCCGGCGGCCTCGAGAGCGTCCCGCGTTCGTTCGGCAGCCTCGCGCTCGCCCGGGCTGCCGGCCATCCGGTTGCCGATGTCGACCAGGTCCTCGAGGTGGGTCCATCCGACGTCGCTGGTGAACAGGTCGCCGATCCACGCGCTCATACCCGCACCGTCTCCCCGCCGCGGGGTAACGGTATCGGCTTCCGCGGTTCGGTCGCCCCGTCGGACGGTTCGCCGCGGACGACCGTCCGCTCGCGCCGGAGGAACGGGAGATCTGAATCTTTTTCACGCCGCTCGCACTCGGGAGAGGTATGCGGGAGACGCTTGCCGAGTGGCGGCCGGCCGTCGACGAGGCGATCGCCGATCTCGTGCCGCGCGAGGTCGAGGGGGAGTACCTCGAGGACTTTTTCGGCGAGCCGACCTACGAGTACGATTCCGAGGGGATCCAGCGGGCGCTGTCGGACCCGCTCTGGGAACTGCTCGATCGGGGCGGGAAGCGGTGGCGAGCCGTGTTGTTTCTGGTCTTCGTCGACGCGTTCGGCGAAGATCCCGAGGAGTACCTGCGCTACGCCTGCATTCCGGAGATCCTGCACAACGGGACGATCATCGTCGACGACGTCGAGGACGAGGCCGCCATGCGTCGCGGGGAGCCGGCCCTTCACCACGTCTTCGACGAGGACGTCGCGCTCAACGCGGGCAACGCGATGTATTTCCTGCCGCTGAAGATCCTGACCCGGGAGCAGGCGGATCTGCCGGCCGACAGACGGCTGGCCGCCTACGAGATGCTGATGGACGAACTCAACCGGACCCACCTCGGCCAGGGGATGGACATCCACTGGCACAACGAAAGCGAGGTGCGCGCAACGCCCGAACAGTACCTCGAGATGTGCGCCTGCAAGACGGGCTGTCTGGGGCGGATCGTCGCCCGACTGGCCGCGATCCTCACCGACCAGCCCGCCGACGTCGAGGAAGCGGTCGCCAGCTACGCCGAGTTGACCGCCGTCGCGTTCCAGATCGGCGACGATATCCTAGACGTCGAGCATTCGCTGGGGCGGGCCGGCGAGTTCGGCAAGGAGTTCGGCAACGACGTCCGCGAGGGGAAAAAGACCCTGCTGGTGATCCACGCCGTCGAGGAGAGCGACCCCGAGACCGCCGCGCGCCTCGAGGCGATCCTCGAGGCCGAGGACAACACCGACGCGGAGATCGGCGACGCCCTCGGGATCCTCGAGGAAGCCGGCAGCGTCGAGTACGCCCGCGATCGGGCCCTCGAGCTGGCCGCCCAGGCCCGCGCGGAGATCGACGGGCTCGGGTTCGACCCCGAGAACGAGCGCAAGCTCCGGGAGTTCACCCGGTTCGTCATCGATCGGGACGTCTGAGCGCGCCGTCGACCCGAGGCTGGCGTACTTACGCCAGCCCGATCTGCTCGCTGTAGGCGCCGTGCTCGGCCTCGAAGACGTCCATGATCTCGCCCATCGTCGCGTACGCTTTCACCGCGTCAACGATGTACGGCATCGCGTTCTCGCCGTGGCCGATCGCCTCACGGAGCTCCTCGAGGGCGTCCTCGACGGCGTCGTCGTCGCGCTCGGCCTTGACCTCCTCGAGCCGGCCGAGCTGGCGGTCGGCGGTGTCCTCGTCGACCTGGAGGATCTCCGGGCTGGTGTCCTCCTCGATCGTGTACTCGTTGACCCCGACGACGACCTCCTCGCCGCGCTCGACGCGTTCCTGGTACTCGTAGGAGGCTTCCTGGATCTCCCGCAGGAAATAGCCCTGGTCGATCCCCTCGAGGATGCCGTCCCGAACCGAGCCCTCGCCCATCTCGCGGATCTCCTCGATGTAGGCCATCGTCTGCGCCTCGACCTGGTCGGTCAGCGCCTCGACGGCGAAGCTGCCGCCGAGCGGGTCGACGATGTCGGCGGCACCGGACTCCTCGGCGATGATCTGCTGGGTGCGAAGCGCCACGCGAACCGCCTTCTCGCCGGGCAGAGCAAGCGCCTCGTCGAAGCTGTTCGTGTGCAGCGACTGGGTGCCACCGAGGACGCCCGCCAGCGCCTGGATCGTCACGCGGGCGACGTTGTTCAGCGGCTGCTGGGCGGTCAGTGACTGGCCCGCGGTCTGGGTGTGGAACTTCAGCCGCTTCGACTCCGCGCGCTCGGCGTCGTACCACTCGTCCATCACGCGGGCGTAGATCCGCCGGGCCGCCCGGTACTTCGCGATCTCCTCGAAGAAGGAGTTGTGACAGTTGAAGAAAAAGGAGAGTCGGGGAGCGAACTCGTCGACCTCGAGGCCCCGATCGATCGCGTCCTCGACGTAGCCGAAGCCGTCGGCGAGCGTGAACGCCAGCTCCTGAACCGCGGTCGAGCCGGCTTCGCGGATGTGATAGCCCGAGATCGAGACGGGGTGGAACTTGGGGGTCTGTTCGGTCGAGAACTCGATCGTGTCCGTCACCAGCTCCAGCGAGGGCTCGGGCGGGATCACCCACTCCTTCTGGGCGATGAACTCCTTGAACATGTCGTTCTGGAGGGTGCCGCGGATCTTCTCGCGGGGGACGCCCCGCCGATCCGCGAGCGCGACGTACATCGCGTAGATCACCGGTGCGGAGGGGTTGATCGTAAACGAGGTCGAGATCTCCGCCAGGTCGATCCCGTCGAAGAGGATCTCCATGTCCCGCAGCGTGTCGACCGCGACGCCCTCCTTGCCGATCTCGCCCTCGCTCATCGGATCGTCCGAGTCCAGCCCCATCAGCGACGGCATATCGAAGGCTACCGACAGTCCGGTCTGGCCCTCGTCGATCAGGTAGTGAAAGCGCTCGTTGGTCTCCTCGGCGGTCCCGAAGCCGGCGAACTGGCGCATCGTCCAGGTGCGCCCGCGGTACATCGTCGGGTACGGCCCCCGGGTGTACGGCTCCTCGCCCGGGAAGCCCAGATCCTCGAGGTAGTCCAGATCGGCGACGTCCTCGGGCGTGTAGAGCCGATCGACCTCGAGGTTCGAGACGGTCGCGAACCGATCCTGGCGCTCGCCGTGGGCCTCGAGCGTCGGCTCGAGGGTCGCTTCTTCCCACTCCTCGCCGGCCTGGCGGATCGACTCGAGATCCTCATCGTCGTACATGATCGTAATTTTTGCCGGACAGTCCATTAAGGATTCCGGGTAGCGGCTACAGGCGCATCCGATCGCGGTCGGCCTCGACGCGGTCGAACGCCCAGTCGACGTCGACGATGCGTTTCGGTGGTCCGGAGAGCCCGTCGCGGCTGGCGATCTCGAGGGTGCGGTTTCGCGCGTCCGGGGTGAACGGCGCCGCGGCCATCACGCGGGCGACGTCGGCCCGGGGGATCGACCCCGCGACGGAGTCGCCGCCCTCCCCGACCAGGATCTCGCCGTTGGGCGGCTCGTTCGTGAGCCGGCCCGGACGAACGATCGTGTAGTCGATCCCCGATCGGCGGATCGCGGTCTCGGCGTCGCCTTTCGCCTTCAGCGAGCCCCGGATGAGGAGCCGCGCCGGGAGCGGGAGCCCCGCCCTCGAGCTGCCGACGCCGATCGCGCTCTCGTGGACGAAGTGTGAGACGCCCTCGCCGACGGCGGCCGTCAGGAGGTTGCTGACGCCGGTTCGATCGACCAGCTTGCCGCCGACGGTGTGGCGGTAACTCGGGGGCGTGCCGACCGCACAGCAGACGACGTCGCAGCCCTCGACGGCCGCGACCGCGTCGCCGGGTTCGAAGAAGTCGGCAACGACGACCTCGTCGGCGCCGAGGCGCTCGAGGCTCTCGACGGTCGCGTACGAGCGGGTCGTCGCGCGGACGGTGAGATCCGTCGGTCGGAGAACGGCGAGCAGTTCGGTCCCGGTATCGCCGCTCGCTCCCGCGATAAGTACGCGCGGTGAACTGTCATCGGTCATCGAACGGCGTACTCGCCCGAGCGGGAAAACCCTGCCCAGTGATCAGCGAAGCGACCGGTTCGACTACTCCTCGGACTGGAGGCGTTCGGTCGTCTGGACCAGCGGGTGGCGCGCGTAGTCGACGACCTCGATGTCGTCGATTCCCTCGAGCCCCTCCTTCTTTGCCGTGCGTGCCATCCCGAGATCGATCGGGCGGTCGATGACGATGACGTAGGCGTCCATCTCGTCGATCGAGAGGCGGTCGGCCGCCAGCACGCGGTGGTGGCCGTCGGCCAGCAGCAGGGTGCCGGCGTTGTCGATGACGACGAGGGGTTCGGCCAGGCCGTGCTCGAGTTCGTACCGTCGGCCCTCGAGCTCGTCGGCGTAGACCCGACCCTGGGTCGGCGTGAGCTCGGCGAGGGGGACCGTCCGTCGCTCCTGGCGTAGCTCGACCTCGTGGATCTGCTCTAAGGTGTTGACGAGCTTGCCGACCTTCTTGGGCGTCGCGCGCTCGATCTGACTGCGGATCACGTCGGCGTTCGAGATGATGCCGACGAGGTTGCCCGCGTCGTCGACGACGGGCAGCTTCTGGATCCCCGAGCGCAGGATCACCCGGGCGGCGTCGGTGACTTTCATCTCGGGATGGGCGACCAGCAGGTCCGTCGTCATCACCTTGAAGATGGGATCGTCGTCGTCGGCCAACAGCAGATCGCGCGCGCTGATAAACCCCTCCACGCGACGGCGCTCGCAGACGGGGAACCCGCTGTGGTTGTCGGTCTCGGCGATCCGGTTGGCGACCTCGCCGACGGTGGTATCCGGCGAAACCGTCGCCACGTCGCGGGTCATGTAGTCTTCGACCTGGGGTTTGGTCCGATCCGACGCAACGTCCATACCGCCTCAAGGCGACCCCGGTGCAAAAGCGCTGCCGTCGCGTTGACATCCTCCCACCCCTGAAGGGGTGGGCTTCCGCTCGCTACGTGTCACTCCTCGTCTTCGAGCGTGAACAGTACCTCGCTGGTCTGGGTGTAGGAGCCGACCGGCGTCCCGGGCTGGCTCTCGATCGCCTCGAAAAAGCGGTCCGTGATCACCTCCTCGACGACGCTGACGATCGAGTCGACCTGCTCGTCGTCGGCGGCGCCGAGGATGCCGATCTCGAGTTGGGCGCCGGCCATGTCGGCGTGGCCGCCCGCGCTGCCGATCCGATCGAAGGCGTCCCGGACCACCTCGCCGAGGTCGACGTCGCCCGCCCGCGACCGCGCGGAGACGAACACCATCTCGTCGATGAAGCCGAACACGAGCGACGTGTCGACCCCCTCCATCGTGAGCAGTCGGTCGGCCGCCTGGGGCAACGCGTCGCGGTCGCCGATCCGCCCGGCGCTGGCCACCGCCACCGGGCCGCGCTGTTCCCGGTTTTTGATCGCGCGGGCGATCGTGTCCAGGGTCTCGCCCTCGAGCGAGGGCCGTTCGATCCGGCGGAGCACGTCGGTGTCGACGTGGGACCACAGCGTCGCCGCGGCCTCGAAGTCGGCCGAGGACGCCTCCCGGGTGAACTCGTCGGTGTCGACCCGGATCCCGTACAAAAGCGCCGTCGCGGTCGCCCGGTCGAACCCCGGCCCGAACTGCTCGAGGTACTCGGTCAGCACCGTGCTCGTGGCGCCGGCGTGTTCCCGCAGGTCGACGTAGTCGCTGGGTACCGGCCCCCGGGGCGGGTGGTGGTCGATGACGATGTCGACGTGGCGGTCCTCGGAGAGCTGGTCGTTGACCCCCGGTCTGGAGTGGTCGACCAGCGCGACGGCGTCGTACTCCTCGAGGGTGGCCCCGGGCTCGAGGTTTCGCAGGTCGAGTCCGAGGACGTTCACCATCGCCCTGTTTTCTTGGTGGGAAATCTGTCCGAAGTAACAGGGGTCGGCCGGAACGCCGACCGACTCGGCGATCTCGGCCAGCGCAACGGCGCTCGCGATCGCGTCGGGGTCAGGGTTGTCGTGCATCATGACCGCGAGCCGCCCGTCGATCTGCAGGAGGCGCTGTCGCAGCCGAATCGCGGCGTCGGCGGCCGGACTCGTCGTCGCCTCGAGGACGGCGCCGCCCAGCGCCCGCTCGGGGTCGACCACGCGGTCGGCAAGTTCGTCGAACGCCGCCCGATCTTCGGGCGTCGGCTTCCCGCCGAGGTAGGCGACGATCGTCGCGGACGGGAACCGCTCTCGGGCCCGCTCGAGGGCGATCCGGTTGCGGTCGGTGCGGTCGCCGGCGACGAAGACGAGGGCCGGCCGCTCGACGCCCTCGAGCACTCCGGGGTCGGTTGGATCGGCCTCTCGAGCGGGAACGCTCCTGTCGCGGAGCGTTTCGACGATCTGTTCGTCCTCGGTGACGACGAGCAACCGGTCGTCACACTCGGGCAGTCGTCCGATCGTCTGACGGCCGACGGTTCCGCACCCGAGGACGAGCCGGAAAACCATACGGTGCGGCTTGCAACCCCGTCGGGTAAAAGCTACCGGCTTGATCGGATGCCGACGGCGTAGCCGGGGTGAGAGACCGAGCCGACGGTCACCCGATCGCGACGGCCGCCGCCTGCTGTGCCGCGTCGGCAATCGGGCCGAACGCCGGCAGCGCGACGACGGTCAACACGGCGGCGACGACGATCGCCGCGTACAGCCCGATCGGTTGGGCGAGCGCGTCCCGTTCGCCGATGGGGTCTTCGATCCAGACGGCTTTGACCAGCCGCGAGTAGTAGTACAGCGAGAGCGCGCTGTTGACCACCAGCGCCGCGGCGACGACGAGCATGGCGCCGTTCGTTCCCGCCGCGCCGATCGTCTCGGTGAAGAGGATATACTTGCTCCAGAAGCCGCCCAGCGGCGGGATGCCGGCGAGGCTGAACATGAAGATTCCGAGCGCGGCGCAGGCCACGGGCGCCTGCCGTGCGAGCCCGTTGTAATCCTCGAAGGTTCGGCCGACGCCCCAGTACTCCGCGAGGGCGACGAACAGGAAGGCGCCGGTGTTCATGAACCCGTAGACGAACAGGTGCATCATCGCCGCGCCCATCACGAGCTCGCCGCCGTCCGCGGAGAGGCCGGCCAGCCCGATCAGCGCGTAGCCGGCGTGGCCGATCGAGGAGTACGCGAGCATCCGCTTGACGTTGTCCTGGGTCGCCGCGGCGAAGTTCCCGAGCGTCATCGTGACGATCGCGAGGACGACAAAGGCGGTCGTCCAGTCGATCCCGATGACGGCGGTCGTCGCCTCGACCGGGAACGCCGTCGTGAACACGCGAAAGGCGATCACGAAGCCCGCGGCCTTAGAGGCCGAGGAGAGAAACGCCGAGATCGGCGCGGGCGCACCCTCGTAGGCCTCGGGCGCCCAGAAGTGGAATGGGACGCTCGCGGTCTTGTACGCGAACCCGCCGATCAGCATCAGGATTCCCAGCCCGAGCAGACCGCCGTAGGCGTCAGCGCCGTCGAGGTTGTCCGCGATCGCCTCGAGCTGGAGGTGGCCCGTCGCGCCGTAGACCAGCGAGATGCCGTAGAGGAAGATCGCCGAGGAGAGCGCGCCGATCAGGAAGTACTTCAAGCCCGCCTCGACGCTCCCGCGGTTGTCCTTGAGGATCGCCACGAGGGCGTAGGAGGGAAGGCTCGCCAGCTCGAGGGCGATGAAGACCGTCACGAGGCTGTTGGCCGCGGCCATCGCGGCCATCCCCGTCGCGGCGAGCATGATCAGCGAGTAGTACTCCGACTGGTAGGTGTGGTCGGCCATGTAGTCGTAACTCGCCACGGCGACGAGCGCGGTGACGATCGAGACGACGGTCGTGAAAAACAGCGTCATCTGGTCGACGACGAACTGGCCACCGAACAGCTCCACGACGCCGAGACCGCCCTCCGCGGTCGGGGTGCCGACGCCGGCGAGCATGAACCAGACGGTGACGCCCAGCGCCGCGAGCGCGCCGACCGCGGTCGTCCCGGCCAGCAGCGAGCGGTTCCTCGTGTGCGGGTTGATGCTGTCGATGACGAACAGCGCGAGCGCCGTCGCCACGAACACCAGCGCCGGCGCGAGCGCGGTCCATTGGGGTAACTCGAGCACCGCCATCACAGCTCACCTCCGTTCTCCAGGATCGGGTCGACTGCGTCGGTAATCATCTCGAAGATCAGTTCGGGCGCGACGCCGAGAGCGATGATGATCGCCAGCAATACGAACATCGGCGCGACGTCGTGCAGCGGCGCGCGTCCCACGTCGTAGTCGGTTTCCAGGTGATACGGGCCGAAGACGGTCCGCTGGAGCGCAAAGAGCAGGTAGCCGGCGACGATGACGATGCCGAACATCGCCAGCGGGGTAAAGACCTGCGAGTACGGGAGCCGTCCGGAGCCGAAGGAGCCGAAGAAGATCGCGTACTCGCCGAAGAAGCCGCTCATCAGCGGCAGCCCCATGTAGCCGAACGCGCCGGCGACGAGGATGCCGACGGCGACGGGCATCCGATCGGCCATCCCGGACATATCGGTGACCATCCGGGTGTGGGTGGCGTTGTAGATGACCCCGACCGCCATGAACATCAGTCCGGAGATCAGCCCGTGGCTGACCATCTGGAAGGTCGCGCCGCCGACCCCGAACTGGGTGTAGGCGATCAGCCCGAGAATGACGTAGCCCATCGACGACACCGACGAGTAGGCGACGATCCGTTTGAGGTCGGTCTGGGCGAGCGCGAGCATCGCACCGTAGATGACGCTGATCACCGCGATCGCGGCGATCGGCACCGCGAAGGCCTCGGCCTGCTCGGGGAACATCGTGAAGTTGAACCGCAGCAGGGCGTAGGTCCCCATCTTCAGCAGGACGCCAGCCAGCAGCACCGACGCGGGCGTCGGCGCCTCGACGTGGGCGTCGGGCAGCCAGGTGTGGAAGGGGACGACGGGTACCTTCACGGCGAACCCGACGAACATCGCGACGAACACCGCCGCGGCGATCGTCGAACCGGCGACGCCCATGAACGCCTCGGGCCCGCCCTCGAGCATCGCCGTCGCGATCTCCGGGAGCGCGAAGCTCGTGACGGCGTCGCCGAGGCTGAAGACGAGCACGATGAACGCGCCGAACATCAGCAGGGAGGCGACGTTCGTGTAGACGAAGAACTTGATCGCCGCGTACTTGCGGCGCGGGCCGCCCCAGATCCCGATCAGCAGGTACATCGGGATCAACACGGCCTCCCAGAAGATGAACCAGACGAAGAAATCCAGCGCCGCGAAGACGCCGATCAGGTTCGCCTCGATGAACAGCACGAGCCCGTAGAACTGCGACTCGCGGTCGTCGATCGGCGTCCAGGAGCTCACGATCGCGAGCGTACAGAGGATCGTCGTCAACACGACCAGGGGGAGGCTGATGCCGTCGAGACCGACGAACCACGAGACCGTGTACTCGCCGATCTGGATCCACTCGACCCGAGATTCGAAGGCGAGTTCGCCCTCGAGCAGGGCGTTCCCGCTGCCGTCGAACGCCGAGAACAGCCACAGGCCGAGCCCCGCGGGGAGCAGGCTGATGGCGAAGGCCAGTTTACCGGCGATACGATTCGGCGCGACGAACGTTACCAGCGCGCCGACCAGCGTGACCGCGAGCAGCGCTTCGATCATCATAGGAACCACCCTCCGAGGAATCCGAGCACGATAAGCAAGGCGATGAACCCGGCGACGAGCAAAGCCGCGTAGTTAGTGACGATACCCGATTGTATCCGCTTGACTCGATCGCCTCCGAACAGGCTCACGGACGAGACGCCGTCGACGGCGCCGTCGATGACGGTCTGGTCGAACCGATCCGCAGCGCGGGCCACCGGCAACGTCAGACCCTCGGCGAGCCAGACCTGGTACTCGTCCTGGTAGTAGTTGCTCCGCAGAACGTCGTAGGCGCCGCCGAGCTTCTCGGTGTGGCGGGTCGGCGACGGGACGTTGTACAGTGCATGGGCCGTGAACGCTCCGGCCAGCGCCAGCCCGAGCGACAGTCCCGCGCCGAGGAGCATGGTGGTGGTCTCGGATCCGATCGCTCCCTCCTCGAAGGGCACCGTCTCGTGGTAGGAGTGATAGGTCAGCGCCTCGAGGCCGCCGTACTCGCCGTCGAGCCAGTACTCGAGGAACGAGATCTCCGCGCCGGTGAGTTTGGCGACGGGAGCGAGGTTCGCCAGGCCGGCCACCGTCGCGAGGACGCCCAGCACGAGCAGCGGTGCCTTGATCGCCCAGCCGACCGAGTGAGGATCCTCGGCCGTCTCCGTTCGCGGTTCGCCGTGGAAGGTGAGAAACACCATCCGGAACGTGTAGAAGCCGGTGAAGAAGACGGCGATCAGCCCCATCGCGTAGGCCGCCATGATCAGGGGCTGCTCTAAGCCGACGATCAGGGCGTCGTACAGGATCTCGTCTTTCGACCAGAAGCCCGAGAACGGGACGATTCCCGCCAGGGCGAGCGCGCCGGCGAGGAACGTGTAGTAGGTGACGGGCGCCTTGTCCTTGAGGCCGCCCATCTTCCACATGTCCTGTTCGTGGTGCATGAGCACGATGACGGCGCCGGAGCCGAGAAACAGCAGCGCCTTGAAGAAGGCGTGGTTCATGAGGTGGAAGACCCCGGCGACGTAGCCGCCGACGCCCAGTCCGAGCATCATATAGCCGTACTGGCTGATCGTCGAGTACGCCAGTACCTGCTTGATGTCGTCTTTGACGACGCCCATCGTCGCCGCGAACAGCGCGGTGAAGCCGCCGACGAACGCGATGATCGCAAGCGCCGTCGGCGAGAGCGCGTAGTAGCCGAACATCCGGGCGACCAGGTAGACCCCGGCCGCGACCATCGTCGCCGCGTGGATCAGCGCCGAGACGGTCGTGGGACCCTCCATGGCGTCGGGCAGCCAGGTGTGCAGCGGGAACTGTGCCGACTTGCCGATGACCCCGCCGAGGACGAGCAGTCCGGTGATCGTCACCCACGTCTCGGCGTCGAACCCGAACAGCTGCCCGCCGTCGTCGATTGCGGCCGCGGCCGCGGCGACGAACGAGTCCTCGCCCGCGAACTGGACCGTGCCGAAGGTTGCGGCAATGGCGACGACCCCGATCAGGAAGAAGTAGTCGCCGAAGCGGGTGACCAGAAACGCCTTCTTCGCGGCCGAGGGCGCCGAACGGGTGCGGAACCAGAACCCGATCAGCAGGAACGAGCACAGCCCCACCAGCTCGAAGAACATAAACGCCATCAGCAGGTTGTCCGCGTAGACGAACGCGAGCATGCTGAACGTAAAGAGGCCGAGCCCGGCGTAGTACCGCGGCAGGCCGGTCTCGCCCTCGGCGTTCATGTACTCGAGGCTGAAGACGTGAACGAGGAAGGCGACGAGCGAGACGATCACGAGCATCAGCGCGGCCAGCGGATCGATCAGGATGCCGAACGTGAACTCGATGGCGTCGGTACCGATCTCGCCGGCGGCATCGCCGGCCGCCCACGTGAACAGCGTCTCGTGGTAGTATCCTTCTTCGCCGCCCGCGACGGCCGCCAGCATCGCAAGCGAGAGCAGCAACGAGCCGCCCGTCGCGACGATGCCCGGGATCGCCCCCTTCTTCGGCAATTTCGGCCCGAAGGCGAGAGCGATGACGAACGCCGCAAGCGGGAACAGCGCGATCGCCGGTGCGTAGTCGAATAACCCTTCCATCTTACCACCTCATCGTCGTCGGCACCGTGACGTCGACGTCACGGAAGTTGCGGTACAGTACCAGGACGATCCCGAGTCCGATCGCGACCTCGGCGGCGGCAAGCGCCATCGCGAACAGCGCGAACACCTGCCCCGTGAGATTGCCGTGGTAGAACGCGAACGCGATCAGATTGACGTTGGCCGCGTTTACCATGATCTCGACGGACATCAGGAACAGCAGCGCGTTTCGACGCGTCAGGATCCCGAAGAGACCGATGGAAAACAGCGCCATCGACAGTAACACGAAGTACTCGATGGGGACGTCCATCAGGAGTCACCTCCGGACTCCGCGGCGGTGTCGGACGCCGCCGACTCGTCGGCCGACTCGCGGCGGCGACCGCTACCGTCCGTGGCGGCGACCTGATCGCTTCCCGTGGTACCCGGGGTAGCGCCGGTACGGCTCGAGAGCGCCGCGACGGGCTCGCCCTCGGTCTCGCGTTTCGCGAGCACGAGCGCGGCGTCTAACGCGGCGTCTAACACGACCGCGACGAGCAAGAACGCGGCGAGGAACGGCTCGGTGTCACCGATCGAGCCCTCGGCCGACTGCAGGGCCGTGAAATCGAACAGCGCGTAGCCGATCTCCGAAGTCACCGAGATCCCCGCCGGAAAGCCGACCATCTCGTCGGCAAAGCCCGTGTTCAGGACGATCATCGCCATCGCGCCGAACAGCGCGACGGCGAGGACGCCCGGGGCGAGCGACTGCCCGAGTCGAAGTCGGGGTCTGTTCGTCATGTCCGTACCACCTCGTCGGTCTCCGCGTCCGTCTCCTCGCGCTGGGTGAGCATCACAGCGAACGTGATGAGGATGAGCACCCCGCCGACATAGACGAGGATCTGCATCATGGCGACGAACTCCGCCGCCAGCATCACGTAGTACACCGCGACGCTGACCAGCGTCACGCCGAGCATCAGCGCCGAGTGCCAGGGGTCGACGAGTAACACGACGCCGAGCGCGCTGGCGAGCGTGACGAACGCGAACAGCGCGAACGCGATCAGCTCGTATGTCATTGTTGGAATGAAATACCCGTTCTCGGGGACGGGTAACCCGTCACTGGTAATCGACCTCCCCTTCGCCCTCGCCGATCCACGCGCCCCGGTCGGGTTCGCGGGACTCGAGCGGGTCGATGTCCTTGTACCACGGCACCGCCTTCAGCTGCTCTTTGTTGTACACCAGGTCGTGTTTGGTGTCGCCCGTGAACTCGAAGTTCTCGGTGAGCAGGATGGCGTCGACCGGGCAGACCTCCTCGCAAAGCCGACAGTAGATGCACTGTCCGATGTGGAGGTTGTACTGTTCGCCGTTGCGCTGGTCGTCCATCACGATCTGGATGGTGTCGTTCGGACAGACGTTCTCGCACTGGCGACACCAGATACAGCGCTCCTGGCTGAACTTGTGGACCCCCCGAAAGCGCGGCGAGACGTCCGGGGCGGTCTCGGGGTACTCGACCGTGAACGTCGAGCCGTCCAGCGCGTGTTTCATCGTCGTTGCCATCGATTTGAGTATCCCGATCATGCTATCAGCCCCACGATTACCGCGGTCAGTACGAGGTTCGCGAACGAAAGGACGAGCAGTCCCTTCCAGCCGATCTCGATCAGCTGGTCGATCCGGACCCGGGGCACCGCCGAGCGGAGCCACTGGGTCAGCAAGAAGACGCCCCAGATCTTGACGAGGAACCAGACGATGCCGATCGCCTCGGGACCCGGGCCCGCCGGGCCGCCGAGGAAGATCGTCGCGATGATCGCACCGCCCAGGAAGATGTGCAGGAATTCGCCGAGGTAGATCAACACGAAGTACACCGAGGAGTACTCGGTCTGGTACCCCGCGACGATCTCGGTCGGCGCCTCGGGCGTGTCGAACGGGTTCCGGCCGACCTCGGCGAAGTTCGCCACGAGGAACAGCACGAACGCGAATGGGTTGACGATCGCGAACCACTGCGGGATCGCAACGAGTCCGAGGTCGACGAGCGGTTCGTTCTGTACGGCGACGATCTCGCTCATCTGCAGGGTGCCGGTGAAGATTACCACGGACATCCCGGTGACGATGAGCGGGATCTCGTAGGCGACGTTCTGTGCGACCGCCCGCAGTCCCCCGAGCAGCGAGTACTTGTTCGCCGAGGAGTAGCCGGCCATAACCAGACCGACGCTTGCGATGCCCGCGACCGCGAACGTGAACACCAGTCCGACCTCGGGGTCGGCGAGGTGGATTCCGCTCCCCATCGGAATCACCGCGAAACCGAGCAGCGCCGAGGACGCGACCACGATCGGTGCGAGGTCGTACGCCGGACGGTCGGCGTTCTCCGGGACGATCAGCTCCTTCGAGAGCAGTCGAACCGCGTCGGCGACGATGATGAACAGTCCGGCGGGCCCGAGTCGGTTGACGGCGATCCGGTCCGTGAACGCGGCCGTGATCTTCCGTTTCGCCCACGGGCCGGCGACGCCGGTCATCGCCAGCATCAGGTTGCCGACGAGAAAGGCGGCGAGAAACGTCGCGAGCAACTCGCCGGCGAGCCCGAACTGGTCCAGGCCGGTCAGGTCGCCGATCCGCTCGGGGAGCAAGACCGTGTCGCCGGCCTGCAGCGGCGTCCCCTCGATCATCGA
This sequence comes from Natronococcus jeotgali DSM 18795, assembly GCF_000337695.1. Classification (GTDB taxonomy): domain Archaea; phylum Halobacteriota; class Halobacteria; order Halobacteriales; family Natrialbaceae; genus Natronococcus; species Natronococcus jeotgali. The sequence goes on from NZ_AOIA01000158.1 coordinate 24,089, forward strand.
TCCACCTCTCCGAGGACGATGTCGAGGCTGCCCAGCGAGGCGATCAGGTCGGGAACGTACTCGCCCTCGCTCATCTCACCGAGGGCCGAGAGGTTGTGGAAACACGGACTGCGGATCTTGAACCGACCGGGTTTGTCGGTACCGTCCGAGCGGATGTAGATACCGAGTTCGCCCTTCGCGCCCTCGACGGCGCGGTAGACCTCCGTGTCGGGATCGGGCTTGAGCGTCCGGGGAACGTTGGCCTGGATCTCGCGGTCGTCCTCGGGCCAGTCTTCGAGCAGGTCGACACACTGCTCGATGATCTTCGCGGACTCCTCGACCTCCTCCATCCGACAGAGCACCCGAGCGTAGTTGTCACAGCCCTGGCGGGTGACGACGTCCCACTCGAGGTTCTCGTAGTACCCGTAGGGGTCGTCCCGCCGGAGGTCGTAGTCGACCCCCGACGCGCGAGCGACCGGGCCCGTGCAGCCGTAGGATTTGGCGACCTCGGGCTCGAGGACGCCGGTGTCGTGGGTCCGAACCTGAAAGATCTCGTTACCGGTGAGCAGGTCGTGGTACTCGTCGACCTTCGCGGGGAGCCCGTCCAGGAAGTCCCGCGTCTTCTCGAGGAACTCCCCTCGGGGTTCGGGCAGGTCCCAGGCGACCCCGCCCAGCCGGAAGTAGTTGAACATCAGCCGCTGGCCGGTGAGATCCTCGAGGATGTCCTGGACGACCTCCCGGTCGCGCATCCCGTACTGGAAGACGGCGGTGAAGTCGCCGTAGACGTCGAGGGCGAACGTCGCCAGCGCGAGCATGTGCGAGGCGATCCGGCAGAGTTCGGCGCCCATCGTCCGGATAACCTGGGCGTACTCCGGCACCTCGATATCGGCCAGATCCTCCGCGACTCGGGCGTAGGCCCACTCGTTTAACAGGCCGGCCGAGACGTAGTCCCACCGATCGGGGTAGGGCATGATCTGGTGGCGGTAGGTGCCCGACTGACACATCTGCTCCTCGCAGCGGTGCAGGTAGCCGACGTCGGGGTCGACGTCGACGACGGTCTCGCCGTCGAGTACCGTCTCGAGGTGGAGCACGCCGTGGGTCGCCGGGTGGTGGGGGCCGATGTTCAGGAACATCGTATCCGACTCCTGGTCGTGGTGGTCCGGCTGGATCGGGTTGGCGTGTTCGGAAAGCGTGACGACCTGGGGCTGTTCCTGATCGTAGTCCTTCGAGAGGGGATGGCCCTGCCAGGTCTCGGGCAGGAGGATCCGTCGCGGGTCGGGGTGGCCCTCGTAGTCGATCCCCACGAGGTCGAAGGCCTCCCGCTCGTGCCAGTCGGCCGTCCGGAAGACGGGTTCGGCCGACTGGCTGACGGGATCGTCGATCGACGTCGGCACGACGACCGAGACCTCCTGGGTCGGGTCGGCGTACTTTTTCATGTGGTAGATCGACTCGTAGCGGTCCTCGTACTGCTGTGCGGTCAGACAGGAGAGGTGGTCGAATCCGGCCTCGTCGCGAAGGTCGAAGAGGACGTCCTGGACGTCGTCGGGGCGGATGACGAAGCCCGGCGCGTTGAGGTGATCGTCGCGTCCGAGCGCCCGGTCGCCGATCAGCGCCTCGAGGTCGTCCTCGGTGACTTCCCGTCCCTGTCGTTCGAGTCCCGTGCTCATGGCGAATCAGCCCAGTTGTACCGCATGACGAGGTCGTCCTCGTCGATGTCGCTCGCGAGTTTCTGTACGAGTTCGTCCTTCGGCAGGTCGCCGAACTGCTCGAGTTCGTACGGCTTGACGACGACCGGCGAGGTCTCGCCGTTGCGAATCCGCTCTTGCAGTTTGGCGACGCCGTAGACCAGCGCCTCCGGTCGGGGCGGACAGCCGGGGACGTGGATGTCGACGGGGATGATCTCCTCGGCGCCTTTGACGACGTTGTACCCCTCCTGAAACGGCCCCCCGGAGATCGTGCACGACCCCATCCCGACGACGAACTTGGGTTCGGGCATCTGGTCGTAGACCCGTTTCATCCGGGGGCCGAACTTCGAGACGATCGTCCCCGGTACGATCATCACGTCGGCCTGGCGCGGCGAGGCCCGAGGAACGCCCGCGCCGAACCGGTCCAGGTCGTGTTTGATCGCGTACGTGTGCATCATCTCGATGCTGCAGCAGGCGATTCCGAACTGCAGCATGAACATCGAGTTCCCCCGAACCCAGTTCATGAACTGGTCGAACTTCGTGAGGATGAACGGCGTCGCGCCGAACGCCTCCCGAAGCCTCGAGTTGAATCGGTCGTCGGGGCCGGCACCCATCCGCGACTCGCGGGTGTCGGACGACGGAGCGGTACTGTCGTAGATCTCTTGGCGCGGTTTGTCACTGCTCATTATCGATCAGCTCCGGCTTCGACCTGTTCCGGCGTGCGTGCCCACTGGACGGCGCCGGTCCGCCACGCCCAGGCGAATCCGATCAGCAGGATGACGACGAACGCGATCATCGGCCCGAGGGCGTGAACGATCCCGTACTCCTCGGCCGCGAGCGCATCCTGGTAGACGACCGCCCACGGAAACAGGAGGACGGTTTCGATGTCGAAGACGAGAAACAGAAGCGCAACCATGTAGTACTGGATGTTGAATCGGATGCGCGTCCCGCCGGTCGGCACCTCGCCACTCTCGTAGGTGGCACGTTTGCTCGTTTCGGGAACGCTCGGCCGCAGGAGGAACGATACCGCCATCATCCCGAGCGGTATCAGCAGTCCCACGAGCGCGAGCGCGCCGATAGCGATCCAGTCATTCATCTCGTGAACGTTCGAAGGTTCAGACCCCACGCATATAAGGGTTGATTCTCGACGTTTCGGCCGGTAGGAGCATCAGCATCCGTTTTCGTCGATCGAGGACACCGTTGAACGATCGTCAGCACAACTCCTGACCGGCTCACCCCGAAAAATCCGAGTTCGGACTCCGGAGGGGTTCCGATCGCCGCACCGAACGCGGACGCTCCCCAACGGACGTTCGTTCGGATCGACCGCCGCGACGGTCGGCTACTCGCTCGAGAAGCCTGCGGTCCCTTCGTCGTGCAGTCGCCGGGAGACCTCGCCGACCTCCTCCCGTAAGCTCTCGTGGTACTCGAGGAGTCGCTCCCGTACCGGCTCGTGTTGCCGGGCGAGGATCTGGGCGGCCGACAGCGCGGCGTTAAACGACTTGCCGGCGTCGACCGCGACCAGCGGCGCCCCCGTCGGCATTCCGATGACGCTGTCGACGGATTTCTCCTGAACTGGAACGCCGATCACCGGCAACGGGTAGGCGATCGAGGCGGTCATGTTCGGCAGATCGGCGGACTTGCCCCCTGCACCGGCGACGATCACCTCGAGCCCGCGGTCCTCGGCCGTCTCGGCGTACGCTGCCATCAGATCGGGGGTGCGGTGGGCGGAGGTGACGGAGGTCTCGAAGGTGAACCGGGCGTCGGGCGGGTTCTCGTAGTCGGTCTGCTCCTCGAAGCCGAGTTCGTCGACGAACGCGTCGTAGGCGCCGCGGCGCCGTCCGCCCGTAGACATCACCTCGAGGTCGGAGTCACTGCCCATCACGATGCCGACGTCGGGCGTCTCGGCGTCGGGCAGGTCCAGTTCGGCCTCGCGGTGCAGACGGTCGATCAGCTCCTCGACGGTGTCGCTCATGGTAGGCAGTGCTGGTTACTCCGACGTGAACGTGACGGAGCGCTCGAGTTCGCGCGCGGTCTCGAGTAGCTCGTCGGGCGTCTCGCCCTCGCGCCCGGCGATCGTGACGTGGCCCATCTTCCGCAGCGGTCGAACCTGTCGCTTCCCGTACCAGTGGAGGTTCGCCGCGGGCGTCTCGAGGATACGGTCGACGTTCCGGAGTTCGGCGTCTCGGGACTCCGCGACGTCGCCGAGCAGGTTCACCGAGACGGTCGGCGAGCGCAGGTCGGTCGCCGCCAGCGGCCAGCCCAGCACGGCTCGAGCGTGCTGTTCGAACTGCGAGCTCTGTGCGCCCTCGATCGTCCAGTGCCCCGAGTTGTGGGGGCGGGGGGCGATCTCGTTGAGTAGCACCTCTCCTCCGGTCGTTTCGAACAGTTCGATCCCGTAGACACCCCGCCCGTCCATCACCTCGAGGACGTCCTCGGCGACCTCGAGAGCCCGCCGTTCGACGGCCTCGTCGGAGCCCGCGGGGACGATCGTCTCCCGGAGGATCTCGTCCTCGTGAACGTTCTCGCCGATGGGGAAGGCGGCGGTCTCGCCGTCGCCCTTGACCGCGATCACCGAGATCTCCCGTTCGAAGTCGACGAACGACTCGACCATCGCGGGGCCGGCGACCGACTCGAGGGCCTCGACTGCGTCAGCTTTCGACTCGACGGGCACGTTCCCGCGCCCGTCGTACCCGCCAGTACGGGCCTTCAGCATGACGGGCGCGCCGTAGTCGTCGATCGCGTCGCGAATATCGTCGGCGTCCTCGACCGCCCGAAACGGCGGGACGGGTACGCCCGCCTCCTCCAGCGCGCGCTTCTGGACGAGCTTGTCGTGGATCGTCTCGAGGGTCGCGGGGTCGGGGTGGACGGGCGTCCCCGAGTCCTCGGCGACCCGCTCGAGGACGTCCTGGTCGGCCAGTTCGATCTCGAAGGTGAGGGCGTCGGCTCGCGCGGCGAGTTCCCGAATGCCGGTCTCGTCGTCGAAGTCGGCGACGATCTGGTCGCGCGCGACGGGCGCGGCCGGACAATCGGGTGTCGGATCGAGCACGACGACCTCGACACCGAGCGGCGCGGCCGCCTCGGCGAGCATTCGTCCGAGCTGTCCGCCACCGACCACGCCGAGGGTCGGCCCCGGCGTCCGTAGCGTCGTCATCGGGCGTGGATTGGACGGGCCGTCGCTTAAGTATTCTCAATCCTGCCGATTTAAGGGAGAGGGGACGCCTGCAATCTGCACGTTCGTGAATATCCGTCCGCAGACGGCCGTCGACCGAACACTCGGTTCGCAGCGGGTTGTGTCCCCGCCGCGAGAACCGCCGTCGCCCGCCGAGAACGGTACCTCTTTGAACTCCCCACCCGACCGCTCGAGTATGACCACGCTCGGACTGGTGGTCGCGGAGTTCAACCGAGAGATCACCGAGCAGATGGAAGCCGTCGCCCGCGAGGCCGCCGACGAGGCCGGCGCCGAGGTGTACGAGACGGTCCGCGTTCCCGGGGTCTACGACGCCCCGCTCGCCGCCGACCGGCTCGCCCGCCTCGAGGCCGTCGACGCCGTCGCCGTGATCGGCACCGTCATCACCGGCGACACCGACCACGATCAGGTGATCACCGACGCGACCGCACAGCGACTCTCCGACGTCAGTCTCGAGCGTGACACTCCCGTAACGCTCGGCGTCACCGGGCCCGGAATGTCCGCGGCGGAGGCCCGCGAACGCGTCGAGAACGCGGCCAAGGCCGTCGACGGCGCGCTCGACCTCGCCGCCGAGTTACCCGACCCAGATCAACGATGACGATGGAATTCACCGACCGTCTGACCCGAGTCGAACCGTCCGCAACGCTTGCCATCTCCGCGCTCGCGACCGAACTCGAGAACGAAGGGGCCGACGTCGTCGACCTCTCGGTCGGCGAGCCCGACTTCCCCACGCCCGAAAACGTCGTCGAGGCCGGCAAGGACGCGATGGACGCCGGCCACACCGGCTACACGACGTCGGCGGGGATCCTCGAGCTGCGCGAGGCGATCGCCGAGAAACTCGCCGACGACGGCCTCGAGCACGGCACCGACGAGATCATCGTCACGCCCGGGGCGAAGCAGGCACTCTACGAGATCGTCCAGGCCCTCGTCCAGGACGGCGACGAGGTCGTCCTGCTCGACCCCGCGTGGGTCTCCTACGAGGCGATGGTCAAGATGGCTGGCGGCTCGCTCTCGCGGGTCGACCTCTCCGAGACCGAGTTCCAGCTCGAGCCCGCCCTCGAGGACCTCGAGGCCGCCGTGTCGGACGACACCGAGTTGCTGATCGTCAACTCGCCGTCGAACCCCACGGGCGCCGTCTACTCCGACGACGCGCTCGAAGGCGTGCGCGACCTCGCCGTCGAGCACGACGTGACCGTAATTTCGGACGAGATCTACAAGGAGATTACCTACGGCGTCGAACCGACGAGTCTGGGCACGCTCGAGGGGATGGCCGACCGCACCGTCACCGTCAACGGCTTCTCGAAGGCGTACTCGATGACCGGCTGGCGGCTGGGCTACTTCGCCGGCCCCGAGGAGCTGATCGACCAGGCCGGCAAACTGCACAGCCACTCGGTGTCCTCGGCGGTGAACTTCGTCCAGCACGCCGGGATCGAAGCGCTCGAGAACACCGACGAAGCCGTCGACGAGATGGTCGCCGACTTCGCCGAGCGCCGCGACCTGGTCGTCGACCTGCTCGAGGGCCACGACGTCGACGTCGCGGTACCCGACGGCGCGTTCTACATGATGCTCCCGGTAGCGGAGGACGACCAGGAGTGGTGCGAGGGCGCGCTCGAGGACGCCCACGTCGCCACGGTCCCCGGCAGCGCGTTCGGCACGCCGGGCTACGCCCGCATCTCCTACGCCGCGAGCGAGGAACGCCTGCAGGAGGGTATCGAGCGACTGGCCGACGAAGGCTACCTGTAGCCGGTCCCGCTCGAGTTCCTCGGGGCGAAAAGTAACACTATTGTGCGGTGGGAGTCTATTCCGCGAGTGAAGTCCCGTGGTGGTAAGCGATTCCGAAGGAATCGCGAGGTACGCGGGAACTTCGAACGAAGTGAGAAGTCCCGTGGTGTAGTGGCCAATCATATGGGCCTTTGGACGTGTTCGGTTCAGTCCGTCACGGGAGACAGCCCATGACGGCGGTTCGAATCCGCCCGGGACTATATACCCAAGGTATCGAATCCCATTTTTGACTGGACTGACCGGAGTACTGCTTAATCTTCGATTGAGCAAAGCGAGTGGAGATTCTACTCTCTACACAACCGACCGACAGAGCCAATCGTTGCATAGTTATTGAAGTCCAAAGTAACTGATAACCAGTATGCCAGAGCGAGAGTCACCCAGTGAATCACTTGACCAGTTCGATAATTTGGACCTTGACCATATGGTTCAACGTCGTCTCGCCGCCTATGCACTCCGAGACTACTATGGGGCAACGCTCAGCGAAGTCGGTCAGAATTATTTGGGTTTTTCTCCCAGCATTCGGAAACAAGGGCCGAAGAAGCAGTGGAATCAGATTAAAACAAGACTTGAAGTTCTGGATAATTTTGAAGCTCCGGACGAATTGAACTCTATTCCCTACAAAATAAACGATATTAGCAACGAAGTGGACCACGATTTTAACTATAACCCACCACGAGAACCACTTCAAGAAGCTCGAAGGGAGGCTGAGAATTGGCGAGATTGGTTGCTTGAACAATCCACCACATACAGAGCAGTAGAGGGGGAATTAGATGCGCGAGAAACAATCATTCGAATCGCTCGGGAGTCTCTACAAACTGCAAACCAATCGCCTGAAGAACGATATTATGGGCTTGAGGAAGAACAGAACCAACTCAACGATGACGTTGAAGAGTTGCTCCAGAGATTAGATGACATAGAATCCACTACAGACGGTATTACGGACGAGTTAGTTTTTCTTCTATCAGACGCCAAGGAACTGGAGCGATGGGGAGAAGAAATAGTAGTGGAAGAAAACGATATTGCAGCACACATACATAGAGACTTACAAGTGGAAGCCCACCTGGAAGATTGGAGAGTTGAGCGTAGTTCAGGGGATTCTAGCTAACTTGAAAGTACACTCAAAGTCAAGCCACTATTGCCGCATTTTGGGGTGGTTCCTGTTACGACGAGCCACGCGACCGTCGCCCGAGAGGTCTCGGCACGGTCGTATCCGGTGCCGCGCTCGTGGTTGGGATACTCCTTCAGCGGTTTGACGGCCGGGGATAGCTACAAAACGACCACCATTCTATCATCCTTCATGGAAGTTGCCGCTGAGTGGGTTCAATTCGAGATTCCGTATATACTACAGGTCGAGGACTCTTTCGAGGGCAACAAGGCCGCACGATTTCGTTCCAGTGTCGAAGGCGTGCCAGCCGAGCTTCAGTTCAAAAAGGAAGCTCGCGAGGGTGAAGAGGGCGAAAGGCCGGGGATGATGTTTGGACAGGTTGAGGGCGACCGATTAGGGAATGTCTCCTATACGAAGGTCAAGGTCGGGTTCGACAGGCAGTTGCTTGACACTCTTCCCGACGACCTTGATGACGATTTTGAGGCCGTGAAAGAGGGTGGCCCAACCAAGTGGCTGAAGAACCTCGACGGACGAGAAGGGCGAATCATTCGCGCCGCAGTAGACCACGTGAACCAATTCTTGGAAGTGTATCGTGCCTCTCTGGGATATTATTGGATTCGTGGTGTTAGCCCCTCAGAGGTCGTTTACTTCATGCGGGCAACGGTGTCCGAGAATGGAGACACGTACGACCACGGCACGATGTATCCGGGGAACGCACTGACGCCCGGAAGTTCAACCATCGACAAAGAGGCCCACGATACAATCGAAGCCCGACTGGACACAGAACACAAAGTCCCAATCACGATTTCTCTTCGTTTGGACGCTCAGGACAAGCTCGATTTGGGCGAATATCGGCTCGCGGTCATCACCGCTGGGACGATGTTTGAAGCATTCCTCAAGGACGGGCTAAAGGACCTAATGACGGCCCAAGGTATGCCGGACGACAAGATAGAGTCAGTGTTTGTAGATGACGGAGACTACACTTCCATTACGACGCTTGCGAAGGAGACAGTGCCTAAAACGCTCCACTTTGACTTTGAGGCAACTGATGAGTTCGAGGCGTGGGACGAGAAAACGAGGGAGATGCGGAACCGGGTTGTTCACGAAGGATACGTGCCTTCCGAAGAAGAGGCGAGAGCGGCATATGAGGCCGCCGCCGATGTGGTGGAGTTCTTGACTGACAAGATGATTGAACGTCATGAGAAACTAAGGGATTAGGTGAGCAGAACTGGTGTCGTATTTTGAGGCATTTTCCCCTGCTATACTAAATTGGACTATCTAACACTTATTCAGAATACCATGACTCTATCCTTTGGATAGCGTGGATGTCATGTTTGTAATATCGTCGCTCGCCATCTAGTTTGTACACGGCAATACCATATTAGTCCGAATCAGGCCGGGACTACTTTTCAAGAAATATCGAGTGACGAGAAGGGGCCCTACCGATTCGGATCGGGGAGCGACGCGAAGCGAGGGCCATCGCCTTACGTCGAGCAGCCGGACGGGCGAACCCGAGACGCCGCGATCGGTAGCACGCGAAGGGCTGCAGTATTTTCTGCTGGCGGGCGGGAATATCGTCCGCGTCCGGGAACCACGAGTGCCCGATCTGCGGAGACACGTTCGACTCGAGAGACGACCTCGAGAAACACTCCCCGCAGGAACACCGCACGGAGCTCGATTGAACAACCACCGACGGGAACGTTCTCCAGCACCCGATCCGAGTTCTCGCCTCGAGCGGCGGTCCGACCGTCGCTCCCAGTCGACGGGAACGCGAGACAGGCTTAGGAACGTTCGCTCCGTAGGTGACGACATGACTCCCCCGCCCGACCAGCGACCGCGGTTCCCGCGTCCGCCGACGACGGCCGACGACGACGAGGGCCGAACGGTAACGGTCGAGCCCTACGACGGCGGCATCGAGCCGCTCGTGGAGATGTACGGCCACTTCGACGAGGAGTCCCGATCGCAGGGGCTGCCGCCCCGCACGGACTCTCGAACCCGCGAGTGGCTCGAGGACCTGCTCGAGAAGGGACAGAACACCGTCGCGCGCCACGGCGAGGACGTGGTCGGCCACGCGGTGTTAGTGCCCTCCGGCGAGCTGTACGAACTGGCGATCTTCGTCCGTCCGGAGTATCAGGCCGCGGGGATCGGCACGCAGCTCATTCGCGGGCTGCTCGGCCAGGGACAGGAACGGGGCGTCGAGCACGTCTGGTTGACCGTCTCGCGGAGCAACCGGATCGCGATGAACCTCTACCGGTCGGCCGGCTTCGAGACGACGGCAAGCGGGCGGGGCGAACACGAGATGGAGCTGCACCTCTGAGAAGGCGCGGATTCGAACGACCGTCGGGTACTCGACGAGAGCGGCGCGAACGCCGTTTCGGCACCGATCGTTCGAGGTCGTCAGTCCGAGAGCGCGCCCGACTCCCGCGCCGGGGCGTCGATCGAAACGCCGTCGGAATCCGAAACGGAGATGGTTATCTCCTCGAAGCGCCGGCAGTACTCGCTCGCGTGTTTGCCACCCATTTGGATGCGGATTCGCTCCTCGAGCAGGCCGGCGTCGGTCAGCAACTCGAGCTTGCGGTACACCGTCGAGGAGGGGATCTCGCAGCGCGTCGCGAGTTCGGTAGCCGTCAGCGCCTCGTCGGCCGTCGCCTCGAGGATCGTTCGGCAGTCGGCGTCCTCGAGGGCCGCGAGGACGGCGCCGGCGTCGGCGTCGGTCTCGGTCGAAAGCGGGGCGGCGGAATCGGTGGTGGGGCTCGTCGCGGACATCGTCGTTCTGGTCCCTCCTTTTGGCGGGATCCGTACCAAACGGGGTCCCGAATATACGGGGCCATTTATGTGAGGGTAGTTATCTTGAGAGGGAGCGCTCGCGAGAGATCGGCGACACCGAAACGACGCGAGGCGAACGGAGCGTCGGCTGCGAGGCGAACGGATCAGTAAGGGCCGTCCCGATCGCCCATCGGCATTTCCGGGGTCGATCCCGAGGACGTCGGACCGCAGGTCCCACAGCGGAAGTCGCCCTCCCCGTCGTTGAGCCCCTCGAGGGGCGAGGGGGGCGTCTCCTCGAACGTCTTCGGTTCGGCGCCGAACCGATCGGTGTCGTCGCCGACGAGGGTGTCGACCAGCGCTCCGAGCGCCCGGTAGAACTCGACGTCGACCTCCTCGGCGACCGTCTCGCGGAAGCTGCCGATCCAGCGACCGAGGTGGTCCTCGAGGAAGTCGCCCTGCGCGTCGGTCACGACCGCGACGCCGGTCTCGTCGCCCTCGTTCTCGAGGTAGGCCGTCTGCAGGGCCAGATGCGAGAGGAATTCGAGCTCGATGCAGAGGTGGTCGGCGCGCTCGCGGTTCCCCTCCGCGATCGACAGCCCGAACGCCCTGTAGAAGCCGGCGATGTCCGCCAGCGTGTCGCCGCTGGTGACGAGAGTGCCGGGGCTGTACTCGATCTGGTACTGTCGGATGTCGCCGCCGGTCTCGAACCCGAACAGCGAGCTCCAGTCCGAGTAGAGTTCGTCGACGCCGGCGGCGTCGGTCGGGGACGCCTCGACGACCGCCCTCGCGTGTTCCTCGAGGTCGTCGTTCTCGAGCGCGGCGGCGGACTCGAGCAGCTGGTCGGCGAAGGTTCCCGAGACCAGCGCCTCCTCGAGTTCCTCGTCGGGGCGATCGAACGCCAGCGAGGCGAGCTTGTACAGTCGCGCGCGATGGACGTGATCGAGCGCGGTCGTGGATTCGGTATTGGGTTCAGTCATCGTTATGCGATGTCGAGCCGGTAGGCGTCGTTGTCCTCGTCGAAGCGGTCGCGTTCGTACTGCGGTTCCTCCATCGGGACGCGGGCGACGGTCGACCCGTCCCCGTCGTAGCCGATCGCCTCCTCGTCGGTGACCTCGAACTCCTCGACGCGCCACTCGGTCGACCCCATCAGGTGGATGAGCCCGCGGAGCTTGCGGTACTCCTCGTCGCCGCGGCGGGCGGCCTGGTAGGTCTCCTTGGCCTCCGTGACGCGGGGGCCGAACATCTGGACGAGGTAGTCGTCGGGGACGTTGATCGGCGGGATGTAGTAGACGTTGGGCTCGAGGCCGAGCTGGGGGTACAGCGGCAACGCGACCTCGGCGTCGTGGACCAGGTAGTCGATCGGGTTCGAGGAGTCGGCCTCCTCTGGCGGGTTGATCCAGCCGTGCTGGCGGATCTTTCCGAGGCAGTTCTCGAAGCACTGCGGGACCAGCCCCTGCTCGACCTTCGGGTAGCAGCCGACGCACTTCTGGGAGTTGCCCTTCTCGGGATTGAAGATGGACTTCCCGTACGGACAGGCCCGAACGCACTCCTGGAACGCCTGGCAGCTCTCCTCGTCGATCAGGACGATTCCGTCCTCCTGGCGCTTGTAGACGGCCTGGATCGGACACCCGCCGGCACACCCCGCGAACGAGCAGTGGTTACACAGCCGCGGGAGGTAGAAGAACCACGTGGGGTGTTCCTCCCCTTCGGGGATGTGGGTGTCCGACTCGATCGCCTCTCCGGTCGGCTCGTCCTCGCCGATGTTGGGGTGGGCCCAGTCCTCGTCGTCGGGGCGGTAGCCCTCGATGTCCTGGCCGTGGATGTTCTCGGGATCGTCGTCGGGCGCCATCTCCTCCCAGTCGACGTCGTTGGCCTCGAAGATGGTGTCGCCCTCGTAGACGTACTCGCCGTCCTCCTCGGTCCACTCCTGGACGCCGAGGCGGTCGAGAATCTCCTTGTCCCACTCGAGGGGGTGGGAGCCGTAGGGTTTGGTCTCGACGTTGTTCCAGAACATGTGCTCCTGGCCCTCGCCGTGGGTCCAGGTCGTCTTACACGACAGCGTACACGTCTGGCACGCGATACACTTGTTGATGTCGAACACCGCGCCCCACTGCTTCTCCGGTCGGGACTCGGCGTAGGGGTACTCCATCTCGCGTCCGATCTGCCAGTTGTAAACTTCAGCCATTGGTACTCACCTTGTGTTAGTCGTCGGAAGTCGTCACGTAGTTGCCGCCCAGGTACTCTTCCATCGTCTCGTCCTCGTTGGTCGGTCTGATGCCGCGGTCGACGGGCTCCCAGTCGCCCTCGCCCTCGAGGCCGCCGTCTTCGGCCTTCTCGATCCTGACGAACGACTCCTTGGGCGCCCCGTTGGCGGCGTGGACGTCGGGCTCGAAGCCGACGTCCATGTTCTGTCCGAGCATGTCCTTGCGGGGCATCGAGTCGGTCATCCAGGTGCGACGCAGCCAGGTCGTCGTCATCGACTGGTGGCCGCCGCTGCGGTACATCGACGCGTAGTTCGTGTCCTCGGCTTTGGCCTTCCCGTCGTCGCGCTCCTGCTGGGCCGCGTAGGTCTTGTGGGAGGTCTGGGAGACGTTCATCCAGCTGCGGGTCACCCCCTGCGGGAGGCTGGGCTGGTACCGGATCCGCATCAGCGCCCGGGTGTAGTCGTCGTCCTCGTCGTCGGGGTCGTACTCCGGGTACGGTCGGTCGGACGGGTCGGCGTCGACCCACACGTAGTCGCCGTCCTGCAGTTCCTCCTCGCGGGCGTCGGCGGGGTTCATCTCGACGTACCCCTCGCCGATGTAGGGCTTGCGCTGGTCGAAGGATCCCCGGAGACCCGCGTGGCGGCTCATGTCCCCGTAGTTACTCCACCAGACCGCGATGTTCGGCAGGTCGCTGCCGAAGGTGTGGGTCCCGTGGCGGTACTTCGGCGTCATGTAGACGTAGTTGTAGCCGTCCTCGAGGTCGGTCAGCGGGTGGGTCGTGTCGACCAGTTCCGACGGCGACCGAACCACGTTGCGGACCTGTCGGTCGCTGGTGTCGCGGGCCTTCGCCTCGCTGTCCCAGCCCCGGTCTTCTGGCGTCTGGGGCGCGACGACCGGGCTGTCGCTGTCGTCGACGATGGCGTTTGGCTCGTACGGCGTCGCGTCCATCGGTTCCCGGTGTAGCGGGATGTGCTCGCCGGCCTCGGCGAACTCCTCCTCCTCGCGGAAGAACTCGAGCCGACCCGTCTTCGTGTACCAGGGCTGGGAGTCCTGGGTCTGCTCGTTGCCGACGTGTTTGGGGTAGGTCCGGGTCATGATGATCGCCGGCGTCCCCTCGCGGGCGTCCTCGAGCAGGTTCTCGACGTCGTAGCCCTTGACCGCGTTCGAGTGGTCGAGGATGCGCTGGAGGTAGGGCTTGGCTCTGTACTCGTCCTCGTCGACGAACGCCCAGTAGTCCGCGAAGCGGTCGTCGCCGGTGAGCTCCGCGAGCTGCTCGGCGACGCCCTTGTAGTGTTGGGCGTCGTTGAGCGTGTTGTAGATCCGATCCAGCTCCGTCTCGGGCATCGTCGTGATAAAGGGGTTCGTGACCGAGGCAGTGATGTCGTGGACGTGGTGTTCGGCCCACGAGTCCGCCGGGAAGACGATGTCGGAGTACTCGCAGGTCATCGACCACCACCACTCGTTGGTGAAGAACGCCTCGATCTTCCCGTTGCGCAGCATCTGCTCGATGATCTTGTAGGTCCCCTTCGCGTTGCCGAGGATGGAGTTCGACCCCGACACCCAGATGGACTTCGTGGGCGTGTGCATGTGGGTGTCGCCCTGGAAGTACTCGCCGTCGACCTTCAGCGGCTTGTCGAGGTTCGTATAGAAGTGCGCCGAGTGGGCGTCCCAGCGCTTGTCGGTCCGGGCCGGCTGGTCGGGGTCGAGCTCGACGTCGAACGGGTCCTCGTGGGCGTACTGGCCGACGCCGTTGAAGTAGGCCATCCGGTAGTTCCCGGAGTAGGAGCCGACGTTCCCGGTCTGATAGCCGACGTTGCGCGTCAGCGACGCCAGCAGGAACGCGGCGCGCCCGTGCTGGTCGGCGTTCGCGTAGTGGTTCGGGCCCATCCCGGTCAGCAGCATCGTGCTCTCTTTGTTGTCGGCGAAGTCGGTAGCCAGGTTCTCGACGGCCTCCGGAGCGGTGCCCGTGACCTCGGCGGTCGACTCGAGGTCCCAGGTTCCGACGAGGTACTCCTTGATGAGGTCGAAGACCGTCCGCACCGCGACGGTCTCGCCGTCGGCGAGCTCGACCTCGAACTCGCCCTCGATGGTTGCGGACACGTCGAAGTCGTCGCCGATGTCGTCGCGCGTGATCGCTTCGAAGGCGTCGCCCTCCGCGTCGTGGACGACGAAGTCGCCCCACTCGCGGCGCAGTTCCTCGGTGATGACCTGCTCGTCGATGTCGGTCACGTCGACGCCGGGGCGGTCGGCCTCGTCGCCGACGGCGTCGGTCTTCTCGAGGTCGGCGGGCTCGTAGTCCGGGAAGACGTCGCTGGCCCGCAGGAGTTCGTTGTCGTCCATCCGGACCAGCAGCGGGAGGTCCGTGTGTTTCCGGACGTACTCCTCGTCGTACAGCTCCTGCTCGATGATGACCCGCGCGGCGCCGAGGAACAGCGCCGAGTCGGTCGCGGGCCGAACCGTGATCAGCTCGTCGCACTTCGAGGCCGTGGCGTTGTAGTCGGTGAAGATGCCGGTGAGTTTCGACCCCTTGAGCTTGGCCTCGGTCAGCCAGTGGCAGTCGGCCATCTTCGAGGTCAGGTAGTTGACGCCGTCGAGGACGATGTGGTCGGCGTACTCGATGCTCGCGAGGTCGAAGTCGACCGTCTGCTGGCCGGTGACCATCGTGTGGCCCGGCGGCAGGTCGGTGTGGAACGAGTAGTTGTCGAGCCCCATCGCGCCCAGGGCCTCGTCCTCCGAGACGTCGCGGACGTAGTTGTCCAGAAGCGCCATCGAGTTGGCGTTGCGGTACTGGCCGAACAGCTTGATGACGCCCAGAAGCGGCATCCCGCCGCGGAACTTCATCGTCCGGACGCCGGCGCCCTGGGTCTCCTCGACCACGCGCTCGTCGTAGTCCTGCTCGAGCAGCCGCTGCATCCCGCTGTCGCCGCTGTACTGCTCGGCGATCTCGAGGAACGCGCGGGCGGCGTACTCGTGGGCCTCGTCCTGGGAGACCTCGACGAAGTCGTCCTCGCCGCGTTGAGCGTACTCTTCGGGCATCGAGCCGTCGTCGTCCCGCGGGAAGCCGTCGTCGACCCACTGCATGAACCCCTCGCGAACCATCGGCGCGTGGACGCGACGCTCGCCGTAGAAGCGTTCGACCATCGCCAGTCCCTTGTTACAGACGCGGGGATCCCAGCGCTGGCTCGCCTGGTTGCCCTCGAGGTCGGTCGCCTCGCCGTAGTTCATCGACGGGCCGAGACGGGTGATCTGGCCGTTCTTGATCGAGGCCTCGAGGTAGCAGTTGTGGGTGTCGTTGGGCGTACACGTGAGCATGTAGGAGTCGTCGGGCTCCCACACGTTCCGGTAGTGTTCCTCCCAGTCCCGGTTCGGGTACTCCTCGAGGGGGTTCATCGGCCCCTCGTCCGTCGTTTCGTCCGCGTCGTCCGAGAGCCGCCGGTAACCCAGCAGGCCGAGCCCGGACGCGCCGGCGACCCCGGCCGCCGCGGCGCCGAGCTCGCGGCGGGTCATCTCGAGGCCGGCGTCGTCCTCAGCCATGGTACCACCCGGCCAGCGCCGCTCGGAGCGAGCCGGCGGACGGTACGGTCGTCTTCCAACGCGGCTGCCGCCCCGCGGGTTCCGAGTGTTGGTGCTCCATACACGAGACCGTTGGGTAGCGACTCCTTAACCGGACGCGGCCGTTCCCAGCGAACGGGGACGAACGGCTCCGAAACCTCGGTATAGCGGGTGATTTATAAGGAGATGAGACACCGATCGAAACCGGTCGAAAAACGACTCCGAACGGTCGACGGTCCGCCGACGGGGGTCGACGACGGGAGGTCCGGCTGGGGGCGCCGACGGGGGTCGACGACGGCGATCAGGCCGGGGACGCCGAGCGCGCGAGGGACTCGGTCTCGAGCTCGAGGAGCCAGCCTTCCTGTCCGAGGTCCGTAACGTCCGAGCGCTCGAGGCGGTTCCCGTCGGCGGTCAGCGCCGATTCGGTCGAGTCGATCAGCTCCTCGGGATCGTGCCGGCACAGCAGGGAGACGTCGCCGTCGGCGGCCGCCAGCTCCGTGACCGCCTGTCGTCTGCAGGTCGCGGGCGGGAGTCCCCGCAGATCGATCGCGGCCTCGGGCGCGCGACTCCCGCCGCGGCCGGCGACGAACGAGGCGACGGTCTCGCCGAGGTCCGCGATCGCCCGCTCGCCGGGGGAGCCGTCCTCGGCGAACGAACACGCCGTCGGCGTCCGGAGCGCGGGGTCGAAGGGGACGGGATCGATCGACGCGGCCGCGTCCTCGTTGATCGCGTCCTCGAGCTCGCGCCCGTCGCCGTCGTAGGGCGACGGCTCCGTTCCCGTCCCGGTCATGTTCGGGACGACGCCGATCGTCTCGACGTCGTTGGCGGTAAACAGCGCGCCGGTTCGCTCGGTCGCCCGAACGCCGGCGTCGGTCGGCGTGCTGACGAGCAAGGCGCCGTCGAGGGGCGCCTGCTGGACGATCGTGTAGACGGCGTCGCCGATCCCCGGCGGGAGGTCGACCAGGAGGACGTCCCTGTCGTCCCAGGTCGCGTCCCCGAGGAGGTCCTTGAGAACGTCGTGGACCATCGCGCCGCGCCAGGCGACGGGGCCGTCCTCGGCGATCAGATCGAGGCTGACGACCTCGATCCCGTCGGCGTCGACCGGCTGCGGTCGCCCCGAGGGCGTGTTCCGGACCGGGCCCTCCGCGTTCAGCAGGTCGGGAACGTCGGGTGCGTAGACGTTGGCGTCGAAGACCGCCACCTCGAGTCCGGACGCGTCGAGCGCCCGCGCGAGCGCGGCGGTGATCGTCGTCTTGCCGACCCCGCCTTTCGCGCTCCCGATCGCGATCAGGGAGTCGACTCCCGTCACGGGAAGGCCGCTCTCGGGGGCCTCGGCGTCGGCCGCCTCGATCCGGACGTGATCGATCCCCTCGGTAGCGAGGCCCGCTCCGCGGAGCTGATCCGAGAGCCGCTCGCTCAGCCGTCGATCGAGGCGATCGAAAACGACCGTGAACGTGACGACCCCGTCCTCGACGGAGACGTCCTCGAGCAACTGTTCGCCGACCGGGTCGCCGTCGGCTACCCGTACCTCCCGGGTTCTGTCGACGACTGCGCGTTTGATCTCGTCGTCCGACCGCGGTGTCTCGTCCGTCATGAGCGTGTGTTCGGTGCGGACGGTATTTCCCCCGGCGTCTCTTCCCACGGGCTGGGAAGACGACGGCGGACGGGTTCGGTCCCGTCGTCCGGACGGCAGTAGACGTACCGTCGCGGCCCCCGGTCCCCTCGTTCAGAGTGTAACGGCTCGAGCGGGAAACCGGGAGGGTACGACGGTTCACTCTGAATCGGGTGTGTACCCTCCCCCACCCCCGATTCAGAGTGAAAGCGGCTTCGAAGGTGTCCCCCTCCCCGGGGGGCGACGATACGGGTCGTGTCCGCTCGAGGGACGGCTTCTCGGCCGGAACGGCCACGCTCGAGCCGTCTCGAGGCGGCTCTGGTCGATCGACCGATCGAACCAGGAGGATCGAAGATACACCACTCCCTCAAATTCGTTCAGGATAGGTAACATCTAGATGGGTAGATATCTAGATAGATATAGTTCCTAACTAGATCCACACTAGACGTTACTCGAGCAGCTGCAATAATAACCTCTACCAAAAAATATAATACTAACTAGCAGGCTTCGTCTGGAGCGAGTAGTGATAGTAGTATATACAGTATTAGGAGATAGAAGTACTAGGAGATAGAGAGTACTAACTAGGATATCTAACTAGATATAACATCTATTCAGATAGATAGAGGTAGCCCAACAGAGAGGAGTGGTACTGCTAGGTCTTCTCGTGACAATTGCTGTCTCGTCCCTTCGTTCGCCGACCTGCTCCACTCCACCCTCTTCGTTCACCGACTCACTTCACTCCGCCCTCTTTGTTCGCCGACCCCTCCACTCCGCTCCACCCCCACCCCCACTCTCTCGAGCCGTTTCACTCTGAACGAGGGGTGGGGGTGGGGTGAGGAAGGCCGACTCGGGATGCGGGAAAACGCGAACGAGTCCGGGTGCAGGAACGAGTCCGGGTGCAGTTCAGTCTGCACGCGGCCTCCGCACCTCTCTTATCGACTCTCCGGAAATACGCCGGTTCAACGCCGCTCGAGGCTCGTTATCAGTCTGATCCACCTTCCATAGTTTTATTAGACGACTCTCCAAGGACAGCAACATGACCGAACAGGCCGGTGGAGACCCCCTCTTCCAGTCGCAGGATCCGATCTTCGATCGGAAGGAACTCCTGCACGTCGGCCACGTTCCCGACGAGGACCGGATCGTCGGTCGCGACGACGAGATCCAGTCGGTCGCCTCCGAAATCGGGGCGATCACCCGGGGCGACCCGCCGAACAACGTGATGATCTACGGCAAAACGGGGACCGGGAAGAGTCTCATCTCCCGCCACGTCGCGACGCGGGCCCGGGACGCCGCCGAGGAAAACGAGATCGACTGCGGCGTCCTCTACGTCGACTGCTCGGAGGCCAACACCGAGACGCGAGCGACTCGCCAGCTGGCGCTCAGCCTCGCCGACCAGACCAGCTACGACGATCACATCCCCGTCCGCGGGGTCGGAACCATGGAGTACTACCAGCACATCTGGTCGGTGCTCGAGCGGTTTTTCGACTCGGTGATCGTGATCCTCGACGAGATCGACAAGCTCGACAACAGCAACATCCTGATGCAGCTCTCGCGGGCCCGCGAGGCCCGCAAGACCGACGCCTACATCGGCGTCATCGGCATTTCGAACAAGGTCCAGTACCGCGAGACCTTAGACGAGCGCATCGACAGCAGCTTCGGCCACCGCGAGCTGTTCTTTCACCCCTACGACGCGGCCCAGCTCCGGGAGATCATGCGGAACCGGCAGGACGCCTTCCAGCCCGACGTGCTCGAGGACGGAACGATCGAGCTCTGTGCGGCGCTGGCGGCGAAGAAACACGGCGACGCGCGCAAGGCGATCGAGATCCTCAAGGAAGCCGGCGAGCTCGCCCGGCGGACCGCCTCGGAGGCAGTCTCCGAGCGACACATCAAGCAGGCCCAGGAGGTTGCCGAGATCAACCGGATCGAGGAACTCACCAGCGGAGCGACCGCTCACGCGAAACTGGCGCTGTACGCGCTGGCGAGCTGTATCGTTACGGGCGATCGCGAGACATACAAGACCCGCGAGATCTACGAGCGCTACGCCGACATCTGCGAACTGGTCGCGA
Organism: Natronococcus jeotgali DSM 18795; assembly: GCF_000337695.1. Classification (GTDB taxonomy): domain Archaea; phylum Halobacteriota; class Halobacteria; order Halobacteriales; family Natrialbaceae; genus Natronococcus; species Natronococcus jeotgali. The sequence goes on from NZ_AOIA01000158.1 coordinate 44,027, forward strand.
CCGATCCGATCACCGAGAACGGGCTCTACCGTCAGCTCAAGGAGCAGGCGTTCCTGGGCGTCATCGAATCCGAGAAGACCGGCGGCGGCCGCTCCCAGGGGAGTTACCTCCTCCACCGGCTCGTGACCGATCCGAAACACATCGTCAAGGCCGTCCGCCGGGACGACTCCCTCGGGGAGCTGCCGCCCTACGACACGCTCGCCGACAGCGGAGAGTCGGCTCGCGGTCGGGTCGACCTCTCGACGTTCTCCTGATATCTTCTCACGACTTCAGTCGTGGGCGTTCTCCTCGAACCACTCTCCCCCCTCGCTCGAGGAGGGGCGGGGGAGGGGGACGTCGTTCGCGACCGTTTCACTCTGAACGAGGGGTGTGGGTCCGGGACACGCCCGGCGGCGAGTCGGTCGGGGATTTCCGCCGTTCGTCGGCGGTTCGTCGCCGCTTTCGGTCCAACGGCGTCGATTTCGGTCCGACGCTGCCTTGCGACTCGACGACCGCGGCCGACTGTCCCCACACGGCTATTGCGGCCGACCGCCTCGCTACGGCCACAGACCGCGGGCGTCGTGAGCCTCCGAAATCCGCGAGAGCGCGACCAGATAAGTGGCGTCTCGCCAGGTCACGTCGCGGGCGTCGTACTCTCCGCGGACGGACTCCCAGGCCCGGAGCATCTCGGTCTCGAGTTCCTCGTGGACTCGCTCTAAGCTCCAGGCGCGGCGGTTGATGTCCTGAAGCCACTCGAAGTACGAGACGGTGACGCCGCCGGCGTTGGCGAGGATGTCGGGGATCACGGCGACGCCCTGATCCTCGAAGACCTGGTCGGCGGCCGAGGTCGTCGGGCCGTTCGCGCCCTCGACGATCATGTCCGCCTGGACGTTCCTGGCGTTCTCGGCGGTCAACACGTTGCCGACCGCGGCCGGGATCAGCACGTCGACGTCGAGCTCGAGCAGCTCCGCGTTCGTGAGTTTCTCGGGGGCGTCGTAGGTCGAAACCATCCCCGGCGTCTCGTCGTGGTCCTCGACGTCGTTCGTGTCGAACCCGTCGGGGTCGTAGATCGCGCCGTCGACGTCCGAGACCGCGACGATCGTCGCGCCGCGCTCGTCGAGGTAGCGGGCCGCGTTGGCGCCGACGCTCCCGAATCCCTGGACCGCGACCGTCGTGTCCTCGATCTCCCGGTCGTAGTAGTCGAGTGCCTCCCGCGTGACGATCCCGACGCTGCGTCCGGGGGCTTTCTCGCGTCCCTTCGAACCGCCGATGACGGGCGGTTTCCCGGTGACGACGCCCGGCGTCGTTTCGCCGACCTGCATCGAGTAGGAGTCCATGAACCACGCCATCGTCTGGGGATCGGTCCCCATGTCGGGGGCGGGGATGTCCTTCATCGGTCCGATGACGGGTCGGAGCTCCTCGGCGAACCGACGGGTGAGCCGCTCCTTCTCGTCCCGGCTCAGCTCCTTGGGATCGACGATGACGCCGCCTTTCGCGCCGCCGAAGGGGAGATCCATCACGGCGCACTTCCAGGTCATCCACATCGAGAGCCCGACGCACTCGTCCTCGGTGACGCCGGGGTGGTAGCGCAGCCCGCCCTTGTACGGGCCGCGAACGCTGTCGTGGTGAGCCCGGTAGCCCGTGAACATCTCGGTGGTGCCGTCGTCGCGCTCGAGCGGAACCGTCACCCGGTAGACGTCGGTCGGGTAACGGAGTCGCTCGACGACGCCGTCGTCGACGTCGAGGTGGGCGGCCGCGCGCTCGAGCTGACGGCGGGCGGTTTCGACGGCGCTCTCCGGTTCGGGTTCAGTTGTGGGTTCGGCTGTGGTCATTGTGGGGGCGCTGCACCGGCCGACGCGGCCGACGTCGCCGTCGCCGATTCGGTCCGGCGCAGGTCTAGGTCCGATCGCTCGTCGCGTCGCACAATAGTCCTTGTTACTTCGGCCGGATTCGAACAATACTTGCGACCCGCACGCGCGGCCCCGCATCGCTCGACCGTCCGCGTCGAGTCGCCCTCGAAACAGCGGGGCGGCGGGACGTCGGGAGATCTCGAGATCCGGAGACGCGTCGCGGCTGCGACGCGGCGCCTCGGGATCCGGAGACGCCCCGAAATCTCGACGCGTTTTTGTGCGCTCTCGTGGAGGTCGAACGCGTGACGGGACTGTACTACGAGGAGTTCGAGGTCGGCGAGACGATCGAGCACGAGCGCCGACGGACGATCTCCGAGAGCGACAACCAGCGCTTTTGCGATATGACGATGAACCAACAGCCCCTGCACCTCGACGCCGAGTTCGCGGCCGAGACGCAGTTCGGCGATCGGCTGGTCAACGGCCTCTACACGATGTCGCTGGCGGTCGGGATCTCGATCCCGGAGACGACCGACGGAACGATCGTCGCGAACCTCTCCTACGACGACGTCGAACACCCCCAACCGGTGTTCCACGGCGACACGATCCGGGTGCAGTCGACGGTGACCGACAAGCGCGAGACCAGCGACGGCGACCGCGGGGTCGTCACCATGCGCGTCGAGGCGTTCAACCAGGACGACGACCTCGTCTGCGAGTTCGACCGCACCGTCCTCTCGCTGAAACGCGACGCGGAGGCGGAGTGAGGATGTCGGCCTCCGGTGGCGCGGCCCCCGAGCGCGACCTCGAGTGGCTCTCGCTGGAGGACGACGAGGAGATCCGCTGGGTCGGCGGTCCCGACCGCCGCACGCTGGTTCCGACGCTGGCGATCGGGATCCCCCTCTCGCTCGTGCTGATCGGGATCCCGATCATCGTCGGCGAGTACCTCCGCGTTCGCAACACGGTCTACGTGATCACCGACGCCGCCGTCTACCGAAAGACGGGGGTGCTCTCGCGGGACGTCAAGCGAATCGACCACGAGAAGGTTCAGGACATCTCTTACAGCCAGTCGGCGCTGGGCTCCGCGTTCGGCTACGGCACCGTCGAACTCACGACCGCGGGCGGCGCCGGCGTCGAGATGGCGTTCCGATCGGTCGCCGACCCCCGGACGGTCCAGCAGCGCATCAGCGAACGGGTCGCGAGCCACCGCGAGCCGGAGCCGGGCGAGAGCGACGTCCTCGAGGATATCCTCGCCGAGCTGCGGGCGATCCGCGCGATCCTCGAGGACTCGAGCGGGCGCGGCGACGCTCCGACGGTCGCGGGCGAGCGGTTGTCCGATTCGACTTCGAAGCCCGTGCGCGAATCGGACCCCGAACCGGAACGGCGGTCCCCCGTTCGCAGGGAACGGCCGCCCGACGATTCCGCGGCACCGACTGCGGAGAGCGAGTCCGAGACGAACCCGCTCGAGGACGGCCCGAGCGAGGATCCGACCGAGGGACAGTCCGACGACCGCTCGTCCGACGGCGACCGTTCGCGGCGATGACGACCGACCGCGTTCGATCGGACACCGAACCCGCTGCCGACCGCGATCCCGACGCGAAGGCCGATCCCGAAGCGTCGACGACTCGGGCGCGAGTCGATCCCTGGCTGGCGCTCGAGGACGGCGAGCGGGTCCGGTGGTGCGGTCGCCCGCGGGTCCAGACCGTGTACCCGCGGCTCGCGATCGCTGCCCTCGGCATGGCCGCGGTCGCCGCCGGAATCGCCCTCGAGCTGATCCCGCTTGTGACGCTACTCTCCCTTCCGGCGTTCGCGGCGCTGCCGCTGTGGCGCTACGTCGGGATCGCCAGGACGACCTACGCGATCACCGACCGTCGGGTGGCGGTCAGGCGGGGCGTCCTCGGCGTCTCGGTGCGCGCGGTCGCCCTCGAGCGCGTCCAGAACACGACCGTTACACAGGGGGCGATCGACAGGGCGATCGGCGCCGGAACGGTCGCGATCGAGACCGCCAGCGGATCGACGATCGCGTTCCGTTCGATCGACGATCCCCTCGCGGTTCGGACCGAACTCGAGCGCGCCGCGGCCGGCGTCGCGTCCCGGAAGGGTTCCGGATCGAGAGCGCGGTGGGCGGCGATCCGGGACGCGGTTCGAGGCTGGCGAACGGCCCTCGAAGAGACGGACGAACGGCGTCAGTAACGGAGACGCGACCCCGTCGCGATCCGCGAGAACGGAGCTCAGACGATCCGCGAGATCGTATAGAGGTTGATCCCGACCGCGACTGCCCAGGGGAGCGCGAGCCCGGCGGGGACGATGGCGCGGTACGCGCTCGGGAGGAGGGGACGACAGGCGAGGCCGACGCCGACGGCGGCCCCCTTCAGTCCGAGCATTCCGATCAATCCGTGGCTGTAGATCACGCTCCTGGCGAGCGGGTTCGACTCGGCCAGTCCGATCCGGAGTCCGACGAACGTCGTGACGACGTCGCCGACCAGCGAGAGGACGACGAGCACCCACAGCGCCCGCTCGAGCGCCCGCGACGTCGTCTCCTCGGGCAGCCACCCGTCGGCCCGCCCCTCGTCGAAACCCATGAGGCTCCCGACCGGAGTCGAACCGGTCCCGAACCCGCGGGAGCGTGCGTTTCGCTCTCGAGCGCGAGCGGTTTTGTTATGGGAGCGATAGCGATCGGATAGGCGGCTGCTAAACGGTTGCCGATCCCGAACGCCGCCGCCCCTCGAGGGCCTGTCGGCGAGGGACTACGCCGTCGGCGACCGCAGCGGCCGACTACAGGACGGTTCCGTGCTTCTTGTCGGGGAGGTCCTTCTCGAGGCCCTCGTAGAACGCGAAGCGGGCCGACAGCTCCTCGCGGAGCGTGCTCGGCGGGACGATCTCGTCGATGACGACCTCGCTGGCCATCCGGTGAACGTCGATGTCCTCGCGGTAGGCCTCGCGCAGCTCCCGCTCGCGGCGCTCGCGCTCCTCGGGGTCGTCGATCTCCGAGAGCTTTCGCGCGTAGACGGCGTTGATCGCCGCCTCGGGGCCCATGATCGCGATCTCGCCGGACGGCAGTCCGATCACGCTCTCGGGGTCGTAGGCGGGCCCGCCCATCGCGTAGATTCCGGCGCCGTAGGCCTTGCGGACGACGACGGTCTGTTTCGGCACCGTCGCCGACGAGGTCGCGTAGATCATCTTCTTTCCCTGCTCCAAGATGCCCTCCTTCTCGACCTGCGAGCCGGCCATGAAGCCGGGCGTGTCACAGAGGTAGAGCAGGGGAATGTCGAAGGCGTCGGACTTCCAGATGAACTCCGCGGCCTTCTCGGCCGCGTCGGGGAAGATCGCTCCCGCGCGGTGGGCCGGCTGGTTCGCCACGATCCCGACGGGGCGGCCGTCGATCCGGGCGTAGGCGGTGACGATCTCCTCGCCGTAATCGGGTCGTAACTCGAAGTAGGATCCCTCGTCGACGACCCGATCGATGACGTCGGTCATGTCGTACCCCTTGTTCGGCTCCTGGGGAACGATCGCGTCGATCCCCTCCGGCGACGCGGCCGGTGGCTTCGGCTCCTGTTTCGGCGGCTTCTCGTCGGCGCTGTCGGGCAGGTAGGTGATCAGCTGGGCGACGAGCTCGCGGGCGTGTTCCTCGTCGCGGGCGACCAGATCCGCCGACCCCGACTCGCGGGCGTGGACCGCGGGTCCGCCGAGTTCCTCGAGGTCGATGTCCTCGCCGGTGACCATCCGCACCATCCGCGGGGAGGCGATCGCCATCGCGGACATCCCCTCGACCATGATCGTGAAGTCGGCGAAGACGGGCGTGTAGGCGGCCCCGGCGATACAGGGGCCGTAGAGCACGCAGATCTGGGGCACCCGTCCCGAGAGCATCGAGTGGTTGTAGTAGTACTTCCCGATCCCCTCGCGGTTGGCGAAAAAGCCGGTCTGCTGGTCGATCCGCCCGCCCGAGGAGTCCATCAGGTAGAGGACGGGCCGGCCGGTCTTCAGGGCTCGCTGTTGCATCCGGAGGAACTTCTCGACGCCCTTGGCGGCCATGCTGCCCCGTTTGACGGTGTAGTCGTTGGCCATGAAGTGGACGTCCCGTCCCTCGAACTCCGCGGCGCCCGTGATGAGCCCGTCCGCGGGCAGTCGGTCGTCGGTCTCCTCGTCGGCGTCGGCCCCGCGGGGGTGCCAGTCGTCGAACGCCGCGAACTTCCCGTCCTCGAACAGCAGGTTGCCGTCCTCGCCGCCGAACCACAGGTCGAGCCGATCGCGGACGAACAGCTTCTCGCCGTCCTCGAGTTGCTCGCGGTACTTCTTCGGCCCGCCCTCGAGGATGTCCTCGATCTCCTCCCACAGCAGTTCCTCGCGGTCGGTCGGACCGAGCGACTCGGCGTGGCGGCCGTCCGTCGATCGATCCGCGGTCGGCTCGGATTCCGACGGTTCCTCGTGGGTCGCTGCCGGTTCGTCCCCGTCGCCGACGTACACCTCGACATCGTTCCCGACGTGCTCGGCCAGCGCGGCCGCGATCGCGGCCGCCTCGTCGTCGTCGGCCGCCGCGGCGATACGAACTTTCATGACAAAAATTGCGGCGGGGGGTCCCAAAACCGTTTTCCCTCGCGGGCGCCGGGATCCGAGCGAGGAGGTCGTCGAACGCGAGGCGGTCGTGGGATCGCCGTCGTCCCGAAGCCCGACCGCCAGCGAGGCCGAAACCGGCGTCGCACCTGCAGGCAAAACCGGTATGCTCTAATTCGTCCAACCGGGTAGTGAGTGCCGACCCACGGGAGTACGTGAAGATTAGCTATAGCGGCCCGAGGGGTACGACGGAGAGCCAGCGCTCGAGAGATCCGTAGCATGTCCGATGCGACCCGACGTTCCGCGGCGCGGCTCGCTTCGATCCGCGACCGGGTGGAGAGCGGAATGGACCGACGCGAGTTCGTTCGAACCCTCGTCACCGGCGGGTACGCGATCGGGATGGCCCGGCTCCTCGGGGTCGAGGACTTCCTCGCGGCCGACGACGGCGAAGTCCCGGTCGTCACCGCGCTCGTCCGACGCGATCCCGCCGATCCGTGGTCCCTCGAGGAGCGCACGGCGTACGTCCCCGCCGACTGGTACGCGGCCGTCGAGAAGGCGATCGAACTCAACGACCGCCTCTCCCGGGCGGCCTTCACCGGCTACCTCGGCAGCGCGGTCGTCCCCGACCCCTACGACGAGGGCGGCGCGGCGGTCTCGGTCGGCGTCTCCGGCGACCTCGACTCGGTCCGGGAGACGATCGGCGAGATCGCAGACGACGTGTCGCTGGATCTCCGCACCGTCCTCGACGTCGACTCGCTCGAGGACGATTCCGACCACTACCGGCCGCGGATGGTCGAGTCGGTCACCGACAGCCGCGTTCCCGCCGGCGTCGCCTGCGAGACGGCCTCGAGCCTCGCGACGCTCGGCCCGGCCGTGTTCGACCCCGAGGACCGACGGCAGTACTTCGTGACCGCGGACCACGCCTTCGACGACGAGCGGAGCGACGCCGACGCGTCGCTGTCGTTGCCCGTCTCGACCGAGGCGCCCGTCGAACTCGGGTCGGTCAGACGCGCCCACCCGGTCGAGGACATCGCCCTCGTCGAACCGGGCGGCAGCCTCTCCCCGTCGACGTGGATCGACGCGCCCGAACCGGTTCGGATTCGCGGCCAGCTCACGCGCTGGGGGCTCGCCGACCTCGTCGCCCGGGGCGAGGACCTCGAGAAGGTCGGCGCGCTGACGGGCCACACGACGGGTCGCGTGCAGGGGTTCGACGCGGTGACCTGTTTTACCGAGGAGTTCTGTCGGCGCGGCCAGATCCGCTGGGGCGGCGAGATGGACCTGACCGACGGCGACAGCGGCTCGGTCAGCTACTACGCCGATCCCGAGGGCGGGGAACGGGACGTTCTCATCGCCGGATTCAACAACGCGCGCACTTGGTGGCCCGGCCAGAACTACGTCTGGGGAGTCGCCGCCTACCGGGTCACCGAGCAGCACGGTTATCACTTCTGAGATGGAACCCGATACCACGCACGAACCAGCGACGTCAGACGACCGCTCCCGACCGCGCCGCGCCCTCGCCAGCCTCGCCGCGGCCGTCGGCGTCGGCACCCGCATCGCCCTCGACGCGCTCGTCGTCGGCATCTGGGTCCTGTTCCTGACGCTGCTGTTTCTCTCGACGAACTGGCCGCGGTGGCTGTTCTACGCGCTCTTGCTCGGCGGGGTCGGACTCTACGTGCAGTTCACCGCCTGGTGGGGCGGGTCGACGGCCGAGTCCTGACCTCGTCGACGTGGACGCGTCGCTCCCGCCCCAGTGGGCGACGAAAAACGGCGGCGTCCGCTTACTCGAGGGCGTCCTCGAGGCGGTCGATCAGCTCGTCGTTGCCGACGTGGACGGGCACTCGGTCGTGGAGGTCGTCGGGTTCGACCTCGAGGATCGACTGGGTGCCGTCCGAGGAGCTGCCGCCGGCCGCTTCGACGAGGTACGCGATCGGGTTCCCCTCGAACTGCAGGCGGAGCTTGCCGCGGGGGGCGTCCTCGAGGGCGGGGTAGGCGAAGATCCCGCCGTAGGTGAGCACCTGGTTGACGTCGCCGATCATCGCGCCGCCGTAGCGGAGCTTGAGCGAGTCGTCGGACTCGACCTCCCGGGTGAAGGCTTCGAACGCCTCGGACCAGTCGGGGACCCGGCCGCCGAAGCCGTAGACGAGCGGATCGTCGGGGAGGGTGATACCGTCGTCGACGAGGCTGCGCTCGTCGCCCGCGAGCTCGTACTTCCGGACGGTTCCGTCTCGGGCGCAAGCCATCGTCGTGATCGGTCCGTAGAGAATCCAGCCCGAGGCGACGAGGGCGGTTCCCGGCGCGGGCAGGGGCTCGTCGTAGATTCCGAACACCGTCCCCATCGTGTTGTTCGACTTGAGGTTCGAGGAGCCGTCGAGGGGGTCGACGGCGACCGAGAGGCCGTCGTCGCCGCAGTCGACCGTCTCCTGCCGTTCCTCGCTTCCGTACTGGCGGACGCCGTCGATCGACGAGATGCGGTCGGCGAGCAGTTCGTCGGCGTAGACGTCGGCCTCGGCCTGGGTCTCCCCGCTGGGATTTTCCGCGTCGGCGTCCTCCCGGCGGCCGACGAGGCCCCGCCTGATCTCGGTCGCCGACTGCGCGATTACCTCGATCACCTCGTCGACGGGGTCGCCGTCCGTCATTCCTCGAGGGCGGCGTCGGCGGTCTCCTCCTCGTAGATGACCTTCTCGAGGGCGTCGAGGAGCCGGGTGGGGTCCTCGCGCTGCCAGACGTTGCGGCCGACGGCCAGCCCCGTCGCGCCGGCGTTGATCGCGGCCTCGACCGTCGAGAGGAACTCGTAATCGGAGGTCTTCGAGCCGCCGCTCATGACGACCTTCATGTCGCCGGCCGCCCTGCAGGCGTGTTCCATCGCCTCGGGGCTGCCGGGGTACTTGACCTTCGCGATGTCGGCGCCGAGCTCGAGGCCGAGACGGGTCGCGTAGGAGATGGTGCTCGGCTTGGTGTCGTTTTTGAGCCCCTGGCCGCGCGGGTACGACCACATGACGACGGGCAGGTCGTGCTCGCGGGCGGCCTCCTGGACCTCGCGGAACTCCTCGGCCATCTCGACCTCGTGGTTCGAGCCGCCGTAGAGGGTGAAGCCGACGGCGTCGGCGCCGATCTCGGCCGCGTAGTCGACCGAGCAGTTCACCGCGGAGTCGTACTCGCCCATCCAGAGGTTCGAGGTACCGTTTACCTTCAACAGGAGGTTGACGTCGTCCTCGTAGCTGGGGTAGTAGCCCTCGGCGATCCCCTTCTGGACGGCCATCGCGGTTACCGCGTCGTGGGTCGCCGTCTCGAACACCGTCGACGGATCGAGCTTCTCCGGGACGTCCTCGAAGTCGACCGGGCCGTGCTCGAGGCCGTGGTCCATCGCGAGGATCAGTGACTTGCCGTCGCGAACGATCGGAGCGTCGTCGATCGGAATCATCTGTTAGTCGGTCCACCGCGTCGCTATATATCTCTGGTGGTCTGCGTGATATAAATTACCTACAACCGTAGTAAGGCCTGCCCTGGTCCGTCTAGCGACCGCGTTTTCGGGGACCCGGACCTCTCGGATCCGAGAGCCGTTCGGCGAGCGGACGCCGAATTTACACGGTCGATCGGCACGTTTACGGCGCCGATCGGCGAAGGCGGCCGTATGGTACGCGACCAGATCGATCGGATCGGCGTCGTCGGCGCGGGAACGATGGGCAGCGGGATCGCGCAGGTCGCCGCGACGACCGGTTACGACGTCGTGCTCCGGGACATCGAGCGGGAGTTCGTCGAGAGCGGCTTCGAGACGATCGCGGACAGCCTCGGCCGCCTCGAGAGCCGCGACGCCCTCGAGGAGGATCCCGAGCGGATCCGCGGGCGGATCGAGGGGACGACCGCCATCGACGAACTCGGCGACTGCGACCTCGTCGTCGAGGCCGCCCTCGAGGAGATGGATGTCAAACGGGAGATCTTCGCGGAACTGGAGCGAGTCTGCGACGAGGACGTGTTGCTCGCGACGAACACGAGCACGCTCTCGATCACGACGATCGCCTCCGAACTCGACCGCCCGGAGCGGGTGATCGGCCTGCACTTCATGAACCCCGTCCCGATCATGGAGGGCGTCGAGGTCGTCGTCGGCGAGAAGACGACCGACGACGCGACCGAACTGGCCCACGACCTCGCCGAGAAGCTGGACAAGACGACCTGGGAGTCCGACGACAAACCCGGGTTCGTCACGAACCGCATCCTGATGCCCTGGATCAACGAGGGGATCCGGGCCTACGACGAGGGCGTCGCGACGAAGGAGGACATCGACGCGGGGATGGAGCTGGGGACGAACGTCCCGATGGGACCGCTCACCCTGGCCGATCACATCGGCCTCGACATCTGTCTGCACGCCTCCGAGACCCTCCACGAGGAGCTGGGCGATCGGTACAAACCGGCCTACCTGCTCAAGCGCAAGGTCGAGGCCGGCGACCTCGGGAAGAAGACGGGCGAGGGGTTCTACGAGTACGACTAGCCGAGCCGTCGCGAGCCGAATGCGGACGGCAGCTTTTTCGCGATCCGCGAGAACGTACGGCCGATGTCCAGCTACAGCCGTCGACGGCTCCTCGGAGCGAGCGCGTCCGGCGGCGGGACGTTCCTCGCGGGCGGGTACGCCTGGAACCGGTACCGCAGGCGCGATCACCTCAGATTTCGCCCGCTCGAGGCCGTCAACGAGTCGACTGCGGTCGTCACCCTCGAGCTCGTCGTCGACGGCAACGGGATCGAGGCCGAGCGGACGGTCCGACTGGAGCCGGCCGGCGGGGACGCGAGGTCGCGGCTTCCGGGACGGTGGACGGAGACGCCGACGACCTGGACCGTTCGCGCCGAGTACGGGGAGGAAACGCTCGAGATCGGGGCCAGTACGATCACCGAGCGCCTCGCGGACGCGAACTGGGGGGCGGACTGTGCACACGTTACGATCGCCGTGACGGCGATCGGCGGGCTCGACGCGCGGATCCGTTCCTGCTAGTGGTGAAGCGGCTTCTCGGACATCTCCCGGCGGAGCTCTCTGAGCTGGGCTCGGGAGACGCCCTCCTCGAACCGCTGGATGACGGCGAACACCTCCGCCCGGGAGATCTTCACGTCGCCCTCGCGGACGACGTCCTCGGGTCGGTTTCGGAGCTCGCGCATCGTCCCGACTGCGAGCAGGTAGGGAATCGCCCACGCCGAGAGCCGGTTGCCGTGGCGCTCGGGAACGACCTCGAGGTAGCGGTGGGCGTCGTCGAGGTACTGCTCGGCGCGACCGGTCACCCGCTGGATGACGTTGGTGACGCCGCGCTGGTTGTCCGCTGCGGTCACGGCCTCGGCGTCGACGTTCTCCTCTGCCAGCCACTCTTCGGGGAGGTAGACGTTGTTCTCCTCGCGGTAGTCGTCCTCGACGTCCTTGGCGATGTTGACCAGCTGTAAGAGAAGAGCGAAGGAGCGGGCGTTCTTGCGCATCTCGTCGGCCCGGTCGGGCGAGGCGCTGCGGGCGACCAGCCCCGTGATCAGCGTGCCGACGGTGCCGGCGGCGTACCAGCAGTACTCCTCGAGTTCCTCCAAGGTCTGGAGGCGCAGGCCGCCCTCCTCGGCGTACCGGTCCGTGAACATGGCCATCCCGTCGACGAGTTCGCGAACGGGTTCGCGCATGATCTCGCGGGGCTCCTCCTCGAGGGCTTCGAAGGCTCGCAGGACGCGGGGCGTCTCGGCGACGACCTCCCAGTCGGCGTCGCGGTCCTCGGGGATCCAGGGCTCGACGTCGGCCATGAACGCCTCGACCTCGAGGGGGTCGGCCGGATCGAGCAGGCGATCGTACGCGTTCAGCAGTTCGGTCTGGGTCTCGGGCGGAACGTGACCCGCGTCCTCGATCGTGTCGGCGACTCGACACAGGAGGTAGCCGAGGCAGATGTGTCTCGCCATCGGCTCGTCGAGGCGATCGATCGTGATCGAGAAGGTCCGCGAGACCCCGTGCACCGCCTCGTAGCACCACTCGAGGTCGGTACCGAGGTTTGTTTCAGGCTGGCCCGTTGTCATCTACTCGATATCCTTTCGTTTTCATCCCGGAAAAGCGCCGCGGTCGCGGCGCGTTGTTCCGTTTGGGACGTCCCGACGAACCGACCGTTCCGGTTCGAGCGCCCGTCCGGTTCCGGCGTCCAGCGGACCAACAGTTACCCGTCTCGATCGCCAAGTCGGGACGATGACCGTACTGATCGCGGGATCTCACGGACAGGTCGGCCAGCACGTCACGGAACGCCTCGCCGAGAGCGACCGCGAGGTTCGGGCGATGGTTCGGGACGACTCCCAGGTCGAGGAGATGGAGCGAACGGGCGCCACGGCGGCGGTCGCGGACCTGACCGACTCGGTCGACCACGCCGTCGAGGGCTGTGACGCCGTCGTCTTCGCGGCCGGTTCGGGCGGCGAGGACGTCTCCGGCGTCGACCGGGACGGCGCGATCCGATTGATCGACGCCGCGACCGAGGCGGGCGCCGACCGGTTCGTGATGCTCAGCTCGATGGGCGCCGACGATCCCGAGGCCGGACCCGAACCGCTCCGGGACTACCTCGTGGCGAAGGCCGAGGCCGACGAGTACCTCCGGGAGAGTCCCCTCGAGCACACGATCGTTCGCCCGGGCGAGTTGACGAACGAGCCCGGTACCGGCGAGATCCGGGTCGGCTCCGATCTCGAGCTGGGCTCGGGCGATATCCCGCGCGAGGACGTCGCCGCGGTGCTGGTCGCCGCACTCGAGCGCGACGCCCTGATCGGGGAGACGTTCGAGCTCCTGGCCGGCGAGGAGCCGATCGAGCGCGCCCTCGAGCGGGTCGACTCGAGCTGACGGACCCGCGACCGGGCCGTGCGGCGAGACCGACCGGGACGGTCGGTCAAGAGACAATCATAAATAATCAACCTCGCAATACTCGCGTATGGAGTTCGCACTCTCGGCCGAGCAGCGCCAGATTCGGGATATGGTCTCGGAGTTCGTCGACGAGGAGGTCGTCCCCGTCGCGAGCGAGATCGATCACGACGACGAGTTCCCCGCCGACCTCGTCGACGAGATGGCCGATCTGGGCCTGATGGGGATGCCGTTCCCCGAGGAGTACGGCGGCGCCGGACTGGACTACCACTCCTACGCGATCGGCCTCGAGGAGATCTCGCGGGGTTCGGGCGGGCTCGGAACCGTCGTCGCCGCCCACACCTCGCTGGCGGGCAACATGCTCTACGAGTTCGGCGACGACGCCCAGAAGGAGGCGTACCTGACGCCGCTGGCCGAGGGTCGCGACGTCGGCGCGTTCGCGCTCTCGGAGGCCGGTGCGGGCAGCGACGTCCCCGCGATGGAGACGACCGCAACGAAAGAGGGCGACGAGTACGTTCTCGAGGGCGGCAAGCTCTGGATCTCGAACGGCTCGGTCGCCGACACCGTCACCGTCTTCGCCAAGACCGACCCCGACGCGGGCAACAAGGGAATCTCCTCGTTCGTCGTCCGCCCCGAGGAGGACGACGGGTTCATCGTCGAAGGTACCGAGGAGAAACTCGGCGACAAGGGCTGTCCCACGGCCGAACTGCGCTTCGACGACCTCCGGCTCCCCGAAGACCGCCTGCTCGGCGCGGAGGGCGAGGGGTTCGTCCAGGCGCTGAAGACCCTCAATGGGGGGCGGATCACCATCGCGGCCCGCGGGGTCGGCATCGCCCGCGCGGCCCTAGACGAGGCCCGCGACTACGCCAACGAGCGCGAGCAGTTCGACCAGCCCATCGGCGAGTTCCAGTCGATCAAACACAAGCTCGCGGACATGGACACGAAGATCCAGGCCGCGAAGCTGCTGATGCACAAGGCCGCCGACCGGAAGATCCGCGGCGAGGACTACATCAAGGCCTCGGCCCAGGCCAAGCTCTACGCCTCCGAGGTAAGCCGCGAGGTGGCAAACGAGGGGATCCAGATCCACGGCGGCTACGGCTACACCAAGGACTTCCCGGCCGAGCGGTTCTACCGCGACGCCAAGTTGAACGAGATCTACGAAGGCACGAGCGAGGTGCTGCGCAACACGATCGGCGACCAGGTCCTCGAGGAGTAGCCCCCGACGGCGGGACGCCTACGACGATTCTCCGAGACAGTCTCGCACCCACTGGCCGTGTTCGCGGACCCGCTTCTCGCCCGCGTCGGTCAGCCCGTAGACGTCGTGGAGCCCCTCCGTTCGCTTCTCGACGAACCCGGCCTCGACCAGCGCCGACAGCGAGCCGTAGAACGACCTCGGCTCGATGCGGTCGTCGTAGTGGGCCTCGAGGCGGGACTTGAGTTGCTGGCCGCGCAGTTCGTCCTCGGCGGCGAGCAGGAAACAGAGATCCCGACGGCGGCCGCTCCGGAGCCACTTGCTCATACCGACCCGTCGGCGCGCGGTCGCTCGAGCGTTACGGTTTCGCGAGCGCGTCCCGAACCGCGCCCAGCAGCGCCCAGGCGAGCCCGCCCCCGGTCGCCAGCGCCGCGAGGGGCGGGACGCCGACCTCGAGGACGACCGCGGTGGCGTGTAGCTCGTGGCGAAACACGGTCCACCCGTCGACGGCGACGACGACGGTCCCCGTGCCGACCGCCAGGGAGCGAACGACCAGCCCGCCCAGAAGCGCCGCGAGCGCGACGGTCGTCCCCGTGGCGCCCGCGAGGATCCTCGAGAGGGCGGCGGCGCCGGGTCGGCGCTCGAGCCCGTCGGGGGCGTAGATGCCGAAGCCGCGGGCGGTCGGCTGCGGGTGATCGCCGACCCGGACGCCGGGCGGATACCGAACGAGCGCGAGCGCCATCCAGAGGTCGCCGACCGAGCCCGCGGCGTTGACCGAAAGCGGGACGAGCCAGACCGGCGACGGGTGGATCACCATGGCGACCGTTCCAGCGGCGGTCACGACCGCGAGGGGGGCGAGCAGCACGACGAGTAACTGGTTTCGCTCGTAGCTCGCCGGGCCGCCTCGAGCGTAGGCGTAGGGGACAAACGCGGCGACGCCGACCCCGTACGACGGGGAATCGCCGTAGCGGCTCATGAACGCCCCGTGGAGGAGTTCGTGGACGCCGACCGCGACCAGTCCCAGTCCGATCGCGCCCAGCAGGAGGCCGCGGTTCGACAGCGTCCGAGCCGTGAGGACGATCGGCTCGAGGGGGGCCCCGCGAACCGCCGCGAGGACGAGGGCGAACGCGTAGGCCGAGGCGAACGCGGCGACGACCGAGACGAGAACCAGTCCGACGGCGACCGAGCGGGTGAGCCGAACCGTTTCGGTCGGCTCCTCGGGGACGGACTCCCGGTCGATCCCGTTCGGCGTCGCGTCTGACACGCCCGCCACTCTCGCGAGTAGGACGAAAGGGGTGTCGGTCGCCGACGAAACCGACAGCTTCCCGGTGGTCGACCCACCAGAGCCAGGTATGACCGACGGAGACCGAACCGCCGAAGCCGACGGGATCGCGGCCAGCTACGAGGAGATCGACGGGGAACGGCGCCTCTCGTTCGAGCGGGTCGACGCCGACTCCGGCGCCGCGACCGCGGCCGTCGCCCAGAACCTCGAGGGGTACGCGATGCTGAAGGTGCGGCCGACGCCAGAGGGCGACGAGCTCGAACGCTACTACGGGTTCGACATGGCGCTGGATCACGTCGGCGAACTGCTGGGCGTCCCGCCGCACGAGCTCCCGGTTCCGGACGCGGCCGCGGACATGGGGATGTAAGCGTCGCGTCGCCGTCGCCCTCGAGGGCCGCCGGAGGTGTTCGGCTCCGTCGCTGTACGCCCCGGACGGGGGGAACCGCGAGCGGGAAAAGCGGGAACCCTAAATACGCCGAGTCGAACGGTGTAGACGAGAGTAGCCGTGGCAACCGATCCGTTCCCTCGTCCGATTCGAACGCGTCGTCGCTTCTCAGCACTGCTTGCAGCGACCGCGCTCGGCGTCTACCTGCTGTTGATCATCGGTGCCACGACCTCGATCACGAACGCGGCCACGGCGTGTTCGACGTGGCCGACGTGTCACGCTCCCGTCGACCCCCTGAGCCAGACCGATCTGGCCATCGCCTGGGGACACCGGCTCGCCGCCGTCGTCGTCGGCCTGCTCGTGGCCGCGTCGGCGGTCGCCGCCCTGTTCGGATCGGCCTCGAGGGGCGTCACGGCCGCCCTGCTCGGCGGCGTTGCCCTCTACGTCGTTCAGGTCGGTGTCGGCGCCGCGACCGCGACGCTGGGTCCGGCCGCGGTCGTCCCCGGTCTCCACCTCGCGCTGGGAATCGCGATCTTCGCGGCCGTCGTCCTCGCGCTCGCCCGGGACCTCGAGCTGGCGACCGGCAGCGACGACGACGTCATGGCGACTCCGGACCCGATCGACCCCGAACCGACCCCCGAGGGCGGCCGAACGCTGCCCTCGGGGCGGCTCGCCCGCGCCCGACTCACCGCGTTCGCCTATTTCAAAATGATGAAACCGCGGCTGATGTGGCTGCTCTGTCTCGTCGCCGCAGCGGGGATGGCTCTGGCGGCCGGCCCCGCGCTCGACGCCGCAACGATCGTCGCCACGCTCGGCGGCGGCGTCCTCGCGATCGGTGCCTCGGGCACGTTCAACCACGTCCTCGAGCGCGACGTCGACCAGCGGATGTCCCGCACCGCGGACCGACCGCTCGCGACCGAACTGATCCCGGTTCGCAACGCCCTGTTGTTCGGCCTCTTCCTCTCGGCCGCGTCGATGGCCGTCTTCCTGACGATCAACGCGCTGGCGGCCGCCCTCGGACTCGCCGCGATCCTGTTCTACAGCGTCGTCTACACGCTGTTGCTCAAGCCCAACACGGTTCAGAACACGGTCATCGGCGGCGCCGCGGGGGCGCTCCCGGCGCTGATCGGCTGGGCCGCCGTCACCAACGAGATCGGCGTTCCGGGACTCGCGCTCGCGGGCGTGATCTTCCTCTGGACGCCGGCGCACTTCTACAACCTCGCGCTGGCGTACAAGGACGACTACGCCCGCGGCGGATTCCCGATGATGCCGGTGGTCCGTGGCGAGACCGAGACCCGCAAACACATCGTCTACTACATCGCAGCGACGCTGGTCGGGACCGTGGCGCTGGCCTGGATCTCCGGGCTCGGCGCGCTCTACGCGGCGACGGTCGTCGTCTTCGGCGGCATCTTCCTCTGGGCCGCCGTCGTCCTCCACTTCGAGCAGACCGAGGCCGCGGCGTTTCGGTCGTTCCACGCCTCGAACGCCTTCCTCGGGGCCGTGCTGGTCGCGATCCTCGTCGACGCGCTCGTGGTGACCGCGCCGTTCTGAGCGGGCGGAAGCGTCACCGATAACACGGCCCGATCCCTACGCTCGAGCGAATGAACCGTCGCTCCGTTCTCACGCTCACCGCCGCCGGCGCGTCGGCCGCGCTGGCCGGCTGCGCGGCGCTGTTCGACGCGTCGCTTCCCGACGCCCTCGCGGACGTCGACCCCGACCCCGACCAGCTCCCGACGCCGACGATCGGGTCGGGCGGCGTGTCGATCGACGTCTACGAGGACTTCGCCTGCCCCCACTGCCGCGACTTCGAGGCCGACGTCGTTCCCGAACTCGAGGAGCGGGTGCTCGATCCCGGGACGGCGAGCTACCGCCACCGCGATTTCGTGCTTCCGGCCGACGAGAACCGCTCGGTCCCGATGGCCAACGCCGCCAGAGCGGTCCAGGCGGCGACCGGTACCGACGACGAACCGACGGGCCAGTTTTTCAGCTACAAGCGCGCGGTTATGGAGGCGGGAACGCCCGACGACGAGGAGCTGGCCGCCATCGCCGAGGAGACGATCGGCATCGACCCGTCGGTCGTCGCGGACGCCCTCGAGGAGAACACCTACTACCCGACGCTGGCCGCCGAGTGGGAGGCCGCGAACGGGGAGGGAATCGACCGCACGCCGACGGTCGTCGTCGACGGCGAGTCCGTCGAGGATCCGCTCGACGCCGACGGGATCGTGGCGGCGGTCGAAGACGCGCGATAGAGCTATCGGCGGTCGGCCCCGCCGCTGACGACCCGCTCCGTCTCGTCCGTTCCCGGATCGACGCTAGCGCCGTCGGGGTCGCGAGGGCTCGAGCGACTCGAGGCGACCGATCGGAGACGCCCCCGACGATAGTCCGACCTGAGAACGGATCCGTTCAGGATTCGACCTCGTTGATCGCTTCGTCGTCGCCGGCGAGCAGGAGGCTGTCGCCGGATTCGAACTCGAACTCCGCCGGGACGTCCCTGACGATCTCGCCCGACCGCTCGACGCCGACGAGGATGCAGTCGGTTTCCGGGATCTTCGTGTCGGCGAGCGATCGGCCCGCGAAGTCGTCGGACTCGAATCGGACCACCTTCAACTGGCGGTCGTACGAGAGGATCTCCTCCCGGAGGACGTCCAGCGCGAGCAGCCGGCCGCTGATGTCGGGCAGGCTGAGCACGTAGTCGGCGCCCGCCCGCCGGACCTTTCCCTGGCTCGCCGAGTCGTTTACGCGAACGACGACGTCGAGTTCGGCCGAAAGCTCCCGGGCGAGCAACACCGAGAGGATCGCCTCGTCGTCGTCCGCGATCGCGACGACGTAGGCGGTCGCCGTCCCGACCTCGGCCGCCTCGAGCACCGACTCCTCGGTCACGTCGCCGACGACGTCGACGTCCTCGGCGTCAGCGATGTCGACGACCGTCGTCTCGACGCCCGCGGACTCGAGGGAGTCACGCACCGTTGTGCCGACCTCGCCGTGGCCGGCCACGACGACGCGAGCGCCGTTCGCTCGGGTCGGCCCGGTTAGCGCCTCGAGTTGTTTTAATCGCGACTCGCTGCCGGCGACGAGCAACACGCTGTTCTCGTCGATCGTGCGATCGGACGGCGGCGAACCGACGAACTCGCCGTCGGTCCAGAGGCCGACCAGCGACGCGTCGTCCATCTCGAGGATCCCCGTTTCGTCGAGGGTCCGTCCGCAGATCGGGCCGTCCTCGAAGACCGTCACCTCGACGATGGAGATCCCGCCACCGAGGCTCGTCACGTCGCTCAGTCGGGGATCGACCTCGGCCTGAACCCGTTCCGCGATCCGCTGTCCGAGCAGGTGTCGCGGCGTCACGACGGTGTCGGCTCCGGCGTACCGCAGCGGCCGCGCTAACGATGGATCGGTGCTCAACACGACGATTCGGCAGTCTTCGGTGCGATCCCTGATGGCGAGGACGACGCTCGCCGCGAGTTCGTCGGCCGTATCGACCACGACCGACGCGGCCTCGCCGATCCGGGCCCGATCGAGCGCCGCGACCGACGAGGCGTCCCCGTGGATCACCGATACGCCCGCCTCGGCAAGCGCCAGCACCTCGCTTTCCTCCTCGGCGACGACGACGTAGTCGACCCCGCGGGTCTCGAACTCGTCGACGAGGCGTTCGCCGCGAGACGAGTAGCCACAGACGACGATGTGGTCGGTCAGGTCGGTCGTCCGCGGGATCTCGGGCGACAGCGTCTCCTCGAGGATCGGCTGGAAGACGTACGGGAGGACGATGAACAGGACCAGGAACGTGCCGAGGTCCATCGCCATCACGAAGAGGTTCGCGACGGGCGACTCCCAGGGCGAATCGGAGCCGTACCCCGTCCCGGTGACGGTCTCGACGACGACCTGCGCCGAGTGGACGTAGCTCTGTGTGCGGCCCTCGACGGCGACCGCGACGTAGTGATACGCCGTAGACGTCAGGAAGATGAGGAGCACCACTCCGCCGATCGTTTTCGCCGCCCGCCGTTGCCACCGTTCCATGTGGATCACATCTGCCGACCGTGCAATGAAGCCTTTTCTACCCGGACGAGCGGAGCCGGGACGGCGCCGCGGCTGCGAGCGAATCGAATCCGGACGGATGAACCGCCTTCGGACCCTCGCTCCGGCGTCGGGACGGGTATCGCCACGACGGTTGGTCCCCTCACGGAGCCCGGGAGCGCCTCGGCATCCGAGACGTCGTCGGCTCGCGGGTTACTCGCTGCCGTCGCGAGCCGCGTCGATCCGTTCGAACTGTTCGTCGCTCAGTTCGAGATCGACGGCGCCGACGTTCTCCGCGAGCTGGTCGGGCGAGCGCGCGCCGACGATCGGGACGCACGTGAAGCGGTCCTGCTCCATCAGCCAGCGCAGCGACACCTGCGCGGGGGAGGCCTCGAGCTCGTCGGCGACCGATTCGACGGCCTCGAGGACGTCCCACGCCCGGTCGGTCGCGTAGCGGTCCTCGAAGAGGTCGTCGAAGGCGCCCCGCGAACCGTCCGGCGCCTCGACGCCGCCGTCTTCGGTGCGCTCGTACTTGCCAGTGAGGAATCCGCCCGCCAGCGGCGAGTACGGACAGACGGCGAGGTCTCGGTCGGCACAGACGTCGAGGTAGTCGCCGACGGCGTCGTAGTGGGCGGCGTTGACCATCGGCTGGGTGACGTCGAAGCGCTCGAGGCCCTCGACGTCGCTCGTCCACAGCGCCTTCGTGAGCTGCCAGGCGGCCATCGTCGAGGCGCCGAGGTGGTTGACCTTCCCCTCGCGGACGAGGTCGGTGAGAACGGACATCGTCTCCTCGATGGGCGTCTCGTCGTCCCAGCGGTGGATGTAGTAGACGTCGAGGTAGTCAGTGCCCAGCCGCTCGAGGGTTCCCTCGATCTGGGCGCGGATATGTTTGCGACCGAGCCCCGAATCGTTCGGTCCGGGCTCGCCCCAGCCGTCGAACTCGAAGTAGACCTTCGAGGCGATGACGAGGTCCTCGCGGTCGACGTCGCGGTCGGCGAGCCACTCGCCGATCCACTCCTCGCTGGTGCCGTCGGGATCGCCGTAGACGTTCGCGGTGTCGATGAAGTTGATCCCGTGATCTCGGGCCGCGTCGAGCAGTTCGTGGGCCTCCTCGCGGGTCGTCTCGTTCTCGAGGTCGCCGGTGGCGCGGCCGAACCGCCAGGTACCGAAACACAGCTGCGAGACGGTCGTACCCGTGTCGCCGAGCGTGGTGTACTCCATACGCGGGGGTTCCGTCGCGAACGGCAAAACGGGTGGGGAACCGGCGAACCGATCGCGGATCCTCTCGGATAGGCTCACCGACCGACCGCCTCGCGTCGGGACGGCGACGCTACCAGCGGTGGTGGACGTGTGCCGCGACGTGGTCCTCGTAGACGTCCCGGGCCGCGCCGTGGGCCAGGTTCGACAGCGGCTCGAGAGCGGACGCCGCGGCGTTCGAGCGAACGTGCTCCGGCGAGGTCGTTCCCGGGATGACCGTCGAGACGGCCTCGTGATCGAGGATCCAGCGCAGCGTGAACTCGGCCAGCGACAGCTCCTCGGGGACGTGGGGCTCGAGGGCGTCGACGGCGTCGTGGCCCACCTCGTAGGGGACGCCCGCGAACGTCTCGCCGACGTCGAATGCCTCGCCCTCGCGGTTGAAGTTGCGGTGGTCGTCCTCGGAAAACTCCTGGTCGCGCTCGAGCGCGCCCGTCAGCAGGCCCGACGCGAAGGGGACGCGAACGACGACGCCGACGTCTCGCTTTCGCGCCTGCTCGAAGAACAGTTCCGTCGGCCGCTGGCGGAACGGGTTGACGATGATCTGGACCGTCTCGACGACGTCGTACTCGATCGCCTTCAGCGCCTCCTCGACTTTCTCGACGCTGACGCCCGCGTGGGCGATCTCGCCCTCGTCTCTGAGTCGCTCGAGCGCCTCGAACGTCTCGGGTCGGTAGTAGGCCTCGGTCGGCGGACAGTGCAGCTGCAGGAGGTCGAGCGGCTCCTCGTTGAGGTTCTCCTGGCTGCGCTCGACGAACCCGGACAGGTTCTCGTAGGTGTAGCGGTCGGCCTCGTGGGGATCGAGCCGCCGCCCCGCCTTCGTCGCCACGAGGATGTCGTCGTGGGCGTCGCGCTCGTCCAGCACGTGACCGATGTGGCGCTCGCTGCGGCCGTCGCCGTAGACGTCGGCCGTGTCGAGGAAATCGACGCCCGCCTCGAGCGCGGTGCGGACGACCTCGCGGCCGGTCTCGTCGTCGACGTCGCCCCAGCTCCCGCCGATGTTCCAGGTGCCGAGTCCGACCTCCGAGACCTCGTATCCGGTCGAACCGAGTCGTCGATGGTTCATGTGTACCCGATGCGGATAGTCTCGGGTATGCCTTGCCTTCGAAGCAATCCGCACGCTCCGGTCCCGCAATCGAGCCGAGACGAGACGTGCCCTCAGAACGGCCCGCCGTCGACGACCGCCGCCATGACGGTTCGTTCGGCTCGTCGGAGCAACTCTCCCGCCGTTCCGCTCGAGCAGCCGAGCCGATCGGCGACGTCCTCGAGAGACCCGTCGCGCGTCTCGCGGTAGTAGCCGCAGTCGACAGCTACCGAGACGGCTTCGAACTGGCGCCGGGTCAGATCCACTCGCGCGTCGATCCGCCCGGCGCAGTACTCGCCGACCGACCGAACGTCGACGCGCATCGCCTCGGAAACGTCGTCGACGATCGTCTGTATCGCCTCGTCCGGACCGACCGCTTTCAGTCGGATCGTTCCGTCGGCCCGGTACTCGAGCGGCGGGATGAGGATCAGTCCCGGTTGCTCGACCGCGTCCACGAACGTCCGATCGGGGCCCGTCAGCCGTTCCCGCACGTAGAGGTAAAAGGACTCGTCGCGACAGGGGGCGAGTTCGAACGCGAGTACCGACGGGACGCCCTCGAGGGCGCTCTCGTAGGACTCCCGAGGGGGACCGTCGACGTAGAACAGCACCGCGTGCTCGTCGGCGGCGTACTGGTTCCCGTAGAGCAATCGCGAGGCGTCGTAATCGTCGTGCTCGACGAGGAACTGGTGCATCGGATGCCGATCGGCCGGCGGTTGCCGAAGGCTCACGTCGAGGTAGCGCATTTCGTCGCATCCGGATACGTCCGCCGGCGCCTACAACGTACCGACTCGCTCGCGCGGTCGATTTCTGCGCGAGACGGGCGGAGGGGCCGCCCGTCGACGGATAAATACCCCGCATAGCTGCGGCTAAAGGCGTACGATCGCGCCGGGCCTCCCGTTACACGCCATGACGACTCCACGCGTGCAGTCGACTCGAGCCGCGGAGTGGCCGGACGTTCGAGCGCAGGGGTGCGGCCTGATCCGGGCGGCCGGCGTCGCGGGCGCGGGCGGCGCCGGATTCCCGTCCTACGCGAAGTGGACGGACCTCGAGGGGGTCGATTCCCTCCTCGTGAACCACCAGGAGAGCGAACCGAACTACTACGTCGACAAGTGGCTCGGGAGAGCCCACGCGGAGACGTTCGCCGCGCTGTTCGACGTGCTGCTCGAGGAGGCGTTCGATCCGATCGTCGTCAGCGCGAAGTGGAAGGATCGCGACGAACACGTGCGGGACCTCGAGGCCGAAACCGACGGGACGGTGATTCCGCCGAACGAACTGCCGCTCGATCGGGACGAGGAATCGGGCGTCGTGTTCGCGTACACGGAAAACGAGTACCAGTACGGGATGGAGAGCGTCCTCCTCAAGACCGTCGACGGCACGGTCGTCGGGACCGACCTCCCCGCCGATCACGGCTGGGTCGTCCAAAACACCGAGACCCTGTACAACATCTCCCGCGCGCTTTCCGACGGCGAACCCGTGACGCACAAGTACGTCCACGTCAGCGGCGACGTGGCGCGCGATCGGTTCCTCGAGGTGCCGATCGGCACGCCCGCGAGCGAACTGCTGCGAGCCGCCGGCCGCCCGCCCGAAGCGCTACCGTCGGACGCGGTGCTCGCCGACGGCGGGCCCGGCTGGTGTTTTCCCGTGGATGCGACGCCGGCGGACTACGGCGTTTGCAAGCACACGAACTGCCTGCTCGTCCTCGACGGAGAGACCGTCGCGGAAAACACGTTCGGCGAGGGGCGAATCGACGTGCTCGAGGAGTACGAGTGGACCGACCGAGCGGTGGAAACCGAACCGACCGCGACGCTCGAACCGCCCCGCGTCCGGATCCCGCTCGCGACGAACCCGGAGCCCGACGTCGTGGAACCCGCCGAACCGGCAGTCGAGGTCGGCGACCGCGTGGCCGTCGGCGACCGGATCGCGACCCCGAGTACTGATGGGATCAGTAACCCGCAACACGCGTCTATCGCCGGCGAGGTGACGGCGGTATCCGAGTCGGCGCTCGAGATCGAATCGCGCTGACGATCCGCCGGGCGGCTGCGAGAACCGTACCAGCCCCCACCGCCACCACCTCACCGGAACGACGGCAACACGTCGTCCTCGTAGAACTCGATGGCCCTCTCCTGCTCGTCGCCGATCTGGTGGACGTAGACGTGGTCGTAGCCGGCGTCGATCGCCTGCTCGATGCTGTCGATGTGGTCCTGCGGGTCCGGGCTCGTCGTCGTTCCCGACTCCGCGATGTCCTCTTTCTCGACCATCTCCGCGGCCTGCTCGAAGTGGGCCGGCGTCGGCAGCTCCTGGCCGAGCTCGCCCGGGATCGACCCGTTGGGCCAGTACTCGTAGATCGTCTCGACGGCTTCGTCCTCGCTGTCGGCGTAACAGCCGTGCAGCTGGGTGTACGTCGGCCCGTCGCCGCCGGCGTCCTCGTAGGCCTCGACGGGGCCCTCCTTCGGTCCCGAACACCAGAGGCCGTCGGCGTTGTCGGCGACCCACTCGGCCGTCTGGGGCCCGAAGGCGCTGGCGATCGTCGTCGGCTGCTCGTCGGGGCAGGTGTACAGCCGCGCGTTCTCGACCGTGTAGTGCTCGCCGCGGTGGCTCGTCGTCTGCCCGGTCCAGAGCTTCCGCATGATGTCCATCGCCTCCTCGAGCATCTCGAGGCGGACGTCGTGTTCGGGCCAGCGCTCGCCCGTGACGTGCTCGTTCAGGTTCTCGCCCGTACCGACCCCGAACGTGAACCGATCGCCGAACATCTCGTCGACGGTCGCGACCGCGTGGGCGACGTTGACCGGGTGAATCCGGATCGTCGGGCAGGTGACGCCGACGCCGACCTCGATGTCGTCGGTCGCGGTCGCGATCCCGCCCAGCGTCGACCAGACGAACGGCGACTCTCCCTGCGCCGAGACCCACGGGTGGAAGTGATCGGAGATCGAGAGGAAGTCGAAACCGGCCGCTTCCGCCCGCTGTGCGATGGACACGAGCTCGTTCGGCCCGTGTTCCTCGCTCGAGAGCGTGTATCCGAGTTGTACCATCTACCCGGACTACCACGAACGCGGGTCTAACCGTTGGCCCTGCGAAGGCAAGAGGCGAGCGCGACGGCGGTCTCATCCGAGGCGGTAGACGACCGCCTCGTAGGGCCGGAGCTCGCTGCCTTCGGGAGCGGTCGGCGGATCGTCGTAGTTGCCGACGAGAACGTCCGGACCGTCGGCAGCGACTCCGAGACCGTCGACGACCGCGGGTTCGGCCGACCAGTTGAGGACGATCAGCGCTCGCTCGTCCTCGAGCGTTCGGACGTAGGCGAACAGTTGCTCGTCCTCCGGGAGCAACAGGTCGTACTCGCCGTAGACCAGCACGTCCTCGGCGTCCCGCAGCTCGATCAGCCGCCGGTAGTAGTGCCAGACCGAGTCGCCGTTCGCGATCGCGGCCTCGACGTTGATCCTCGAGCGGTTCTCGTTTACCTTGAGCCAGGGCTCGCCGTCGGTGAAGCCGGCGCCGGGTGAGTCGGTCCACTGCACCGGCGTCCGCGCGTGGTCCCGGCTCCGGTAGTTGACGAACTCCCGGACGTCCTCGTAGGAGTCGATCGCGCCCGCCTCGAGCAGGTCGTCGATCGTCCCGAGCGTCTGGGGGTCGTCGATCTCCTCGCGGCTCCGGAAGTCGGCGTTCGTCATCCCGATCTCGTCGCCCTGATAGACGTAGGGCGTGCCCCGCATCGTCAGCAGGAACGTTGCGATCAGCGTCGCGCTCTCCTCGCGGTATCGGTCGTCGTCGCCGAACCGCGAGACGAGCCGCGGGACGTCGTGGTTGCTCAGGAACAGCGCGTCCCACTCGAGGCGGCGCTGTTTGCGGCTGACGATCTCCTTGAGCTCCGTCAGCTTCCACTCCCCGGGTTCGGCCCGGCCCCAGGGCCCGTTCTCGCCCGCGTCGACGTTCATGTGATCGAACTGGAACACCATGTCGAGTCCGTCTCCGTTCTCGCCGATCGAGTCGGCGGCCGCCTCGACCGAGGCCATCCCCATCTCGCCGACGGTCATCGCGTCGTAGTTCGAGAGGACGTCGTCGTACAGCTCCCGCAGGTACTCGCGGAGGCGCGGGCCGTGACTGTAGTGTTCCGAGCCGACGAGGGCGTCGTCGGGGTCGCCGTCGGGGAGTCCCTCCGCCTTCGAGAGCAGGTCGATGGCGTCCATGCGGAAGCCGTCGATCCCCTTCTCGAGCCACCACTCGATCTCTCCCTCGACGTCCGCGCGGACGGCGGGGTTGCGCCAGTTCAGGTCGGGCTGGTGTGCGTCGAAGATGTGGAGGTACCACTGGCCGCGCTCCTCGTCGTAGCTCCAGGCGGGTCCGCCGAAGATCGAATCCCAGTTGTTCGGCGCGACCTCGCCCGCGGGGCCGTCGGCCGTTTCGTAGTCGGCTTCGGCGGCCGGCCGGCCCTCCTCCCAGTGGTAGTAGTCCTCGTACTTCCCGTCGCGTCGTCGGGATCGCCGGAACCACTCGTGCTCGCTCGAGGTGTGGTTGACCACCAGATCCATGATCAGGCGCATGTCCCGAGCGTGTAGCTTCTCGAGCAGCTCCTCCCAGTCGGCCATCGTTCCGAAGGCGTCCAGGATCGATCGGTAGTCCCGGATGTCGTAGCCGTTGTCGTGGTTCGGGGAGTCGTAGACCGGACAGAGCCAGATCACGTCGACGCCCAGTCGTTCGAGGTAGTCGACCTTCTCGGCGATGCCCGGAATGTCGCCGACACCGTCGCCGTCGCTGTCGTTGAAACTTCGTGGGTAAATCTGGTAGACGACCGCTTCCTTCCACCACGCCCTGTCAGCTCGCTCGAGGGGTTCGCTCCGGCTCATCGATAGCGACAACCCTCGAGTTGCCCTACAGTGTTTCGACACGGACTCGAGGTCGCGACGGGCGGGATGGCTTCCGTCGAACCGTCCTCTCGACTCGGCAGTTTTACTCCGAGAGAGCCTGACACGGACGCAAACGATATCGGAAACGGACTTGCAAACGAAAACGCCAGCGCGTCTCCGAGAGGCGAATCGAACCCCTTACGCCGGCCGCGCTGATAGCGACCCGTATGGATACCGCGGTCGTCGCCGAGGGACTCGAGAAGCGATACGACGGGACCACGGCGCTGGCGGGCGTGTCGCTGTCGGTCGAGCGCGGCGAGGTGTTCGCGCTCATCGGCCCCAACGGGGCGGGCAAGACGACGCTCGTTCGCGCGCTCACGGGAACGACCGAGCCCGATTCCGGAAGCGCGCGCGTCCTCGGGGCGGCGCCGTCGGCCGTCGACCGCGACCGCCTGGGCGTGCTCCCGCAGTCGTTCTCGCCCCCGGATCGGCTCACCGCCCGCGAGCTGGTGGCCTACTACGCGGGGCTGTACGACGACCACCGCGATCCCGATGCCGTGCTTGCCGACGTCGGACTCGCCGACGCCGACGACACCTGGTACGAGAACCTCTCCGGGGGCCAGCAGCGCCGGGTCTGCGTCGGCACCGCGCTGGTCAACGACCCCGACGTGCTCTTTCTGGACGAGCCGACCACGGGCATCGACCCTGCGGGCCGGCGAACCGTCTGGCGGCTGATCGAGGACCTCGCCGATGCGGGAACTACGGTCTTCCTGACGACCCACGACATGGCCGAGGCCGAACGCCTCGCCGACCGCGTCGGACTGCTCGCCGACGGCGAACTCGTCGCTCGGGGGACGCCCGCGGCACTGATCGCCGACCACGCGGGCTCGAGCCGACTCACGATCGAGACGCCCGCCGACCCGGCGGCGTTCGAGGATCTCCCGTTCGCGACCGCCGAGCGAGGGAGCGAGATCGTCGTCCGCGAGGTCTCGCCCGCCGAGATCGGTCGCGTCGTCGACTACCTCGAGGAACGCGGGATCGACTACTCCGGGCTCTCCTGGGCCGAGCCCGACCTCGAGGACGTCTACCTCGAGCTGGCCGACGAAACCGAACTCGAGCGAACCGCCAGTACCGGCCTCGCTCGCGCGGGTGAGACGGCGTGAGCCGGCTCGGTCGCGTCCGCGCCGAGACCGGCGCCGGCTGGCGGGCGTTCATTCGTCGCCGAACCGCGGTCTTCTTCACGTTTTTCTTCCCGGTGATCCTGATCGTTATCTTCGGTGCGCTGGTCCGGACCGACCCCGGCGGGGGCGGACTGTTCGCCGAGCCGCCGGCGTACTACGTTCCCGGCTACCTGGCCGTGGTCGTCCTCTTTACCCCCCTGTCGCGACTGGGCAGCGAGGTCGCGCGCCACCGCGAGGGAAGTCGCTTCGAGAAGCTCGCGACGACCCCCCAGACCAGAGCCGAGTGGCTGCTCGCCCAGACGGTCGTCAACGCCGTCATCATCGGGCTGGCGAGCCTGCTGATCCTCGCGCTCGTGGTCGTCCTGACGGGCGCCGAGATCGCCTTCTCGGCGCTGCTGGTCCCCTACATCCTGGTCGGCGTCGTCTGCTTTTGCGGCGTCGGCGCGATGCTGGGCAGCTACACCGACTCCCAGGACGGCGCCGTCGCCGCCAGCAACGCGATCGGCCTGCCCCTGCTCTTTCTCTCCGAGACGTTCATCTCGCTCGAGCAACTGCCCGGCTGGTTCGAACCCCTCGTGAACCTCTCGCCGCTGACGTACTTCGCCCGCGGGGTGCGCGCGGCTACCGACCCGAACGCGGCGACGGCCGCGGTCGCCGGGGTCGACCCCGCGCTGGCGAACCTGGGAATCCTCGCGGTTCTCGCGGCGGTCTTCTTCGCGCTCGGCGCCCGCTCGATCCCGACGACCGACTGACGCGAACCCGGGTCCGCCACCCCCGAACGTTTTGTCCGTCCTCGTGGTCCAGTGCCCATGAGTAGTGCAGATCCACAGGGACTGCAGGCGTTTCCCGACGAGCTCGCATCCCGTGAGGCGTGGCTCGAACCGTTCGACTGGTACCGGGAGATGCGCGAGAACGAACCCATCCGGTACGATCCGGACCGTCGAACCTGGGACGTCTTTCGGTACGCGGACGTCAAGCGAGTCCTCGACGACGACGCGACGTTCTCGGTCGACCCACGGTTAGCCGACGACTTTCGGGAGCCGGAACGGCCCGAAGAGGGGCTGATCTTCGAGACCATGCTGTTCGAGGACCCACCCCGACACGACGAGCTCCGCGGCGTCGTCGACGACGCGTTCGAGCCGCGGACCATCCGGCAGCTCGAGCCGGAGATCCGCGGGCTGGCGGCCGAGCTCCTCTCCGACGCGCTGGCCGACGACCGGGGCGAACTGGACGTCGTCGACGACTTCGCGTACCCGCTTCCCGTGGTCGTCATCGCCGAGCTGCTCGGCGTTCCCGCCGAGGATCGCGATCGGTTCAAGCGGTGGTCGGACACGCTCGTCGAGTCCTCGAGCGCGGACGACGAGACCGAGGCGTTCCTCGAGCGCCAGCAGCAGGCCCAGATGGAGATGGCGAACTACTTCTTCGAGATGATCGCCGACCGACGCGAGTCGCCCCGGGACGATCTCATGACTCAGATCGTCACGCGGGAGCTCGAGGACGGATCGCGACTCTCGGAGGAGGAGGCGCTCGGCACCTGTATCCTGTTGCTCATCGCCGGCAATATCACGACGACGAACCTCGTCACGAACGCGGTCCGGTGTTTCGACGCCCACGACCTGTTCGAGGATCTCCGCGCGGAGCCCGACGCGATCGGCCGGGCGATCGAGGAGGTGTTGCGCTACCGCTCTCCGGTCCAGGCGATGTCCCGGGTCGCGACCGAAGACGTGACG
The DNA here is from genome assembly GCF_000337695.1 of Natronococcus jeotgali DSM 18795. Classification (GTDB taxonomy): domain Archaea; phylum Halobacteriota; class Halobacteria; order Halobacteriales; family Natrialbaceae; genus Natronococcus; species Natronococcus jeotgali. The sequence goes on from NZ_AOIA01000158.1 coordinate 74,196, forward strand.
CTGCGGGACGCCGAGATCGAATCGGGTGACCGAGTCGTCGTCTGGCTCGGCTCCGCGAACCGGGACGAACGGCAGTTCGAGGACGCCGGCGCGTTCGTTCCCGACCGATCGCCCAACCAACACCTCGGATTCGGCCACGGAACCCACTACTGTCTCGGCGCCCCGCTGGCCCGGCTCGAGGCGTCGGTCGCCCTCGAGGAACTGTGTGCCCGAACGGCGACGATCGAGACGATCGACACCGACCTGCAGCCGGTTCGCAGTTCGCTGATCTACGGCGTCGAGTCGCTGCCGATCCGGTACGAGCGACCGTCCGGGAACCGAAACTGATCACCCGAATCCTCCCTCGTGGCGGTTCCTACATCCGATCGGAGAAGTCCCAGCCGTAGACGACCGCGGGCTCGAGCGTGATCGTCACCTCCTCGCGGCCCTCACGAAGCAGCGTCCGTGCAAGCTCCGAGTCGGTGTCCTCGAGGTAGCGCTCGAGCAGGTCCCGGAGCACCGCCTTCTCGGGATCGGGCTCGACCGATGCCTCGCCCCGGCCGCGGACCCCGGCGTAGGGTGGGTGATTCGTCGAGACCTCGAACGACACCTGGGGAGTCTCCCGGAGGTAGGCGACGACGTCCGCCGAGGCGGCGGTGGCACACTCGAGTACCCAGCCGTCGTTCTCGGTACCGCTCTCGTCGGCCTCGATCGACCGATGCCGATACCACAGCGATACCATCCAGGGATGGCCCGCGGGCGTTCGACAGCCGAGCCGGACCGGAATCGTCCGTTCGTCGAGAAACGTCGCGACGTCCTCGTGAGAGAGCGAGCCTCGAACCTTCATACCGAACGGACGGGATCCTCCCATACCAATCCCAGGGGCCGTGCTCTCGAGTCCGGCTCAACGTGTCTCGTCGATCAGCGCCTGCACGTCGACTCGACACTCCCGTTCGTCGGCCCGGTAGGTCGCCTCGGTCAGCGCGGTCACCCGGAGTCCGTCCGATCCCGGGACGGCCGGGGCGGCGGTTCCCGCGATCGACTCGAGGAAGTTCTCGAGTTTCGCCGTCGTCAGCGACGTGAAATCGGTGTGGGCGTCGATCGTGCTCTCGTAGACCGTCGCGCCGCGCCCGGCGAGGCGGATCCGCTCGCCGTCGAAGGTGATCCTGCCGTCCGTCCCCCAGATCGTGTACCCCTCCGCGGGCGTGAGTTCGACGCCGTCCCCGCTGATCGTGACCCCGACGAGGATCGACTGTCCGTCGCGGTCGAATTCGATCGAGAGCGCGCTGTTGACATCGATCTCGGGTTTCGCGTACGTTACGTCGGCGGAGACGCGGGTCGGAGCCCCATCGACGATCCAGCAGAGCGCGTCGAGCAGGTGCGATCCCGTATCGTACAGCTGTCCGCCGCCCGAGAGCGTCGGATCGACGCGCCAGGTTCCCTCGTGCAGTTCGAACCAGTTCTGGCCGAGATACGCGTTCGCAGCGTGGACCTCGCCGACTCGACCCGCGTCGACGAGCCGTTTGACCTCGCCGAATCCCGGATGGAAGCGTCGCTGGTACCCCACCTGCACGACGAGTCCCCGATCGTCGGCCAGCTCGAGCAGTTCGACCGCGTCGCCGACGTCGGTCACCATCGGCTTCTCGAGGTAGACGTGAGCGCCGGCCTCGAGACACGCACGGGCCTGTTCGAAGTGAAGCGTGTGGGGGGTGACGATCAGTACGACGTCGATCCCGTCACCGTGGGCGGCGAGCATCGCGTCGTGGTCGGCGTACGCCGGCGCGTCGAACTCGCGTTCGAAAACCTCCCGGGCCTCGCCGGAGACGTCGGCTCCGGCGACCAGTTCGACGCCCTCGAGCCCGACCAACACCTCGAGCTCGAGCTGGCCGAGCCCGCCGAGTCCGATCGCCGCTGCGCGGAACTGCATACGGCTACCGCACTCTCCAGACCGAAAAGCGCTTGCTAACGTACAACACGGAACGACTCTCGGATCGGCTCGGTAGTCTTTGTTGTCGATCGATTCGACGTGAGGCCCACCGGAAGCTACTCTCGTTCCGGAAACGTTTCGACGGGTATGCCGACCTGCCCCGGCTGCAAAAGTCAGCTCACCCACGAGGAGTGTCTCGCCCACTTGCGGTACTGCAAGTGGCTCTGGAGCGACGCTCCCGAGCAGGAGTCGCGGTGGGGAGAGCAACTCCTTCGGGAACTCCGCGATCGAGAACGGTAAACTGCAACCGAGGACGGGAACGGTCCCGTTTAGAAGTGGGGCACGAGCATCGCGAACTCGTAGTCGTAGATGTGGTTGAGCATGAGGTAGGTGACGACGCCCAGCACGAGACTCAGGATCCAGCTCCCCGCGGCGATGCGGCCGACCCTGGCGTGGGCGGTCTCGCGCAGTTCGGCGGGCGTGTGGGTGAGCCCGAGGATCAGCGCGTACAACACGACCGGGACGGCGACGATCGAGAGCACGATGTGGATCGCGAGCATCGCGAGGTAGAGCTCGTACACCGGGGAGGCGGCGACGAACTCCTTCGTCCCGCCGCCGCCGACACGGATCAGGTAGACGACGAGGAACAGCACGATCGTGGCGAACGCCCCCGTCATCGCCGCGCGGTGTTTGTCGACCTCGCCCGCCCGGATCCAGTACCAGCCGGCGCCGAGCAAGACGGTCGTCACGGAGTTGATCACCGCGATCGCGTGGGTGAACAGGTTGACCTGCGCGTTCGTCAGATCGGGGTAGATCGGAACGTCCGCGACGAAGGTTCCGATGACGAGTCCGTAGCCGACGATCGTCAACAGGATCGTTACGCCCATCGGCCGCTCCCGGAGTCGCTCTCTCGCGTCGGCGGTTGCCATCGGTCGAGGTTAGGAGAGGCCGCCTATCTGTCTTGCCGTTTCGAGACCCGCTATGAGAGCTCGAGCGCGATCCCGTCGTCGCCGTCGACCGCGACGCGGACGCCCTCGACGCGCCGGGCGTACTCGCTGGCGTGTCTCCCCGATTGGCGAATCCGCAGCCGCTCTTCGAGCAGGCCGGCGTCCTCGAGCAGTTCGAGCTTTCGATACATCGTCGAGAGGGGAACGTCGCAGCGCTCGGAGAGCTCCGACGCGGAGCGGTAGGCGTCGTCATCGAGTTCTTCGAGGATGGTGCGGCAGTCGGCGTCGTCGAGCGCGGTGAGAATCGATCCGATATCCTCCTCGCCCGCGACGACCCGGGGTTCGTCCGCCAGCGTCTCCTCGCCGTACGTCCGACGCGCTCCGGTCAGCGATTGGCTCATACGACACTGTGGGCACTGAAACGCCACCAGTGTGGACCACCGATATCGAGGTCCCTTTATTACCCCGTGCTACTGAGGGTCACACGCGCTCGGGCTCGACTCGTCACGCCGTCTTCTCGAGGGCGAACGCGCCGTCGTCGACGTCCGTCCCGCAGATGACACACCCGCTCTCGACCAGCGCGTCACGCACGGACTCGGTGACCTCGATCGACCGGGTGCAGGCCGGACAGACGAACTGCAGGTTCTCGCAGGTGCCCATACCGATAGCTACGGCCCCAACCCATAAGGTACCGCTTCTCGTTCCGAGAGCCTGGGAACACCGGCGCTCGGCTGCCCACTTTAAATATGACGTAGCCCGAACCCGTCGGTAGTACCTATGTCGTCGGGAATTCGCGCCACCGTGAAGATCGATACCCCCGAAGCCTGCCCGATCGCGAGGTTCTCGCGGGAAACCGGGACGACGATCGAGCAGGTTTCGACGAGCGTCAACTGCGGAACGAAGGGTTCGACGACCGAGTTTCTGGCGGAGGCCGACGCCGAGTTCGGCGACGCGGTGACCGGTCCCGTCTTCTCGTACGGAACGACCAACCTCTACCGGTGCTCCCACGGCGAGGAGAGCCGCTGTCCCTGCGAGTGTCTCGGCGCGTACGACTGCCCAGTCCACCGCTACCGGGCGAGCGACGGGGACGTGACGCTGGTCTTTCACGCCGACGGGTTCGACCAGCTCCAGGCGATCATGGACGAGTTCCGCGAGCGATATCCCGGCGTCGACGTCCGGAGCCTCCTCCAGCCGCCGCTGTCGGGGACCCCGGAGGAGCGCGTGTTCGTCAACCGGGGGAAGCTCACGGACCGCCAGTACGAGGTCCTCGAGACCGCCTACGAGATGGGCTACTTCGAACGTCCCAAGCGGGCCAACGCCACGGAAGTCGCCGAGGCGCTCGGGATCACCCAGTCGACGTTCACCGAACACCTCGGCGCGGCCCAGCGGAAACTCCTCGAGGACGTCCTCGAGGCCGACGCGTAGTCCGGGAGTCGAGAGAACGGAAGTAGTTTAGTGTCCCGGATCCACGACGTACGACAATGGCACTTGCCGAGGAGACCGAGATGACCGCCGACGAGATCGACGCGTTCCTTAGCCGCCACGAGACCGGGGTCCTGGCGCTGGCCGGGGAGGAAACGGAGAGTCCGTACGCGATCCCGGTTTCCTACGGGTACGACGCCGACGCCCGCCGTTTCTACATGCGCCTCGTCTCGACGCCCGAAAGCGAGAAGCGGCAGTTTCTCGCCTCGTCGCCGGACGCCCGACTCGTCGTCTACGAGGAGACCGACGGCGGGGAGACCTACCGGAGCGTCGTCGCCGTCGGCTCGCTCGAGGAGATCGACCCCTCGGAGCTCACCGCCTCCCACATCGAGCAGTACGGCGAGGCGAAGCGGCCGCTGTTCGAGATCTGGGGGGACTCGAAAGAGAACCTCGATATCAAACTCTACGAGTTCGATCCGTCGGAACTGAGCGGTCGACGAACCGAGATCGAACGCGAAGACGAGTAAGCGAACCTCCGTCGGGGGCCTCGGTGATACGTCTCGGTGTCGCTCGGCCGGACTCGCGGCCGCTCACTGTTTCGCGAAGTGTTCCTGCGAAACCGACGCGCCACAGACCGGACAGCCGTGCGATAGCGTCGCCTCGCGAACCGGGGGATTGACCTCGATCTGTTGCCCGCAGTCCGGGCAGGTGAACTCGTATTCGGACATTCCTCGTGTGCTCCTGTAGAGACTGGCTCGCGGTAGGGAAGTCGTCGCCTCCAACATATCCGGGTAGGTTTAAGAGAATATCGGGTTCGGCTCGGACCGTCCCCGCGCGGCGCCGTCTACCATGACGGTACGGACCCGCAGCCGTCCCCTTCTTTTCGCGGGCTGGGAACTGACGGCCGAAGTAATCCGAGTTCGTGACGAACGGTCCCGTATGAGTGGACTGTCCGCCACGGTCGTGCTATCCGACCCGGAGAACTGTCCGGTCGCCCGCGCCACGGGCGCCACCGGCGAGTCGATCGAGGACGTCTCCCGGTCCTCTCCCTCGAGCCCGGGGATCCCGCCGATCGAGGAGTTCGCGGTCGACGGCGACGCGGACCCGCTCGAGGACGGGACCGTCGGGGTCGAGCTGTCGACGGTTTCCTCGAACGAGCACGGCGACGTGTACCGGTTCGAGCGTGTCTTCGACGGCGACTGTGCCTGCGAGATCGTCGAGGCCGGAGGGACGCCGGTATCGTCGATCCGGGCCGAGGACGGGGCGCTGTACCTGACCGTTCGCGCCGCCGACGTGGAGGCGCTGTCAGCGATCGTCCGCGAGCTCCGCGAGCGGTTCGACGGGGTCGAACTCCAGCGGCTGCTCCGAACCGGCGAGGGCGAGACGACCGACCTCGCGCTCGTCGACCGGAGCCGGCTTACCGACCGCCAGCGGGAGGTTCTCGAGACCGCCCACGAGATGGGGTACTTCGAGTACCCGAAGCGGGCCAACGCCGGCGACGTCGCCGAGGCGCTGGGGATCTCGCGGTCGACGTTCTCGGAGCACGTGGGGGCCGCCCAGACCAAGCTCCTCGATTCGATCCTCGAGGCCTGAATTCCGGTTCGCGACGGCGCGCCCGTGACGAACCGACGCGATCGGACCCCCACATTCACGGGGACGGTCCGCACACTCGGAGGTATGGTACGTCGAAGCCTGCTGTTTACCCCGGGGGATCGACCGGAGATGCTCCGCAAGGCGCCCGACGCCGGCGCCGACGCGATCGCGTTCGACCTCGAGGACGCCGTCTCTCCGGGACGCAAGGACGAGGCCCGCGCGGCCGTCCGGGAGGTGCTGGCCGACCCCGCGTTCGATCCCGACTGCGAGGTCTGTGTTCGAGTTAACGCGGCGCCCGCCGAGATCGAGCGCGACCTCGACGCGCTCGCGGCGGCCGACTCGCTGCGCCTCGACAGCGTCATGCTCCCGAAGACGACCGGTGGAACCGACGTCCGCGACCTGGCGGCGGGGCTCGCGCAGCGGAGTCTCGCCCGCCCCGTCCTGGCGCTGCTCGAGAGCGCCGCGGGCGTGCTCGCGGCCCCGGAGATCGCCGGCGCCGACGCGACCGACGCGCTCGTCTTCGGCGCAGAGGACCTGGCCGCGGATCTCGGCGCGACCCGGACCCGCGAGGGGACGGAGGTTTCGTACGCGCGCCAGCGGGTCGTCCTCGCCGCCGCGGCCCGCGGGGTCGAGGCGATCGACACGCTGGTCACCGACTTCGACGACGAGGAGCTGCTGTGCGAGGACGCGGCCACCTCCGTTCAGCTGGGGTACGACGGCAAGCTCGCGATCCACCCGGCGCAGGTCGGACCGATCAACGAGGCCTTCTCCCCCGACCCCGCGGACGTCGAGTGGGCGCGACGCGTCCTCGAGGCCGAACGCGAGGCAGACGCGGCGGGACGGGGCGTCTTCGAGGTCGACGGCGAGATGATCGACGCGCCGCTGATCGCGCAGGCCGAGCGGATCCTCGAGCGGGCGAAGGTGTCGGACGAATTCGACGAAGGACCTAAGACATCCTAAAATATCTCAGACGCATTTAATTGTGACTGGTATTCGCTACGTTTATCCACCAGTCGCCGAAACACCCCTCGTATGACCGGGCAGGCGAATCCATTCGAGAGTCTCCAGTCACAGATCGACGAGGCTGCCGACTACCTCGACGTCGACGCCGACGTCCTCGAGCGACTCAAACACCCCGAGCGCGTCCTCGAGACGAACCTCACGATCGAACTCGACGACGGCTCGCTCGAGCGCTTCGAGGCGTTTCGCTCGCAGTTCAACGGCGACCGCGGACCCTACAAGGGCGGGATCCGGTACCACCCCGACGTCAACCGCGACGAGGTCAAGGCGCTGTCGGGCTGGATGGTCTACAAGTGCGCGACCGTCGACATCCCCTACGGCGGCGGCAAGGGCGGGATCGTCGTCGACCCGAGCGAGTACTCCGAGGCCGAACTCGAGCGGCTCACTCGCGCGTTCGCGAAGGAGCTGCGCCCGCTGGTCGGCGAGGACCGGGACATCCCCGCTCCCGACGTGAACACGGGCCAGCGGGAGATGAACTGGATCAAGGACACCTACGAGACCCTGGAAAACACCACCGAGCCGGGCGTCGTCACGGGCAAAAACCTCGCCAGCGGCGGCAGCGAGGGCCGGGTCGAGGCGACCGGGCGATCGACGGTGATCGCGGCCCGCGAGGCCTTCGACTACCTCGACAAGGACCTCGAGGGCGCGACCGTGGCGGTCCAGGGCTACGGCAACGCCGGCTGGATCGCCGCCAAGCTGATCGACGAGATGGGCGCGACCGTCGTCGCCGCCAGCGACTCCAGCGGCGGAATCTACAACGCCGACGGCTTCGACCCCGTCGCCGCCAAGGAGCACAAAAACGAGACCGGCAGTATCGTCGGCTACGAGGAAAGCGAAGAGGAACTCACCAACGAGGACGTCCTGACGATGGACGTCGACCTGCTGATCCCCGCAGCCCTCGAGAACGCGATCGACGCCGACCTCGCCGAGGACGTCTCGGCCGACGTCATCTCGGAGGCCGCCAACGGTCCGCTCACCCCGGACGCCGACGCCATCCTCGCCGAGGACGACGTCTTCGTCATCCCCGATATCCTCGCCAACGCCGGCGGCGTTACCGTCTCGTACTTCGAATGGGTCCAGAACCGCCAGCGCTTCTACTGGTCCGAGAAGAAAGTCAACGAGGAACTCGAGGGCCACATCGTCGACGCCTTCGACGCCCTGGTCGAGACCATCGAGGAAAACGACCTGTCGAACCCCCGGACCGCGGCCTACGTCGTCGCGATCGACCGCGTCGCCGACGCGTTCGAGGAAGCCGGCAGCTTCCCGTGACCGGCCTCGAGCCGTAGCGAACGCGATCGACCGCGCGTCGACACCCTTTTGGCCGGGCCGACCGGATCGCTTCGACAGAGCGTGATCCGAGAACGGCTCGCCCGGCACCGTGCCCGCATCCGCCGGAAGCTGATGGCCGCCTTCCGCGAGGAGCACACGCCCCACGAGATCGGGCTGAGTTTCGCGGTCGGGATCTTCGTCACGGCCCTGCCCACGGGCGGACTCGGGCTGGGCGTGCTCGCCGGGCTCGCGGCCTGGAAATCCTGGGTCAGCAAGCCCGCCACCATCGCCGCGGTCGCCGTTCTCAACCCCCTGATCAAGCCCGCGGTCTACGTCGCGAGCTACCAGCTCGGCGGCGCGTTTCTCGGGGGCGGTTCGCTGCGTCCCGTCGACGCGGCCGCGTCGCTTTCCCGGGGATCGATCACCGAAATCGCCGGAACCGCCGCCAGACAACTGCTCGTCGGCAACCTCCTGCTCGCCGCGGCGCTGTCGGTCTCGAGCTACGCCGTCGTCGCTCGGCTGACCAGAGCCCACCGGGAACGAGGGAGCGACCGCCCCGACCGCTCGACGGTTTCGGCCGTACTCGGACTCTTCCGTCGCTAGGGCGGCTCTCAGCGGCAATCGACCGCGAGGAGGGCCGCCCCGAGCGCGGTCGCGAAAACCCTCTACAGCCCGAGCTCGCGACCGATGACGAGGTGTTGGATCTCGCTGGTTCCCTCTCCGATCTCCATCAGCTTGGCGTCGCGGTAGAACCGCTGGGGCGCGAAGTCGGTCGTGTAACCGTAACCGCCGAGCACCTGGACGGCGTCCTCGGCGACCTCGCGGGCGGCCTCGCTGGCGTCGAGTTTCGCCAGCGCCGACTCGCGGGTGACGGGCTCGCCCTGGTCGTAGCGGGAGGCCGCCCGATGGGTGAGCAGCCGGGCGCGCTCGGTCTTGCGGTGCATGTCGACGATCTTGTCGCGAACGGCGTCGAACTGCGAGATCGGCTGGCCGAACTGCTCGCGCTCCTGACTGTAGGCCTTCGCGTGCTCGTAGGCGCCCTGGGCGAGCCCGGTCGACAGCGCCGCGATCGAGATGCGCCCGCCGTCGAGGGTCTTCTTGGTCTGATCCCACCCCTCGCCCTCCGCGCCGAGCAGGCGGTCCTCGGGCAGGCGGACGTCCTCGAGTTGGATCTCGCAGGTCGGGGAGGCGTTCAGGCCCATCTTGTCCCAGACCGTCGTCACCTCGAAGCCGTCGTCCTCGCGGGGATCGACGATGAACGTCGAGATCCCGTCGTAGCCCGCGCCGGGGTCGGTGACGGCCTTGACAAGCACCGAGCCCGCCTCGGAGGCGTTCGTGATGAACTGCTTGGTGCCGTTTATCACCCACTCGTCGCCGTCTTTCTCCGCGGTGGTGTCCATGTCGGAGGCGTCCGACCCGCTGCCGGGCTCGGTCAGCGCCCAGCCGCCCATGTGTTCGCCCTCCGCGAGCGGGCGCAGCCACCGCTCTTTCTGCTCGGGCGTGCCGAACAGCTCGAGCGGTTTCGAGGCCAGCGAGACGTGGGCGACATAAGAGAGGCCGACCGAGCCCGAGACCCGGCCGATCTCCTCGGCGACCAGCGCGTACATCAGGGTATCGCCGCCGAGCCCGCCGTACTCCTCGGAGATGGGCACGCCCATCATGTCCAGCTCGGCGAGCTGGTCGAAGATCTCCTCGGGGAACCGGTGGTCGTCCTCGATCTCCTGGGCGATCGGTTCGATCTCGCCCCGACAGAACTCCCTGACCGTCTCCTGGATCATCCGATGTTCGTCCGGCAGGTCGAACTCCATGTGCAATACTTGCCACAGGACCCGGAATAAACGCTCCGGAAAAACGATTACAGAGAGAACCAGCGCGAACGCCAGCGAGTTCGGTCGTGAGAGGCCGGTAGACTGCGCTACCAGCCGCGGTCCCGATCGTCGTCCGCGCGGTCCGTGTCGTCGCCCTCGTCGCCGTCCTCGTCGATCCAGCCGTAGTCGCTCGACCAGTCGTCGTCCTCCCGTGACTCCGCTCGTCGGTCCGGATCGCGACGATCCGGCGCGACCCCGCCGCTCCGGATCGCCGCCCGCCGATCGGGGATCAGATCGAGGTCGGCGTTCGTGTCCCCGAGCAACAACAGCGCGTAGTACTTGAAATAGGAGACGACGGGCACCTGGATCAGCAACGCGGCCAGCACGAACGCGAGGGCGGCGCCGAGAAACGCTACCGCGGCGAGGACGGCGCCGACGTCACCGAGCGCGAACAACACGACGCCGACGACGGCGAACGGGATCGCGACGACGATGCCGGCGATCAGCATCAGGATGCCGACGGCGATCCCGACCGCGGCCCGGATGATCCAGACGAGGACGAGGTAGACGACGTACTCGATCCAGTTCGCGCGAACGGTCCCCCAGAACCGACGCCACGCCGAGAGCACCCCCCGATCCTCGAGCAGCATGACGGGCGCGACGAACTCCGAGGTGAAGCGGTTGACGACGGCGTAGACGAGGTATATCGCGGCCGCGAACAGGACCGCGAGCCCGACCGCGCCGAGGTTGCCCTCGAGGCCGCCGGCGCCGAGAATCGAGAGGGCGACCGGTCCGACGCCGACGACCCCGGCGACCGCGATCAGCGCCAGCCGGAAGCCGAACAGCCTGATCCCGCGGCCGACGTTCGCGTTCGCGTACCGCCGAACGTGGACCTCCTCGGACCGGAGCGACTCGATGAAGACGAACTCCATGACGGCCGCGACGAGCGCGTACCCGAGCCACACCACGAGCAGGACGCCGACGGCGATCGCGGCCGCGACGAGCGCCTCCTGGGGCACGTCTCCGAGACCGGGTCCGGGCGCCTGCTCGGTCGTCGGTCCGACGTCTCCCGCCGGCGCCGACGGGAAGCCGGTTCCGAACCCGCCGACGAACAGCGCGACGAGCGCCAGCCGGAGCCACAGGCCCGCCCGTACCGGCGTCAGGAAGTTCCGCGTCGCGTCGATCGCGTCGCCGAGGTCGTCGACAGCGTCCATGGGTACCGAACCGTACCGTCGCCCAGCTGATAATAATACTGTTCCGTCGCCCCGCGGTGGCGGGGACGACGCCTCCTGGGCCTCGAGACGCCCCGAAAACAGGTTTCGTCGATGCCAGTTCGAGAGGCATTTAACGCTATGCGACCTGGGTTCGACGTATGGACATCCGCCAGCTCGCTCGCGGGACCGTCGAGTGGGGCCGCATCGAGCGCGTCGTCCGGACGCTGGCGGACCGGTACGGCCGCGAGGACGTCCGCGTCGAGTTCCTCGAGGCCGACAACTGGCTGTCGACCCCCTGCGTCATCGACGACGAGTGGTTCGTCAAGATCGTCTCCCGCCAGAACGCGCTCGTTCACGCCCTCCTGACGACCGGGCGCAACGTCGGCGCCTTCTCCTCGGGAACCGAGGGCTTTTTCGACCGGTTCGACACGCCCCGCGAGATGGTCGAACACGAGTACGAGGCGACCAGGCGGATGCGCGAGATCGGGCTCAACGCGCCGCGGCCGATCGACGCCTTCGAGGTCAACGGCCTCGGAGTGCTCGTCCTCGAGTACCTCCCGGCGTTCGAGTCCTTCGACGACGTCTCCGACGACGTCGTTGCGGCGCAGGCGGGCGACCTCTTCGAGATGCTGGCGACGCTACACGACCACGGCATGGCCCACGGCGACCTGCGGGCCGAGAACATCCTGCTGTGCGACGGCGAGCTGTACTTCATCGACGCCACCAGCGTCCACGAGGACCGGGTCGAGGAGACGACCGCGTACGATCTGGCCTGCGCGCTCGCGGTGCTGGAGCCCCGCCTCGGCTCCCGAGACGTCGTCGCGGCGGCTCTCTCGGTGTACGATCCGGAGACGCTGCTGTCGGCCCGGCGCTTCCTTGACTTCGTCCGGCTGCGGCCCGACCACGAGTTCGACTCGACGACGCTGCGAAGCGAACTCGAGAAGGCGGCGGATCTGGGCCGCCAGCGCTGACGGCCGCGCTCCCGTCCCGGGGACCACGCGCGTGCAGGCACTGTCGACTTTTCGCGCTCGACGGTAGCCCGACCATGGCAACGCAACTCACCGAGGACGACGTCGGCAAACCCGTCGAGACCGCGGACGGGGAGCGGGTCGGCGTCGTCGCCTCCGTCGAGGGGCCGACCGCCGAGATCGACCGCGACTCCGACGCGCTCGAGGCGCTCAGGGGTGCGCTCGGCCAGAACGTCGACGCCGAGGACGAAACGGTCTCGTTCGGCGAGGACGATGTCGGCGGGATCGCCGACGGGACGGTCCGCCTCGAGCGCGCCGGCGACGACGGCGG
>NZ_AOIA01000159.1 GCF_000337695.1 Natronococcus jeotgali DSM 18795
AGAGATGTGTATAAGAGACAGGCCCTCGAGCCCGACACCGACGAGATGGACGAGACCGGCGACGAGCGCCATCCCGACACTGAGGAGGCGCCCCCGGAGGGCGATCGGACGGTAACGAAGGACCGCGGGGAGAAAGCGGACCGCTGATCCGGGCGACGCCCCGACCTCCATCAACGTTTTCACGTCGTTCGTCGTCTGTTCACGCATGAGTCGACAGGCTACCGAGCAGGTACACGACCACTACATCGGCGGCGAGTGGACCGACGGGAACGGCTCGAAGACGTTCGCGAGCGAGAATCCGGCGACCGGGGAGACCCTCGCGGAGTTCCGGCGCGGGACCGCCGAGGACGTCGACGCCGCCCTCGAGGAGGCCGACGAGGCCTTCGAGGAGTGGCGCTCCCTGTCCTACATCGACCGCGCGGAGTACCTCTGGGACATCTACCACGAGCTACGCGAGCGCCACGAGGAGCTGGGCGAGATCGTCAGCCGGGAGTGTGGCAAAGAGATCAGCGAGGGGAAAGCCGACGTCACGGAGGCCTGGCACATGGTCGAGTGGGCGGCGGGCAACGCCCGCCACCCCCACGGCGACGTCGTCCCCAGCGAGGTCGCGGGCAAGGACGCCTACATGCGCCGGAAACCCAGGGGCGTGGTCGGCTGTATCACCCCCTGGAACTTCCCGGTCGCGATCCCGTTCTGGCACATGGCGATCGCGCTGGTCGAGGGGAACACGGTCGTCTGGAAGCCCGCGGAGCAGACGCCGTGGTGCGGCCAGATCATTGCGGAGATGTTCGACGACGCGGGCATCCCCGACGGCGTCTTCAACATGGTCCAGGGCTTCGGCGACGCCGGCGCCGCGATTACCGACGACGAGCGCGTCGACACCGTCCTCTTTACCGGCTCCGCGGAGGTGGGCCAGGAGATCGCCAGCAAGGTCGGGGGCGAGCCCGGCAAGCTCGCGGCCTGCGAGATGGGCGGCAAGAACGGCATCGTCGTCACCGAGGAGGCGGATCTGGACGTCGCCGTCCACTCGGCGATCATGTCCTCGTTCAAGACCACCGGCCAGCGCTGCGTCTCCTCCGAGCGATTGATCGTCCACGAGGACGTCTACGACGAGTTCAAGGAGCGGTTCGTCGAGATCGCCGAGGATATCGCCGTCGGCGACCCGCTCGAGGAATCGACGTTCATGGGGCCGGCGATCGAGGCCGAGCACCTCGAGAAGATCGAGAAGCACAACGAACTCGCCCGCAAGGAGGGCGCCGACGTCCTCGTCGACCGCTTCGAACTCGAGGAGAGCAAGATCCCGGAGGGTCACGCCGAGGGCCACTGGGTCGGGCCGTTCGTCTACGAGATCGAGTACGACACCGACCTGCGCTGTCTGAAAGAGGAGTGTTTCGGCCCGCACGTCGCCCTGCTCGAGTACTCGGGCGACATCGCCGAGGCCGTCGAGATCCACAACGACACCCCCTACGGGCTGGCGGGGGCGATCGTCTCGGAGGACTACCGCCAGATCAACTACTTCCGGGACCGCGCCGAGATCGGGCTGGCGTACGCGAACCTGCCGTGTATCGGCGCCGAGGTCCAGCTGCCGTTCGGCGGCGTCAAGAAGTCGGGCAACGGCTACCCCAGCGCCCGCGAGGCCATCGAGGCCGTCACCGAGCGCACCGCCTGGACGATCAACAACGCCGAGGACATCGAGATGGCCCAGGGCCTTTCCGCGGACATCCTCACCCGCGACGACTGAGCGGTCCTCGAGTCGGGCTGCGTTTTCGACGCGGCGACCCGTCGGACGACGGGATAATCCGCGACCTTAGTCGCGCGACGACTCCACTCGGCGCTGTCCCCAGAACCCGCCGTGTTTCTCGACCGTCAGGTCGCCCCGCACCTCCGTCTGACAGGACAGCCGCAATCCCGCGTCGGGATCGTGCGGCGGCGCCGAGAGCCGGCGTCTCTCGCGGGACGTCGGCTCGCTCGCGGGGCCGTCGATCTCCACCGCACAGGTGCCACAGGTCCCGTGGCCCCGGCAGTTCAACAGGGCCGCCCGCCCGTTGTGCGGCGACAGCCCCGCCTCGAGCAGGACGTCCCGGAGGATCGATCCGTCCTCGCAGTCGATCTCCTCCCCTTCGAAGGTAACCGTCGGCATGGGACCGGGTACGGGACGCAGGACCAAAGACATTTGTGGCCTGCTACCACGAGACACCGTCTACTTACTCCTCGGTACCAACCCTCACTCACGCTTACGGCGTCCAAAACTGTGTCACACAGTATGACGGACCACGATCCGTTCGGTCGCGCCGTGCGCGACCACTACCGCGGCGAGCGGACGACACCGCTGCTCGATCGCGACGGCGAACGGACCCGCGAGCACGCCGTCGAGAAGTGGTACTTCGGCGACCACGACGAGGACGCCTGGCGCGACGCGTGGCTGGAGGGCCCGCTGCTCGATATGGGGGCCGGTGCGGGGCGGGACACGCTGTACTACCAGGAGCGGTTCGAAACCGTCGCCATCGAGGTGAGCGAGCGCCTCGTCGACGTGATGCGTGATCGGGGCGTCGAGGACGCCAGGCTCGCCGACATGTTCTCGCTCCGGGAGAGCTTCGACCGCGACCGGTTCCGGTCGGTCCACGCGATCGGCACGCAGGTCGGACTGGCCGGTTCGATGAGCTCCGTCCGGGAGTTCCTCGCCGACCTGGCGGTCGTGACGACACCCGACGCCACCGCCGTGCTGGACAACTACGCGCCCGAGCTGGCGGCGACCGCGGACGCCTTCGGCTACCGCGAGGACGCCGCGCCCGGACTGGCCTACAGAGTGTATCACTGCGAGTACGAGGGCGATGTCGGTCGGACGCTGCTGTTTCGATTGTTCAGCGTCGATCGGCTCCGGGAGGCGACCGTCGGCACGCCGTGGACGGTCGCCGCGGCCCGGTACGGCGACGTCCAGTGGCGGGCCGCCCTCGAGAAGCGGTGACTCGTCCCTCGAGTCGAAGACGACGCTCGAGGGCGGGAGGCGAAAGACGCGGGCGAAAGGAGTGGCGCGGACGAAGGCGAGCCGACGGGAGTGGGGTCGCTCGATCCCGGGAATCGAGCGAGCGCGGCCGGAGCGACGCGCAGTGCCGGTCTGACGTGAAAAGCGCCTGTAACCGGCATCGGAGACAACGTCGTCGGTGGATAAAAAAACAGCGGTCGAGCTCGACTACAGTCGGCGGTCCCGAAGGGCGGGAAACTCCTCGCGGACGTCGGCGACCGTCTCGGGCTCGATCTCTGCCGTCACGAGGGCGGGATCGTCGCCGCTCGAGGAAAGCGTCACGCCCCAGGGGTCGTAGACCGTCGAGCGACCCAGCAGGGTCGCGTCCTCGAACTCGCCGGCTCCGTTGACCGTCGCGACGTAACACTGGTCCTCGATCGCCCGCGCCCGCGAGAGGGTCTCCCAGTGTTCGATCCGGGGGTAGGGCCAGGCGCTGGGAACCACCAGCAACTCGGCGCCCGCGTCGACCAGCTCGCGGTACAGCTCCGGGAATCGGAGGTCGTAACAGGTCGTCACGCCGACCGTCACGTCGCCGACCGCGGCGGTCTCGATGCGCTCGCCCGGGACCAGCAGCTCGGCCTCGGCGGACTCGTAGCCGAAGAGGTGGTGTTTGCGGTAGACCAGCTGTACCTCCCCGTCGGCGTCGAACAGCGCGGCGGTGTTGGCCAGCCCCTCGTCGGCGGGCGTCTCGACGGTCTCGGTCGCGGCGAGATCCTCGACGATGGTGCCCGCGAGGACGGCGATCCCGTGCTCCGCGGCGGCCTCGCCGAGTCGGGTAAACGTCTCCCCTCCGAACGGCTCCGCGTAGCGCTCGTAGAGCTCGAACGCGAAGTAGCCGACGTTGAACAGCTCCGGCAGGGCGACCAGGTCGGCGCCCCGGTCGGCGGCCCGCTCGACCGCCGCGAGCGCGCGCTCGACGTTGCCCTCGACGTCGCCGGCTTCGATCTCGAGCTGGGCGAGCGCGAGCTCGAGTCCGTCGGCGCTCACGGCGATCCCTCCAGGTCGCGCTCGAGCGCCCGGCGGAGGTTCTCGAGCTCTTCGTCCAGGTTGCGCTCGAAGAACGTCTCGACGCCCGGCAGCTTCCCGTCGACGACGAACTCGTTCTCGAGGCGGCTCCCGGTCTCGGTCTCGACGATCCGGTGCTCGCCGGTGACATCGAGTCCCTTCGAGCGCCCGGTGAACTTGACGTACTCGGGGGGACGACGGGTGACGTCCTCGGTCTCGACGGCGACGGTCCGGCTAACGAGCGGGATCGGAAGCGCCACCTGCCAGGTCGCCCGCCGCCCGTCGGGGCCGCCCACGGAGTACTCCTCGACGACGCTGATCGCTCGGGCGCGGTTCTCCGGATCCGCGATAAACTCCCAGACGCGCTCTGGCGGGGCCGACAGCTCGAACGACCGGTCGACGCGTACAGTCATGCCACTACCTGGGGCGTTCTCGGGTAAAAAGACCACGAACCCTCGTACGACCTCCTGTACGCCGTTTCCGGAGCGACCGCAAAACGGCGCGCGGCGATCCGCGAACTCCTCACGGCGGGCCGTCTCAGCTGACGGTGACGCGCCAGGTCGTCGAGCGGGCCCGGCCCCACTTCTCGATGTCGACGTCGTCGGACTTTTCCGCGAGGTGGGGGAGGCGAGCGCCGACCTGTTTCGACGAGAGTCCGATCGCGTCCGCGATGTTTTTCGCGCGGAAGTACTCCTCGCCGCGGGCGGCACTCTCGCGGAGGTACGACAGGATACGCCGCTCTTCGTCGGAGTAGTTCGTCATCGTCCGTACTCGACGTAGGTCGTCGGTGGTATTAACGTTTGATGCGGGCGGCGCTCTCGAGGGGCCGCCGGGACCGGCCGATCCGATCGACGTCAGTCCCAGTAGAGGTGGATGGCGACGACCGCCAGCGAGCTGAACAGCATCGCCGCGGCGAATCCCCACGCCGCCGTGATGTCGGGGGCGCCGAGTCCCATCGCGAACGCGCCGATGGTCGCGACGGCGCCGAGCGCGATCGCCAGCCCCAGCCCCTTGTCCGTCGACTCCGATTGCGTAGCCATACTCGAGGGTTCCGAGCAAGGCCCCTTAATTGCATCCATTCGCGCAATCCGCCGGCGGCGTCGGCGTCGCTCAGGACCGACCGGGGACGGAGCCCTCGAGGTGGCGAACGAGCGAGCTGCTGACGACCTGCTGGACGACGTAGAACGCGGTGATGCTGGCGACGACGGTTCCGCCGCCGACGACCGCGCCGACCATCACCGAGACGCTCATGTTCTTCATCGAGCTCGAGAACAGTACGGTGATGCAGTCGTCGCTTCGCATTCCGCGGGCGTAGAGTCCGTACGCGACCGCGGCGCTGAGGGCGATCGAACCGATCGCGACCGCGCCGACCGCCGCGAGCTGGGTCGCCTCGACCGCGAGGGTCGATCCCCCGACGCCCGCGTAGATCAGGACGCCGATCGTCGCGACCGAGAAGTCGTCCAGCGTGTCCTCGGAGACGGTCCCCCCCGGAACCGCGTACGCGAGCGCGCCGCCGGCGAGAACGATCGCGGCCAGCTCGACGACCAGCTCGCTCGCCGAGACCTCGACGGCCGAGTCCGCGAGCAGCGCGATCAGCGAGGGCATCGCGAGCGGCGCGAGTCCCATCGATGCGAGGACGACGACGGTCGTCAGCACCGTGTTGCCGCCGCTCAGGCGCGTCCAGATGATCGAGCTGCCGGCGGCCAGCGGCGCGGAGAGGACGACGAGCACGCCGAGTAATATCTCGCCGGAGAGCGCGACCGAGGCAAGCGGGTACAGCGCGACCGGGACGAACAGGTAGAGGCAGGCCAGCGAGACGACGACCGGAGTCGAAACGCGCTGGTCGGTGGCCTCGTCGACGCTGAACCCGTAGAACCCCGTGAATATCAGCCCGGCGACGAGCGCCGGGAGCAGCGGTTGGAGCGGGGCCGAAAGCGCCGGGACCGTCACTCCGGCGAGCGTCGCTCCGATCACGACCAGAAGCGTGCGCTGGGATCGAACTACAGTCCGGAGACGGGCGATGTGTCGGACGATGGCGGCGAGTAACGAAGTCGCCACGCATGAATCTTTCCACTCTGAATATACCGAATTAAAATTGGTGAAAAACGCGCGGTCGCGGCGGCCGCGATCAGCTGATCGTCGTGTGCTCGGACTCCTCGTTGAGCGCGAGGTTCGCCGCGATCTCGGCGTTTCGCATCGCGTACTGGGCGGTCTGCTGGAGGCTGACCAGCACCTCCCGCACCCGAAGCAGGTCCTCGTTGGCCATCTCGGGCAGTTCGTCGAGGATCTCGTCCTCGCGGTCGGCGATCTCGTGGAACAGCGACCGCACCTCGTTGGACTTGTCGTAATCGCGCTCGACGGCCGCTTCGACGGCGAGCGCGGTGATCTCGTCGACCAGGTCGTTCAGTTCGCGGATGTCCCGCATGATCGCACTGTCGATGTCGAGGGTGTGACCCTCGGTCTCCATGACGATGTCGGCGATGTCCTCGGCGTTGTCGGCCGTGAGCTCGAGGTTCTTCGCGATCGAGCGGTAGCCGATCAGCGGGAAGCCGCTCTCGAGTCCGACCGCCCGCGCGAGGTTGGGGTTCTGGTAGGCCGTAAAGATCAGGCGCAACAGGAGCACGAAGATCTTGTTGGCCTGGCGCTCGCGGTTCAGCGCCCGCTGGGCGAGGTCGGGGTTGCCGTGGGCCAGGGCCTTGATCGCCTCGCCGCGCATCGTGCTGCCGGTTCGCTCGAGGCGCTCGAGCAAGTTGTCGAGCGTGAAGTCCTCGGGGTCGACCGAACAGCGAATCGAGATGTTCTCGGGGGTCTCCTCGATCACGCCCAGTCCCATCAGCTGGGTCTCGGCCTGGTAGACGGCGTTGATGTGCTCGGAGTCGAGCGCGCCGTTCTCGCGCTGGATCCGGATCACTCGCCGGCCGAGGACGTACTGGGCGACGATCGCGCGCTCGACGGCCGGCGCGTCGAGTTCGTCGACGTGGATGGTCGCCTCCGTCTCTTCGGTGTTCGCCGATTCGGGCATCACCGTCAGCGTCCCCTTGCCGCTGGTTCGAATCGTCACCTCGTCGCCCTTCTCGACGTCGTGTTCGCCCGCCCACTCCGCGGGGAGGGTCATCGCGAGCGTCGAGGGACCGAGCCGCTGGACTTTCCGCGTTTCCATGGGGCGAGGTAGGCTTTAGCCCACCTTAATCCTGACTATACACACAGTATATCGTCACTCGTGGTAATATAGTTCTGCGATTCACGAGAAGCGCGCACATCCTTAAACAACTTTCACGAGCCGCGTCGTGAACCGCCCCGTCCGGACCTTCATCCAGCCCCGCAACTCCTCGTCGACGTCGTCGTCGTCGGTGTCGACTCGGAGCGCGTCGATCGCGTCGAGCTTCTCGCCGGCGGCGACGACCGCGATCTCGTCGGCCCGCCGGATGACCGCGGGCGAGAGCTGGTGGTTGCCCCGACCGAAAACGAAGCCCTGGCCCCCGATCGGCGAGACGACGATCGTCGCCGGTTCCGCGAGGACCTCGAGGATCTCCGCTTCGGCGGCGTCGGTCGCGAGGACCTCGCCGTCGCGCCAGACGTCGACCCCCAGCGGGGAGGCCTCGATCCCGAGTTCGGCCTCGATCGCGCCGACGGTGCCGCCCGGGCCGAAGACGTAGGTTCGACCCTCCTCGATCTCGCGGGCGAATCCCGCTGCCAGCGAGTCGACGCTGCCGCTCGAGACCTGCTTGCCCGACTGGACGTCCGGCGCGACGGGCACCGGGACGACCGCCCGCAGCTCCGAGCGGACCTCCCCCTCGCGGTAGGCCGCCTCGTCGATGTCGTTGACCTCCCGGCGCTCGACCGCGTCGAACCCGGCCGCGATCCGTCCGGCGTCTCTGGGGGTGACGGCGAACACCGAGGAGTAGATCTTGACCCCCGCGGGCACGCCGAGCATCGGCGTCTCGTCGCCCCCCTCCTCGAGCACGCCGGCGACGTCGACGGCCGTCCCGTCGCCGCCGACGAACAGGACGAGGTCGACCCCGCGCTCGAGGACGGCCCGCACCGTCGCCCGCGTGTCCTCGGCGGTCGTCTCTGCCTGGCCGGGATCCTCCGGGGGTTCCTCGGCCGATCCCGCCCACGGATCGTACACCACCTCGGGATCGAACCCGGCGTCTCGAGCCGCGTCCTCGCCCATCGGACCCGCGGCCGCGTACACCGTCAGATCGTCGGCCTCGCGGGCCAGTGCCTCGAGGGCCCGCCGGGCCCGCTCGGGCGCCCGCGTGGTCGCTCCGCGCTGACGGGCCTCCGCGATTTTGCCGTCGGTTCCCTTCAGTCCGACCCGCCCGCCCATGCCGGCGATCGGGTTGACGACGACGCCGATCGTATCCATGGCCGTTGTTCGGGGGCGGCGACAAAAGCCGTGTGGCTTTCCACCGAGCGACACGTTTTCTGAAAGACTAAGAGGGATCGGATCCGACCGCGACGCATGAACGAACTGACTGCCGTCGTGCTCGAAACGGAAACGGCGCTGCCGATGGACCTCGTCGGCTGGGGAGTCCTGCTGGTGAGCCTCGCGGTGACGATCGCCTGGATGACCCACCTCTACCGGTAGAACGGCCCGCCGAAACCTGCTACCGCTCCTCGACCGTCTCGACCCGCTCGCGGAGCCACGCCGCGGCCGCCGCGACCGCGTCCTCGTCGGTCCCGGAGAGTTCGATCCTGACCGACTCCCCGGGGTAGCTGCCGACCGCGACGTCGAACTCCTCGCGCAGCGACTCGAAGCGATCGAGCAGGGCGCTCTCGGGTTCGTCGGCGACGACGGTCTCCCGGTAGGTTCGCGCCCCCGAGAACTCGTCGGCGACGGACTCGAACATCGCCCGCATCTCGGCGGGCACGCCCGGGAGGACGTAGACGTTCTCGCAGACCGCGCCGGGAGCGACGCCCTCGCCGTTGTGCAGCGGCCGCGCGCCCGCGGGAAGGTCGGCGGTTCCCGACGTCAGGTCCGCCCGCGAGTAGCCCCGGTCCTCGAGCCACTCGAGGGCGGTCTCGTCGGGCTCGAGGTCGCGGTCGAACGCCGCGGCGATGCCCGCCATCGTCACGTCGTCGTGAGTCGGGCCGAGTCCGCCCGTGACGACGACGGCGTCGTAGGCCGCGCTGTAGTCGCCGACGACCGACGCGATGTCCGCGATCCGATCGGGGACGGTCGTGACCCGCTCGAGGGTAACCCCGCGCTCGGCGAGGCGCTCGCAGAGCCAGGTGGCGTTGGTGTTCGTCGTCCGTCCGGCGAGCAGTTCGTCCCCGACCGTCACGATCGCGGCGTTCATGCCCGCGTCTTCGAACCCGCGGTTGAAATGTCTCCGGAAACCGGGGACGTACTCGGTCAATATATCAATTCCCCCGCGATGAATTTCCGAGTGCGGTCGTCCGACGGACTCTCGAAAATCGCTTCCGTTGGACCGATCTCGACGATGCTGTCGTCGAGCAGTACTGCGACCCGGTCCGCAACACGCTCCGCTTGATGCATATCGTGTGTCGCCACGACGACGCCGATCCCTCGGTCTCGAGCCTCGGACATCGCGTCCTCGATGACTGCGGTGTTTCGCGGATCGAGATCCGACGTCGGTTCGTCGAGCAGCAAAATATCCGGGTTGTAGGCTAGTGCACGGGCGAACGAAACTCGCTGTGCCTCTCCGCCAGAGAGCGAGTCCGCGTGCTGGTCCGTTTTCTCCGTCAATCCGACGATCTCGAGGGATTCACGAACGGCGTCGGCAGTTCCGTTCGAACTAACGATCGAGTGAAGCTCGCTGCGAAGACGATCGGACCACGATCTGCGGACTCGGAGCCCGTATTCAACGTTGCGAGCGACCGAGGCGTCGAAGAGACTCGCCTCCTGGAAGACCATCCCGATATGCCGCCGCAACGAGAGACGCTCGGAGTCGTCGACGGACCAGACGTCCGTTCCGTCGAACTCGACGGCCCCGCCGTCCGGCTCGAGGGCGAGCGAAAGCATGCGAAGCAGCGTCGTCTTCCCGACGCCGGACGGCCCGATGACGGCGACGATCTCGCCGGTTTCGACGTCGATGGAGAGGTCTCGGAACACTCGGTCGGATTGATACGCGTGCGCCACGTCGGTTGCTCGAAGCACTATCATTGCACCCCCTGATCGCCGAGTCGGACGACGATCGCATTGACCAGCAACACGAGTACCACCAGGATCACGCCGAGTACCATCGCGGTCTCGTACTGCCCCTGACGGGCCTCGAGTTGGATGGCGGTCGTTAGCGTTCGCGTCTTCGAGATCCCGTCTGCACTCGTAATGTTGCCGCCGACGATGAGGACGGATCCGACCTCGCTGACGGCCCGGCCGAACCCGGCCAGAATCGCCGTGACGATCCCGTACCGCGCCTCCTTGATGACGACGAGCGCCATATCGAGGCGCGTGCCGCCGAGGACGCGCGCGGCGTCGCGGACGTTCTCGCTCACGCCGGTGATGGCCGCGAGACTGATCGCCGTAATCGGCGGCGTCGCGAGTACGAACTGCGACATGATCATCGCTTCCTTGGTGAAAATAAGGTCCAGCGATCCGAGCGGCCCCTGGTTGGAGACGGCGAACAGCACCAGCAGGCCGACGACGACGCTGGGAAATCCCATTCCCGTATTGATAACCGATTTCACGAACTGCTTGCCGGGGAACTCGGCGAAACCCATCACGATGGCGACCGGGATGCTAAACAGCGTGCTCAGCGTCACGGCGATGAGGCTCACGTACAGCGAGACGGAGATGATGCTCCAGACGTAGCCTTCCCTGAACGGCAGGTCGACGACGGCCGGAAGTAGTTGTACAACTGACTCTAGGGGCACGGTCACTCGGTGGACGAATCGTTACTCTCGGAGGCGTTCCCGCTCTCGGAGGAATTCCCGCTATCCGAGGAGTTCTCGCTACCCGATGCGTCGCTACTCCACCCTTCCGGAACGTACTGCTGGAAGTTGGGGTCCTCGGAGACCGCTTCAGGGAAGAACAACTGTTCGTCGTTGACCTGGTACTCCGAGATGGCGTTCTGTGTTTCGGGGCTGGTGATCCACCCGATGTAGGCCATCGCGAGGTCGTAGTTGGCGCCGTCGTGCACGCCGGGATTGGCCGCCATGACACCGTAGGGGTTCGCGAGGATCTCCGGACCGTCCTCGATGGGACCTTGCACCAGGATGACGAGATCGAGCTCCGAGCGCTGAGAGATGAACGTCCCGCGGTCCGAGAGCGTGTAGGCGTCCTGCTGGTTGGCATTGTTCAGCGCTTCGCCCATCCCACTCCCCGTTTCCTGATACCAGTCGCCGCCCGGCTCGACTCCCGCCTCCTCCCAGAGGTTGCGCTCCTTGGTGTGGGTTCCGGAGTCGTCTCCGCGCGAGACGAACGGCGCCTCCGATTCGGCGATGGCGCCGAGCGCCTCGGTCGCCGAATCCATACCCTCGATCCCCGCCGGGTCGCTCTCCGGACCGACGAGGACGAAGTCGTTGAACATGAGGTCTCGACGATTGACCCCGTAGCCGTTGCGCATGAACTCGTCTTCGAGGCCGCGGGCGTGGACCATCACGACGTCGGAATCCCCGTTGCGCGCCGACTCGAGGGCCGCACCCGTTCCCTGTGCCACCGCGTCGACGGAGACGCCGTACATGTCCTCGAACGCTGGGTGGATTTCGTCGAGCAGCCCCGTGTCGTAGGTGCTCGTCGTCGTCGTGAGCGTTAGCGTTTCACCGGCTACGGCTGCGTCTTGCTGATCGGTGTCGCTTCCGGTCAGTTGCGAACAGCCGGCGATGCTCGCGATAGCTCCCGCACCGATCCCCGTAACGAATTGCCGCCGTTGTATCGGCATAGATACACCGTCGAACTAGCGGCAGATATAGCTTCCGCCAGCGGGTTGTCGCTACGCGCTGTGGGTTGTGTCCTCGGATTCGTTCTATAGCTGCCTCGAGGAAATCGCACGGTAAACAGAGACGGTGAACCGGGAATCCGCCGCAGTCTCGCTGGCCCCCGCCTCGAGGGCGGATCGACCGCCCTAAGTATTCGGCTACGAATATCCCAGTATGACCGAGAAGCTCGCCGACACCGAGGGAGCCGACGTGGTCGGCACCCCTCGCGTCCTCCACGTCGGTCGGGATCGACCGATTCGGATCAGCACCGGCCACCGTCTGCTCCACCACGACGGCAAGTGTGCCCGCCCGCACGGCCACAACTACGAGATCGCCGTCGCCGTCGAGGGCGAGATCACCGACGAGGGCTGGGTCGCCGACAAGGGCGATATTACTACAGTGATCGACGAGTGGGATCATATGTTCCTGCTCGAGCGCGGCGATCCCCTGATCGAGGCCTTCGAGGAGGCGGGCGACGACGACGGCGTCGTCGTCCTCGAACACCCGCCCACCGCCGAGGTGATGAGCGTCGTCCTCGAGGCGAAACTCGAGGCGGCCCTCCCCGAGACCGTGACCGACGTCGCCGTCCGGGTCGAGGAGACCAGCGAGCTCTGTGGCGGCGGGGAGTTCTGAGATGCCCGTCTCCGACTCCCCGGACCGCGAGTGCGCCGCCGACCGCGACACGGGCGGCGAGGGGCTCCCGATCAACGAGCTGTTCTACTCGCTGCAGGGCGAGGGAACGCTCGCCGGAGTTCCGTCCGTGTTCGTCCGCACCAGCGGGTGCAACCTGCGGTGCTGGTTCTGTGACTCCTATCACACCTCCTGGGAGCCGACCCACGCCCGGATGAGCCTCGAGGAGATCCTCGCGGAGGTCGACTCCCACGCCGAGGCCGACCACGTCGTCCTCACGGGCGGGGAACCCCTGCTCCACGAGGGAAGCGTCGACCTGCTCGAGGCCCTCGAGGCTCGGGGCTACCACACCACCGTCGAGACCAACGGGACGATCCACCGCGAGGCGCCGATCGACCTCGCCTCGATCAGCCCGAAACTCGAGAGCTCGACGCCGACGTCAGAGCGCGACCCGAACGGAGAGGGTGAGTGGGCCGAGCGCCACGAGAACGACCGCATCGACCTCGAGGCGCTCTCCGCGCTCGTCGAGGAGTACGACTTCCAGCTGAAGTTCGTCGTCACGGACGAGGGCGACATGCCCGAGATCCGCGAGCTGCTCGCCGACCTGCGGGACGCCGCGAGCGTCCCGATCCGCGACGAGGACGTCCTCCTGATGCCCGAGGGCGCCACCCGCGAGCGACTCGCGGAGACCCGCGGCCGCGTCGCCGAGCTGGCGATGGACCACGGCTTCCGGTACACGCCCCGCCTGCACGTCGACCTCTGGAACGACGCCCCCGAAACGTAGCCGACGACACCGACCCACACGATGACCGACGACACCACGCCGACGACCGACGAACCGACCGAAAAACGCGCCGTCGTCCTCCTCTCCGGCGGGATGGACAGCGCCACCGCGGCCGCCGTCGCCCGCGAGCGGGGCTACGAGATCTACGCCTTGCACACCTCCTACGGCCAGCGCACCGCCGAGCGCGAACTCGAGTGCGCCCGCCGGCTCGCCGACGCGTTCGACGCGGCCGACTTCCTGCGGATCGAGACGGGCCACCTCTCGGCGATCGGCGCCTCGAGTCTCACCGACGACGAACTCGAGGTCGCCGACGCCGACATGGACAGCGAGGAGATCCCGACCTCCTACGTCCCGTTCCGGAACGCGAACCTGCTGGCGATGGCGGTCTCCTACGCCGAGGCCAACGGCTGCGAGGCGGTCTTCATCGGCGCCCACAGCGAGGACTTCTCGGGCTATCCCGACTGCCGACCCGAGTTCTTCGAGGCCTTCGAACGGGTCGTCGACGTCGGGACGAAACCCGACGCCGAGATCGCGATCGAGGCGCCGTTCGTCGAGGAATCGAAGACCGACATCGCCGAGCGGGGGCTCGAACTCGACGTTCCGTACGAGCACACCTGGAGCTGCTACCGCGAGAACGAGCCCGCCTGCGGCACCTGCGACGCCTGCGCCTACCGCCTGCAGGCGTTCCAGCGACTGGGCGTTCGGGATCCGATCGCGTACGACGAGCGCCCCTCCTACCTCGAGGACGGGTCGGCGTAGCGGCCGTCGCCGAAAGCGCGTTCGCACCGCTTCCCTCGTCGAACCCAGTTATAAGGTACCGCACCGCATACGAGCTACCGGTATGGGATCGACACCGACCGAAGGGGTGGATCGGGAGCGGCGCTCGGCCGGCGACGGAACGGTGCCGGCGTTCGTCGACTGGCTCCTCGCGGCCGTCGTCGCGCTGGTCGGCCTGCTCTCGGTGGCCGCCGGAAGCGCGCTCGCCGTCCTCGTCGACCGGGACGCGCTCGCGGCGGGAATCGAGGACGAAACGGTGACGGTGACGGTCGGCACGACCGAGCTGACCGACGCCGAGGCGCTCGAGGTGGCCGACGCCGTCGTCTCGTGGACCGGGACGGGACTGGTGGTCGTCGGCGTCGGAACGGTGCTGGTCGCCGTCGGCTACCTCGTCGCGCGACGGCGCGCCCGCCGCCGGCGCGAGGCGGGCGAATCCGCCGACTCGTACGGCGCGTACGTCCTCGTCGGCGCCGTCGTCACCGTCGCGCTGTCGTTCCTTCCGTTCTCGCCGGCGCTGGGCGGCGCGCTGGCGGGCTACCTCGAGCGCGGCGAGTCCGATCGAACCGTCAGCGTCGGCGCGCTCGCGGGGCTGGTGCCCGCGTTGCCGGCGCTTGCGATCCTCGCGTTCGTCCTGGGTGGACTGGTCGCGGGGCTGGTGACGATCGGTCAGGTCGGGGAGGCGGTCGTCGTCGGGACGATGCTGTTGCTGTCGGGACTGCTCGTCGCGACCCTCGCCGGCGCTCTCGGCGCGGTGGGTGGGTACGTCGGCGGGCGGTTCGCGCAGCGTCGCGACCGTCGGATCGACGCTCGCCGATCAGCGAGCGACGGGAACCCATAGCTCGAACGTCGAGCCGGCAAGCCGCGCCGGCTGCGCGAGTCTACTTCAGGGCCGGCCCCGAACGCCGCGTATGGAACGGATCGGAATCGTCGGCGCCGGCGCCGGCGCGGCCGCCGCGGCGTTCGCCCTCGAGGACGCGACCGCCGAGACGTCGGTGACGGTGCTCGAGAAGTCGGGCGGGCTCTGCGGGCGGGCCGCGACGCGACGCCGGGACGGCGTCGTCTACGACTACGGCGCGAACTACCTCAAAGCCGACGACGAGCGGGTCGTCGAACTGGTGACGGAGCGACTCCCGACCGACGGGCTCGTCGACGTCGACGCGCCCGTCTGGACGTTCGACCGCGACGGCGGGATCGAACCGGGTCGCGACGCCGACGATCACAAGTGGAGCTACGAGCGGGGACTGACCCAGCTCGCCAAGCGGCTGTTCGCCCGCACCGACGCGACGATCCACCGGGAGACCCGCGTCGAGCGACTGGTGCGAGACGACGCGGCGGGAACGTGGACCCTCGAGGACGCCGCGGGCAACCCGTGGGGCCCCTACGACGCCGTCGTCCTGAACCCGCCGGCGCCCCAGGCGGCCGCGGTGCTCGAGACGAGCTCCTGGGACGCCGATCCGCGCGACTCGCTGGTGGCGGCGCTCGGAGACGTCTCCTACCGTCGGGTCTGGACCGGGGTCTTCCACTACCCGTTCGAACTCGAGGTCCCCTACTACGCGCTGGTCAACGCCGACAAGGACCACGAGGTGGGCTGGGTCAGCCGCGAGGAGTGTAAACCGGGCCACGTCCCCGACGGGGAGTCGCTGCTGGTCGTCCAGGCGAACCGCGAGTGGTCGGTCGCCAACGAGGGTCGCGATCCGGAGCGCAACCTCGCCGAACTGGCCGCCGTGACCGCCGGGCTGCTCGAGGACGACCGCCTCACCGACCCCGACTGGACCGACCACCAGGGCTGGCGCTACGCGATCCTCGAGGACGGCGCGCCGAGCGAGCCCCTCCGGCGGGCAGAGTCCGCGGGGCTGTACTGCGTCGGGGACTGGGTCGCCGGCGAGGGGCGGATCCACGCGGCGCTGCGAAGCGGGCTCGAGGTCGGCGAACGGATCGGCGCCGACCGCCGTCGCTGAGCGGTCGGGACGGCGGCTGGCGGTCGACGGGATCGCTTCTGGCACAAAAGGGGGAAGAGGGGTGGATCAGCCGGGACGGCGTACCAGCGATTCGGACGCAGTTGGGGGGATCGGTCCCGGCTATCTTTTCGTATCCCTCAGCATAATAAATACTTTGTGGGATAGATGGAATAAAAGAGGGAGGCGCTTAGGTCGCCCGCGGCTCGAGCGCGACCGGGTACTCGGTCAGGTTCTCGTAGCCGTCCTCGGTGACGACGACCAGGTCCTCGATGCGGACGCCGCCCACCTCGGGATCGTAGAGTCCCGGCTCGACGGTGACGACGTGGCCCGGCTCGAGTTCCCCGCCCGTCGGCGAGAGGCTCGGCCGCTCGTGGATGTCGAGGCCGACGCCGTGGCCGGTGCTGTGGATGAAGCCGGTGTCGGTGCTCGGGTCGCTTCGCAGCGTCTCGTAGCCGGCGTCTTCGATCACGTCACAGACCGCGTCGTGGACGTCCGCGCCCGCGACACCGGCCTCGATCGTCTCGAGGGCGGTCTCGAACGCCTCGCGGGTGACCTCGTAGCGGCGCTCGAGCTCCTCGCTCGGTTCGCCGCGGACGAAGGTGCGGGTCATGTCGCCGAAGTATCCGGTTCCCTTGTCCCGCGGGAAGATGTCGATCACGATCGGTTCGCCCGCCTCCAGGGTACCGCTGCCGCGGTTGTGGGGGTCGGCGCCGTCGGCGCCGCAGGCGACGATCGTCTCGTCGAGCGCGCAGCCGTGGCGAAGCAGCGTGATCTCGATCTCCTCTTTGAGGCGCTCGCTGGTCAGCTCCTCGCCGTCGCGGACGAGCACGCCGTCCTCGATCTCCGCGGCGGCGACGAGCCCCTCGGCGGCGGCCATCGCGGCCTCGTTGGCCGACTGGGTCGCGCCGATCTGGTTCGTCTCCCAGGGCGTTTTCCGGGATCGGATCTCCTCGACGACGCCCTCGCGCTCGACCGCGACCTCGAGGCCGCGCTCTCTGAGCCCGTCGGCGGTCCCCGTCGGGAAGCTCCGCGGGACGGCGATCGAGTCGACCCCGTGATCGGCGAGGAAGGCGGCGATCGTCCGCACCCGCCCCTCGTCGGCGCCGTGTTCGGCCACCAGCTCCTGGTAGTCGTAGTCGGCCCGTCGACACACGGAGTCGGCGTCGGCCTCCTTTCGCGCCCGGCCGTACTCCAGTCCCGAGACGAGCAGGTGGACCTCGCCGTCGGCGGTCACGAGCGTCTGGTAGGCGTCCGGCGCGGTAAAGCCGGAGACGTACCGCTGGTCGGAGTCGGAGTCGTCGTCGTCGATGAGGTAGCCGTCGTGGGACCTCTCCTCGAGGACGGATCGCAGCGGGTCGAGATCGGTTTCCATGTCGGGTGGTTGGGGAACCCCCGCACATAATTGCGCGGGTTGCGAGCCGGGGACTACGGACCGGACCGCAGCGAGAACAGTATCAACAGCATACCGGCGGAGACGAGAGTCGCCTGGACGAGCCCGGCCGACGAGACCGAGATCCCGGCGAGTTCGTACAGCATCCGCTCGCAGACGGCCCCGGTCCCGATGAAGACGAACCCGCCGGAGACGTACAGCATCGGCTCGCTGCCGCTCTGGCGGTAGCCGTGAAAGGCCAGGTAAGCGATCGTCAGGCTCAACGCGACCACGACGAGTTTCGCCCCGTAGGCGGCCATCATCTCGGCTCCGGGGACCGTCGTCTCCATCAGTCACCACCCCGGAGTTCCTCCCAGAGCTCGGTGAAGTTGCTCGCGAGGTCGTCGCGGGTGTCGACGACGACCCGGAGCTCGTCGCCCTCGAGGGTCGCGTGTACGGACTCGACCGCCGTCCGGTAGACGCTTCGGTGCGAGCCGTCCGGATCGACGACCGTCGTCTCCTCGAGCAGCCCGTGATCGTCGAGCGTATCGACGCGCCGATAGATCGTCGGCAGCGAGGCCTCGCAGGCGTCGCTGAGCGCCTTGGCCGTCATCGGCTCGTCGTTCGCGGCGGTCAGGATTCGGCGCGCGTACGGGTCCGCGAGCAGATCCAGTACCGAACCGGAATCGTCGCCGGCGTTGGATTGCACGCACCCCTGTAGTGTCGGGAGTGATATATATCCGACGCTTTTCTGATCGAGATAATTCCCAGGGGGAATTTTGAGTCGTCTCCCCCTCGTGACCGAACGAGTCCCCGCCAATGAGTTCGTATATTCTCGCCTGCAAGCCTGCGATCGGACTGTACGGCCAGCACGACCCGAGCGCCGTCCTCTTCGAGAACGGCCGGCCCGTGTTCGGCATCGAAGAGGAGCGACTGACGCGGGACAAACACGCCGTCGACACGTTCCCCGAGCGCGCGATCCGGGCCTGCCTCGAGCACCGCGACCTCGAACTCGCGGACCTCGATCGGATCCTGTTACCCTACGATCCGCAGCTCCGGTCTCGGATCAGCGACCACTACGTCACCGACGCGATCCGCGCTCCCGGGCTCGCCAGGAAGGCGTCGGCCCTCGAGAAGACCGTCGTCGACGAGATCCGGAGTCGCTTCCTTCCGACTCGGCAGGTCGAGGACCGCCTCGCGTCGATCGGAACGCCGGTGCCGCCCGTCGAGTGTCGCGCCCACCACCGCTGTCACGCCGCGAGCGCGTTCCACCCCTCCGGGTTCGACGACGCGCTGGTCCTGACGGTCGACGCGAAAGGCGAGTACGATTCGACGGTCGTCTGGCGGGGCACTCCCGACGGACTGGCGCGGGTCCGAACCTACGAGCACCCCAACAGTCTCGGGCTCTTTTTCGCGATCGTCACCGAGTATCTGGGGTATCGGATGTTCAACGGCGAGGGGAAAGTGATGGGACTGGCGCCCTACGGCGAGCGCCGCCCCGAGATCGAACGCACCCTGCGCGGCCTGATCGACACCGGCGTCGACTACGACGTCACGCCGTTGACGAAACGCTGGGGCACCGGCTACGGCGTCGAGAAACTCGAGGACGCGTTCGGCCGCCCGCGAAACGACGAGCCCGGCCAGTTCGACCAGTGGGAGAAAGACCTCGCCCGCACCGCCCAGGCGCTCCTCGAGGAGACGGTCTGTGAGATCGTCGAAGCCTACCTCGGCGCCTCCCGCTCGAACGACGTCGCACTCGCCGGCGGCGTCGCCCTGAACTGCAAGCTCAACAAGAGCGTCCGGGAACTGGAGGCCGTCGACGACACGTTCATCCAGCCGGTGGCCCACGACGCCGGGCTCGCGCTCGGCGCCGGTTGGCTCGACCGCCGCCCCGACGGCGTCGAGCCCCAGACGACGGTCTACCTCGGCCCGGAGTACGAGACCAGCGAGATCGAGTCGCTGCTCGAGACCAACAAGATCCGGTACGCCAAACCCGACGACCTCGAGGGCTACGTCGCCGAACGGCTGGCCGAGGGCGCCCTCGTCGGCTGGTTCCAGGGACGCATGGAGATGGGCCCGCGGGCGCTGGGCGCCCGGAGCATCCTCGCCGATCCCCGCACCGCCGAGTCGCGGGACCGGGTCAACAGGTACGTCAAACACCGCGAGGAGTGGCGCCCCTTCGCCCCGTCGATGCTCGAGGACGCCGCCGAGGAGTACCTGATCGACGGCGGGTCCGCGCCGTTTATGATCGACACCTTCGACGTCCGCCCGGAGAAGGTCGACGACCTCGAGGCGGTGCTTCACCCCGCCGACGACTCGACCCGGCCCCAGACCGTCCGCGAGGACCAGCACCCCCGGTACCACCGACTCATCTCGGAGTTCGAGTCCATCACCGGGGTTCCGGTCGTCCTGAACACCTCGTTCAACGACCACGCCGAACCGATCGTCACCACGCCGACCGAGGCGGTCAAGGACTTCTACGGGATGGGCCTGGACGTCCTCGTCCTCGAGGACTGCGTCGTCGAGAAGCAGGCCGAGACGCTCGAGGACGCTCGTGGTGGTGAGGCCGTCGTGGCCGGCACGACCGGCGAGTAGCGCTTCGGGTGCTTCTACGACGGATCCACTCGTGTAGTGTGTTAGCACTGCCCGCACATAGCTCTCGGTTTGATACCGTCACTTTCCCGGCCGCGGGCTGTTTCGACATCGGTCTCCGAGCGCGACGCCGATCCCGCTTCGCTCGAGGAGCTCCCGTCTCGTTCCACTCACAATACTACCAGCACCGGTACCGTGATGGGGCGCCCCTTCCCAGGACCAGTATGGACGTCACCATCACTCCCTCCCGCGTCGCGGGACGGGCTCGAGCGCCGCCCTCGAAGAGCTACACCCACCGCGCGATCCTCGCGGCCGGCTACGCAACCCAAACAACCGTCCGGGACGCCCTCTGGAGCGCCGACACGAAAGCCACGGCCCGTGCGGTCTCGCTGTTCGGCGGGAGCGTCGATCGCAGCGAGGACGACAGCCTCGAGGTCGCGGGCTTCGACGGCCAGCCGGGCGTTCCGGACGACGTCATCGATTGCGAGAACAGCGGGACGACGATGCGGCTGGTGACGGCCGCGGCCGCGCTGGCCGACGGAACGAGCGTCCTTACCGGGGACGAGTCGCTTCGGAGTCGACCCCAGGGTCCGCTGCTCGAGGCGATCGCAGACCTCGGGGGCGAGGCCACCAGCACTCGCGGGAACGGCCAGGCGCCGCTGGTCGTCACGGGACCGATCTCGGGCGGCGAGGTCTCGATCCCGGGCGACGTCTCCTCGCAGTACGTTACGGCGCTGCTGATGGCCGGCGCGGTCACCGAGGACGGCCTCGAGATCACCCTCGAGACCGAGCTCAAGTCGGCGCCGTACGTCGACATCACGCTCGAGGTGCTCGCCGATTTCGGCGTCGAGGCCGAACGGACCGAGCGCGGGTTCGCCGTCGCGGGCGGCCAGCGCTACGACCCTGCGGGCGGAGAGTACCGCGTTCCCGGGGACTTCTCCTCGATCTCGTACCTGCTCGCGGCGGGCGCCGTCGCCGGCGACGAGGACGGCGTCCGGATCGCGGGCGCCCGACCGAGCGCACAGGGAGACAAAGCGATCGTCGAAATCGTCGCGGAGATGGGCGCGGACGTCGACTGGAACCGCGAAGCAGGGACGATCGACGTCGCCGCGGCCGACCTCGAGGGGATCGAGGTGTCGGTCGCGGACACGCCGGACCTGCTGCCGACGCTCGCGACGCTGGGGGCGGTCGCCGACGGCGAGACCCGAATCGTCGACGCCGAGCACGTCCGGTACAAGGAGACCGACCGCGTGAGCGCGATGGCCGAGGAACTCGAGAAGTTGGGCGTCGAGACGATCGAAGCGCCGGACTCGCTGACGGTTCGTGGCGGCGAGTCGACCCTCGAGGGCGCCGCGGTCGACGGCCGGGGCGACCACCGGATCGTGATGGCGCTGGCCCTCGCCGGACTCGTCGCCGACGGCGAGACGACGATCGCGGGCGCCGAGCACGTCGACGTCTCGTTCCCGACGTTCTTCGAGACCCTCGAGGAACTGGGCGTCGCCCTCGAGCGCGAGGAGTAGGGACGCGGTCCCGATCGTCGACTGCGATCGCCGCCTCCTCAGAACGTGTAGGCCATCAACACCTCGTCGACGAACTCGCCGTCGATCGTGTAGTGGTTCCGGCGGATGCCCTCGGTGTTCCAGCCGTGGCCCTCGAGAAAGGCCAGGGCCTCGTCGTTGGTCGCCGGAACGCTGTTGTACACCTTCCGGTAGCCGTTGGCCTCCGCCCAGTCGACCCCGCGGGTGAGCAGGGCGTCGCCGACGCCGCGCCTGCGGTGGTCGGGGCGGACGCCGACGGTGAGCTGGGCCGTCTCGCGGAGCTTCTCGACCTGCGGGAGGTCGAGGTGGACCCAGCCCGCGACCTCGTCGTCGACCGTCGCGACGAAGAACACCCGCGACTCCACGGTGTTGTGGCGGGTGACGGCGTCCTCGTACAGCAGCTGTTCGGCGACGCTCTCGGCGACGACGTACGACTCTTTCGACGTTACCTCGCGGATCGCGTCCACGAGCCCGTCGAAGTCCCGATTCTGCCCGGGTCGGATGAGGTAAGTCGCGTCGTCGGTCTCGTACTCTTCGACGGAGCCGACGTCGAGCGCGAGCCGGACCGTGCCGCCGCTCTCCTCGAGGTAGCCCTTGGTCTCTAACTCCTCGAGCGCCGATCGAAACCGCGCGGGCGAGAGCGACGTCAGCTCGCGAAGCCGGTGTCGAGCCGCCGTCCCGTGCCGTTCGACGTGCTGGTAGACCGCCTTGCTCTCCTCGCTCTCGAACGTCGGCCGCTCGGGTGCGCGCATACGGGGTGTCATCGCACGGGACGGGTATAGTCCTTGCTATCAGGTACCAATTAACAAGGATCGGTCGCCGGAGGGACTTTTTCCGATGGGCCCGTCGACACGGGTATGCGCGCGTCCCTCGAGTCCCGGCTCCGCGAGCGGTCCGGCGAGGACGGGATCGTCTTCCCGGCGTACGACGACTACTCCTTCGCGAACGTCCCGGAGACGGCGCTCGCCGTACTCGACGACGCGTTCGAGCGACGGCTGCCCGCCGACGTCCTCGAGGGCGTCGCGACCGACGTCGACAACGTCGTCGTCTTCCTGCTGGACGGGTTCGGCTACGAGCACTGGAAGCGCCACCGCGGCGCCCACGAGTTCCTCCGCCGGATCGAGGACGCCGGGACGGTGGCGCCGCTGACGGCGGTCTACCCCTCCGAGACGGCCGCGGCGCTGACCACCGTCGCCACCGCCGCGCCCCCCGTCGAACACGGCCTGCTGGGCTGGTTCCAGTACCTCGAGTCGGCGGGACGGATCGTCGAGACGCTCCCGTTTCGCACCCTCGAGGGCGATCCCCTCGCGGACGTCTCGCCGACGTCGTCGGCGACCGAGCTGTTTACCGGGCGGTCGATCTACGAGCGGGCCGAGCAAGCGGGGATCGACCCGTACGCGATCCTGCCCGCCGAGTTCGTCGAGTCGGGCTACACCCGCGCGACGGCCGCGGGCGCCACCCGGGTCGGGTACGACACCGCGACCGACCTCGCGCTGTCGATCCGCCGCGCCCTCGAGGTGTCGGCCGATCCGGCCTACGTCTACGCCTACGAGCCGACGATCGACGCGATCTCCCACGCCGAGGGAACCGGAACCGAGCGCTACCGACAGAACCTCGCGGCCGTCCTCGAGCGCCTGCAACACGAACTGCTCGAGCGCCTCGATCCCGACCTCGCGGCGCGGACGCTGCTCGTGGTGACGGCCGACCACGGGATCGTCGACACCGCGCCCGAGGAGAACGTTACGATGACCGACTGGGAACGGTGGCCGTCGCTGCGGGAGACGTTCCGCCGCGACGAGGCGGGCGAGCCCCGTCTGCCGACGGGCAGCCCCCGAAACGTCCACTTTCACGTCCGCCCCGACCGCCTCGAGGAGGCCCGCGGGATCGTCGAGGCGGCCCTCGACGGTCGGACGTTCACCCGCGAGGAGGCTCTCGAGGGCGACCTGTTCGGCCCCGGCGAGCCGTCGGCGCTGTTCGAACGGCGCTGCGGCGACCTGATCGCGGTCCACCGCAACCGCGGACTGTGGTGGGCGGAGATGGACTCGATCGGGATGCACGGCGGGCTCACGGACGAGGAGATGCTGGTTCCCCTGGCCGCGGCCCGGCTCGACGCGCTGCGGGCGAGCCGGTAGCGTCTCCCGTCGCTACCGGCGCCCTCTGCCCCGCTCCCCCGCCGACCGACCGCGACTCAGACCGGGGAGCGATCCGTCGGCTCCGCGCTCGCGATCCCGACCGCGTACCCCGCGACGCCGTCCGCGACGCTCATCAGTTCGAACGCCCACTCCTCGCCGTCGGCCAGTTCGGCGGTGCGCACGACCGCGTCGTCGATCGCCTCGCCGTCCGCGTCGTAGAAGACGGCGCCCACCTCGACGGGGCCGAGGTCCTCGCCCGTCTCGTTGGCCACGATCCCCGTGACCGTAACCGAGAAGTCGTCCTCGACGAGTTCGTGCTCCGTGATCGCGAGCCCCTCCATCGGCGGCTCGCCCTCGATGCGCTCCTCGATGTCGGCGTCCTCGCTTTCGCCGTCCTCGCTTCCGCCGTCGCTCTCGTTGCCGCCCCCGTCGGCGTCGGTTTCGTTGCCGCCGTCCGTTCCGTCTCCGCCGTCGTCGGTCGCGGCCTCGGCGCCGTCTTCGTCGTCGGATCCGTTCTCGTCGTTCTCGTCCCCCTCGGACGCGCAGCCGGCGAGGACCGCCGAGGCCGCGACGCCCGTTCCGAGTAGCACCGTTCGTCTGTCCATGCGCGAGCGTATCGCGTTCGCCGAGTTGAGTATACGCCGCCTATCCGGCGGCGACGGGGTCGTCGCGGGACAGACCGCGGCCGTACGCCGCGCCTATCGTCTCGCCGGACCCGAACCCGTCCCGGTCGGCACGAGTCGGCCGAACTGACCGCGCCGCCGTCCTCGAGTCGACCCGCCGGCTTCCGCCGGCCGTAGGCGGGCCCTTCTCTGCGAAGGGCGGTTCGGCCCGGCCGGAACGGCGTCCGTACCGACCGTTCGCGCGCAGCGGCGACGAGACCGCCTCGCGGGTCCCGAAGCGGCTCAGGACGCCTTCAACAGCAGCGTACAGACCGCCGCGACGACCGAGGCGAGGACGAGCGCCGAGGGAGACGACGGCGTCCCCGCGCCCCCGGACGCGGCGAGTGCAACGCTCGCGACGACTCCAAGGGTCGCGAGCGCCCCGATCGCGAACGGTCGCCGTCTCCCCTCGGCGGCGTCGGCTTCGGCCGTCGACGGCCGGTGGCGCCGCTGGAGCGTCCCGATCGCGCGAAAGCGGCGCCCGTCACTCGCCCGTCGCTCGAGCGACCGTTTCAGCTGTCGCCAGACGTCGACCGTCTCGGACGGGATCCGGTGTCCGTACAGGATCAGGTAGTCGTACTCCCGAACCAGCGAGCGGAGGCGCTTGTGCATCCACTCCCTGGATCGCCCGGTCAGGTTGTGGACGATCTTGATGCCGATCCGACCGTCGACGACGATGTCGCAGTAGTCGGACCGCTTGGGCCGCGAGATCGAGGCGGCCGCCGATCGGTGCCCGACCGCCCGCAGGTCGCGCCCGATCGAGCGCCGGAGCTTGCGCTCGACGACGGGCTCGGACTCGTCCTCGCTGCCGTTCATCCACCGCTCGAGGGCGAGCACCACGTGCCAGTAGACGTGCTCGGTCTCGCGAACCGACTCGGGTCCGGCGCGCGCCGCCAGCCGGTTCTCGATCGCGAGGCACTCGTCGGACGCCGTCGATCGACCCCGTTTTCCGCCCGGTTCGTTCGACCGCACACCCATACTCCCGCAGACACATTCAAGCAATATGAAAATAACTGCCGCGAAGACGGTCGCGCGACCGTCCCCCTACCCCGTTGCGCTGGGGCTCGAACGGAAGGGATCGTCCCGGGTCCGCGGCCCGGTCTCGAGCCAATCCTGCACCCATAAGTGCGCGCGCCACCGAGGGAGTGACAATGAACGGCAACCGCTTCGGTCGCCTCTTCCAGGTGACCACGTTCGGCGAGAGCCACGGGGAGGCGATGGGCTGTACAGTCTCGGGCTGTCCCGCCGGCCTCGAGCTCTCCGAGGAGGACATCCAGGCAGACCTCGATCGGCGCAAACCGGGCCAGTCGATGATCACGACCTCTCGGGGCGAACCCGACGACGTCTCGATCAAGTCGGGGATCCAGGACGGCTACACGACGGGGACGCCGATCGGGATGGTGATCCAGAACAAGGACGCCCGCTCGGGGAAGTACGAACCGTTCATCACCGCGCCCCGGCCGAGCCACGGCGACTTCACCTACTCGGCGAAGTTCGGCACCCGCAACTGGGGCGGCGGCGGCCGCTCCTCGGCCCGCGAGACGGTCAACTGGGTCGCCGCGGGCGCCATCGCGAAGAAGCTGCTCGCCCGCGAGGGGATCGAGCTCAAGGCCCACGTCAACCAGATCGGCGACGTCGAGGCGCCCGAGGTGAGCTTCGAGGACCTGCTCGAGCACAGCGAGGACAACGACGTTCGCTGTGCCCACCCCGAGACCGCCGCGGAGATGCAGGAACTCATCGAGGAGTATCAGGAGGAGGGTGACTCCATCGGCGGGTCGATCTACTTCGAGGCCCGAGGGGTTCCGGTCGGACTCGGCGCGCCCCGCTTCGACTCGCTGTCGGCGCGGCTCGGCCAGGCGATGATGGCCGTGCCCGCGACGACGGCCTTCGAGTTCGGGCTCGGCCGCGAGGCCCGCGAGTGGACCGGCAAGGACCGCAACGACGACTGGGAGTTCGACGACGCGGGTAATCCGACACCCGTCGAGAACGACCACGGCGGGATCCAGGGCGGGATCAGCTCGGGGGAGCCGATCTACGGCGAGGTGACGCTGCACGCCCCGACCTCGATCCCCAAGAGCCAGCAGACCGCCGACTGGGAGACGGGCGAACTCACGGAGGAGCAGGTCATCGGCCGCCACGATCCCGTCCTGCCGCCCCGCGGCGTGCCCGTCGTCGAGGCGATGCTCGCGCTGACGCTCGTCGACTTCATGCTGCTCTCCGGTCGCCTGAACCCCGACCGCGTCGACGACCAGCCGGGCGAGTACGACACCGACTACCACCCGAGCAACCCGAACAACGAGTAGCCGACAGCCTCGCTTTTCCTCCCGGCGATACCCCCCCTGCTCCTCGAGAGCGCGGCGAACCCGTCCGGATCGGAACTGCGCTTCGCTGCCCCCGTTTGCCCGTCCGCGTCGGCGATCCGAACTTCTCCATGGTACCACTTCGTGGCGACTGCTAGCACTTATTGTGGATGTCGCCTAACCATAGCCTGTCATGGGAGGACTTGACATAGAAACGGCAGAGGGGAGACGAGAGGCGTTGCGCCGAATGCTGACCATCCGGGCGTTCGACACGGAGGCGGGCGACCGCTTCGCGGACGGCGAGATTCCGGGGTTCGTCCACCTCTACATCGGCGAGGAGGCGGTCGGGGTCGGCACCTGCGCCGCCCTCGAGGACGACGACTACATCGCGAGCACCCACCGCGGCCACGGCCACTGCATCGCGAAGGGGCTGGATCCGAAGTACATGATGGCCGAGCTGTACGGCAGGGCCGAGGGCTACTGCAACGGCAAGGGCGGCTCGATGCACATCGCCGACGTCGACGCGGGCATGCTCGGCGCCAACGGTATCGTCGGTGCGGGACCGCCGATGGCGACGGGCGCGGCGCTGTCGATCGACTACCAGGACCGCGACCAGGTTGCCGTCGGCTTCCTCGGCGACGGCGCTGTCGCCCAGGGGCAGGTCCACGAGGCGATAAACCTCGCGGCGACGTGGGACCTGCCGGCGATCTTCGTCGTCGAGAACAACCACTACGGCGAGGGAACGCCCGTCGAGAAGCAACACAACGTCGACAACCTGAGCGACACCGCCCAGGCCCACGACATTCCGGGATTGACCGTCGACGGGATGGATATCACCGCGGTCGCGGAGGCCGTCGGCGAGGCCCGCGCCCGCGCCAGGGCCGGCGACGGACCGACGCTGGTCGAGGCCGAGACCTACCGCTACCGGGGCCACTACGAGGGCGACGAGGAGCCCTACCGCGACGACGACGAGATCGAGCGCTGGCAGGACCGCGACGCGATCGACTCCTTCAAGCGGCGGCTGATCGACCGCGGCGAGCTCACCGCCGAGGAGTTCGACGACCTCGAGCGCGAGGTCGAGGCCGAGATCGAGGCGGCGGTCGAGTTCGCACAGAACGCCGATCCGCCGGCGCCCCACGAGGCCTACGACGACATGTTCGCCGAGACGCCCCCCGAGATCGAGCGGTTCGCGACCGCCGCCCGGACCACCACTGACGGCGGCGAGCGAATCGAAGAGTCGCGATCCTCGTCGGAGCCGCGCTCCGACGGCGGCCGTTCCGGAGGTGAGCGACGATGACCGCCCAGGCCGAACGCGAACTCGAGACCGAGACCGAGACGATGACGGTCCGCGAGGCCGTCCGCCAGGCGCTGCGCGAGGAGCTCGAGCGCGACGAGGACGTCTACCTCATGGGCGAGGACGTCGGCCTCTTCGGCGGGGTCCTCGAGGTCACGAGCGGGCTGTACGACGAATTCGGCGCCGAGCGCGTGCGGGACACGCCGATCAGCGAGGCCGGCTTCATGGGCGCGGCGACGGGCGCGGCGGCGACGGGCACCCGCCCGGTCGTCGAGCTCATGTTCTCCGACTTCGCGGGCGTCTCGATGGAACAGATCATGAACCAGATGGCGAAGATGCGCTACATGTTCGGCGGGAAGGCCGAGATGCCCGTCACGGTGCGCACCACCGAGGGCGGGGGGATGGGCGCCGCGAGCCAGCACTCGGGGACGATCCACACTTGGATCGCCCACTTCCCCGGGCTGAAGGCCGTCGCCCCGGGCACCGCCGCGAGCGCGAAGGGGCTGACGAAGGCCGCGATCCGGTCGAACGATCCCGTCTTCGTCTTCGAGAACAAGATGATCTACGAGCAGGAGGGCGCGGTGCCGACCGACGAGGAGTTCACGATCCCGCTCGGCGAGGCCGCCGTCGAGCGCGAGGGCGAGGACGTTACGGTCGTCGCCACCCAGCGACTCGTCGGCGAGTCGCTCCAGACCGCCGAGAGCCTGGCGGAAACCGGCGTCGAGGCCGAGGTTATCGACCCGCGGTCGCTGTACCCCCTCGACACGGAGACGATCGTCGAGAGCGTCCGGAAGACGGGACGGCTCATCGTCGCCGACGAGAGCCCGCTGTCGTACGGCACCCACGCCGAGATCATCGCCCGCGTCCAGGAGGAGGCGTTTTTCAGCCTCGACGCGCCGATCCAGCGCGTGGGAACGCCCGACACCCACATGCCGTTTAGCACGCCCCTCGAGCAGGAGGTCCTGCCGGACGGCGACGACGTCCGCGAGGCGATCGAGCGGGTGACGTAGTGCCCCGCGTCGGACTGGTCGTCAACCCCGCCGCCGGACGCGACATCCGGCGGCTCACCGGCGGCGCCAGCGTCGTCGACGACTACGCGAAGCGACGGGTCGCCGACTGCGTCCTCGAGGGGTTGACCGCGGTCGCGGACCCGCCGTCGGTCCGGCTCATGCCCGATCGATCCGGGATCGCCGACCACGTCCTCGCGGAGGCGCCCGACGAACTCGAGGCCGAAGCCCTCGAGATCCCCCTCGAGCGCTCGGCGGCGGACACGCGCCGGGCGGCCGCGCAGTTTCGCGAAGACGGCGTCGACGCCGTCGTCGTCCTCGGCGGGGACGGGACGACCCGCGACGTCGCCGTCGAGATCGGGTCGGTTCCGGTCGTCTCGGTCTCGACGGGGACGAACAACGTCGTCCCCTCGGCCGTCGACGGCACCGTCGCGGGCGTCGCCGCGGCGCTGGTCGCGACGGGCACCGTCCCGGCCGCCGACGTCGTCGAGCGACACGGACGGATCGAGGCCCGCGCCGAGACCCCGAACGGAGAGAAGCGACTCGTCGCGCTCGCGGCGGCCGAGGTCTCCTCCAGGTCGTTCATCGGTTCCCGGGCGCTGCTCGAGCCCGACGACCTCGTCGGGGGCGTGGTCTCGCGGGCCCACCCGGGCGACATCGGACTCCCCGCGGTCGCCGGCGCGCTCGAGTCCGTGTCGCCCGACGACCCGGGCGGCGTCCTCCTGCGGCTGACCGATCCCGAGGACGCCCCGCGGACCGCGCGGGCGGCGCTCGCACCCGGCGTGGTGGCGACCGTCGGGATCGAGTCGGTCGAGCGGATCGGGCCGGACGACCCGGTTCGGTTCGCGGTTCCGGACGGCGTCGTCGGCGCCGACGGCGAGCGCGAACTCGAACTTACCGACGCGACCGTCGAGTTCCGGGTCCGGGCCGACGGACCGCGGCTTGTCGACGTCGACGCGACGCTCTCGGCCGGAAGCGGGGCCGGCGCGTTCGCGCTCGAGGCGGCCGACGGACCGCCCGCGTCGGAGGACTGAAACGTCGGGCGGTCGCTTGCGCGCCCAAAGCGCTATTTTGTCGGCCGTCGACGCCCATACATGGGTAGTGAAGACATACCATAGACCGACGTCGAGCTCCCCGAACTCTCGCAGGTCGCGTTCGTCGTCGAGGACATCGAGGACGGGATGGATCGCTTCGGCGGGCTGCTCGGGATCGGCCCCTGGGAGATCCACCGGTTCGAGCCGCCCGCGCTGACCGACCGCACCTTCCGGGGCGAGGACGGCGAGTTCTCGATGGTGCTCGCGCTGGCCCAGCTCGGCGACACCATGATCGAGCTGATCGAACCGCTCGAGGGACCTAGCATCTACACCGAGCACCTCGAGGACCACGGCGAGGGGCTCCACCACGTCGCCTGCTTCGCGTTCGACGATCCCCACGCGGTCGTCGAGACGTTCGAGGACGCGGGGATGCCGGTGCTCCAGAGCGGGAACTACGACGGCGTCGAGTTCTGGTACGTCGACACCGCGGACGAACTCAACGGGGCGATCTTCGAGACCGCCGCGAACGTCGACGCGATCCCGAAGCCCGACGCGACGTACCCGGACTGATCGAGTCGTCCCGCGACGACCCCCTTAGATCCGCTCCCAGGAGAGCTCGAGCGAGAGGTCCTCGCGAAGCAGCTGCGAGACGTGACAACCCCGCTCGCCGAGGTCGACGATCCGCTCGAGGGTCTCGTCGTCGGCGTCGCTCTCGAGTCGAACCGTCGCGGCGACCCGCTCGACCGAACCGTGTTCGGGCTCGGCATCGGTCGTGACGTCGATCTTGCCGACCGCAGCGTCGCGTTTCTCGGCCTGGAACCGGACCGAGAGCGAGAGACAGGCGGCCAGCCCGCCGAGGAAGACGTCGACGGGCGTCGGTCCCGTCTCCGTCCCGCCGGCCGCTTCGGGCTCGTCGTAGCGCCACTCGAACGATCCCGCCTCGATCCGACCGCTCATCCCCTCGGCGTTCGAGGCGGTGACGGTTCGGCCGGGCATCTCCGTTTCGGCGCCCGCAGCGTCCTCGCGGTCGATACCCTCGGGCAGCAGTGCCCACGGCTCCTCGACGCGCTCGACCAGCGTCTCGAGGAACCTGGCGGCGTCGGCGCCGTCGACGACCCGGTGGTCGAAAGAGAGGTCGAACGGGAGGTGGCGGCGCCACTCGACGCCGTCGTCGGGGCCCCGCGTCGG
Organism: Natronococcus jeotgali DSM 18795; assembly: GCF_000337695.1. GTDB lineage: Archaea > Halobacteriota > Halobacteria > Halobacteriales > Natrialbaceae > Natronococcus > Natronococcus jeotgali. The sequence continues at coordinate 31,177 of NZ_AOIA01000159.1, forward strand.
TCGTTCGGCGACGGCGTCGACCCCGAGGATGGCGATCTGGGGCGGGTTGATGATCGGGTCGAACGACTCGACGCCGAGCACGCCGAGGTTCGTCACCGTGAACGTCCCGCCCCGCAGGTCGTCCATCGTGTACTCGCCCTCGAGGGCGGCCCCGACCAGCTCGCGGCGCTCGCGCGCGACCGCCTCGAGCGATTTCTCGTCGACGTCCCGGAGCACGGGGGCGATGAGCCCCTGCTCGACGTCGACGGCGACCCCGAGGTTGTGCTCGTTCCAGAGGCGGTGGGTGTCGTCCTCGAAGGTCGCGTTGAACGCGGGGTGGTCCTCGAGGGCCGCCGAGACCGCGAGCAGGAGGACGTCCTGAACGGAGACGTCCGCCTCGAGCGCGTCGTCCGCGGCGTCTGCGGCGGCGAACAGCGCCTCGGCGTCGGCCTCGCGGTGGGTCGTGACGTGGACGGCCTCGCGGTAGCTCTCCCCGAGCCGCGAGGCGATCGTCCGGCGCATCCCGTCGAAGGGTCGTTCCTTGCGGAGGCTGCGTCCGGCGTCGTCGGCGGACTCGGCCGCGCGTTCGACGTCCTCTTCCGTGACCGATCCCTGGTAGCCAGTCCCCTCGGCGGTCGCGAGGTCGACGCCGAGTTCCTCGGCGCGCTTGCGGGCCCGCGGGGAGGCCTGGACGTCGCCCCCCGACTCATCCCCGTCGACGTCGGCGACGCGTTCGACGTCGTCCTCGGTGATCGCACCCTGGTAGCCCGTTCCCTCGACTCCCTCGAGGTCCACCCCGAGCTCCTCGGCTCGTTTGCGTGCGCGAGGGGAGACCTTGCCCGCGTCGGCGGCCGACTTCGACCCCGGCGTCGCCTCCGAGGCGGCGCCGTCGGTCGCGGCTTCGGCACCCGAGCCCGCGCCCGCGGTCGCGTCGGCGGCCCCGTCGTCGGCGCCGGCGTCCTCGAGTTCGGCCTCGACCTCGGCCTCGAGGTCGCCGATGTCCGCGTCGGCGGGGGCGACGATCCCGATCGCCGTTCCGGGGGGGACCGTCTCGCCCGGCTCGAGGTAGGTCCGCCGGAGGACGCCGTCCTCGCGGGCGTCGACCTCGGCGACGCTTTTCTCGGACTCGACCTCGGCGACGACCTCGCCCTCCTCGAGGGTCTCGCCCTCGGCGACGACCTCGCCCTCCTCGAGGGTCTCGCCCTCGGCTCTCTCCCACCCCAGAAGCTCCCCGCGTTCCATCTCGAGTCCGAGCTTCGGCATCTTGATAACGTATCCCATGAACCCAGTTCGCACGACGAGCGAATAAAGCGTATCGGTGTTCCCGGCGAAACCCCTCGGCGATCGAACCCCGGTCGCCCTACCGCCCGCTGGCGAACCGGTCGCCGTTCGTCGGACCCGCTACTGGTAACGGCCGCAAAGTTACCAGATGAATTGGATGGTTGTACATTCTTCACGATAGATGCATGGCAATCTATAGCAAAGGCTTTAGGCACGGTGAGACAAAAATTCGGATACGGCTGGCCGCCAGGCCACTGATTTCAATGAGCGATGACGAACTCATCTGGCGAGTCTCAGGCGGTTCCGGAGACGGGATCGACTCGACGAGCCAGAACTTCGCGAAGGCGCTGATGCGCTCGGGGCTCGACGTATTCACACACCGCCACTATCCCTCGCGGATCCGTGGCGGCCACACCTACGTCGAAATCCGGGCCGCAGCCGACGAGGTACAGTCCCGGGGCGACGGCTACAACTTCCTCCTCGCGCTGGGGGACTCGTTCGCCCGGAACCCTCAGGAGGAGGCCTACTACGGCAACGAGGAGATCAAACCCCTCTCGGAGAACCTAGACGAGCTCCGCGAGGGCGGGGTCATCGTCTACGACGAGGGGCTGCTCAGCGAGGACGACATCGCCGAGCTCGACCTGGAGGAGCGCGCCGAGGAGAACGGCTGGCACGTCTACCCGGTCGACCTGCGCGGGCTCGCCAAGGAACACGGCCGCGAGGTCATGCGCAACACCGCCGGCGTCGGCGTGACGGCGGGGCTGCTCGACATGGAACTCGAGCACATCGAGGACCTGATGTCCGACGCGATGGGCGGGGACATCCTCGAGGCGAACCTCGAGATCCTCCACGAGGCCTACGAGATGGTCGGCGACGAGATCGAGGTCGAGCACGACCTGCGCGCCCCCGAGGGCGAGCACGACGCCGAGCAGGCGCTGCTGTCGGGCTCGAACGCGATCGCCTACGGCGCGATCGACGCCGGCTGTCGCTTTATCGCCGGCTACCCGATGACGCCGTGGACCGACGTGTTCACGATCCTCAGCCAGAACTTCCCCCAGATGGGCGGCGTCTCCGAGCAGGTCGAGGACGAGATCGCCGCGGCCGCGCTCGCGGTGGGCGCGAGCCACGCCGGCGTCAAGGCGATGTCCGGCTCCTCCGGGGGCGGTTTCGCGCTGATGAGCGAACCGCTCGGACTGGCCGAGATGACCGAGACGCCGGTCGTGCTCGTCGAGTCGATGCGGGCCGGCCCCTCGACGGGGATGCCGACCAAGCCCGAACAGGCCGACCTCGAGCACGTCCTCTACACGAGCCAGGGCGACTCCCAGCGCGTCGTCTTCGCGCCGGGGACCATCGAGGAGGCCTACGAACAGACGCGGCTGGCCTTCGACATCGCCTGGGACTACCAGATCCCGGCGATCGTCATCTACGACCAGAAGCTCTCCGGCGAGAACACCAACGTCGACGTCGACTTCTTCGACCGCGAGGTCTCGCCGGATCTGGGCTCGACGCTGACCGAGGACGAACTGAAGGAGGCCGCCCACGACAACTCCGGGAAGTTCAAGCGGTTCAACTACGAGGACGCCGAGGACGGCGTCGCGTCGCGCTCGATTCCCGGACAGAAGGGCGGACGCTACCTCGCGACCGGTAACGAGCACTCGCCCGTCGGCCACATCAGCGAGGACCCCGACAACCGCGTCGCCCAGATGGAACGGCGCCTCGAGAAACTCGAGAAGATCCGCGAGGAGCTCGACGAGGAGCGCGACTCCACCCAGACCTACTTCGGCCCCGACGAGGCCGAGTACGGGATCATCACGTGGGGCTCCTCGCAGGGCGCCGTCGCCGAAGCCGTCGACCGCCTGAACGAGAACGGCCACTCCGTCAAGGGCCTCAGCGTCTCCGACATGATTCCCTTCGCCGAGCGGGAGGTCACGGAGTTCCTGGAGAGCGTCGACGAGGCGATGGTCGTCGAGATGAACGCCACCGCGCAGTTCCGCGGCCTGATGCAGAAGGAGCTGGGCCGGTTCGGCGACAAGATGACCAGTCTGCTGAAGTTCAACGGCAACCCCTTCGAGCCCGCCGAGATCGTCGAGGGCTACGAGGTTAACCTGGCTGACGAGGACCGCCAGCCAGAGGCACAGGTACGGATCGAACCCGCTGCAGGTGACTGAACAATGAGTGCATTCAACGCGATCGGTGAGGAACGAGAGATCGACCGGGACGAGTTCACGCCCGGCGTCGAACCGCAGCCGACCTGGTGTCCGGGCTGTGGCGACTTCGGCGTGCTGAAGTCGCTGAAACAGGCCCTCCCCGAAGTCGGGAAAACTCCCGAGGAGGTCCTGACGGTCACCGGGATCGGCTGTTCCGGCAAGCTGAACAGCTACCTGGACACGTACGGCTTCCATACGATCCACGGGCGCTCGCTGCCCGTCGCCCGCGCGGCGAAGCTCGCCAACCCCGAGCTCGAGGTCATCGCCGCCGGCGGCGACGGCGACGGCTACGGGATCGGCGGGAACCACTTCATCCACACGGCCCGGGAGAACCACGACATGACCTACATCGTGTTCAACAACGAGATCTTCGGGCTGACGAAGGGCCAGACCTCGCCCACGAGTCCGAAGGGCCACAAGTCCAAGACCCAGCCCTCCGGCAGCGCGAAGACGCCGATCCGGCCGCTGTCGCAGTCGCTGACCGCCGGCGCGACGTACATCGCCCGCACCGCCGCGGTCAACCCCAACCAGGCCAAGGAGATCATCAAGGAGGCCATCGAGCACGACGGGTTCGCCCACGTCGACTTCCTGACCCAGTGTCCGACCTGGAACAAGGACGCCCGCCAGTACGTCCCCTACATCGACATCCAGGAGTCCGACGACTACGACCACGACGTCAACGACCGCGCGGAGGCCGCCGAGATCATGCGCGAGACCGAGGACGTCCTCAACGAGGGCACCGTCCTCACCGGTCGGTACTACGTCGACGACGAGAGCCCCTCCTACACCCAGGAGAAGAAGGCCGTCGGCGAGATGCCCGACCAGCCCGTCGCCGAGCGGTACTTCGACGAGGACGCCGAGTGGGAGCGCAGCTACGACCTGCTCGAGCGACACACGTAGCGACGACCCCCGAGCGATCTTTTTGGCGGTCGCGTCCGAGCCGACAGGATTACTACTCGGCGAGCTGACGGAACGGATATGGATCCGGTTCGACGGTACCGACTCTCGATGCTCGTCCTCGGCGTCTGTGCGCTCGTCTCCGGAGGCGTCGAGATCGCGCGCGAGGGCTGGGACGGGGTCGGTATCGGGTCGGCGCTACTCGTCTCCGGCGGCGCCGTGGTGGTGATCGTCTCCGCGACCGGAATCGAGGAGCCGACGCCGGATGTCGCTCGGCGTACCGGGGGTCTCGTCGGGCTCGGTGCGGCGCTGGCCGCGGTCGGAACGGTCCTCTCCCTGCTCTGAGCGGGCCGTGATCTTGCCTCGAGACGGTCATTCCGTCGCGGCGTCCTCGGCGTCGCTCCCCCACCCCTGCGCGAACCGCTTCGTGAGCGCGTTCANGAGCGACCAGCAGGCCGCCGAACGCCGTCGGGGAGAAGCCGTACAGTAGCTGGTGGCTGCCGTAGGCGACCATCGCCAGCCCCATCAGCAGGGCGGTCGTCCCGGCCCGCCGCGAGACGTACTCGGGATCGACGGCCTCGTCGTAGTGGACGTGGAGGTCGGCCCGGCCGCGAAACGCGATCAGGGCGGCCGGAACGAGGACGACGAGCCCGCAGCCGATCCAGAACAGTCCGAGCAACGCGTTCGCCTCGACCATCGACGGCCCTCGGCGGAGGCGGCGAATAAAACCGACGATCGTCTCGAGGCGAACCTTCACTCACGGGAGCCGACGTTTTCGGATACAAAAGTTATTTTCCGACCCGAGCAAAACTATACGGTAATGAGCACCCAAGCGACGGAAGATCGCATCCTCGAGGTTCTCGAGGAGGACGCACAGGCTTCCTACGCCGAGATCGCCGATCGAGCGGACGTCTCGAAACCGACGGTCCGCAAGTACATCAACCAGCTCGAGGACGAGGGCGTCATCGTCGGCTACTCCGCCGACGTCGACCCGAAGAAGCTCTCGAGCCAGACCATCGCGATGGTCGGGCTCGACGTCGCCAGCGAACGCTACGTCGAGGCGACGAAGGCGATCAAGCGCCTCGAGGAGGTCGAGGCCCTGTACAGCTCCAGCGGCGACCACATGCTGATGGCCGAGGTCCGCGCCGAGGACGGCGACGCGCTCGGCGAGATCATCTCCGAGGAATTGCTCGAGATCGAGGGCGTCACGGCCGCCCATCCGTCCTTCCTTCAGGAACGGCTGAAGTAGCGCTCCTCGCGGACGCCGTCGGTTCCGTCGCTTGCCGCGGTCTGTCTGCTACGTTTTCCCGACCCATTCGGCCCGTCGGATCCATAGGCGCTCGGTCCGTAGGCGCTCCCGTGACCGAGACGATACTGCTCGACATGGACGGCGTCGTCCTCGAGGGACCGGGCACGCCGCAGTCGGTCTACGACCGCGCGGCCGACGCCGCCGTCGACGAACTGGGCCTCGAGCCGACGGACCGACAGCGAGCCGGCCTTCGATCGCACGGGTACGAGAGCGTCGAATCGGCCTGCGCTGCTCTCGGTACGGACCCGCGGGAGTTCTGGCGCCAGAAAGAGGAGGCGGCCTCGCGGCTCGCGGCCGAGCGGATCCGCTCGGGCGAGCGGGCGTTCTACGGCGACGTCGCGGCGCTGGAGTCGCTCGCCGAGCGAGCGACGCTCGCGCTGGTCAGCAACAACCGCCACGAGACCGCGACGTTCGTGGCCGACCACCTCTCCGCGCCGTTCGCGGCCGCCAGGGGACGCGAGCCCACCCCCGAGGGATTCCGCCGGCGCAAGCCGAATCCGCACCTCCTCGAGGAGACGCTGGCCGAGCTGGGAGTCGAGACGGGGCTGTACGTCGGCGACCGCGAGACCGACGCCGTCGCCGCCGAGCGCGCGGGCCTCGAGGCCGCCTACCTCAGACGGTCCCACAACGCAGACGGTCCGCTTCCCGAGGCTGTGACCTACGAACTCGAGGGGCTCGACGACCTGCGCGAGGTTCCGGCGGAGCGGTAGGCGGGAGCCGACGGCCGCGCGCTTTTGCCCTCGCCGTCCGTACCGCTCCCCATGCCCACCTACGAGCGCGAGATGCGCGTCGAGGCGCCCCTCGAAGAGGTCTGGCGGTTCCACTCGGGGGTGTCGGGACTCGAGGCGGCGACGCCGGACTGGATGGGGCTGCGCGTCGAGTCCGCGACGGGACCGAACGGCGAGCCCGATCCCGACGTCCTCGAGCCCGGCGCGACGGTGACGCTGTCGATCCGACCCTTCGGCGTCGGTCCCCGCCAACGCTGGACGTCGGCGATCACCGAGCGCGAGCGGGCCGACGGGACGGCCTACTTCCGCGACGAGATGGTCGACGGCCCCTTCGAACGCTGGGTCCACACCCACGCCTTCTACGGCGACGGCGACGAGACGCTCGTGCGGGACCGCGTCGAGTACGAGCTGCCGTTCGGCCCGCTGGGCGCGGCGGCGACGCCGTTCTCGCGGGTCGGCTTCGAGACGATGTTCCGCGCCCGCCACCGACTGACGAAGGCGGCGCTCGAGTGACCGGTTCGACGCACGAACCACGTCCGTTTTGATCGCGGCGACGGTAGGGACGACACGAATGAGCGCACACGACCGGGGACCGATTGCCAGACGCCGCGTGCTGGGCGCGATCGGCGCGGGAGCCTGCGTCGGTCTCGCCGGCTGCATCGGCGACGCGGGCGGGGAGGACGACGGCGACGAGAGCGGGAGCGAGGACGACGAACACCCGAACGCCCCACACCTCGAGGAGCCGGGGGACGAACCGATCGAGTTCAGCCACGGTCAGCACTGTGCCGTCTGCGGCATGGGACCGACGGACTACTCCGACTGGTACAGCCAGCTCGCCCACGAGACCGAGGAGCGGGCGATCTTTTGCTCGTCGGGGTGTATGACCGCCTACCTCGCCGACGTCCCGGTCGACTCGGAGATCGTCGGCGCCTGGACGGTCGACTACGAGACCGGCGAGCTGATCGACGCCCTCGAGGCCCACTTCGTGATCGTCACCGACGAGAGCGGCGCCGACGACAACGACGTGATGGGACTGAACCCCCGCCCGTTCGCCGACGAGGACGACGCCCTCGCCTACCTCGAGGAGTGGGACGCCGAGGAGCTGACCGAGGACGACATCATCGGTTTCGAGGAGATCGACGCCGAGGTCGCCGCCCACTACCGACCGGGACGGTTCCCCCGGGACTGAGAGTTCAGGGCGACCGTCCGGTCACCGGAAGCTGTTTAGTCGCGTCGGGTCTTGCGATCCGACGTGAACGCCGCCGACCTCGAGGCGACGCCGCTCGGCGCGCTCGCGTTTGCGATCTTCGCCGCCAGCACGAGCGCGATTCTGGTCCGCTGGAGCGGCGCGCCGAGTTCGGTCGCCGCGTTCTACCGAGTGCTGTTCACGACGGCGATCGTCGCGCCGATCGCCCTGGCGCGACACCGCGAGGAGTTCGCCCGCCTCTCGGGGCGCGACCTGGGACTCGCCGTCGTTGCCGGGATCTCGCTCGCGGTCCACTTCGCGGCCTGGTTCGAGAGCCTGGACCACACGAGCGTCGCCGCCAGCGTCACGCTGGTCCAGACCCAGCCGATCTTCGTCGCCCTCGGCGCGGCGCTGGCACTCGGCGAGCGCGTCGACCGCGGGACGGTCGCCGGCATCGTCGTCGCTCTGATCGGGGCGACCGCGATGTCGCTGGGCGACGCCGGCGAGGCGCCGATCGCGGGCGCGACGGCCTACGGCAACGCACTCGCGATTCTGGGAGCGATCACGGTCGCGGGCTACGTCCTCGCGGGGCGATCGATCCGCCAGCGCGTCTCGTTGTTTCCCTACGTGACCGTCGTCTACGCGGCCTGTACGCTGTCGTTGCTCGCGCTCGTCGGCGCGCAGGGCCACGCGTACCTCGCCTACCCCTCGCGGGAGTGGCTGCTCTTTCTCGGAATGGCGATCGGACCCGGAATCTTCGGCCACACGGTCGTCAACTGGGCGCTGAAACACCTCGAGTCGGTCGTCGTCAGCGTCACCTGGCTGGGCGAACCCGTCGGCGCGACGCTGCTCGCGCTGGTCCTGCTCGCCGAGGTGCCCGACGCGATCACGGTCGCGGGCGGGCTCGTCGTCCTCGGCGGGATCTACGCGACGACGATCGAGCGCGAGCGGGGACGGGGCTCGTAGCTCACTCCGAGAGCGTCTCGAGGTAGGCCCTGCCGTCGTCGGTGATCACGTAGACGCCGCCCGAGATCTGCCGGACGTGACCCGCCGACTGGAGCTCGTAACACCGTTCGGTGATCGTCACGGGGTGGATCTCGAACTCGTCGGCCAGCGTCGCCATCTCGGCCGGCCCCCGCTCGGCAAGCGTGGCTAACAGCGCTTGATCCGAGCATCCGTGCATGTATGATAATAACCCACACACCGATACGGGATATAAGGATTTCGACGGGGTCGGGACGCGGGGATCGATCGCGTCTTCCGGGGTCGCGATCGGACGGCCGTCTCCCCCGGCGGCCCGGACGCCGACGAGATCGCGGCCGAACCGATTATTTGCTAGAGAGTACCTAGCTAGCTTATCGTCGCGGCCGCCGAAGACTACGTCGGTGAGTCAGCGATGGCCACGAGAGAGGAAACGACAGTTAACGGCGTCGACGTCTCCGCCCTCGAGGGTGCGATCGAGGCGATCGACGAGGACGCCGCCGTCGGGGCGTTCACGTTTCGAGCGGAAACCGAGTGGGAGGACGCGCTGCAGGCGACGACGACCATCGACGAGTTCGATCAGGCGGGCGAAACCGTTCACACGCGGGCGTTCACGCTCCGGGGCGACGAACCAGAGGAGATCCTGGGCGAGCGAACGGCACCCAACGCCGTCGAGACGCTGCTCGGCGCGCTCGGCTCGTGTCTGGCCGTCGGCTACGCGGCGAACGCCGCGGCCATGGGAATCGAACTGGAGGCCCTCCGCTTCGAGATGGAGGGCGACGTGGACCTGCGGGGCTTCCTCGGGCTCGACGAGGATGTCCGTCCCGGCTACGAGTCGATCGCCTGCACGACCCGCATCGAGGCGGACGCCACGGCGGAACAACTCGAGGAGCTGCGCGAGCGCGTCGAGGCGACCTCGCCGCTGATGGACGCCATCACGAACGAGGTGGCGCTCGTGACCCGACTCGAGATCGAGTGAGACGCCGTCCTTTCGGGACGGCTCGTTTTCGGCGACCGTACCCCCGATAACGTCGGCGTCACCTCGTAACACCGGGGTGAGGGAAGCGACTCAAAGCTCGAGCGACTCCTATCAGTATGGCACCCGAGACTCCCGGCCTCCACCACGTGACCGCGATCGCGGGCGACCCGCAGCGAAACGCCGACTTCTACGTCGACACGCTGGGCCTGCGCCTCGTCAAGCGGACCGTCAACCACGACGACCCCGGTACCTACCACCTCTACTTCGGCGACGGGGAGGGGACACCCGGGACGAACATCACCTTCTTCCCGTGGACCGACGAGGGCCGACCCGGGCAGTTCGGCGCGGGGCAGACGAAGACGACCGCCTACCGGGTCCCGCCGGCGTCGATCGACTACTGGCGCGACCGCCTCGAGTCGCGGAACGTTGCGGTCGACCGCGAGGAGCGGTTCGGCGAGACGGTCCTCCGATTCGAGGACCCGGACGGGATCGAGCTCGAGCTGGTGGCCACCGAGGGAGCGACCGACGCGACGCCGTGGACCGAGGGCCCGGTTCCGACCGAGCACCAGCTGCGAGGCTTTCACGGCGTGACCCTCGCGGTCGACTCCGTCGACGCGACCGCAGCGGTGCTGACCGACGTCCTGGGGTACGACCTCGAGGACGAGGCCGACGGCCGACGGCGCTACCGGGCCGCGGCGGGCGGTCCGGGCTCGACCGTCGACCTCGTCGAGACCGACCTCGGACGCGGTCGGATGGGCGTCGGAACGGTCCACCACGTCGCGTTCACGGTCGAGAGCGTCGAGGAACAGGAAGCGTGGCGCGAGGTCTTCGCCGACCACGGGCTCTCGCCGACCGAGGTGATCGACCGCAAGTACTTCCAGTCGATCTACGTCCGCGAACCCGGCGGCGTCCTCGTCGAGATGGCGACGACCGGTCCCGGGTTCGCCGTCGACGAGGATCCCGCGGAGCTTGGGTCCGAGCTCGTCCTTCCCGAACGCCTCGAGGACGAACGCGAACGGATCGAGGCGCAGCTACCGTCGTTCGAGGGCCCGACCGTCGACGCGGGCGACTGACCTCCTGTCCCGGCTGACGCCGCTGGTCCTTTTTACTGCGATCCCGCCCTACGGGGAGGCATGACCGCAACCGACGCGACGACGCGGGATCCGGCCTTCCGGTTCGAGTACCACCCGGCGACGATCCGGTTCGGCGCGGGCTGTGCCGACGCCCTCGAGGACGAACTCGAGGTGCTGGACCTCAAGCGAGCGCTCGTGGTCTGTGGCGCCACGGTCGGGAGCACGCCCGAGGTGATCGACCCCGTCCGCGAGGGACTGGGCGACCGACTGGCGGGCGTCTTCGACGAGACGACGCCCGACAAGCGCCTCGGAACGGCGTTCGACGGGCTCGATCGGCTCGAGGCCGAAGACGCGGACGTCCTCGTCAGCCTCGGCGGCGGGAGCAGCCTCGACGTCGCGAAGGCGGTAAGCGTCCTCGCGGCGACCGACCGCTCGCGGGATCGGATCGCCGAGGAGTTCGCTCAGACGGGCACGATCGACGTTCCCGACGACCCGGTCCCGATCGTCGCCGTTCCGACCACGCTGGCCGGCGCCGACCTCTCGACGGGCGCCGGGATCACCGCCGCGCCCGACTCGGGGCTGGTCGACGAGGAACTCGGGGGCGGAATCTCCGACCCCGGGCTGATGCCGACCGCGGCGTTCTACGACCCCGAGCTGGTCGCGACGACGCCCGACACGATCCTCGCGGGGTCGGCGATGAACGGCTTCGACAAGGGCCTCGAGACGATCTACGCGGCCGAGGCGACCCCCGTTACCGACGCGACGGCCCGACACGGCCTCGAGAAGCTCGAGGACGGACTCGAGGCGTTCGGGCGGGGCGATCGCGACCTTGCGGTCTACGAAACCCTGCTCGAGGGGCTGCTCCTCGTCCAGTACGGTATCTCCCGCCCCGACGGAACGACGCTGTCGGTCGTCCACGCCTTCGGCCACGGCCTGCGGGACGCCTACGCCCTCCAGCAGGGGGTCGCCCACGCGGTCGTCGTCCCCCACGCTCTGCGCTACCTCTTCGAGCGGGAGGGCGTCGACGCGCGGGCGGGGCTGCTCGCGGACGCGCTGGGCGTCGGCGAGGCCGCCGACCACGGCGCCGCGGTCGTCGACCGGGTCGCGGAGCTGCGCGACGAACTCGGGCTCCCCGCCCGCCTGCGGGACCTCGAGCCCGTCGGGGACGACGACTTTGCCGACGTCGCGGAGACGATCCTCGCCGACGGATTCATGACAAACGCCCCGCCGGGACTCGACCCGACCGTCGAGGAGATCGAGGGCGTGCTCGAGGAAGCGTGGTAAGTCCGCAGTAGCTGGGAATACGCTTTCTTTATTCTGTCTGGTAGGTGAATCAGAATATATCGGATTGTTACGTAGGTCGGCGAACAGAGCAGTCCCTAGTAAACGTTATATGACTCTGTCTTAATGACATGAATATGCCAAAACAGAGGCGAGTTGGGGTTGCACCCCTAGTTATCGGAGTTGTGCTCCTTGTACAGTCACTTAGTCAACTTGTACAGAATGGACAATCAATTTGGGCAGCAGTAAGTCTCATAGGTAGTGTCGCTGCGATATTTGTTGGTGCTAAAATTCTTCTTACAGAAGATGTGGATAGTAATGGACGAAAGGAATCTACTACTGCCCTCGCCAGTATTGCTCTGCTTAGTTTTATCGTAGGTTCTGTGATGTTTATTGTATAGTCTACATCGGACACCGGTATATCGTTGACCTGTGCGTAACGCGAGTTTGGTTCAACAGTGTGAACTGTACTGCTATCGCTCAACGTCCGCCGACGCGGGCGGTTCGACGCCCCGTCGTTGCGGTTCCATCCCCTCGTGGAGCGGCGAGACGAGCCTGATCGCAGAGACGGCGAGCACCGCCGTTCCGGCCGCGAGGACGACCAGGACGGTCGGGTCGGCGAGGTGGACGACCTCGAGGACGGAGAGCCCGAACCCGCCCGTGAGCAGCGAGCCGAGCGTCCAACTGCTCAGCCAGTCGGGGACGGCCGCGAGCAGCCGTTCCCGAAAGAACGCCGCGTAGGCGAACCCGGCCCAGACGCCGACGGCGAGCGCGAGCCAGCCGTCGCCGGGCTCGAGCCCGCCCAGGTCGCTCGACGCGAACCAGGCGAACAGGGGGAGTCCGACGATCAGGGCGAGGAACTCGCCCGCCCGTCCCGACGGGGTGGTCCAGTCGCCGTCCTCGTCGCGGAACGGGTCGAGCGGAGTTCGTACCATTATCCGTCCGTTCGACGAGGATCGGGTTGAATGTTTTCCTGGCCGACACGACGCCCCGTTCCGGCACGTTCCTCCGCAAGCGCGGGATACTCCGGTCCGAGGCCCGTTCGTCGAACCACGATGAGCGAGATGACCGCCTACGCGCTCGAGGAGTACGGCGATCCCGACAACTTCGCGGAGACGACCGTCGAGGTCCCCGAGCCCGGTCCCGAGGAGATCCGCGTCGAGGTCGCCGCGACCAGCCTCAACCCGGTCGACTACAAGATCCGCCGGGGCGACCTGGCCGATATCGGTCCCGAGATGCCCGCCATCCTGCACTGCGACGTATCGGGGGTCGTCGACGCCGTCGGCGAGGACGTCGAGGCCTTCGAGGCGGGCGACGAGGTCTACGGGATGCCCGGCGGCGCGGGCCGCCAGGGCGCGCTCGCGGAGTACGTCGTCGGCAACGCGGGGACGTTCGCCCGCGCGCCCGAGGCGATTCCGCTCGAGGAGAGCGCGGCCCTGCCCGTCGTCGCGCTGACGGCCTGGGAGATGCTCGCCGACAAGACGACCGTCGACATCGGCGAGGAAGTGCTGGTCTACGGGGCCAGCGGCGGCGTCGGCCACATCGGGGTCCAGCTCGCGAAGTGGTTCGGCGCCGAGGTGACTGCCACGGGATCGAGCGACGAGAAGCGCGAACTCGCCGCCGAACTGGGCGCCGACACGACGGTCGACTACACCGAGACCGACGTCGAGCGCTACGTCGAGGAACACGCCAGCGGCGCCGGCTTCGACACCGTCTTCGACCCGATCGGCGACGCCCACCTCGAGACGGCCTTCGAGGCGGCGCGGCCCTTCGGAACCGTCGTCACGACCGAGTCGAGCGCGGCCGCGGAGCTCGACCTCTCGCCGATGCACATGAACTCCCTCGAGCTCGGCGTCGTGCTGGTCATCCTGCCGGTGATACTCGGCGAGCGTCAGGAGCGAATCGGCGAGGAGCTCGCCGATATCGCGGCGCTGGTCGACGACGGCGCGGTCGAACCGCACATCGACGAGCGGTTCGGGTTCGACGAGGTCGCCGACGCCCACCGCCTGGGCGAGGACGGCGACTTCGTCGGGAAGCTGCTGCTGGTCAACGAGTGACACAGCGGATCCCGACCCAGGTCAGTCGGGATCGATATAGGCGAGGACGTCCTCCCGCGCGATCTCGTCGTCCTCGTCGCGCTCGATCGCGACCAGCTCCCCGCTGGCGGGGGCGGGCACGTCGACGCTTACCTTCTCGACCTGGATCTCGCAGATCGCCTCGCCGTCCTCGACGCGTCGGCCCTCCCGGGCGAACCAGTTGACGACGACGCCTTCCTCCTCCTCGACGTCTTCGGGCCAGGCGTCGCTCGCGGCGACGGCGACGCGGTCGTCGGTCCCGCTCATGCGTCGTATGCGGAGCGAACTGCGCTCTCGATATCGTCGCTATCCGGAACGACCTCGTTCTCCATCGGACGAGCGTAGGGAAGCGGTACGTCCGGGACGGCGACCCGTTCGACCGCCTCGAGGTCGGCGAGTCCGTCCTCGGCGACGCTGGCGATCACCTCGCCGGTGACCCCGTAAGATCGGTAGTCCTCGTCGACGACGACCAGCCGGCCCGTCTTCGCGACCGACTCGCGGATCGTCTCGGTGTCGAGGGGCACGAGGGTTCGGAGGTCGATCACCTCGGCGTCGATGCCGTCCTCGGCGAGGGCGTCGGCGGCCTCGAGCGCCCGGTGGACGTGCAGGCCGAGCGTGACGACGGTGGCGTCGTCGCCCTCGCGTTTGACGTCGGCGCTGCCGAAGGGAATCGTATACTCCTCCTCGGGAACCGGCGTCTTCGGGCCGTCGGGGGCGGGCATCCAGCCGATCCCCATCAGGCGTTTGTGGAACAGGTAGACGACGGGGTCGTCATCCTGAATCGCGTTGTGCATCAGTCCCTTCGCGTCGTAGGCCGTCGAGGGGACGACGACCTTCATCCCCGGAAGGTGGGCGAAGGTGCCGTACAGCGTCTGGGAGTGCTGGGCGGCGTCGTTGTACGTGCCCCCGACCGCGGCCGTCAACACCATCGGGACGTTGACCGCCCCGCCGCTCATGTACGTGTTTTTGGCCATCTGGTTGTAGATCTGGTCCATCGCGACGCCGAAGAAGTCGACGAACATCAGCTCCGCGACGGGACGCATCCCCTCCTGTGCGGCGCCGACGGCCGCCCCGAGGTAGGCCGTCTCGCTGATCGGGACGTCCATCACCCGGTCGCGGCCGAACTCCTCGAGCAGTCCCTCGGTGCTGTCGAAGATGCCGCCGTAGTCGGCGACGTCCTCGCCCATGTAGAAGACTTCGTCGTCCGCGCGCATCTCGTGGGCGATCGCCTCGACCATCGCGCGGCTCATCGTCAGTTCCCGGTCGATCACCTGCCGTCGTTCTTCCTGCGCCATCAGTCGTCACCCCCGGCGAGTTCGTGGGTCGGTTCCTCGGTCGTCACGCCCGACGGCGGGTTGACGAAGACGTCCTCGTGCGCTGCGTCGGGCTCGGGTTCGGGTTGCTCTTTGGCCCACTCGATGGCCTCGTCGACGCGCTCGCGGGCGTCCTCGCGGATCGCCTCGAGGTCGTCGTCCTCGAGACCCGCCCCGCGCAGGTCCTCGGCGAGGCGTTCGATCGAATCCCGCGCCTGGGCGGCCTCCACGTCCTCCTCGGGGCGGTAGCTCTCGGGGTCGCCCATGAAATGGCCCATCCGGCGGTGGACCTGCACCTCGAGCAGCGTCGGCCCGTTGCCGGCCCGCGCCCGCCCGACGGCCTCCCGCGCGGCGTCGTAGACGGCCGTCGCGTCGTCGTAGTCGACCCGGACGCCGGGCATATCGAACCCGGCCGCGCGCTGGGAGCCGTCGGCGACGTCGGTGACCCGCCCCTTGGGCATGCTGATCGCCCAGTCGTTGTCCTCGACGACGAAGACGACGGGTAACCGCTGTACTGCGGCCAGGTTCAGCGACTCGAGGAACGCCCCCTGACTGATCGCCCCCTCGCCGAGAAAGGCGACGGCCACGCCGTCTTCGTTTCGCTTCTTGGCCGCGAGTCCCGCGCCGACCGCGGGCGGACAGCCCTGGGCGATGATGCCGCTGCAGGCAAAGCCCGCGTCGGGATCGAACAGGTGCATGTGTCCGCCCTTTCCGCTACTCAGCCCGTTCTCCCGTCCGAAGATCTCGGCTGTCATCCGCTTCAGATCGACGCCCTTGGCGATCGCGACGTGGTGGGGTCGGTGGGGTGCCGTCGCGGTGTCGTCGTCGCGCAGGTGCCGACAGACGCCCGCCGCGGCGGCCTCCTGGCCCGCCGCGAGGTGTAACTCGCCGGGGATCGGGCCGGCCGAGATGTCGAACGCCGGCTGTTTCCCCTCGAGGTACTCCTCCTGGAGTCGTTCCTCGTAGTACCGCGCCGTCACCATGTCCTCGTACATTTCACGCAGCTCGCTAACTAGTACCATGTATTGCAGTGACAGTATCGGTCCGGGCCGTGATATAGATGCTTGCCGACGCGACGAGCGGCGAACCGTCGACGATCGAAGCGAGAGCGAACGTAGAGTAAAGCTCGCTCCGCGCGAACAGTATCTATGAGCGTTATCGTGGAGTTCAGTGTCGAAACGGAGGAGTTCGTGTTCGGCTCGGCGCTCGAGACGGTCGAACACATGGCGATCGAACTCGAGGCGATCGTCCCCGTCGGTGGGCAGGTCGTCCCGTACTTCTGGGCGACCGGGACGGGGTTCGAAGCGTTCGAGCGCCACGTCGCGGCGGATCCGGGCATCGAGAGCATCACCCAGATCGATCGGATCGACGGCACCGCGCTGTACCGCGCGGTGTGGACTCGCGACGTGAACGGCCTCCTGGGCGGACTCGCCGAGACGGAAGCCGTCGTCCTCGAGGCGATGACGACGGACGAGGGGTGGCAGTTCAGGGTTCGGTTTCCCGGGAACGACC
>NZ_AOIA01000160.1 GCF_000337695.1 Natronococcus jeotgali DSM 18795
CTCATAAACTGTTTGTCGTAACCGCCCGAGGTCGGAAGCGAAGCGACGGTCTAGCCGGATTACGATGTGTACCACACACGGTACGGTCGACGCGATCGACGGCGTCTTCGACGCGCTCTCGCACCCGGTCCGACGGAGGGTCCTCCGCGCGCTCCGGACGGATTCCGCGACGTCGGTCGCCGCGCTCGTCTCGGAACTCGTCGGCGCCGAGATCGACGGGCGGCGTCCCGATCGAACCCGAATCGAGGTGGCGCTGTATCACCGTCACCTACCGAAGATGGCGGATGCGGGCGTGATCGACTACGACCCCGAGAGCGGAACCGTCGAGACGACCGAAGCGACCGTCGTCGCTCGCGAGTTGCTGCGGCGAGAAGGGACGGGGAACCGTGCGGCTCGAACGCGGTGAGCCGGATCGGCGTCGGCTACCGTAGTCCCGCGACCGCGAGGACGATACCCAGCAGCGCCCCGACTGCGAGGAGGCCGGCGCCGGCGACGCCGATCATCTCCGCCGACGTCCAGCCGACGATTCGGTGCTCGTAGGTCATCGCGGCCGCCGAGAGCACGAGCGACACTCCCGCGCCGAAGATCGTCGTCGCCAGGTCAACGCCGAACGGACTCCCGATATCGACCATACCGACAGCACCGCCTCGACGAGAATACGACCCGTGCCGTCCGTCGCAGACGGTATTTACGTCGGCGAGTGCCGTCCGCGACTCCGCACTCGAAGGACGGGACCCGTCGGTCGTCAGACCCGCGATGGTTCTCGACCCGCGGACTCGCGCCGAGAGGGGAGCGATCGAACGCCTTTTGCGAGGCCGCCCGGTACGTTTCCCCGATGGACGTACTGATCGTCGGAGCGGGGGCCATGGGATCGTGGTTCGGCGAGGCCGTCGACGCCGACGCCGCCTTCGCCGACGTCGATCCCGCGGCCGCGGCCGCCGCCGCGGACGCCGTCGGCGGCGAGGCCGTTCCCCTCGAGAGCGACGCGACCTACGACGTCGTCTGTATCGCGGTGCCGCTCTCCCACGCCGACGGGGCGATCGCCGACCACGCCTCGCGGGCCGACGCGGCGATCGTCGACGTCTCGGGGGCGATGGTCGACCCGCTGGCGGCGATGGCCCGCCACGCGCCCGCCCTCGAGCGCGCGAGCCTCCATCCGCTGTTCGCGCCCGAGCGGGCTCCCGGGTCGATCGCCGTCGTCCGCGAGGACGCGGGACCGACGATCGAGACGCTGCTGGCGACCCTCGAGGACCGGGGCAACGACCTCGTCGAGACGACCCCGGAAGCGCACGACGAGGCGATGGAGACGGTCCAGTCGGCGACCCACGCCGCCGTCCTCGCCTTTGCGCTGGCGGCCGAGTCGGTTCCCGAGGGGTTCGAGACGCCGATCTACGAGGAGCTGCGCGCGCTCGCAGGCCGGGTGACTGCGGGGACGCCGCGGGTCTACGCCGACATCCAGGAAACGTTCGCGGGCGCCGAGGCCGTCGCCGACGCCGCCCGGGAACTCGCCGATGCCGACCACGAGGAGTTCGAGTCGCTGTACGCCGAGGCGGCCCGGAAGCTACGCGAGGAGGGTGACCAGAAATGACCGACCAACGCGAGGCGATCCGTTCGAACGCGAAGTACCTGCGAAACGTCCGCCCGATCGATCCCGAGGAGATCTGCGACTACGTCGAGGGCTCGCCCCACCCGGCGGTCGTGCGCCAGCACCTCCGGGAGGACGCCGTCTCGCTGGGTCTGCGCGAACGCGAGGACGGCACCTTCGTCCCCGTCGGCGACGAGCCCGTGGGCCCGCGGCGCGGCCCCGTCGAGCGCTTTCCCGACCGGTACGGGGAGCGCCTCGAGGATCTGCTCGTCGAGCGCTACGGGGTAGACTGGCACCGGGACGGGACGGGCCAGCTGCTGCGGTCGACGATCCGGCGGTTCAAGTCCCGGTACCTGGAGGGGCGGCCCGTCGAGTACGACGAAGACGTCGCCGCGGGATACGCGATCTACCACCTGCCGGGCTACTACGCCGCCGTCCAGTACGCGCTGGACGACCTGGCCGAGCGGGGGCTGCTCGGACGGGAGCTGCGCGTGCTCGACGTCGGTGCGGGCGTCGGCGGTCCCGCGCTCGGGCTCTGTGACTTCCTTCCCGACGACGCCGTCGTCGACTACCACGCGATCGAACCCGGCGCGGCCGCCGAGATCCTCGAGGGGCTGCTCGCGGAGACGGGCCGAAACGTTCACCCGACGATCCACCGCGACCCCGTCGAGGACGTCGATCTCGGCGCGCTCGGCGACGGCGAGGGGTTCGACCTCGTGCTCGCCTGCAACGTCCTGAGCGAGCTCGCCGATCCCGAGGCGGTTGCACGCTCGGCGCTCGGCGCGCTCGCGCCCGACGGCACCCTCCTCGCGATGGCGCCCGCGGACAAGAACACGAGCGTCGAGCTCCGAGCGCTCGAGCGGGAGCTCGAGGGAACGACCGTCGGGGACGGCGCGGACCGCGAGGTCACCGTCTACGGGCCGACGGTCCGGCTCTGGCCGGACGCGACGCCGACCGATCGCGGCTGGTCGTTCGACGCCCGGCCCGACCTGGCGGTGCCGTCGTTCCAGCGCCGGCTCGACGAGGCGACGCCGGCGGACGACCCCGACCACGCCCCCGGCGAGTTCGTCAACGTCGACGTTCAGTTCTCTTACTCGCTGCTCCGTCTGGACGGGAAACGCCGGATCGAGATCGCCCTCGAGACCAGCGACTGGGCGAGGATGGCCGAGACCGAGCGCCACGTCACCAATCGGATCGACCTGGCCGCGGCGAAGCTCAGCCGCTCGCTGTCGGCCGACGGGGCGAATCCGCTGTTCAAGATCAGCGACGGAAGCGAGACCGTCGATCACTACGCCGTGCTCACCCGGGAGAGCGCCCTGAACCGCCCGCTGCTCGAGGCCGACTACGGCGAGGTGCTCACCTTCGAGGGCGTCCTCGCGCTGTGGAACGACGACGAGGAGGCGTACAACCTGGTCGTCGACGAGGAGACGATCGTCGACCGGATCGGCTGAGGCGGTTGCTCGTTCCGGAGTCCTTTTCGCACCTCCGTTCGACGGTGTCGACATGAGCGAGCCTCTCGAGATCCTGCTGACCAACGACGACGGGATCGACAGCACGGGGATTCGGGCGCTCCACGACGCCCTCGCCGAGCACGCGAACGTAACCGTCGTCGCGCCCGCGACCGACCAGAGCGCCTGCGGGCGCTCGATCTCCCACGCCGTCGACGTCCGGGAGCACGACCTCGGCTACGCCCTCGAGGGGACACCCGCCGACTGCGTCGTCGCCGGACTCGCGGAGCTGGGACCCGAGCCCGACCTCGTCGTCGCGGGCTGTAACGAGGGCGCCAACCTCGGCGAGTACGTCCTCGGACGGTCGGGGACGATCAGCGCGGCCGTCGAGGCCGCCTTCTTCGACGTGCCGGCGATCGCGGCCTCGATGTACGTCCCCCTCGACGGGACCTCCCTCGAGGAGGTCGACCTCGAGCCCGCCGACTTCGCGGAGGCGACCCGCGTGACCTCCTACCTCGCCGACCACGCCCTCGAGGCGGGCGTTTTCGACCACGCGGCGTACTTAAACGTCAACGTCCCGCTTCCGGATGCCGATCTGGCGCCGATCGAGATCACCCGCCCGTCGAAGCGCTACGAGATGGACGCCGAGCGAAACGGCGACGCCGTTCACCTCACCGACCGGATCTGGGAATCGATGGATCCCGAGACGATCCCGGATCCCGAGGGGACCGATCGCCGGGCCGTCGCCGAGGGCCGAATCAGCATCTCGCCGCTGACGGCGCCGCACTCGACGAACCACCACGAGGCACTCGAAGCGCTGGCCGAGACCTACCTCGAGACGGTCGCCGCCGACGACTGATTTCGCGTCCCCGCCGCGTCGCTCGAGTCGACGTCGACCGCGGCGACCGAAGCGCTCGATCGGGACTCCTCGAGTGGCGTCGACTTGCGCGTCGCAAGGGCGTCGCTATTCTACGGGGCTCGCGTGGACACAAATCGAACTCGACAACGGGCCAAGTATATAACGAACCAAACACAAGTGCAAGGTAGACCGACGGCCAAGCAGCGATACTCTCAGCGGAGGAGATCATAGATGGTATTTAATACGCTCTGGACACGGCTCTCGTCGCTCTGGTCGGGGGACTCCACCGACGACGACGCCGAAGCCGACTCCGGGACGGAGGCGGCGACAGAATCGACCGAGGAACAGCGCAACGAAACGTTAAGCTACGCCGAACGGATCGAGTACGGAACCGACGACCGACAGCTTCCGGACGACGACAAGGTGCTCCGGTTGCTGGTCAAACGCGGCGGCCGCGTCGACGAGTCGACCGTCCTCGAGGAAACCGACTGGTCGGAAGAGCACCTGCGCGAGGTCGTCGAACGGATGGAAGCGGACGATCAGGTCAGCGCGATCACGGTCGGACAAAAGCGCGTGATCTGTCGGCGCGGATTCGAACCGAAGGGCTACCGGTCTCACCTCAACGAGTGACGGTCGTTCGATGTGGACGTTCCTTCCGGCGCGCTCTCGACGTCTCGAACTGATGACCGCTCTCGAGCCCCTCAGGACGTCACCGGTTCATCTTCGGTAGCTGACCCGTCGTAACCGATACCAGTTACCTTAACACGGCAACACCTAACAAGCCTCGGGGCGAATGTACGTAACATACGTTACAATGACCGAGATCGGCGGATTCCAGGACAACGTCGCACGCATCGACCTCAGCGAAGAGGAGGTAAACTACGAGGGGATCGACGAGGAGGACGCACGGAAGTATATCGGCGCGCGCGGACTGGGGGTGAAGTACGTTTTCGAACAGGGAACGGACGTCGACCCGCTCGGGCCGGACAACCTGCTGGCGTTCATGAACGGCCCGCTGTCGGGCACGCAGGTAACGATGAGCGGTCGGATCGCCATCTGTACCAAATCGCCGCTGACCGGGACGGTCACGGACAGCCACCACGGCGGCTGGTCGGGCGCCCGACTGAAGTGGGCCGGCTTCGACGGCCTGCTGTTCGAGGGACAGGCCGACGACCCGGTCTACGCCTACGTCGAGGACGGCGAGGTCGAACTCCGGGACGCCTCACATCTCTGGGGGAAGGGCGTCCACGAGACCCGCGACACGATCGAGGAGGAGGTCGACGGCCAGTACGGCAAGAACCTCTCGATCATGGCGATCGGCGACGGCGGCGAGAACGGGGTTCGGTACGCCTGCATCATGAACGAGGACGACCGGGCCTCCGGACGGGGCGGCACGGGCTGTGTCGCCGGCTCGAAGAACCTCAAGGCGGTCGTCATCAAGTCCAACACGAAGATGCCCCAGCCCGCCGACCCGGAGACGTTCAAGGAGGGCCACCAGCAGGCGATGCAGGCGATCACCGAGTCCGACGTCACCGCGCCCAACGAGGGCGGACTTTCGATGTACGGGACCAACGTCCTGATGAACATCACCGAGGAGATGGACGGCCACCCGACCAAAAACGGCGAGTACACCTCCTCGCGGTCATACAACGAGACCGAGCAGGGCGGCGAGGAGGTCCTCGACGCCGAGCGCATCAGCGGCGAGAACGTCCGCGAGAACATCCTCGTCGACGAGCCGACCTGTCACTCCTGTCCCGTCGCCTGCAAGAAGGAAGTCGAGGTCGACGTGATGCACAAAGGCGAGGAGATGAACGTCCGGATGGAGTCGTTCGAGTACGAGTCCGCCTGGGCGCTGGGCACGAACTCGCTGAACGACGACCGCGACAAGATCGCGGTGATGATCGATCGCTGTAACGACATGGGGATCGACACCATCGAGGCGGGCAACATCATGGCGATGGCGATGGACGCCACCGAGGAGGGCTACCTCGACGACCTCGAGGAGGGCCTCGAGTGGGGCGACGCCGAGGAGATGATCGAGATGATCGAGCGCATCGCCAACCGCGACGGCGAGTTGCCGGACCTGCTCGCGGAGGGCCAGGCCCGCTTTGCCGACGCCGTCGACGCCCACGACTGCCGCCTCGACGTCAAGGGCCAGGCGATCGCGGCCTACGACCCCCGCTGTATGAAGGGGATGGGGATCGGCTACGCCACCTCGAACCGCGGCGCCTGTCACCTGCGCGGCTACACCCCCGCCGCCGAGATTCTGGGCATCCCGGAGAAGGTCGACCCCTACGAGCACGAGGGGAAGGGCGAACTCACCGCCGAGTTCCAGGACCTCCACGCCATCTCCGACTCGTTCGACATCTGCAAGTTCAACGCCTTCGCCGAGGGAATCGAGGAGTACGTCGCCCAGTACAACGGGATGACCGGCTTCGACGTCACCGAGGACGAACTGATGGAAACCGGCGAGCGCATCTACAACCTCGAGCGCTACTACAACAACCTCGTCGGCTTCGACGGCGACGACGACTCCCTGCCCGAGATCTTCCTCGAGGAGGGCGAGACGCCGGGCCAGGGCGCAAGCGAGGGCGAGTTCTGCGAGCTCGAGGAGATGAAAGACGAGTACTACGAGCACCGCGGCTGGGTCGACGGCGTCGTCCCCGACGAGAAACTCGAGGAGCTCGAGATCGAGATCGGACCCGGAACCGGCGTCAGCGCCGGTGACAGCGGGGCCGCGGCACCGAGCGACGACTGAGGACTTCGCGTTCGCCGATTTTTCGCGGTCCGACCCAGACCGATGACCGACTCCGACGTCCCCAGTCTCGCCGCGCTCGGTCCGCTGGCCGACCGGATCCTCGAGCACGCCGCCGCCGAGCTCGAACCCGCCCGAACGACCCTCGAGCTGACGGGGTACGCCGACGGCGACTACGAGCTCCGGGCGTTCGAGACGGTCTCGCTTCACTCGGACCCCGACGGCGAGGACGTCTGGGAACGCGTCGAGATCCGGTACAACCCTCGGCTCGAGTGGATCCAGCGCTGTCACTACCGCGAGAGCGATCGGGGCCGGTTCGACGAGACGGTAACCGACCTCGAGGCCTATCCGGACCCGACGTCGATCGCCAATCCCGACGAGTGACGGTCCGACTCCGAGCCGGCGTCTCCTCACTGACTCGACGGTAGAACGTCGCGGTGACGGCTCGAGGCCGGACGATCAACGGCGGTGCGATCACGGTAGCCGGACGGGTCCCGTCCGTTGATCGCGGTCGATCGAACGGTGTCGATCCGCGCGATCGGCGAATCGCCGCACTCGAGTACGAAAGAGATCGTCCGGTTCGGCTACTCGTCGTCCGGATCCTCGGGCGCTCCGTAGACCGTTTCTCCGCTGCGATCGGTCTCCGACGACTCGTCGTCGGAACCTTCCTTCGAGTTTTCCTCGGCTGCCTCGTCTGCGGGGTCTTGTTCGGTGTCGCCTTCGGGTGTCTCGTCCGCCGTATCCCGCCCGGAATCGTTCTCGGACGCCTCGTCTGTGGCGTCCTGTTCGGCGTCTCCGGACGCCTCGTCTGTCGTCTCTTCCGTAGAGTCGCCTTCGCGCGTTTCGTCCTCGGACCCGTCTCCGTCGCCCGATTCGCGGTCGTCTTCGCAGACGATTCGGCCGCGAAGCTCGCCCGTCGGATACGATTCAGTGGCCACGCTGACGTACACCTCGCCCTCGGCCAACTCGGTGGCGATCGCCTCGAGGTCCGACCGATCGAACGCTCCGAGAAGATCCTCGAGAGTGAGCGTCCCCTCCGCGAGCGTGCCGTCGAACCGACCCTCGATGCGATCGGCCGTCCCCGCTCGAGGATAGAGCTGGACGAGACCGCGACCCTCGCCGTCGTCGTTCCCGGAGCGGATCCTGACCGCGATGGGATCGCAGAGCCACTCGACGTCGATCGCGTAGTGGACGGCCCGCGCCTCGAGGTCGATCTCGAACGCGGCGGTTCCGCAGGCGTTCGTCTCGACCTCGTAGGGGACGACCGCGTCGGTCAGCGTCGCCGAAAACGTCGTCGGAAGATCCTCGAGGACGGCGTCCTCGTCGCGACCGTCGCCGTCCGCGCCGCCGATTCCCGTCGCGAGTCCGCCGCCGATCGTTGCGCCCGCCGTCTGTAGCACCCGTCGTCTGGATCGCAGATAGTCACTCATGCGTCGTTGAAGTACTCGACTGAGAATATTTCCCCTAACCCGATAAATTCATTTTACGGAATAGTTTGAAATTCATAAAATCTAATATCAGACGACATAGAATCGGTCCGGAGCGCGGTACGGCGAGTCAACCGACTGGAGCAACAGCGCGGACGGAACGACGCGAACTCGCTCAAGACGGGATTCGGGGTACCAGTCGGAACACGCGGACCTCGACGCTATCGAACGGATAGCGCCCGGGGAGAACGAATATGCGCTCGTCGGGACTGAGCAGACCGGGTGGTTTGCGAGGGACGGCGAATCGACTGACTAGAGTGAACGAAGTGAACGGCAAGAAGTGGACTCGCCGGGATGTTGAACTACGCCTAGACGTTCCGGGTCGCTCGCTGCGCTCACTTCCCGGACTGCGACTGATCTCGTTCAAATCCCGCTCGTATCACGAATTTGCGGCTCGAGAATTGCTCGCCGCAAAATTAGTGGACTCGCCGGGATTTGAACCCGGGGCCTCTCCCATGCCAAGGGAGTGATCTACCACTGATCTACGAGCCCTCGCCTGCACTCCTCACTTTCGTACACACCGGTATAAACCCCTCGATATCGGGCGACAGCGGCGGGGAAGGACACGGTGTGTGGTCTCGAGCCACGTCGTTCGATTCGATCCTCGAGACTTCCGAACCACTCGCGACCCCGGGTCATCGAATCGCGGGCGGGCACCGTCGTCAATGATAAAAGATTAGGCAGATACTGCCTTTGGGTGTGAATGTACCCCATGAAAACGGCAATGCGGACCACGGACTTCCTCGACCGAGCGGTCGACCTCTACGACGACGTAACGGGGATCGTCGCCCACGACGGCACCGAGTACACCTACGCGGAGGTCGACGAGCGGGTGAACCGGCTCGCCCACGCCCTCGAGGAGAGCGGGGTCGAGCAGGGCAACCGGGTCGCGCTGCTGGCGCCGAATACCCACTACTTCATCGAGACGCTGTACGCGACGAACAAGCTGGGGGCGGTGTTCGTTCCGCTGAACTACCGCCTGACGCCCGGCGAGTACGAGTACATCCTCGGGGACTGCGAGGCGAACACGCTGATCGCCGACTACGAGTACGCCGAGAAGATCGAGCCGATCCGCGATTCGATCCCCGCCGAGACGTTCGTCGGTTACCGGGCCGACGAGATCGACGGCGAGTGGACCGACTACGAGGCGTTCCTCGAGGGTCACTCCGCCGACGAACCCGACCGCCCCGACATCGGCGAGGACGACGATGCCAGCATCAACTACACCTCGGGAACGACGGGCGATCCGAAGGGCGTCGTCCGGACCCACCGCACCGAACACTGGCACGCCCTCGTGTTGAACCAGCACATGGAGATCCGGGACGACGACAACTACCTCTGGACGCTGCCGATGTTTCACTGCAACGGCTGGGGGCACACGTACGCGATCACGGGCACCGGCGGGACCCACGTCTGTCAGCGCACGTTCGACGCCGAGGGCGTGTTCGACCGCGTCCGGGAGTACGACGTCACGTTCATGTGCGGCGCGCCGACGGTGCTCAATTCGCTGACCCAGTACCACGACGACCGCGCTGCGCCGGAGGGGCAGCGAGGCGAAGGCGGTGAAACCGCCGGAGCGTTCGAGACGACCGGCGACCGCGACGTGCGGATCGCGACCGCCGGCAGCGCGCCCGCGACCGCGACCATCGAGACCGTCGAGGACGAGTTCGACTGGCGGATCATCCACATCTACGGTCTCACGGAGACGGCGCCGATCATCACGACCAGCAACTCGCCGCGCCGACTCGCCCAGCGCGGCCGCGAGCTCAAGGTCAAGCAGGGCGCCGAGACGCTGTGTACTGACGTCAGGATCGTCGACGAGGACGGCGAGGACGTTCCCCGCGACGGGAGAACGATCGGCGAGATCGTCGTCCGGGGCAACCAGGTGATGGATCGCTACCTCAACAAACCCGAGGAGACCGAGCGAGCCTTCAACGAGCGCCTCGAGGGCTACTTCCACACCGGCGACCTCGCGACGATCGACGAGGACGGGATGGTCGCGATCCAGGACCGCAAGAAGGACATCATCATCTCCGGCGGGGAGAACATCTCGAGCATCGAACTCGAGGACGTCCTCTACGACCACCCGGACGTCCAGAAGGCGGCGGTGATCCCCGTCCCCAGCGAGCAGTGGGGTGAGACGCCAAAGGCGCTGATCGTCCCCGCCGCGGACGCCGAGCCGACCGAGGACGAGATCGTCGAGTTCGTCACCGACCGCCTGGCGGGCTACAAGAAGCCGACCAGCGTCGAGTTCGTCGAGGACCTCCCCGAGACGGCGACGGGGAAGGTCCAGAAGTACGAGCTCCGCGAGGAGTACTGGGACGACGCCGAGCGCCGGGTCGGCCAACAATAGACCGAACGGCTTCGGCCGTTGGGGCGCCGAGTTTCGGTTTTGGCACCGATTGACTCATCCGCAAGGAGTATAATGAACGATACTCAAGAACCTCGTATATGGAGGTTCCGCTCCTCGTAACAGACTTTCTCGACCGGGCGCGCAAGTACTACGGCGACGAGGAGGCCGTCGTCGCCACGACGGGTGAACGGTACACCTACGACGAGTTCGGCGACCGCGCCGACCGGCTCTCGGCGGTGCTTCAGGAGCGGGGCATCGAGAAGGGCGATCGGGTGGCGGTGCTCGATCCGAACACCCACTATCACCTCGAGGCCGCGTACGGAATCATGCAGCTCGGGGCGATCCACACGCCGCTGAACTACCGGCTGACGCCCGAGGACTACGAGTACATGCTCTCGGACGCGGGCGTCGACGCCGTCGTCGCGGACTACGAGTACGCCCGCAAGATCGACGCCGTCCGCGACGAGGTGCCGACGGAGACCTTTATCGCGACCGACGCCGACGCGCTCGAGGACTGCGAGGGCGAGTGGGAGGACTTCGAGGACCTGATCGCCGAAACCGATCCCGACTACGACCGCCCCGAAATGAGCGAGGACGACGTCATCACGATCAACTACACCTCGGGGACGACAGGTGACCCGAAGGGCGTCATGCGGACTCACCGCACCGAGTCGCTGCACGCCCAGCTGGTGACGATCCACCACGAGATCCGCGACGACGACGTCTACCTCTGGACGCTGCCGATGTTTCACGTCAACGGCTGGGGGCACATCTACGCGATCACGGGGATGGGCGCCAAACACGTCTGCACTCGCGGCGTCGACGCCGAGGCGAACCTCCGGCAGATCCGCGAGGAGGACGTCTCCTTCCTCTGCTGTGCGCCGACCGTCCTCACCCTGTTCGAGGAGTACCTCGAGGAGACGGACGTGCCGACAACGGGCGACGCGTCGATTCGGGTCACCGCGGCCGGCGCAGCGCCACCCGAAAGCATCATCGAGACCGTCGAGGAGGAGTTCGGCTGGTACTTCCGCCAGCTCTACGGGGCGACCGAGACGGGCCCGCTGATCGGTACCTCCGCGACCCGGCGGCTGATCGACGAGGACAGCGAGGAGCGGTTCGCGCTGAAAAAGCGCCAGGGGATCGCCCCGCTCGGGACCGAGGTCGAGGTCGTCGACGACGACGGGAACGAAGTGCCCTGGGACGACGAGACGATCGGCGAGATCCTCGTCCGAGGAAACCAGGTCATGGAGGGGTACTGGGAGAAACCGGAGGAGACCGAGGAGGCGTTCGACGACAAACGCGAGGGCTGGTTCCACACCGGCGACCTGGCGGTCGTGAACGAAGACGGCCTGATGGCGATCCAGGACCGCAAGAAAGACATCATCGTCTCGGGCGGGGAGAACATCTCGAGCATCGAACTCGAGGACGCCCTCTTCGACCATCCCGACGTCGCCGACGTCGCGATCATCCCCGCGCCCAGCGAGAAGTGGGGCGAGACGCCGAAGGCGTTCGTCGTGCCGGCAAACGGTGATCCCGAGAACCCGCCGGTCACCGAGGACGACCTGACGGCCTACACCCGCGAGCGGCTCGCGGGCTACAAGGTCGTCCACCGCGTCGAGTTCGTCGACGAACTGCCCAAGACCGCGACGGGCAAGATCCAGAAGTACGAACTCCGCGAACGGGAGTGGGAGGACGAGGAGTCGATGGTCGGGCAGGGCTGACGGCAGGACACAACTCTTTAGTCGCTGCTCCCGGTAGCGACGGTGGGAAGCGCACGGCCGCAAATCCGACACCGCCGTCCACCCTTTCGGGCGGCTTGGGATTGCGGAAGTGCACGGGCAGCCGGATCCCCGGCTGTCGAACGCTCGAGCGGTCAGTGCGGTTCCTATCCTCACCAATGGCACGAATGCATACCCGCCGTCGCGGCTCGTCCGGATCGGACAAGCCGACGGCAGACGAACCGCCGGAGTGGAGCGACGTCGACGCGGACGACATCGAAGCCCGCGTCGTCGAACTGGCAGAGCAGGGCCACGATCCCAGCCAGATCGGGCTCAAGCTGCGCGACGAGGGCGTCACGGGCACGCCCGTTCCGGACGTCAAGCTGGCGACCGGAAAGAAGATCACCGAGATCCTCGAGGAGAACGACGCGAAAGCCGATATCCCCGAGGACCTGCGCAGCCTGATGCAGCGGGCAGTCCGCCTGCGCGAGCACATCCGGGAGAACCCCCAGGACTACCAGAACAAGCGCGCCCTACAAAACACCGAGTCGAAGGTCCGCCGCCTCGTCGACTACTACCGCGGCGACGAACTCGAGGCCGACTTCCAGTACTCCTACGACGTGGCGGTCGAGCTCCTCGAGGAGTAAGCGATGTCCACGGAGGGTCGAACCGCCGAGACGACGCCAGCCCCCCTCGAGAGCGCGGGCTTCGTTCGGCTCGTCACGAGCGCCGACGGCGACGCGCTCGCGGCGACCGGACTGCTCGCGCGGGCGCTGCGCGAGCGCGGGACGCCGTTCCAGGCAACCGTCGGCCGCACCGTCGCTGAACGGTCCGAACGGGCGACGGCCGGCGAACCCGAGGCCGACGACGCGACGATCGTCGTCGGCGGCGCCGACGCGGACGTCGGCGCGGTTCGGCTCGACGCGACCGACAGGACGGCGACGCTCGAGGCCGTCGAACTCGTCCGCGAACTCGGCGAGACGCCCGACCTCGTCCTCGCGCTCGCGGGACTCGTCGCGGCCGGGAGCGACCCCGGCGCCGGCGAGAGCGAGTGGCTCCTCGAGACCGCGCGCGAGCGCGGTCTCGTCGAGCGCCGACCGGGCGTCGCGGTGCCGACCGCGGATCCCGTCGCGGGGCTCGCACACTCGACCCGCCTCCGCGCGCCGTGGTCCGGCGATCCGGACGCGGTTCGCGACGCGCTCGCGGCGCTCGAGGTTCCCGACGAGCCCGCGGCCGACGACCACCGGGCGATCGGCTCGCTGGTCGCCCTCGAGGTCGTCGGCGCCGCGGACGCGACCGACCGGAGCGCCGAGTCGATCGGGCGGGCACTGAAGCCGTACGCGACCCCCGAGGGGCCGTTCGCGACCGTCGGCGGCTACGCCGACGTGCTGGCGGCGACGGCCCGGACCGAACCGGGAACCGGCGTCGCGCTCGCGATGGGCCACGGCGTCGATCGAGCCGCGCTCGAGGCCTGGCGAACCCACGGCCGTCGCGCCCACGCGGCGCTCGATTCGGCCGCGGCGAGTCGCCATGACGGCCTGGTCGTCCTCGAGATCGAGGACGGACCCGTCGAGACGGTCGCCGAGCTCGCGGTCGCCTATCGCTCGCCCGAACCCGCCGTGTTGGCGGTCGGCGACGGCGAGGCGGCGCTGGTCGCGGCAGACGCCGCCGACGCGCCGATCGAGGCGATCGCGCGGACGCTCGCCGACGAAACCGGCGACGCCGTCGCGTACGACGAGGGGCCGCGACGCGGCTACCTGCGGTACGACCCCGACGTGGACGAGTCGACGATCACCGCGGCAGCGAGGGAGTTCCGATGAGCCGGCGCGCGACGATCCGGACGACCCACGACGATCCGGAGCTGATCGCGCGGGCGCTCGCGCCCGACAACACCGCCGAGATGGAGACGACGACGGAGGCCGACGCGGTCGTCACGCGGATCGAACGCGAGACGACCGCCGGGCTCCGCTCGACGGTCGACGACTACGCGGTCAACCTCGCGGTCGCGCTCGAGGTCGCACAGCACGCACACCCGACGGACGCGGGCACTGCGTCCGACACCCCAGATAACACAGAATCATGAGCGAACGTTCAGTTTCACGCACGAAACAGGAAAAGCGGTGGTACACCGTCCACGCTCCCGAGCAGTTCGACCGCACGGAGCTCGGCGAGACCCCCGCTGACGAACCGGAGAAAGTCTACGACCGAACCATCGAAACGACGCTCGGCGAGCTGACCGACAACGCCAGCGAGAACAACACGAAGCTGACCTTCAAGATCACCGACGTCGGCAGCGACGCGGCGTACACGGAGTTCCAGGAGCACGCGCTGACCCGCGACTACCTGCGCTCGCTGGTCCGTCGCGGCGCCTCGAAGATCGAGGCCTACGTCACCGTCCTCACGACCGACGACTACCGCGTCCAGGTCCAGCCCGTCGCCTTCACGACGAAAAAGGCCGACGCCAGCCAGGAGAAGGCCATCCGCGAGCGAATGGTCGAGATGATCGAGGAGGCTGCCGCCGAGCGCACCTTCGAGGAACTCATCGACAGCATCGTCGAGGGACGGCTCTCCTCGGCGATCTACGGCGAGGCCAAGACGATCTACCCGCTGCGCCGAGTCGAGATCCAGAAGACGTCCCTCGAGGCCCACCCCGAGGAAGTCGCCGAGGAGGAAGCGACCGCCGTCGACGTCGACGAGGAAGACGTCGCGACCGACGAGTAACCGGCGGTTCGGGATCGATTTCGTTTTTTCGGCCACCGTCGCGCGAACGCGAGGAGCCGGCGCTCGAGCGAGCCGAGACTACTCGACGACAATTTCGCCGATCATCCCACCCTTGACGTGGGGTTCGCAGATGTAGGTGTAGGTCCCGGCGACCTCGAAGGTGTGTTCGTACGTCTCACGGGGACTGAGCCCGCCGCCGCGGGACTCGTGCCAAGCGTCGATCGCCGCCTGCTCGCCGTCGTAGCCGCCGCTCGCGAAGTACGCGGCCTCGTCGGGGATCTGATCCTCGAGGGCGGTGACGGTGTGGTCGGCGCCGCTCGTGTTCTTCCAGACGACGGTCTCGCCGACGCTCGCCTCGTACGTTTCGGGGCGGAACGCGTTGCGGTTCATCCCGATGTCGAACCCCTCGTCGTCGCCCGTTTCGTCGTCCTCGAAGACGTTGAGAACGGACGCACAGCCGGCCAGACCGGCCGAGGCGGCGGTCCCGACGGCGGCGAGGTAGACGCGCCGGTTCATGCGCGGACGTTGGGACGGTCGCGACATAACGGCCCCGGTTCGATTCTCGAATCGGAACGCGCTGATCCGAACGGGTTCGCAAGTCGAGTGCGATCACGGGCCGGTCCGTCGCCGTAACCATCGGTCGGAGCCGATTGCACGCCGCGATGCGGCGTCGACGGAAACGAACGCGCGGACGCTCGAGCGCCGGATCGTTCGACTCGTCGCGACTCCTTTATGACGACGTCGAGTCGAATCAACGATAATTCCGACGAAACGAAAACACGTAAGGTATCCGCTACCCGTATCGAACGTATGCTTCCGCGGTTCGTCGGACGGCTGGGTGTCGCGGACGCGGTGACGATCGCCAACGCGACGCTGGGATTCGTCGCGATCGTCGTCGCGTTCGTCGAGATCGAACTCGCCGCGCGGCTGATCCTGTTGGCGGCGATCGCCGACGGACTGGACGGACTGCTCGCGCGCCGCTACGGCGGGACCGAGGCGGGCCCGTACCTCGACTCGCTTGCCGACGTCGCCTCCTTCTCGGTCGCCCCCGCAGTCCTCGCGTTCGTCGTCGTCACGGACGGGCTCGGGATCGGCTTCGGCGCCGTCACCGCCGAGTTGCTCGTCGTCACCGCGGTCTGTGCGCTGTTCGTCGCGATGGCGGTCACCCGACTCGGGCTGTACACCGCCTACGACGTGACCGGTTGCTACACCGAGGGCGTCCAGACGACGCTGGCGGCGACGATCATCGGCGCCGCGATCCTCGCGGGCGACCCCGCCGATGCACCCGTGCTCATCCTGGCGGTCACGGCCGCCTTTACCTACCTGATGGTCTCGCGAATCCGCTACCCCGACCTGCTCGCTCGAGACGCCGCCATCATGGGCGTCGTCCACGCGCTGGCGATCCTCGTGCCGACGGCCGCGGGTCGCACCTTCCCCTACGCCCTGCTGACGCTCGGGATCGCGTACATGACGCTGAGTCCCTGGCTCTACTGGCGACCGCAGCCCCGTCGGCCCGAAACCGACCTGCATGGAAACGCTTAGGAACGTGCTGACACGATCGGTACGTATGAACGAAGCCACGCGTCGGTGTCGTCCCCGGGTGAGTCGATGAGCGAGGACGAGACGAACGGCGACGACGCGCCGGCCGAGGAGCCGACCGAGGGGGATGGAGAACCGGACGCGAACGACGTCGCCGAGGACGTAAACGAGCTCGAGGCGATCCGCGGAGAGCTCGACGCCTTCGAAACCCAGATCGAGGAGTTCGAGGCCGAACTCGAGGCCGCCGAGACCGAGGACGACCTCGACGACGTCGAGCCGAAACTCGAGGCGTTTCGCGAGGAACTCGAGAATCTCGAGATCCCCGAACCGCCCGAGGAGGACGAAGACGACGAGGACGAGGAAGACGTCGTCCACCCCGAGGAGGAACTGCAGGACCGCTACGACGACATCGAGAGCGACCTCGAGGATCTCGAGGACGACCTCGAGGACCAGCGCGGTCCCTACGCCGAGGACGTGATCGGCGAGATCGAGGGCGTCAGCGGCACGATCACGGGCACCCGCTGGACGATCGAGGGCGAGGAGGAACTGATCGACGCCGTCGACGACTTCCTCGCTGACGCGAACGACCTGCTCGGCGCCTCGGTCTCGCTGCCCGACGATCTGGAGCCGACCGAAGGCGCCAAGCTCCGCGAGGACGCGCCGGATCCCGACGAGGAGGGCGTTCCCGAACGGCTCGCGACGACGCTCGAGGACGTTACCGACGCCGTCGAGGCCGCCGACCTCGACCCCGACGAGGACGCCGAGACGATCGCCGCCTTGCTCGAGGCGACCGACGAGTTCGAGGGCGACGTCGACGACGCCACCGAGTGGACCGACCTGAAGGTCCGCGAGCAGCTCCGCCGCGAGGGCTTTTACGACGTGCTCGACCACGTCAAGGACTTCCCGCCGGAGTGGCAAGCCCTGAAGGTCCACGAGAAGCGCGGCAACGTCGAGATGATCCTGCTCGCGCTGGACTCGCTGGGCTCGGAGTTCATGGAGGAACACTGCATGGAGTCACTGGAGCGAATGGGTCCTTCGGAGGCGACCGATGCGATGGTCCAGAAGGCCAACCGTCGGGATACGAAGGCCATGAGCATCCTCGGAAAGATCGGCGTCGCCGACGAACAGGTCGTCGAGACCCTGCTCGACTACGTCGACTCGAACATCCAGCTCCAGCGCCCCGCGTTCAGGGCGCTGGGCGAGATCGGCGCCGCGGACGCCGTGCAGCCGATCGCCGAGGAGCTCGCGACCAACGACGACCCGGCCGTCCGCAGCAACGCCGCCCGCGCGCTCGGGCTGATCGGTGACACCCGCGCTATCGATCCGCTGGCCGACGTTCTCGAGGACGACGACGCCGACCGCGTTCGAGCCAGTGCCGCCTGGGCGCTCAACCAGATCGGGACGGCGGACGCGCTCGAGATCGTCGCCGACTACGCCGACGACCGCGCCTACCTCGTCCAGGCCGAAGCCGAGCGCGCCGACCTCGAGCCCGCGGCCTGAGACGGACCGCCGTCCGCGAGCCCGCTCCGTTCCGCGAGTTTAAGCACGAAGCCGCGGCCAGACGAACCGATGCTTCGTCGGCGAATTGCGTTCGCTCTCGTCGCGACGGCGCTGCTGGTCGCCGCGGTACCCGCTCCGATCGTCGGCGGCGCCGGGACCCACTCACCGACTCCGCCGGACCCGTCCGTGACCGTTCCTCCCGCCTCCGGAACGGACGCGGTGGCGGGCGGGCCCTCGCCCGCTCTCGCGGACGCGACGACGCCCGCGGGAGGCGACCCCGTCTGTCCCCGGCCGACCGACGCCGCGGAGACGCCGTCGGACCCGCGGATCGTCGAACTCTACCCGAATCCGACCACGCACGGGAACGCCGGGGAGTACCTCGTCGTCGAGACGCCCCCGGAAACGAACCTCGGAAACTGGACGATTACGGACGGTCACACGACCGCACGGCTCCCGAACGAGACCGTGTCGGGTCGGATCGCGCTCACGACCGCGCCCGAAACGACGCGCGAACTGACCGACGATCCGGTCGCCGAACTCGAGGGCACGCTGCGACTCGCCGCCGACGGCGACGACCTCGAGCTTCGCGACGGCGATCGAGTCGCGGACGCGGTCGCGTACGATCGCGCGCCGACGGCCGAGCGGTGGTACCGAACGGGAGGGGACGCCGGCGACGCACCCGCCCGCGGCGAGTGGTGGCCCCGCGGCGCGACCTGCCTTCCGGTGTCGACAGCCGACGCCGACGAGGCGACCGCGTTCGTCCTCCCCGACGGCCCCGGCGTCCCGCGCGAAACGATCCGTTCTGCCGACGATCGGCTCCTGCTGGCGGGCTACACCGTCACCGACGACGAGATCGCCGACGACCTCGTCGCGGCGGCTGACCGGGGCGTCGACGTGTCGGTACTGCTCGAGGCGAGCCCCGTCGGCGGAACGCCCGCGGCGACCGCGTCGGTCCTCGAGACCCTCGAGCGCGGGGGCGTCGACGTCAGGGTCGTCGGGGGTCGGGACGCGCGCTACCGGTACCACCATCCGAAGTACGCCGTCGCCGACGAGACGGTCCTCGTGACGACGGAGAACTGGAAGGCCTCCGGGATCGGCGGCGAGTCGAGTCGCGGCTGGGGCGTCCGCGTCGAGAACGATCGACTCGCGGCCGACCTCGCCGCCGTGTTCGAGGCCGACTTCGAGGGATGGGACACCGAGTCCGGCACGTCCTACCTCGAGAACGCTTCGTTCGCCGAGGACGAACCGGCACCCTTGCGGGAGTTCGACTCGACTCACGAGCCCGAGACGGTTCCCGTCGACTCGGCCGAACTCCTGCTCGCTCCCGAGAACGCGGAGGGACGGCTCGGCGAGCTACTCGCCAGCGCCGACGACGAGATCCTGATCAAGCAGGCCAGTATCGCCGCGGACGTCTCGTTGCTCCAAGAGGCGATCGACGCGGCGCGTCGCGGCGTCGACGTTCGGATCCTGCTCGACTCGAGCTGGTACGTCGAGGAGGAAAACGGAGCGCTGGTCGACGAACTCGAGCGAACGGCCGACGAGGAGGAGCTTCCGCTGGAGGCCGCCCTCGTCGAGGAGGGCGACGCGTTCGAAAAGATCCACGCGAAGGGGATCGTGATCGACCGCGAGACCGTCGTCGTCGGCAGCGCCAACTGGAACGACAACTCGCTGCGAAACAACCGGGAGGTGTTACTCGCCGTGCACGGATCGGCGGCGGCGAACTACTACGCGACGGTCTTCGAGGACGACTGGAACGGCGAGACGTGGTCGCTTCCGATCGAGCTCTCGGCGACCGTCGTTGTGGCGCTCGTCTGTGCGGCGATCGTCGGTCGCCGATACGTCCGGTTCGGCTCGGAGTGAGCCCCTTCGGGAACCCTAGTCCGCTCGGCTCGGTTCGACCTCGAGGTACTTACAGCAGTCCGCCTCGGGGTCGAAACAGTCGGGACACTCCTCGGGGCGGTCGATGATCGTGTCGAGCCGGTCGGCGACGGTGTCGTCGATCACCGCCTCGAGAGCGTGGGCCTCCTCGCGGAACTCTTCGACCTCGAGGACGTTCGCGAGGAACCGCTCGATGATGCAGTACGTCTGGAGGGCGTCGTGGGCGCGCTCGAGTCCCTCGTCGGTGAGGCTGGCTCCCTTGTACTTCTCGTGCTCGACGAGTTCCCGGCTCTCGAGCTTGCCGACCATCTCGTTGACGCTGGCCGGGCTGACCCCGAGGAGGTCGGCGAGGGTGCCGGTCGAGGCCGGTCCGTCGTCGATGCGCTGTGCGAGATAGATCGCCTTGAGATACTGGTCTGCGGTATTCATCGCGGTCCTCCGTCAGTGTCGGTGTCGGTCGTCGGTCGTCGCGAACTCCGGACGCCGATCATGCTCTGCGCTCCATGATCTCGGTTACCTCCTCGACGCCCTCCCGTTCCTCCTCGCGGATGTCGTACAGCGTCTCCAGCAATCGCTCGCGGTCGATGTCGAACGCCGCGTCCGACGCCTCGACCGCCTCGATCAGATCGTCGTAGAACTTGTAGGCGGTTTCCTCGTTACAGAGTTGATCGTAGAGCACGCCGTCGGTGTCCTCGGGAGGGCCGTACTGCGCGTCGACCAACGCGTTGATCTCCTCGTAGGCGACGGTTTCGGCCTCGAGCTCGTCGACCAGTGCCTCGAGCCGTTCGCGGTGTTCGGCGGATTCGTCGGCAGCGTCGGCGAGCAGCGCTCGCACCTCCTCGTCGATCGCCTCGCGCTCGTCGGCGGGCAACGACTCGAGGTGGTGGGCGGCGCGGGATTCGACCACCTCCTCCAGAACGACGCCGATCTGGAGGAGTCGGGCGAGCTGGTGGTCGCTCGAGACGCGCTGTCCCAGACTCATACCCGTATCGTGGGTGAGCGCGCTACTTAACTTCAGGCATCTTCCCGGCTCGTCGCCGAGGCGTCTCGTCGGCCCCGACCGCACCGCGGTGTGCGACGAGCCACCGAACGTAGTCACTCCGGCTCCCGATTCTTAGACGCCGTTCTCCCGCTCGAGGGCGGCGAACGTGTCGCCGTCGAACTCGACGGACAGCTTCCGCATCACTCCTCGGTGCCGGGGTCCACTACAAAAGAACTCGGCAGACGAGCCGCGTTTCGTTTTCGCCCCGAAATCGGACCGAGGGTGGAGCGTCTCGTCAGTCGCGCTGGTGAAGCCGGGAGACGACCAGTTCCTCGAGGTCCTCGCGGAGCTCGTCGACCGCGATCTCCTCGAGGACGGGCGTGAAGAACCCTTCGACGAGCATGTTCCGCGCAGCGCGGGGGTCGACCCCGCGGGAGATCATGTAGAACAGCTCCTCCTGGTCGATCTGGCCGACCGTCGCCGAGTGGCTGGCTTCGGTGTCGTGGTTGTTGATGATCAGCTTCGGCGAGGCGTCGGCCTCGCTCTCGTCGGAGAGCATCAGCGTGTTCTCGCGCTGGTAGGAGCTCGTGTCCCAGGCCTCGCGGCCGACGTCCTGGACGCCCTCGTAGACCGAGCGGGCGACGTCGTCGGTGACGCCGCGGGTGACCAGATCGGCGGTCGTGTGCTCGGCGCGGTGCCAGACCTTCGCGTCGAGGTCGAAGTGCTGATCGTTGTGCCCGTAGAAGGCGCCGACGATCTGGGTCTCGGAGCCATCGCCGTTGAGCTCCGTCGAGACGCCGGACTTGGTCAGCTGCGTGCCGAGGTTGACCTCGATCCAGTCGATCGTGGCGTAGGTATCGGCGTCGCCACGTTTGGCGGCGAAGTTGTACGCCTCCTCCGAGAGGTTCTGGAGGCTACCGTACTGGACGTTGCTGTTCTCGCCGGCGGCGACTTCGACGATCCCGCTGTAGTACTGCTCGTCCTGCTCGGTGCCGGTCGACTGCCGCTCGAGGATCGTCACCGAACTCGACTCCTCGGCGACGACGAGCGTGTAGTTGAACAGCGAGCGGGAGTTCTGCTCGGTCCGGATCGTGACGTCCTCGGCGTCGACGCCCTCGGGGACGTAGATCACGGTCCCGGTGCTAAACAGCGCAGTCGAAAGCGCCGTCAGGTAGTTCTCCTGGGGATCGACGATGGAACCGAAGTGCTCCCGCAGGAGCTCCTCGTGCTCGTCGACGGCCTCGCTCCAGGGCAGGACCTCGGCCTCGTCGGGGCCGATCTGGTCTTTGTTCTCCGCGGCGTTGAGCGGATCCACGAGCGACTCGAAGTCGAGCTCGTGAAGGTTCGTCCAGTCCCGCCCCGGCGTCCGGATGACGTCGGGCATCTCGAGGGACTCGAGGGCCTCGAGGGCCTCGAGACGGGTCTCGAGGAGCCACTCGGGCTCGTCGAGATTGCCGCTGATCTCGCGTACCTGCTCGTCCGTCAGATTGGCGTGTACCTGCGTGCTCATGTTATCCGAGGCTTCCCTCCATCTCGAGTTCGATGAGGCGGTTGAGTTCGACCGCGTACTCGATGGGCAGTTCCTCCGTGATCGGCTCGATGAAGCCGGCGACGATCATCTTCTTGGCGTCGTCGTCGTCGAGTCCGCGGCTCTGCAGATAGAAGATGTCCTCGTCGCCGATCTTGCCGACGGTCGCCTCGTGGGCGACGTCGACCTTCGACTCCTCGATCTCCATGTACGGCATGGTGTCCGAGGTGGACTCGTTGTCGAACATCAGGGCGTCACACTCGACGGCGGTCGAGGAGTTCTCGGCGCCGTCGGCGATGTGGACGAGGCCGCGGTAGTTGGTGCGGCCGCCGTCCTTCGAGATCGACTTCGACTCGATGGTCGAGGACGTCTCGGGCGCGTTGTGATAGACCTTCGCGCCGGTGTCGATGTCCTGATCCTCGCCCGCGAAGGCGATGGTGATGTGGGTGTCGGTCGCGCCGCGACCCTTGAGGATCGTACACGGGTAGAGCATGGTCGCTTTCGAACCCATCGAGCCCGAGACCCACTCCATGGTGCCGTTCTCCTCGACAATGGCGCGTTTGGTGTTGAGGTTGAACGTGTTCTTCGACCAGTTCTGTACCGTGGAGTACTGGACGTGGGCGTCCTCGCCGACGAAGACCTCAACGCCCCCGCTGTGGAGGTTGTGGGTGCCGTACTTCGGCGCGGAACAGCCCTCGATGTAGTGGACCTCCGAGCCCTCCTCGGCGATGATGAGCGTGTGCTCGAACTGGCCCATCCCCTCGGAGTTCATCCGGAAGTACGCCTGCACGGGCATCTCGACGGTGACGCCCTCGGGGACGTAGACGAACGAGCCGCCCGACCAGACGGCGCCGTGGAGCGCGGCGAACTTGTTGTCGCTCGGGGGGACACAGGTCGTCATGAAGTGCTCTTTGACGAGCTCAGGGTGCTCCTGAACCGCCTTGTCCATGTTCATGAAGATGACGCCCTTCTCCTCCCACTGCTCTTGCATGTTCTGGTAGACGACCTCCGATTCGTACTGGGCGCCGACGCCCGAGAGGGCGTTCTTCTCGGCTTCCGGGATGCCCAGCTTGTCGAAGGTGTCCTTGATCTCGTCGGGGAGCTCGGTCCAGTCGTCGACACCCTCGCGCTTGTCGACGTCCGGCCGGATGTAGGGGACGATCTCCTCGATGTCCAGCTCGGTCAGGTCCGGCTGACCGGGCCAGTCGGTCGGCATCGGCATGTTCTGGTACTGCTTGAGCGCGCGCAGACGCCGCTCGAGCATCCAGTCGGGCTCGTCTTTGTCCTCGGAGATCATCCGGATGACCTCTTCGGTCAGGCCCTTGTCGGACTTGACGGCGGCGTTTTGCTCCTTCTTGAACTCGAAGCGCGCCTCGGTGTCGGTGTCTTTGAGGTGGTCTTGTTCGGAACTCATGATTGGTATGTATTCGTGTTTACGGCTGTAGCGTTATTACGGTTGTTCTAGTCGAATCCGGTTACGCCGTGCCGTAGACCTCGTCGCGGACCCAGTCGTACCCCTTGTCCTCGAGTTCCTCTGCGAGCGAGGCGTCGCCGCTTTTGGCGATCTGGCCGTCGAGCATCACGTGGACGTGATCGGGCTCGACGTAGTCGAGGATGCGCTGGTAGTGGGTGATCTGGAGGATCCCGGTGCCCTGCTCGTCGCGAAGGGCGTTGATCCCGTTCGAGACGTCCTGCAGGCGGTCGATGTCGAGCCCGGAGTCGATCTCGTCTAAGACGGCGACCGACGGCTCGAGGATGGCGGCCTGGAGGACCTCGTTCTGTTTCTTCTCGCCGCCGGAGAAGCCGGCGTTGAGGTAGCGCTGGGCGAACCGCTCGTCCATGTCCAGTTGCTCCATCTTCTCCTGGAGGATCTGCTGGAACTCGGCGACGCCGACCTCGCCTTCGTCGACGTTACCTTCCATCGGCGACGTCTCGAAGCCTTCGTCCTCCTCCGCTTCCGCTTCCGCTTCCGCTTCGTCCTCGTCCTCGAAGAGCTCCTCGCGCTCCTCGATTTTGGCGTTGAGCGCCGTGCGGAGGAAGTTCGTCATCGTGACGCCCTCGATCTCGGCGGGGTACTGGAAGCCCAGGAAGACGCCCAGCGCCGCGCGCTCGTTGGGCTCGAGTTCCAGCAGGTTCCAGGTGCGCTGGTCCTCGTCGATCTCGACGTCGTCGCCGAACTCGTCGTCCTCGAGGTGGATCAGCACCTCGCCCTCGGTGACCTCGTAGGCCGGGTGGCCGGCGATGACCTTCGCGGTCGTCGACTTCCCGGAGCCGTTCGGCCCCATCAGGGCGTGGATCTCGCCCGACTCGACCTCGAGGTCGACGCCCTCGAGGATCTTCTCGTCGCCGTCCGCCACTTCCGCGTGCAGGTTGGATAGTTCGAGGCGTGCCATAGTACTCTGTCGTGTAAACCGTGGGTCGTCCGCCTGATAACGGTTTCGTATGCGATTGGATACGGTTTCGAATGGCGAAGAATATTTTTCTGAACCGGAACCGTCGCCGCCGACTGCGCGACGTCGCCACCGACCGATAACGGCGCAATGGCGGTTCAGCGTGCCATTTTGTCGTGGATTGGGGTCCACGAGACGGACGACGCTCCGGCGGTGCCTGCGCTCTCGAACCGACCGCCTACCAGTACTGGTCGAGCCCGGTCTGTTCCTGGCCCGACCTCACTTCCTCCCAGGAGACGTCAAGCGCCTCGAGGATCCGCGAGATCGGTCCCTTCAGCGTCTTCTCGAGCATGGTGTCGTAGTCGACCGCGAACTCCTCGGGGATCTGGTCCTCGTACTCGAAGCAGATGACGTCTGGGTCGCGCTTGAACGCGCCGTAGACGGGGTCCCGGCGCGCGTCGAGCCCTTCCTCGTCCTCGAGGCGCTCGAAGAAGGCGGGATCGACGCGCTCGAGGTAGAGTCGCTTGGGCTTGCTTCCGCGCTGGAAGTTCGTCCCGAGCAGCTGATTCGCGTACTTCGCGCCCCGAACCTGGGCGGTGTCGGTGTCGTAGTTGTCCAGGCGCTTGCCGATCCCGCCCGGAATAGCGAGGTCGTCGAGGCTTATCTCGCCCGCGCGAACGTCCTCGATAACGCCCTGGACGTACTCCTTGGCGCCCTCGATGTCACCCTCCTTGACGATCATCTCGATGACCCGATGCTGGACCTCCTTGGTGATCGGGGCGATATCGGAGCGCTGGTACTCGAAACCGACGATGTCGACGTCGTCGACGTCCTTTCCCTCCTTCCAGGTGATGTGGCCGGCGTAGCGTTTCTTCTTGCCCGCCTGGAAGAAGCGCCGGTAGAGCTTCTCGAACTCGATCTGGAAGCGGTGGAACTCCGCGTTCAGTTCGTCGCGCGCGAAGTCGTCGTAGCGGTCGTTGATGTGCTCTTCAATCGCGAAGGACTGCTCGATGGCTTCGGACTTCGAGACGTCGGGGCCGAGCTCGAGCATAACGGAGTCCGTATCACCATACGTAACCTGATAATCAAGCTCGTCCGCGGCAGTCTCGGTAAATTCGATCACCTCGCGCCCAGTAGCGGTGATCGCGGATGCTGCTTCCTTATCATACAGTCTGAATTGTTCCCATCCCGACACGCCGTACAGGGATTGGCCGACGAACTGGAACTTCCCGTTTCGTCCTGCGAGCAGCGTGTGATTGTCCTCGACGGTAACGCAGTAGACGCCGTTCTCGGCCGTACTCCGGGATGAGCTTCGATGCATCCGAAGTGTGTTCTTCGACGCTTCCGTCACGTAGATCCGCCACGTCCCGCTGTCTCGGCTGTAGTTGGCGGTCAGTCCGAGGTGTGCACAGAGCCGAAGAACGTCGTCTCGAAGCTCGTCGCTCGAGGTAGAGTATCGCCACGAGTTCACCTGTCGGTCGCCGTCCCCGTCGATGAGAACCTCCAGAAACCGTCGCTTCTGTCGGCGACTACACTCGAAGACGAGGTCGGGAATTCGTTTCTCGAAACTCCCGTCGCCACAGCGTTCGGTCATGAGGTCCCCGAGAAGCTTCGACGTGATCGTATACGACCGATCGTCGACGTACGAGTCGAATCCCATCCCGTCGAGGAGTTCGCCGATCGTCGCGTGGTGATTTTCACCCCCGTCAGCGACGGGACGATCGTCCTGCGCGAGTTTAACGGTCGTCGCAGAGCCACGGAAGTTCTCGCCGAACTGCTTGTCCTCGGACGTGTAGACGTTTCCTTCCGTTACGAACCACGCAAGTAGATCGAGGAAATCGTCGCCGTCGTACGTCCGCGGAATCCACTTCCGACCGGATACACGGTGAACGAAGCTCGTCTCGCAGACGTCTTCGATGTACTCGCGGTGCTGCTCGAACTCCTCGGCAGTGAACACGTAGCCTACCTCCCCCACGTCGGCTTTCGGCACGCGACGCGGTGTCCAACCCAGTTCTGCGGTGAACGTGTGGCCGTGAACGGACGGTCGAACCCACACCTCGTACTCGCCGTCGATCAGTTCCGTCAGATCGACTTCCTCGAGTTCGTCACCGTCGGGCCCCTCCCAGTCGTGGGGTAGTTCATAGTTCGTCGCCCGGTCGAGGTCCCCGGCCTCGACGAACCTGTATTCGTCTTCCGTGATCCCGTTCGTCTCGTTCTTGCGGACGAGCATTCGGTGATTCGGCGTGACGCTAAAATCGATCTTGCTCGTCTCGATATCGATCAGATCGCCGTCGTAGTCGGGATAGGCGTGGGTTTCGACGACGGACTTCGTCTCCAGTTTCTCGGTTTCCGGATCGAGCGAGTACACTTCGTCACCGACCTCGAGGTCGGTAATCTCTCGGACGCCGTCGGGAGTCACTACCTCCGTGTCCGGCGTGAAACAGTTCATGATAACCTTTACCGCACCCTGCTGGCGGTCGTACTGCTCGTACGCCGGCGTTCCGGGCTCGTGTTCGTTCCGAAGCCCCTTCTTCTCCTCGCGCTCGGCGAGCAGCTCCGTGATCATCTCGCGCATCACGCCGTCGGGCTCCTTCCGGAAGTGGATCGGTTCCGGTTGGGTCGGCGCGGTGTAGGTCTCCCCGTCGTACTCGTCGGGATCGACCCGCGTCTCCGGCGAAGCGTTGATCGTCGTCATACACATCGGGTACAGCGACTTCAGGTCCAGCACGGTGACGTTTTCCTTGACGCCGGTGATCGGGTCGAAGACGGCCCCGCCCTCGTACTCCTCGCCGGCGTCCTGTTGGCCCTTCGAGGGGAGGGCGAACTGCCCGTGGGCCTGGTGGAGGACGTACATGTCAACTGCATCGCCGGGGGTGGGGGCGTCCTCGAGTTTGCAGCCGACGAACGAGCGGACCTCGTCCCAGAAGGGGACGATCTCCTGCTGGCGGTCGAGTTCGACGCAGATCTCGACGTCCCGGAGGTTGTACGCGAGCAGCTGCGTCGGGTCGTCCTCCCAGA
This sequence comes from Natronococcus jeotgali DSM 18795, assembly GCF_000337695.1. Classification (GTDB taxonomy): domain Archaea; phylum Halobacteriota; class Halobacteria; order Halobacteriales; family Natrialbaceae; genus Natronococcus; species Natronococcus jeotgali. The sequence goes on from NZ_AOIA01000160.1 coordinate 27,762, forward strand.
GGTCGCCGATGTCGCCGGCGTAGCGTTCCTTGCCGACCCCGAGTTCGGACTCGCCGACGGCGTCCAGCCGGTAGGAGTCGAGTTCGGAGAAGACCATCCGCTGGTAGCCGTACAGCAGGTCGAAGACGACTCGACCCTTGATGTCGGGACCGCCCCAGTTGCTGCGCCAGACCTCCTCGACCCGCGAGAGGCGATCGATCTCGAGGTCGTACTCGTGGCCGCCCTGGAGTACCTCGAGTCGATCCAGCAGGTACGGCGCGTCGAAGTCCTCGAAGTTCCACCCCGTTAGCACGTCCGGGTCGGTCTCCCGGATGTATTCGATGAACGCCTCGAGCATCGCCTCCTCCTCGTCGAAGCTCCGGACCTCGTGGTCCAGCGGTCCCTCGATGGGATCGTACTCCTCGACGGCCTCGGGGATCGGTCCGTCGCCGATCGGCGCCTCGTAGAGCCACATGACGTACTCGTCGCGATAGGAGTCGTGGCTGGTGAGACAGACGATCGGCTCCTCCCCGTCCTCGGGGAATCCGGAGCGGTCGTCGACCTCGATGTCGAACGTGTTGACCCGCGGCTCGGCGTCGACCTCGACCGCCTCGACCTCCTCGTGGGGGACGACCAGCGAGTCGTCCTCGGCCCGCCGCTCGGGAACCCGGATCCCGCTGCGGACGTCCTTGTCGATGAGAAATCGGTTCGGGAAGAGGATGTCGGCTTCGTAGTGTTCGAACTCGTCGCGGACCTGCCCGACGTCGCGGGGCGTCTGGCCGAAGATCTTCGTCAGCTTCTCCCCGCGGATGCTCTCGTAGGGCTCGCCGTCCTCGTCCACTTCGCGGCTCCCGGTGAGTCGGTCGTACGCTTCCTCGGGCGGACGCTCGAGACTCGCCGTCGGCGCGTAGAAGTACGGACGAAAGCCGACGATCTGGATGTGCTCGAGCGTTCCGTCGGTCGTCCGTCCGAAGACGTGCATGATCGGTCGCTCGTCGTCGCCGTAGCCGGCGATCGTGTAGTCGACCTGCATCACGGCGAGATCGAGTTCCCCCCGCGATTCGGGAAGCGTCTCCTCGACGACGTCGATCACGTCGGCGGCGCTCGAGCCGCCGTTGCCTGCGACGTGTGCCGCCTCCGCGTCCGGTCGGTCGCTGGGTTCGTCGGACCCCGATCCGAAATCCGCGAGTCCGCTCTGTCCCGCCTCGGTCATGGTACCGGAGTTCGGCGCCGCCGGTTAAAAACCCACCATTCCCGGTTCGCTGCGGTACCGGCGAAAACGCGGTGGGGCAACAAGACATATAATGTGGTAACACATAGCAAGGGTCGAGGTGACCGACGTGTCTACCCGCGCCAACGAAGACGAGATGATGGATCGACGCGAACCGCGTAGCGAGCCCGAGGGCACAGCGACCGTCGAGGCCTACGAGATCGAGGACGGGGTGGTGTTCTACGATGCCGAGAACCCCCTCGCGTGGGTCGAGGCGAGCCGGACGCTCGCGCTCGAGGAGTTCGTCTGAACCGAGGGTGCGGCGCGAACGCGAATCCTTTTCCTTCCGGTTCCCGTCTGCGCAGGTGTGGTGTTCGATCGCTCCGAACACGAGCCCGAGGAGTGGGACCCCGAGGAGGAGTTTACCGACTCCGACAGCGACTCGCTGACGATCCCCAAGGTATCGACGGAGGACGCGGGGTCGGACCTGGGGTCGGACCTGCGTTCGGAGTTCGGGTCGTCGACCGAACCGGAGATCGAAACCGACGTTCCGAGCGACCTCCTGCAGACGTTCTGGTCGCTCGTCCTCGTCATCAACGCGGCCGTTCTCGCGCTGTCGCTCGGCGTGTTGTTTCTGGTCTTCGAGGGCCCTTCGACCAACGGCGTCGTCCTGCTCCTCGGCGGCATCGTCCTCTCCGGGTTCGCCGTCCGCCGCTACCGGACGTCCCGACCGTCGGACGGCGCCGACCCGTCCGCGCCCGACGCCGAATCTGACCGCGACGCCGACCCGTCCGCGCCCGACGCCGAATCTGACCGCGACGCCGACCCGTCCGCGCCCGACGAGACGCCTGCCGAACCCGAACACCGATCGCCCGCGGATCACGACCGAACATGAAACCCGTCCAAGACGACACCGGGAAGCGATACGTCCTTCTCAAACGCTCCGAGCACGCGAGTCTCGTTCGCGATCCCGAAACCGGTAACGAGTGTTACGTCCAGAACGACCGCCTCGAGCACCTCGAGGACGAGTCCGTCCTCGAGACGGCCGCCCGAACCATCGACGAACCGGTTCGAACGCTGTTGACGGCCGTCCACGACGAAACCGCCCTCGGGTTGCTCGTCGACCTCGGCGAACGCGGCCCGCTCGGCGTTCGCGAGATGCTCGACGCCTACGACTGCTGCGAGAGCGATCTCCACGGTCGGCTCACGGTGTTGACCGCCGCGGACCTGATCGCCGAGACCGACGTCGCCGGCGAACGGGGGTACCGACTCGCCGACGAGGGGGAAGTCGCCCTCGAGGCGATCGGCGCGAACACCGACGCGAACCCGCGTCGCTCCGGAGACGACCGCGGGGAGCGCTAGCCGCCGGCGGTATCGCTCTCGAGTCAGTCACTCCGCCCCCAGCAGCGCCGCCTCCGGTGGCTCGCCGCGCACGAGCCGCGATCGGTTCGAGGTGGCGTCTTTCTCGACGCGGACCAGCGAGTCCGCCGCGCCGATCAGCTCCTCGTCGTGGCTGACGACGACGATCTGTTCGACGCCCAGGTCCCGCATCGACTCGACCAGCGACACCAACTGCGTGACGTGACCCGAGTCGAGGAAGACGGTCGGCTCGTCTAAGATCAGCGGCGGCATGGGGGCGGTCCCTTCGACGCCCTCCGCGAGCAGCCGGTAGATCGCACACCGCAGACTGAGGTTGAACAGCGCCCGCTCGCCCCCCGAGAGCTGCTCGGGCTCGAGGGGCTCGCCGTCTTTCTGGTAGACCGTTAAGCGATACTCCCCGTCCAGGTCGATCCCCGCGTAGGAGTCGTTCCGGTAGACCAGATCGAACGTCTCGTTGAGCAGCCGTTCGAGAGTCTCGACGTTGCGCTGGCGCAGTTCCGCGCGCAACTCGCCGTAGGTCGTCTGGAGCGTCTCCGCCTCGCCGTACAGCGAGTCGAGCCGTTCGCAGCGCGTTTCGACCGCCTCGAGGCGCTCGCGGAGCCGTTCGAGCGCCTCGAGTTTCTCCTCGATCCCGCCGATCCGGCCCCGAAGCTGGTCGCGGTCGTCCTCGAGCGCCGCGAGTTTCTCCTCGACTCGCTCGAGGTAGTCCTCGGCTTTCCGCTTCTCGCTGCGGGCCCGTTCGATCCGCTCGTCGTCGAACTCGGATTCGAGCTCGCGCTTTCGCTCGCGTTTCGAGGCGAGTTGCTCGCGGCGCTCCTCGTTCATCGTCTCCCAGTCGGCCCGTCGCTCCCGGACGGTCTCGAGCTCGCGCTCGAGGTCGGCCCGCTCGCCGTTGATCTCGGCGACGCGGCGAAGCGTCTCGAGCTCCGCCTTGATCTCGCTGCGCTCGCCGTTGATCTCCCCGAGTTCGGCTCGCGCGTCCGCGACGTCGTCCTCGAGGTCGTCGGCCTCCGCTCGTTTCGCCTCGGCCTCGCGCTCGCGCTCGTCGGCCTCCGCCCGGAGCTCTTCGCGCTGGTCGTGGCGCCCCTCGAGCGCGTCTCGTTTCTCCGCGACCAGCTGGGCGACGTTCTCGCGGTTCTCCTCGAGTCGGTCGACCCGCCGTTCGGCCTCGCGGAGCGCCTCGGCGCGCTCGATGCGTTCCTCGAGGTCGTCGCGCTCGTCGGCGAGGTCGTCGCGGCGGTCCTCGAGGGCCGCGAGCCGGTCGCGTTTCTCCTCGAGGACGTCGACGTGGGGCGAGTCCGTCACGTCCTGACCGCACTCGGGGCATTTCCCCTCCTCGAGCAGTCGCTCGCCCTCGGCGATCGCGTCCTCGACCGACCTGATCTCGGCGGCGACGTCGTTGCGCGTCGAGACGAGCTCCTCGCGGTCGTCCTCGAGGTCCTCGAGGTAGCCCTCGGCCTCGCCGAACGTGATCGGCGCGTCGTCGAACGCCTCGCGGGCGGCCTCGATCTCCGCGTCGAACTCGTCGAGTTTCTCCTCCCGTTGCTCGATCGCCTCGACGGCGTCCTCGAGGTCGTCGTCGAGCTGGTCAGCCTCCTCGCGTTTCGTCTCGACCCGGGATTCGAGCTCCGTTGCCTCCTCGCGGAGCCGTTCCATACTTCCCTTGCGCTCGGTGATCGCGACGCGGGCGTCCTCGAGGTCGTCGCGCAGCTCCTCGTCGCGCTCCTCGAGGCGCTCGATGCGGTCCTCGACGGCCTCGGCGTCGCCCGTCTCGAGGTCGGTTTCGCCGAGCAGCCCGTCGCGCTCGTCGGCGAGCTCCTCGCGGCGCCGGCGGCGTTCGCGCAGTCGCTCGCCGGCGTCCTCGCGCTTGCGCTCGGTCTCGTCGATCTTCGAGCGCAGCGCCTCGATCTCCTCGGCGAGGTCGGCGAGCTCCTCGCGGGTTTCCTCGTGGCGCTCGAGGACGTCCGTCGCCGTCTCGAGGGAGTCCCGGGCGTCCTCGCGCTGGGACTCGAAGCGATCGATCTTCGAGACGACGTCGGCGTGGCGCGACTCGAGTTCGTTGAGCTGCTCGTGGAGGTCCTGCCCTTCCTTGCGTTCGACCTGCGATCGGAGGTCCTCGAGCACCTCTCGCTGTCCGTCGAGCACCGACTTGACCCCGAGGCGGGCGTCGCTGGCGCGCTCGCGGTACTCCTCGAGCGCGCCCAGCTGCAGGAGGTCGTCGATCATGTCCTGGCGCTCGCCCGGCGAGGCGTGGATCAGCTTGTTGACCTCGCCCTGGCGGACGTACGCGCAGTTGACGAACGCCTCGGCGTCCATCCGCAGGAGCCGTGTCACCTCCGCGCGAACGTCGCGTGCACCCTCGACGGTCTCGGTCGGCGTCTCGAGGACACACTTCGTCGTCGTCGCGCGGTCGCCACGCAGCTTGAGCCGGCGCTCGACGCGGTACTCGCGGCCGTCGTGGGTAAAGCGGAGCTCGACCTCGCTCTCCTCCTCGCCGGTCGTGATTACGTCGTCGAGCGTGCGCTCGTCCAGCGCCTTCGAGCCGTACAGCGCGAAGAAGACGGCCTCGAGCAGCGTCGACTTCCCGCTGCCGTTGACCCCGTGGACGATCGTCACGCCCCGCTCGAGGTCGAGTTCGGCCTCGCCGTAACACTTGAAGTTCAGCAGGCGGACGCGGTCGACCCTCATTCGAAATCACCCAGCGAAGCGTACTCGCGGTCGGAACCCGGCGTCGACTCCGACTCGGAACCGTCTTCCGGGCCCGCGTCGGCGGCGTCGCCCGACGCCTCGGCTTCGGTGTCGGTCCCCGTACTCGTCTCGGCGTTCCCGTCCGGGCGGGCACCACTCGCGCCCGCGGCCTCGTCGCTCGCGTCGTCGTCCGCCGCAGACGCGGGCTCGGCGACAGCGGGCTTCTCAGCGTCGGCCTCGCCCTCCCGGTCCGCGACGGTCGTCGCGTCCGCGCCGTCCGGCCCCCGGTCGGGAGCGGGTTCGAACGCCGAAGCCTCGTCCTCGAGGAGTTCTCGAACCCGGCGCTCGACGCGCTCGCGGACGTTCGCGTCGGCGAGATCGTCGTTTCGAACCGTGCGATCGAGCTCGCGGGCGGCGTCGCTGAGCCCCAGCTCGCGGACGCGCTCCCGGACCGCGTCGTCGGGGTTCGCGAAGCTCACCGACACGTCGGCGTCCTCGTCCGGAAGCTCCCGGCGGTCGTTCACGCGGGCCACGAGCGCGCCCCGATCGACCGCGAGCTCCTCGACGGCCGCGGGGGTAATCGGCTTGCCTTCCCCCTCGAGGGTGACGACGACGACGGCGTCCTCGAGGTCGTGCTGGCGAACCCGTTCCTGAACCCGGTCGACGCCCTCGCCCTCGGAGAGCCCGACGTCGACGAAGGCGAACTTGCGGGTCGCCTCGATCCCTCGTCGCCGGATCGCCGGCTCCTCGCCGGGCTCGAAGTCGACGAGGTTGTACCCTCGCTCCTCGCGCTCGCTCGCGCTCGCGCGCTCGGTCGAACCGCAGTAGGTGATCCAGGTCCCCGCCAGCTCGGCGGTATCGGGGTGGTGGTTGTCCCCGAGCAGGACGGCGTCGAAGTCGACGGTCGACGCCGTCAGGAGGCGTTCGGTGTCCCAGTCGCCGTGGGGGAACGGCTCGAACAGGCCGTGGCTCACGAGCGCGGCGTGGTCGGCCTCGTCCGGAACCGGGTCGAACTCGTACTCGAGATCCCCGCGGCGCGAGCGGGGGACGAAGTCCAGCCCGTAGACCGCGACGTCGTCGAGCACGTACGGCTCGGCGCCGAGCCGGGTCGCGAGCCCGAGATCCGAAAAGAGGTCGAGCCACTGGGCGTCGCGTTTCCCCTCGTGGTTGCCGACGACCGCGAGGAAGGGGACGTCGGCGTCCGCGAGGTCCCGGAGGATCTCGACGGTCCCCTGGAGGTCGACCAGGTTCGGTCGGCGATCGTGAAAGAGGTCGCCGGCGTGGATCACGGCGTCCACGTCGTCGTCGTCGATCGCGTCCTCGGCCACGTTCCGAAAGGCCGACAGGAAGTCCCGCCGTCGCTCGGGCGAGTTGTACTGCTGGTACCCGATGTGGGTGTCGCCCGTGTGTATCACCCGCGTCATCTGTCGGGACGTTGGCCACCGCTCCCTAAATGGATTCCGCGACCGGACCGAAAGTGAAGCGCTCGCCGAACGGACGGGACCGCGGCGACCGAGAGGGCGACGCGAGAACGAACGGCGTTCGCTACGACTCGATGTCGAGGCTGTAGAGACGTTTGCGGGCGTCCGAGAACGAGAACCGGGAGTCGATCACGTTCTCCTCGTCGAGGCGGTTGAGCGCGTACCGCACCGTCCGCGACGGGAGCAGCGTCTCGTCAGCGATCTGCTGTTGGGTCATGGTGTCGTTGTACTCGAGAACCTTCGCGACGAGTTTCGCACTCGGCGGAAGCTCGCGGACGTCCTCCCAGGATCCCCTGTCCGCGGGGTCGGGCTCTGGCGACTCTAGAGAACTCATCGTACACACCCATTTCGAATACGGCCAGATAATATTTTCTGTTTCGATCAATGCCCAGTGGTTATATTCCGAGGGGGCTGTAGTTACCCGAAGCCTCTTATGAGCCAACACCCAACTCACGAGTGATGAGCGACACTGTGGACGACGTCGACCTCCCCTACGACGAGGACGAGGCGTCCCAACAGGAGAAAATCCAGGCGCTCGAGGATCGGTTAGAGATCCTCGAGTCCCAAAACGAGGAGATGCGCGACAAACTCCTCGACGCGAACGCCGAGAACAACAAGTACCAGCAGAAACTCGAGCGGCTTACCCACGAGAACAAGAAGCTCAAGCAGTCCCCGCTGTTCGTCGCCACGGTCCAGGAGATGACGGACGAAGGCGTCATCATCAAACAGCACGGGAACAACCAGGAGGCGCTGACCGAGGTCACCGAGGAGATGCGCGAGGAGATCGAGCCCGACGCCCGGGTTGCGGTCAACAACTCGCTGTCTATCGTCAAGACCCTCTCGAACGAGACCGACGTCCGCGCCCGCGTGATGGAAGTCACCGAGAGCCCCGACGTCAGCTACGAGGACATCGGCGGCCTCGAGGAGCAGATGCAGGAGGTCCGCGAGACCGTCGAGATGCCCCTCGAGAAGCCCGAGATGTTCGACGATGTCGGCATCGAGCCCCCGAGCGGCGTCTTGCTGTACGGCCCGCCCGGCACCGGGAAGACGATGCTCGCCAAGGCGGTGGCCAACCAGACCGACGCCACCTTCATCAAGATGGCCGGCTCCGAACTCGTACACAAGTTCATCGGCGAGGGCGCGAAGCTCGTCCGCGACCTGTTCAAGGTCGCCCGCGAGCACGAGCCAGCCGTGATCTTCATCGACGAGATCGACGCCATCGCCGCCAAGCGCACGGAGTCGAAGACCTCCGGCGACGCCGAGGTTCAGCGGACGATGATGCAACTGCTCTCGGAGATGGACGGCTTCGAGGACCGCGGCGACATCCGCATCATCGCCGCGACCAACCGCTTCGACATGCTCGATCGCGCGATCCTCCGCCCGGGCCGGTTCGACCGCCTCATCGAGGTACCGAAGCCCAACCAGGAGGGCCGCGAGATCATCTTCGAGATCCACACCCGCGGCATGAACGTCGCCGACGACGTCGACTTCGCGGAGCTGGCGGCCGAGGCCGAGGACGCCTCGGGCGCCGACGTCAAGGCCGTCTGTACCGAGGCCGGGATGTTCGCCATCCGCGACGACCGCACCGAGATCCGGATGGAGGACTTCCGTGGCGCCTGGGAGAAGGTCCAGGCCGAAACCGACGAGACCGACGAGGTCTCGAAGACGTTCGCCTGAGGACGAACCCGAACGCCCCGTCGACGTCGTCCTTTCGTTCTCTCTTTCCGTGCGATAGTTGCCTTCCTCTCGAGGCTCGAACAGTCCGGCGGCCGCAGTTCGCGGTCGCTCTATAGCCACACGTAGAGACATCGTTTCAGACATATCGATCATATAAACCATCACTATCTCCGCTCGAGACCTATTCGGCGATGGCTGATCGACAGGCCGACGAGACGGAACGAAGCGCGACCGGAACGAACACCCGACGAACGGTCCTCGGTGCGATCGGCGCGGCCGCGAGCGTCGCGGCGGGTCTCGTCACCGCGAGCGACCGCGGGGCGGCGCGGTCCGCCGGCGGTCGGGATCGGACGCCACGGCTGACCGCCCACCGCGGGTTCGCCGACGTCTACCCCGAGAACACCGTCGCCGCGGTCGAGGGGGCGGCGCAGTGTGGCGCCGAGCGGATCGAGATCGACGTCCAGCCGACCGCGGACGGCGAGATCGTCGTCTTCCACGACGAACGCCTCGACGACCTGACCGACGAGAGCGGACGCGTCGCCGACGCGTCCGCCGAGACGGTCTGTCGGGCCGAGGTCCTCGACAGCGGCGAGACGGTGCCGACGCTGCGGGAGGTCCTCGAGGCGGCGCGGCCGAGCGTCACGATGAACGTCGAGTTCAAGGCCGCGGGCGAGTACTCCTGGTCGACGGTGGCCGAGCGAACCCTCGAGATCGCGTCCGAGTTCCCGGGCGAGTTCTACGTCTCCTCGTTCGAGACGGCCGCCCTCGAGGCGGTTCGCGGCGTCGATCCCGCCGTCCCGATAGCGAAGCTCTTCGGCGCGAACCCCGCCGAGAACCTGGAGATCGCTCGCGAACTCGAGGCCGAGGCGATCAATCCCTCGCTGGACGTCCTCGACGCCGACCTCGTCGCGACCGCCCGCGAGGAGGGGCGGGACGTGAACGTCTACACGATCGATAGCTGGCGGGAAGCCCGGCGTCCGATCGAGCTGAACGTCGATTCGCTGATCGCCGACTACCCCAGCGTGCTCGAGTTCGGAACCGACGCGCGCTCCGGTTTCGGCCGGCAACGGTAACGTCCGGGCGCGAGTCCGCCCGTCCTCACAGCGCCGCGAAGACGAGCCACGGCACCACGAACAGCGCCGCCGTCAGCACGGCGAGAATCAGCAGGTATCCGGCGACGGTGCTGCCCGCGGTGAGCCAGGCGGGGTGGTCGAACCCGCTCGTATCGACTGCCATACCGGTACGAACCGAGGACGCATCCATAAACGTACCGACGGGCTCGCGGTTCCGGTCCGCTTTTACCGACCGCCCGGCTACACCGTCGTAATGACGACAATCGCTGTGGTGGACAACCACGGGCAGTTCACCCACCTCGAGCAGCGGGCGCTCCGGGACCTCGGCGTCGACGCCGAACTGATCGACAACGACACAGATCCGGCCGCGGTCGACGCCGACGGCGTCGTCCTCTCGGGCGGCCCGGACATGGATCGGATCGGCAACTCGGCGGACTACCTCGAGCGCGACGTCCCCGTCCTGGGGATCTGTCTCGGAATGCAGCTGATCGCCGAGGAGTTAGGCGGCGAGGTCGGCGGCGGCGACTACGGCGGCTACGCCGACGTGACCGTCGAGATCGTCGACGACGAGGACCCTCTCACCGGCAGTCTCCACCCCGAAACCCGGGTCTGGGCGAGCCACGCCGACGAGGTCACGACCCTCCCCGAGGGATTCGAGCTGACCGCCCGCAGCGACGTCTGCGACGTCGAGGCGATGAGCGACACCGATCGGGACCTCTACGGCGTCCAGTGGCACCCCGAGGTCGCCCACACCGAGGAGGGCGAGCAAATCTTCGAGAACTTCCTCGAGATCTGCGAGCGAAACGGGGCGTAGTCGGCCGTCTCTTCCGCGTTCGGTCCTCTCTATCCGTCGAATTGCGGTCTCGAGACCGCGGAACGCGTCTCGTTCGGTCCCCGTGGCAGATCCGCCTCGGTCGAGCCGTTACTTCTCCTCGACGTGGCGAATCTCGCAGGCGACCCCGCGCGTGCTCTCGGCCATCTCGCGGCCGAACATCTCGGCGCGGCCGACGCCGAAGGCCTTCGGTCCCTCGACGACGACCTCGTCGCCGACGCGGATCTCCTCGTCGGCGTCGACGATCCCCGGCGCGAGCACGCTGCCGTGGGGAACGAAACCGTCGATCTCGACGCGTTTCGTGGGGGCCTCGCCGTCGACCCACCGCTTCGCGCCCTCGAGCGTGAACGACAGCGTCCCGTACTGGGGGACCATCGTCGCCAGCTGGGTGTCCTCGCTATCGCGAACCTGGATCTTCGGGTAGCGACTCGTCGTCTGGATGTCCTCGAAGAGGTCGTCGCCCGCGCCGTCGCCGAGCAGGTAGTCGGCGATCGCGCGGACGGTGTTGTGCTCGCGCTCGCGTTTCGAGTACTTGAGCTCTCCGGAGAGCGCCCGCTGGAGGTTCGCCAGCGACTCCGTGTCGGTCGGGTGGTCCTCGACGGTGTACGTAACGCCGAGGTCGAGTTCCGCCTCGACGCGCTCGACGATGTCGCGGTAGCCCTCGTCGGGGACGTGGGCGATGATCTCCGGGTAGGCGTTGCGCTCGAGGTAGCGCCGAAGAACCGTACTCACGAACCGCTTCTCGTCTTCCGACCAGCGGCCCGTGACGACGGTGTCGTAGTGCTGGGCGGGGTAGGTCGTCTCGAGCTCCTGGGGGACGACCCCGATCGGGCTGGTCATCGAGACCAGGTGGGCCCGCCACTGGATCGCGTCGTGGAACTGGCGGTGGCTCTGGGACTCGCTGTACGGTTTCGCCGCCGAGCAGGGCACCAGCACGAGCGGGTTCGAAAAGCGGTTGCGGTACCGCGTGGTCACGCGGTCGGCGTAGCGCTGGATCTCGACCCGGCGGATGGTGTCGCCGGTCGCGGCGTCGATCTGGGCATCCCGGAGGACGGGCGTCCGTTCCTCGAGGTAGCCCCACTGCGAGTCGAGTTCGCGCATCGCGGCCGTGAGCCACTGATCCTGGCGGGCCTGGCCCTCGACGTAATCGCGCAGGCGGCCGTCGCGGATCCGCCGGCGGACGATCCCCAGTTCCGCCGCCAGGGCGTTTCGGTTGTGCTCGACGCAGTCCTCGCGGGTGAACTCCTCGCGGGGCTTCCGGCAGGCGGGACAGGCACAGGGCAGCTCCTCGAGGTCCTCGAGGAAGTACGCATCGTCGGTCGTCAGGTATCGCCCCTGGGTTCCCTTCACGACGGCGGCGGTCTCGTCGAAGAGATCGACCCCGGCGTAGGCCAGCACGGCGACGTTGCGGGGCGTGGCGACCCCCGAGAAGTAGACGGCCGTATCCGCGGGAACCGCCTCGCGGACGTTTACGATCGCCTCGACCAGCGCCGCGCCGTGGCCCGTAATCGACTGGACGTCCGAAACGGCGTAGGCGTCGGTTCCCTCGTCGGCCGCGCCCTCGCTCGAGATCACGGCGACGCTCGGGTAGTCGACGTCGGGATAGGAAACGGCGAACGACTCTCGAACCTCCTCGGCGGTTCCCCCGGGGAAGCCGCGGTGGGGGAGCACGGTGAGCCGCGAGTCGTCGCCCTCCGGCATCGCCCGGTCGGCGCTCCACAGCGAGCCCGCGTCCTCGAGGACGTCGTCGACGAGCGCGGGCGTCGAACGCGGCTCCTCGAGGCGGAGCTCGCCCACGCGCGCGGCCCCGTCGCGTGCGTGTACTTCGAAGTAGTCGGTCATACCGCACCTCGCGCCGGAGCGCGAAAGAGGCTGTCGATAGCCGTCGACTACGGGTGATCGATCCGAGCGTCCGACGGCGATTCCGGGCGTCCGGGCCACAGCGCGACCGCGAGGTAGCAGAGTCCGAGAACGCGCGTGAACGGAACGACCCACGGCTTGGGCTCGATCGCGTCGGGGTTCTCGTAGGCCGTCTCGAGCGCGATCGCCAGGAACGCTCGCGGCTGTAACGCGGCCGGCAGCCCGAGGACGGCCAGCAGCGGCTTGATCCCGGGCCAGGCGGCCTCCCGATTGCGGACGAGCCAGATCGCGGTGACGCCCTCGAGCCGCGCCAGCGGGAGCGTCCACGGCCGAAGCCGGCCGACGTCGGGGTTCTCGAACGCCAGTCGCTCGCCCCGGGTGACGAGCCGATCGGGAGCGAGGATCTCGATCGCGGCGAGCGCGAGCAACAGTGGCCGGAGCATACCCCCGTTAGGTCGGCGACGGAGAAAAACCCGTACCGTTCGGGTCCCTCTCCCCCGCAGATTCAACTCGAGCGAACCCGTATCAGCCGTATGTCGCCACCGCCGACCGACGAGCCGGGAGACGGCGTCGACGCGATCGACGACGACCGAATCGTCGCGGCGATCCGCACCGCGCCGAAACCCGTCGTGAACACGACCTACCTCGCCGGCGAGTTCGACGTTCCTCCGAGGGCGTTGCTCGAGCGCCTCGAATCGCTGGTCGCGGACGGACGGCTCGAGGGCCACGAAGTCGTCGGCGAGGGCTACCTCTGGTGGCTCTCGATCGACGAGGAGCTCGAGGGGTAGGAACGCGACCCCGGTGTATCGACACCTCTTCCGCCTGCAAACAGATGTGCAAACGGAATCGGAAACGGACGTGCTACTCCGCGCCGCCCGACAGCTCGATCAGTTCGACGCGGTCCGGAACGCGGGCGAGAACGTCCGCGGGCCACCCGCGATGTCCGAGCGCGAACTCGGTTTCGGGGTTGTCCTCGACGAGGCGAGCGACGCCGTCGGCTGCAGCCGCGAGCGCCCCGCGGTCGGTTCGGTCGGGAACTTCGGCGGTCAGCGGGTAGCTCTTCGAGAGCGCGCGAGGGAAGGGCCCGAACGGCGGCTGGACCCGCCAGGCGTTGTCGTACGCGTCGCCGCCGTCGGTGCGCCCCTCGGTAAGAAAGAGCGCGTCGGGAACCGCGAGTCGCTCGAGTCGCCGGTGGTGGCGAACCACCTCGGGTCGGCGGGCGCTCTCGTGGGACGTATAGAAGAAGGCGCCCTTCGAGACCGGGTCGGAGCGCTCGAGCTGGTCGGCGTGATCCAGCAGCGCCCGGTAGCCGTCGAGCATAGTCGGGTGGGCGCGGGCACGTTGCTCGACCAGCTCGAGGAGGTTGCCCGCGCGGATGGCCTGTTTGATGCGGCGAATCTCCTCGAAGGTGACGTGGAGGTTGTGGGCGGCGAGTTCCTCCTCGCGCTCCCGGTCGGGCAACGCGCGGAGCTCGTCGGGCGAGTGGGCAGTACAGACCGGACACGAACACGGCAGGTACTCGAGGTCCTCGAGGTGGCGCGTTCCGCGAACCGTCAGGTACCGGTCGTCTCGGGCGTACAGCGCGTAGGCCGCCGAGTCGAACAGGTCACAGCCCATCGCGACCGCGAGCGCGAACATCATGGGGTGGCCGGCGCCGAAGAGGTGGACGGGCGCGTCGGCGCCCAGGCCGCGTTTGGCGCCGGCGACGGCGTCGATCATGTCGTCGTAGCGGTAGTCGTTCATCAGCGGGACGACCGCGCCGACGGGGAAGACGTCCAAATCCGTCTCGGCGGCGTGACGGCCCGCGTCCTCGCGGAGGTCGGGGTAGGTCGAGCCCTGAACGGGCGCGGTGACCAGCATCTCGCCGGTGTCGACGCCCTCGGCGACCTCGAGGCGATCCTGGGTTGTCGCGAGTTCGTCCGCGGCCCGTTCGCGAGGGACGTCCGGCGGCGTCGGAATGTCGACGGGGGTGGCGATGTCCGACCCGATCCGGCGTTGAAAGTCGAGGATCTCCTCGGTGGTGACGTCGATCTCGCCGTACTCCGCGAGCTGGAAGGAGCCGGAATCGGTCATGATCGCGCCGGGGAAATCCAGCAGGTCGTGAAGTCCCTCCTCGAGAGCCCGTTCGCGGACGTCCTCGGTGCCGTAGATGATGTAGGAGTTGGTGATGAGGATCTCGGCGCCGAACTCCTCGGCGAGCCGGCGGGGACTGATCGTGTCCAGGTTCGGGTTGATCACCGGCAACAGCGCCGGCGTCTCGACGGTCGCGTCGGCGCGGGGGACGGTGAGCTCGCCGATGCGGCCGCCGGCGTCGGCGTCCCGGAGTTCGAAGCACTCGCGCATTCGACCGTGTGTTGGCGAGGGCGTCGGTAAACGTTCCGTTCTCCCGCGAGGCTATCGCTGCGGCGCCGGGCGCCCCGTGGCGACCGCGTTACCCGCTCGCTTCGAACAGTCGGTAGTACGAGAGCGCGAGCACCGTCCGGCCGTCCCGGATCTCTCCGTCCCGAACCTCGTCCGTTAGCTCCTCGAGCGTCTTCTCGGTCGGTCGGATGGTCTCGTCGTGGTCGAGGCGTTGCTCGGCCGTGGGACGACAGCCGCGGGCGACGAAGAAGTGCATGACCGAGTCGGCGACCCCGTTGATCGGCTCGACCGTGATCAGCGGCTCGAGCCGCTCGGCCTCGCGTCCGGTCTCCTCGGCGAGCTCGCGACGGGCCGCGGCCTCGAGGTCGTCGTCCTCCGGCTCGGTGCCGCCGACGGGAAGCCCGCGGTTGACCCGCGACACGGCCTGGCGCCACTCCTCGATACAGACGACGTCGCCGTCGGGCGTAAACGGGAGGATGCAGACGCTCGCGGGCTCGGAGAGGTAATCGAACTCGGCTTCGGTTCCGTCCGGCAGCCGGACGGCCTGCGTGATCACGTCGAACCCCGAACAGGAGTACGACGTTCGTTCCTCGAGAGTTTCCCAGGCGAGCGGATCGGTCGGCATACCCCGCGGTACGTTCGTCGGCGTAAAAAACGCCCCGTCACGGCGTCGACGACCGGAAACGTACCGAGCGTGCAACCGGAGCTATGCGGTGCGTTCCGGCCGACCCGGAGGGCGTACCCGCACTATAACAAAGCCACGGATCGGTGAACGTCGGCACTCAGAGGGAACCATGGACGAACTAACCGGCTTCCAGCGCGATTTGCTGTACGTCATCGCAGGCAAGGATCGGCCGTCGGGACAGGAGATTCTCGACGACATCAACGAGTACATCGACCAACCGGTCACCCACGGCCGGCTGTATCCGAACCTCGATTCGCTCGTCGAGAAGGAACTCATCGAGAAAGGGGAACTCGATCGCCGAACCAACTACTACGCGCTGACGCCGAAAGGACGCCGCGAACTCCAGCAGCGCCAGGAGTGGGTCAACCGGTACGTCGACGTGTAGCTCGGTCCGATCCCGACCGTCTCGAGTGCGGCGCTTCGAGCGACGCGGACGCTCGCAGCGACGGCTCGCGATCGGGCGACGCCCGGACGTCGACGTCGGACCGTCGCCGACCCGCGCCGGAGCGGGCGGGAACGGGGACCCTACGACCGACTGCGAGCGCCGTAGGGTGGCCCTACGCGGTCGTTTCGAACGACACCCGGGAGAGGTCGGCCTCGAGGTCGGCGACGTCCTCGTTGAAGGAGTCGACGAACGCGCCGACGTCGTCGACGAGCCGGCGAACCTCGGGCGCCGGCGCGGGGCCGTACTGCGAGAGCAGGTAGGTGCCGTCCGAGCCGCCGACCCGGAGGTAGGAGGCGGCGTCGCCGTCCCACTTCAGCTCCCAGCGCGTTCCGGAGACGGTCGTCCGGTAGGTGCCGTACTCGCCGTCGTAGCGGTGCAGCTCCTGGGCCATCGCGGTCGCGACCTCGCGGATCCCCTCGAGGATGCGGTCGCGCTCGGCGGCCAGTTCCGCCGCGCTCGCGACCGCGGGAAAATCCGTCGTCGCGTCGTCGAACAGCCCGTCGAACGACTCGACGTGCTCGTTGAACGCCGCGACGAACGCGTCGTACGCCTCGAGGGCCCGCTCGAGCTCCGCCGGTTCGGGCGGCTGCTTGCTCGAGACGACGTAGATCTCCGAGCCCGAATCGGGCTCGAACCGCAGGTACTGGACGTCCCCGGCCTCGTACTTGAGCGTCCAGTCGCCGTCGGGGGTCTCGAAGGTGCGCTGGCCGTAGTCCCCGCCCTGGAGGACGGCCAGCTGGCGGGCCATCTCGCCGGCGTGGGACCGAACGCGGGCGGCGACCTCGTCGCGTCGCGAGGCGACGTCGTCTGCCGACGCGACGTCGCTATCGAGTCCGTGGCTCATCGTCCGATGGAGGGATCGGAGCGCGGTAACGGTTTGGGTTTCGTCGCCGACGCCGTCGCTCTCCGTAGCGCGAGCGCGGGACGCTGCGACGCGGGGATCGTCCCCGCCTCGAGCGGGCGCGAACCGGCGCCGCCGGGCGAGAAATCGCACGTCGAGCCGGCTACTCGCTCTCGTCGCCCCCCGTCGCCGACTCGTTGTCCGCGCCGTCCCCGGACTCGGTCCCGTTCGAGTCGTCGTCCCCGGATTCGTTCCCGCTCGATTGGGTGCCGTTGCCGCCGTCGATCCCGCCGTTTTCCTCGTCCTCGACGTCCTGGCCGTTTCCGGTTCCCTCCTCGGCCTCGGGCTCGTCGCCCTCGATACCCCCGTCCTCGCCGTTTCCGGTAGGGTCCTCGGGAGCGCCGTCGTCGCCGTTTTCGCCGCCCCCGTCGCCGCAGCCGGCGACGAGCGCGGTCGCCGCCGTCGCGCCGGCGGCCGCCAGCAGTCGTCGTCGTGTTCGTCGTCGAGAGCTCATACCCGAGCCACCCGCTCGAGACGGATACGCGACGAGCCAGCAGTCGCGGGGTCTGTAACGCGGGAGGGATCGGTTCTCCGGGTAATACTAAGCGGCTGGTCGGCGTCTCTCGAGCCATGGTTCCGATACCCACGGAGTACCGCGACCTGTTCGAGAAGGCGACGTTCGCCCACGTCGGCACGCTGACCGACGACGGGTTTCCCCACATTACGCCCGTCTGGATCGATTACGACGCCGAGGCCGAGCGCCTGCTGGTCAACACCGAGCGCGGCCGCCAGAAGGAGCGCAACGCCCGCGCCAACCCCGCCGTCGGCGTCAGTATGACCGACCCGGACGACCCCTACCGGTTCCTCTCGGTGATCGGCGAGGTCGACGAGCTGACGACGGCGGGCGCTCGAGCCCACATCGACGAGCTCGCGCGGCGGTACATGGACGTCGAGGAGTATCCGAACCCGATCCAGACGGAGCGGGTGCTGTTGCGGATCCGGCCCGACCGGGTCCTGTAGCCTCGAGGCCGGATCCGCTCGAACCCTATCGACGCTTCTCCCATCGCGACGACGGCTCCGCTCGTCGTCGCTAGACGCGGGAACAGCGGGTCGGCGAGAGTTCGACTCACGCGAGACTCCGAGTCTCGCGTGCTCTCGTTTGCCGTGCTCACGAGAACGCGGTTACGGCCACCCGAAGGCTGTCGCTATCGGACGAAATTGCGGGAGAAGTGGGTCGGCGCGAATCTCGAACTCCGGGAGACTCGCTTCGCTCGTCTCCCGTGCTCGAATTCGCTTGGCGACAGACTTCCCGCACTCGGAACGCCTCGCTGTCGCTCGGCGTTCATCGAGTGCGGGAAAGGTAGTGGGCCGGCGCGAATTCGAATCGCGGTTACGGCCACCCGAAGGCCGAAGGATACCAAGCTACCCCACCGGCCCGCACCTGAACTGTGGAGGGCCGCTCGTTTAACGCTTCCGAAAGCGAACCCCGCGTCGACCGCAGGACGGTCTCGAGGGTCGCTTTCGTCTCGGAAACTTATCCCCTCGATCGACTCCGCTCGGCGCAGTTATGTCCCGCCGAATTCGTGGTACACGCCCGCAACCGTCGGCTAACTCCCGCCTAAAATCGCTCGTAGCCGTCGGTGTCGAGCCAGTGGTGGGCGACGGTGATCGCCTGATCGGCGTGGAGCAGTTCGGGACCGAGACGGAGCCGACGGTCGGCCGCCGACCCCAGCAGTTCGGTCTCCTCGGGCGTGAACTCCCGGTGGTCCGAGAGCACGAAGATCGGATCCTCGAGCGGGTCGGTTTCGCCGACGGGGTCGCCGTCCTCGTGCAGCTGCACCACGGTTCCCTCGTCGGCGACGGCCTCGAGGGTCGCCTCGAACCCGCGGCGGTAGAGTTCGACGCCGGGGCTGGGTTCGGCCGGCATCGCGCCGATGGCCTCCTCGCGGTGCTCTAAGGCTTTCCGGATCAGCGCGGCCGTGCTGCGCTCGTCGGGGTTGAGCCGTCTGAGCTCGCTCCCGTCGAAGGTGATCGTGAACTCGTCGCGCGCGACGAGGTGGACCCGGACGTCCTCGCGGATCCCGTGGGAGGTGACGAACGCCGCGGTAACGGACCGACAGAGCGCGTCGAGCCGGCCGGCTCCGCCCGCGAGGTCGTCGAGCGAGAACGAGGGATCGGTCGGTACCTCGTGGCCGATCAGTACGAACTGGCGCATACCGGGGACCGACGCCGACCGCGGGGATAGAGGCGACGATTCCGGTCCCGCGCGAGCCGCGGGTTCGCGATCGGACCGCCGGCTCTCCGACATGAACCACGTTGCACACACAGGGAGAACGGTTTCCGGTTCGACGGCCGGCAGTACTCGGTAGTATGTCGAAACCGCAGTCAACCGTCGGAACGCAACGCCAGTTACTCGCCATCCTCGAGGGACGACCGTGTCCGAGCTGTTCCGACGGCGAGCTCGAGCGCGGCGAGTACAAGGACAACGCCGCCGCCGTCTGCGACGAGTGCGGAACGCCCCGAGCGCAGGTCTGGCAGCCCTCGGGGTAACGAAAAGGGAGGAGGGACCGACGGACGTCACCGCGTCCGGGTGCCGTCGTGTCCGTGGCCGAGGATCAACGCGATCGCGTGCACGGCGAGCAGACCGAACAGCAGCGACAGCGCTCGCACCGAATCGATCCCGGTTACGAACACCGGCAAGTAGACGACCGGGAGGAGGGCCCCGATCCAGAACCCGATCGCGGTGACGGTACTCCAGGCGTACATGGGTTATCGCATCGACTCGAGCCTGACGAACCCGTCGTCGTACGCGGCGATCCAGTTCGTCATCAGCTCGATGTCGCTCGCGTCTCTCGGGAACATCGCACACTCGTTGGGCGCGTCGTTGTGTTGGATCGTGACGCTGTCGAGTTCGATGCTCGTCTCGTCGAACGCTGACTGGCGGGTATCGACGTCGTTTGTGTTGGTGGTCATGGTGAGCAGGCGGCCGTCGCGCTTCCGGCTACGACGGATCCCACCATTGTTATCGAGGATTTAACCTGTCGCGTCGGAACGGTAGCGTCGGTCTCCATCCTCTTTCGGGGAGTTTAATCACTTGTAAAAGAACGTATCTATCGCTGATCGGTACGGTGCGGTTAGCCGGAACGTTCGTCGCGAGCAACCGCCGTCGGTCGACGCGGCGCCGTCGTCCCCGGCGGGGTCGATCAGTCGGGCCGCGGGCGCGATTCGAGCGTCAGCTCGACCGTCCGCACCTCGCCGTCGCGTCGCAGTTCGACCCGTACGGTTTCGCCGGGACTGGTCTCGAGCGCGAGGTGCGTCGAGAGCGCGTTGCGGTCCGGGATCGGTTCGCCGTCGATCGA
Organism: Natronococcus jeotgali DSM 18795; assembly: GCF_000337695.1. GTDB lineage: Archaea > Halobacteriota > Halobacteria > Halobacteriales > Natrialbaceae > Natronococcus > Natronococcus jeotgali. The sequence continues at coordinate 47,633 of NZ_AOIA01000160.1, forward strand.
GCGGAGCACGTCGCCGCCGACGGGAACGGGCTCTCCGCCGCGTTCGACCGATCGGTCGGCCGGCTCGAGCGTTCCGGCGGCGGGCTCTCGGGTCGTCTCGGTGACGATGACGCCCGCCGCCTCCTCGAGGCCGTTCGCCTCGGCGACGAAGCGGTCGACGGTCGCGACCGCCACCCCGAGGAACGGGTGGTCGTACTCCCCGTCCTCGACGAGCGCGGGGACGACCCGGCGGGCCAGCGCTGCCGAGATCGCGAACCCGATGTTGTTGCCGCCGCCGGCGTTGACGACGCCGACGACGTTCCCGTCGAGGTCGACGAGCGGGCCGCCGCTATTGCCGGGGTTGACCGGCGCGTCGGTCTGGACGGCGTTCGGGAACGAAAAGTTCCCCTGGGGCGCCGGGATCGTTCGGTTGACGCCGCTGACGATCCCCGAGGACATCGACCCCTCGAGCCCGTAGGGGTTGCCGATCGCGAGCACCTCCTGGCCGACGACCGGGCGCTCCTCGGCCAGCCCCAGCGGCGTCGCCACGTCAGGAACGTGGTCGGCCTCGAGAACGGCGAGGTCGCTGTAGACGTCGCTCCCGAGCAGGCGGGTACCGCTCCAGTCGCCGTTGCTGTACTGGAGGTCGATCTCCTCGCCGCCGGAGACGACGTGGTGGTTCGTCACGACGTACTGCTCGTCGACGACGAACCCCGATCCCTGCCCGCGCCCCGTTTCGTCGGTCCGCGGGTTCTCGACGCCGAAGACGCGGATCTGGGTCACCGAGTCGATGATCGCCTCGTAGACGTCGGTGTACGTCGAGCCGTCCGCGCGGTCTTCCCGAT
>NZ_AOIA01000161.1 GCF_000337695.1 Natronococcus jeotgali DSM 18795
CCTCGCGACGGCTCGGTCGGTGCTGGTCCATATCGGCCGGTAGGACCCGACGTATTTGAACGCCGTGGGATCGACCGCCACGACCGTCGCGCCGACCCGGTCGAAGGGAAAGCGTGTTACCCGCGGCCGCCCGACTCCTCGGGTATGAGTACGGAAGACGCCCGCGAGCTGCTCTCGACGGGGGCGGTGTGTGACTCCTGTCTCGGCCGGCCGTTCGCCGAACGGAGCTTCGGACTCACCAACGCCGAGCGCGGCCGGGCGCTGCGAACCGCGATCGCGATCGAAGACGACGACGACTTCGAGCCGCCCGAACCGGAGGCCTGCTGGGTCTGCGAGGGGTACTGCGGGACCTTCGACGCGATCGCCGAGACGATCGCCGACGAGCTCGAGGGGGTCGACTTCGCGACCTACCAGGTCGGTACCCGGGTCCCGCCGCTGGTCGAAGAGAACGAGCGACTCCTCCGGGAGGACGCCGGCCTCGAGCCCGACGTCGGCGAGTCGCTCAAACGCGAGACCAACCGCGAGGTCGGCCGGCGCGTCGGCTCGAAAACGGGCGCCGAGGTCGACTTCGACCGCCCGGACGTGCTCGCGGTCGTCGACCTCGAGGCGTTCGACCCCCTCGACGTCCTCGCCGGCGAGGACGTCACCGGGCACGCGGTCGACGTCCAGATCAACCCCGCGTTCGTCTACGGGCGCTACCGCAAGCTCGAACGTGACATCCCCCAGACCGAGTGGCCCTGCCGAGAGTGTGGCGGCAGCGGCGTCCAGCTGGGCGAGGACGGCGAGGAGCCCTGCGACTACTGCGGCGGCTCGGGGTACATGTACGACACCAGCGTCGAGCAGGTCGTTCGCCCCCACGTCGTCGCGGCGATGGACGGCGAGGCGGGCACCTTCCACGGCGCGGGCCGCGAGGACGTCGACGCCCGGATGCTCGAGGACGGTCGGCCGTTCGTCCTCGAGGTCAAGCGCCCGAAGCGCCGCGATCCCGACCCCGCCGCCCTCGAGCGGGAGATCAACGACGCGGCCGAGGGCGCGGTGGAGGTCGATGGGCTGCGCCTCGCCACCTACGAGATGGTCGAGCGCGTCAAGGAACACGACGCGAGCAAGCGCTACCGCGCGGACGTCGCGTTCGCCGACCCCGTCGGCGAGGCCGACCTCGAGGCCGCGCTCGCGGAACTCTCGGGAACCACCGTCGAGCAGTACACGCCCCAGCGGGTCGACCACCGTCGCGCGGGGCTGACCCGCGAGCGCACCGTCTACGAGATCGACGGCGACCTCGATCCGGAGGATCCGTCCCGCGGCGAGATCCGCCTCCACGGCGAGGGCGGACTCTACGTGAAGGAACTCATCAGCAGCGACGAGGGCCGCACCGAGCCGAGCCTGGCCGGGCTGCTCGAAACCGACGCCGAGGTGACGGCGCTGGACGTCACCGGCGTCGAGGGCGAGGACGACCCGTTCGAGCTCGAGGCGTTCTTCCGGGACGAACCGAGCGAGCCGCAGGAAACGCCGTCCGAGACGCCGGACTAAGGGGAACCGTTCGTCAGTCGTCCACGGGTCCCGTGGCCGTCTCCTCGCTCTCGGCGGTCGGCCGAAATTCGAGCGATCCCTTCCACAACGGTTTTTTCGCCTCCGTCCGACCCTCGAGCTATGCCCTTCGGCGTCGACGAGGCCGGAAAGGGGCCCGCGCTGGGATCGATGTTCGCCGCGGCCGTCCGCGTCCCGGAGCCCGACGCGCTTCCCGAGGGGATCGCGGACTCGAAGCGACTCGCTCCGGAGCGCCGCGAGGAGCTGGCCGCGATCCTGCGCGAGGACGATCGGATCGCCATCGGCGTCAGCGAGATCGCGCCCGAGACGATCGACGACCCCGAAACCGACATGAACTCGCTGGCGGTCAGGGCTCACGCCGAGGCGATCGAGGCGGCCCTCGAGGCCGCCGACGGACCGACGGCCCCGTCCGGGCTCTGCGACGCCTGCGACACCGACGCCGACCGCTTCGCCCGCCGGGTCGCCGACGCCTGCGACCTCGAGGGCGACCTCGAGTTGGCGGCCGCACACGGCGCCGACGACGCGGACCCGATCGTCGGCGCGGCCAGCGTCGTCGCCAAGGTCGAACGCGACGCTTCGATGGCCGCACTGGCCGACGAGTACGGCCCCGTCGGCAGCGGCTACCCGAGCGATCCGACCACCCGGACGTTCCTCGAGTCCTACGTCGCCGATCGCGGCGAGCTTCCCCCCTTCGCTCGCGCGTCGTGGTCGACCTGCGAGGACGTGCTGGCCGACGCCGAGCAGACGGGACTCGAGCAGTTTTGACCGATCGCCCCTGTCGGCTGCATGTCGCCGTTTTATGCGCGGTCCCGACCTACGTCCGAGCTGATACATCGTGCTCGATATCGTCTCACTGGTCGGGCTCGCGGCGGTCGCGACCGGCGTCGTCTGGAAGGGAAGCGGGTGGGTCGAGTCCTCGGCGGATCAGCTCGCGGTCGGCTACGGCGTTCCGCCGGTCGTCCAGGGAGCGGTCATCGCCGCCGTCGGCTCGAGCATGCCCGAGCTGGTGAGCGTCCTCCTGGCCACGCTGCTCCACGGCGAGTTCGAACTCGGCATCGGCGCGATCGTCGGCTCGGCCGTGTTCAACCTCCTCGTGATCCCGGGCCTCGCCGTCCTGGTCGGGACCGGCGGGATCTCGACGAGCCGGGAACTCGTCTACAAGGAGTCGCTGTTCTACATGCTCTCGGTCGCCGTGCTCCTGCTGACGTTCTCGCTGGCAGTGATCTACAACCCGGTGGACGGCGTCGGCCTCCAGGGGGAGGTGTCGCGTCCCCTCGCGCTGTTCCCGCTCGTCCTCTACGGCCTCTACGCGCTCACCCAGTACTTAGACGCCGCGGAGGACGAGACCGAGCCGGACCCGTCGGTCGACCGCCTCCGGACCTGGCTGTGGTTCGGACTGGGGCTGGTCGTCATCGTCGTCGGCGTCGAGGGGCTCGTCCGGGCGGCGATCGGGCTCGGCGACGCGTTCGGTACGCCCGCGTTCCTCTGGGGGATGACCGTCGTCGCGGCCGGCTCGAGCGTGCCGGACGTGTTCGTCAGTATCGCCGCAGCGAAAGCGGATCGACCGTCGGTCAGCCTCGCGAACGTGCTCGGGAGCAACATCTTCGACCTGCTCGTGGCCGTTCCGGTTGGCGTGTTGGTCGCCGGGACCCTGGCGGTCACGTTCGCCCACATCGTACCGATGATGGCGTTTCTCGTCCTGGCGACGAGCGTCTTCTTCACCATCGCGCGGACGGGAATGCTGCTGTCCCGACTAGAGGCCTGGATCTTGCTCGGGGCGTACGGGCTGTTCGTGGCGTGGCTCGTCCTCGAAAGTCTCGGGATCTCGAGCGTCGTTCCGACCTGAAAACGGCGGTTCGGCGGCCGCTACCTGTCCGTGAGCAGGCGCTGGAGGATGTCGCCGTAGGCGGGGCGGGTAATGAGCACGCCCACGAGGACCCCCAGGATCGTGATGATGGCGAACCCGCGCAGATCGCCGAGACTCAACACGGCCAGCGGCGACAGCGCGATGATCGTCGTCGCGGCGGCGGCGCCGATGACCCAGAACGCCTTGCGGAACCGCGATTCGAAGACCCGCCGGGAGCTGACGTCGCCCTCGTCCATCACCTCGTCGGCGATGATGATGAGGTCGTCGACCCCCGTCCCGACGACGGCGATGAAGCCGGCGACGTGGGAGAGATCCAGCGGCATCCGTATCGCCGCGGCGAAGCCAAGCAGGATAACCACCTCCGCCAGCGCCGTGAGGATCATCGGCGCGGCGACGCGGCGGTCGCTGTAGCGCAGGTAGACCGTCCCGCTGACGGTGAGCACCGAGAGGACGCCGATCAGCAGCGAGTAGGTCTTGAACTGGTCGGCGAGCGCGGGCTCGAGCGAGAACGTCTGCTCTTGCTCGAGGTCCAGCGGCGCGGTCAGCGCGCCCGACTGGAGGTTGACCGCGAGGGTGTTGGCGTCCTGCTGGCTCGGAACGATCATCTGGAAGACCGGGTCGTTCTCCCAGTCGCCGGAGGCCATGCTGTCGGCGAGATCGGGGCTCATGCTGTGGGCGTCGACGACCTCGTCGTCGACCACGGTGAGCAGACACCACTGCTGGGCGTCGTGGTCGGTGTCGAACTCGCCGGTCTCGCGGTCGTGGATGTTCGGGTTGCACTGACCGATGCCCTCTCCGGTGAACCCGTACTCGTTCATCGCCGCCTGGTAGTCGGCCGCGGGGCTGGACCCGTCGTTGGCCTCGCTGTCGTCGACGGTGACGGGGACGTAGTGGTACCCCTGCCGATCGTTGTACGACGCCGAGCCGACGCTGGCGAAGTCCTCGCTCCGGAGGACCGTCTCGTTGGTCTGGGTGCCGTTCTCGCCGGGGTAGTAGGCGACGATCTGTACGTCCCCGCGCTCGGTGAGCAGTTCCCGTAGCTCGCCCGGGCTCATCCCGGGAACCTCGGTGACGATGTAGTAGCCGTCGCCGACGGTCGCCTCCTGGTAGACGGTGCCGCCCGAAAGCCCCGCCTCGTTGATCCGCAGTTCGATCGTCTGGATGATCTCGTCGCGGGTCTGCTGGGTGACCTCGTCGTCGACGTCGCCCTCCTCGACGTCGACGCCGGCTTCCTGGAGGGCGGCGGCGAACTCCGCGGCGGTGACCTCCTCGGCGAACACCTCCGCGGTGAAGCGATCGTCGTCCTCGTGGTAGCGGACGACCGCGTCGGCGGCGTCGATCCCGAGTTCGTCCCGAAGCGTCGTCTCGACCTCCCGCTCCTGGCCGGACTCGATATCGATGTCGGCGCTCATCCCGACGGGCGGCGCGCTGATCCGCGTGCCGCCGTCGAGGCCGAGGCCGTACTCGAGGTTGGTCGGCCCCGCGTCGATCGTCTCGTTTTCGCCCTCGACGACCGTGTCGTCGTCAGTGACGCCGCCGGGGACGAACAGCGCGACGAGCGCGGCGCTGACGAATACCACCAGCAGGAGGATCCTCCAGTACTCCTTGACGAAGGCGATCGGGTTCATCGCGCCACCCCGTGGAACTTGTACCACCGAAGCAGGCTCAGGTTCAGCAGGTACGTGTTCATCAGGTCGGCGGTGAGTCCGACGAAGAGGATGATACCGATCGACGACAGTAACTCGACGCCGAAGATCCACGCGGCGACGCCCATCACGAGCATCGCCGTCATCGACGTAACCGTCATCGTGATCCCGGTCCGCATCGCGCGGTGGGTGCTCTCGTAGAAGTCCCCGCCGCGGCGCAGGACGTGGTTGTTCAACAGGATGTCGGAGTCGACGGAGTACCCGATCAGCATCAACAGGGCGGCGACGGTACCGAGCGAGAGCCTGATTCCGACGAGCGACATGAACGCGAGCGGGATCACGAGGTCGGAAAAGGCCGACACGACGATCGCGATCGAGGGAACGAACGTCCGAAACAGCGCGAACGCGAGCGCGCTCATTCCGAGGAAGGCGACGGCGAGTCCCAGCAGGGCGGTCCGCTGGGTCTGCTCGCCGAAGCTCGCCGACGTCGAGGACACCTGCTGGATGACCTCGCCGCCCCCGGCCGGCTCGAGGTTGGTTTCGGCCTGTTCGCTCAGTCCCTCCTGATCGGTCGAGACGAACTGGACGATGTACTGGTTCTCCGCCGACGCGACGGACTGGATCGATTCGGGCTCCTCCTCGAACGCGCCGGGGATCTCCTCCTCCGGCGTCGCCGTCTGGACGGTCAGCTCCGTCCCGCCGACGAAGTCCATCCCGAGCTGGACCGGCGTTCCCAACAGCAGAAACGATCCGGCGAGCACGAGCAGTGCGACTCCGAGAACCGCGAGCGGCACCGCCGCCAGCTGGCGGTCGCTGTACCGGGTGTAATCGATCTCCGGTACGTCGAAATACCCCATATACCACCCACCTGACCGTCGGGGCGTGTAAGCCTTCCTAATTTCTGTGCCGATCTCCGATGAGAATAAGACGGACCGACGACGGCCTGAAATCCTTCGAGGTCGTAGCTCGAGCCATGACCGCCGAAACGCCCCGATCGTCCGCGACGGTCGAGGAACCCGCCGACGCCGCCCGAGACGCCTTCGCCGAACGGATCGTCGTCTCCTACCCCGCGGATCTCTCGGAGTGGGGACGGTTCCAGGTCGAGAAACCCTCGTTCCGGGCGTTCCTCCGGAAGACGAGAGACGCAGCCCGGAAGGGCGACGTCTGGGAGGAGTTCGTCGGCGTCGGCTGCTGTGGCAACTCCCTCGACGTCCCCCTGCGGGTCGAGGCCGTCGAGGGCGGTTCGCGGGTCGTCGACGACACCGAGATCGTCTACGACGTCCGCGAGGCCTGCGGCATCCGGGGCAGCTGGCGCGTCCAGAGCGAGGGCGGACCCAGACGGAGCTAGTCCGGCAGGTAGCGGACGCTCAGCACGCCGTCGTCGGCCGAGCGACGCACCTCGACGCGGACCGCCTCGAGTCGAGCCGCCCGGGCGACCGTCTCCTCGTCCTCGAGGACGTCCCGCGCGGCGTCCTCGACGTCGGACTCGAGGTTGAAGACGTGGATCTCGCCGGTTCCGGCCCGTTCCTCCTGGATCAGTTCGCCGACCTCGGCGTCGGCCGCGAGTTCCTTCTCGCGGGTGGTCGGCTCGAGGTCGCTGTCGACGACCTCGATCGACCGCCGCTCGGCGACGTCGACGACCTCCCAGGCGACTTCCAGGGGCGGCTCGGGAGCGACGGTGCCCTCGAGGACGTCGTGGACCTCGAGGCCGGGATTCGAGGAGAGGGTGTGTACCTGTGCGGTCTCGACGTCGCGGACGACGGCCGACTCGTCCTCGGCGTGGGTGACGACGAACGTGCCCGACTTTTCGCTCATGGGCCGCGGTAGGCGCCTGACGGGTTTCGGGGTTTCGGATCGCGGGGAGGGCGTCTCCGACGGCCGCGTCGACCGTCGTCTCCGCGAGGGTGGCGACCGAGACGGTCGCTCCCGTGATCGACGCTGACGGGAACACTACCACATGACGGAACGCCTTTACCGCAGGCGGGTGCCCTCTCGAGCATGGACGTCGACATCGGCAACGCGCTCGCGTCGGTCGCTTCCCCGGGCGTCTCCCGGGAGTCGCTGGAGCGCCTGGACGAGCAGGTCGCCGACGCACACGAGCGTATCGAGGCCGGAATGGCCGACGGGGAACACGGCTACGAGGCGCTGAACCTCCCCGACCGAACCGACCCCGACGAGATCCGACGGACCGTCGAGCCCGTGGCCGACGCCGAGGCCCTCGTGACCGTCGGCATCGGCGGGAGCGCCCTGGGCGCGGCGACGATCACCGAGGCGCTCGCAGCGGAGAGCGACACCGAGGCGATCTCCCTCGACAACGTCGACCCCGCGTGGGTCTCGAACCACCTCGAGCGACTGCCCCTCGAGAACACCGCCGTCAACGTCGTCTCGCGGTCGGGAACGACCGCGGAGACGCTGGCGAACTTCCTCGTCGTCCGGGAGGCCTTCGAGGACGCGGGCGTCGACTGGACCGAGCGAACGATCGTGACGACGGGCGAGTCCGGTCCGCTCCGGGATCTCTCGGAGCGCCACGACCTGCCGTCGCTTTCGGTTCCCGACGGCGTCCCGGGTCGCTTCTCCGCCCTGTCGGCGGTAGGGATGGTCGCCGCCGCCGTCTGCGGCCACGACCTCGAGGCCCTGCTCTCCGGCGCCGCGGCCGAGGCCGAGACGCTGTCGGGCTCGCTGTTCGACTGTCCGGCCTACGCCTACGGGGCGACCAGTTACGCCCTCGACGCCCGCGGCGCGAGGATGAACGCGATGGTTCCCTACGCCGAGTCCCTCGAGACCTACTCGGAGTGGTTCGCCCAGCTGTGGGCCGAGAGTCTGGGCAAGGACGACCTCGGCCAGACGCCGCTGCGCGCGCTGGGCGCGACCGATCAACACTCCCAGCTCCAGCTCTACCGCGCGGGCCCGCGGGACAAGCTCGTCACGTTCGTCACGTCCGAGGAGGGCACAGACCGGTCGATTCCCGAGACCGACGTCGAGGACCTCGCCTACCTCGGCGACGCGACGCTCGGCGAGTTGCTCGACGCGGAGTTCGAGGCGACCGAGGCCAGCCTCGCCGCGGCGGGGCGACCGAACGTCCGGCTCGAGCTCGAGCGCGTCGACGAGTACGAACTCGGCGGGTTGCTGTACGGGATGGAGGCCGCCTGCGTGCTCGCGGGCGAACTCTACGGCGTGAACACGTTCGAACAGCCCGCCGTGGAGTGGGCCAAAAAGGCGACCCGCGGACTGCTCGGGGGCGGCGAGTTCGAGGAAGCCGACGCCGTCGCCGAGAAGTCCGAGCTGCGGGTCGAGCGGTAGCCGCCCGAACGCGGCCGAGGCGCCGAACCGCACCGACCGATTGCGGAGCCCATATGGGCGCGCGCTCGAACACTCCGGTATGAGCGAGACAGCACGGCCCGACGAGAGGGCGGGCACCGACTCGGCGATCCCGTCGCTCGGCGCCGTCTTCGCCGCCGTTACGATGGCCGCCGTCCTCGTTCCGGTTCGGAGCGGCGTCGACGATCCGTTCATCCAGGTGGCCGCGGCGTTCGCGGTCGTGGCCGTCGTCGGATTTCTGGCGCGTCGCCACGGCGCGCTCGAGCGAACGCCCGGCGCGCTGGCCGCCGCGGGCGCGAGCCTCCTGGTCGTGTTGCTGACCGGTTACGCCCTCAACCAGGGAACGACCGCCCCGACGACCGTCCCCGGACTCGAGTGGACGGTGTCGTCGATCTTTCTAGCGTTCGTGGCCGCGGGCGCCTCGATCGGGATCGCGGCCGCCGACTACGCCGGCGTCTCGACGGCCGGGCTGGTCGAACGCACGCTTCGGTTCTCGACGATGGTCGTCCTCGGTTTCGCCGGCCTCGTCGGGATGGCGGTGGTCAGCATCGTCTTCACTCCGTTGCTCGGAACTGGCGACCTCGAGGGCCAGCTCCTCCAGTTCCTCTCGACGTCGCTCGGCCTCGGTTCGGTCGCGGCGATCTACATGGCGATGCGGGGGTACGACCGCACCTTCGTCGATCTCGAGGTCCCCGACCTGCGGGCGGTGCTCTGGACGGTCGGGGGACTGGCGCTGCTGTTCGGCGCGCTGGTCGGGATCTCGCTCGCGATGACGGCCATCGGTGTTGAGACGGCCGAACACGGGACGACCCAGCAGGTCGAACAGAACCCCGAGTTGATCGCCGTGATCGTCCCCGGGATGTTGCTGATCGTCGGGCCGTTCGAGGAGCTGTTGTACCGAAACGTCGTCCAGAAGTCGCTGTACGAGACGTTCTCGCGGTACGGCGCCGTCGTCGTGACGAGCGTCGTCTTCTCGTCGGTTCACGTCTCGGCGTACGGGGTAAACAGCACGGCCGGAGAGGTGCTCGCGACGCTGGTGGTGCTGTTCGGGCTCTCGCTGGTGCTTGGCTTTCTCTACGAGCGGACCGACAACCTGGTCGTGCCGGCGCTGGTCCACGGCGCGTACAACGCGATCCAGATGCTCGTTCTGGTCCTCTAGGTCGGATTCTTGCGCGCCAGCTCCGAGCCGCAGATCGGACACCGCTCCTTCTGTTCGTCGAACTCGCGACCGCAGCCCTGGCACTGGAACAGCCAGCTTCGCTGTTCGTCGATCCCCTCCCGGGCGATCACCTCGACGTCGACGTTGAGTTTTTCGGCGACGTTTTGCATCGCGTAGTCGTCGGTGACGAGGGTAGCGTCGAGTTCGAAGCTCGCGGCGACGAGCCGAACGTCGGTGTCCGAGAGCACGTCGAGATCGCCCGATTCGCTCGCCGCGCGACGGACCTTCTCGGTCGTGTCGCCGTCGGGGATGTGGACGTGCATCCCCGACCCCTCCATCGCGTCGTAGCGGTAGGCGCTCTCGTCTTCGAGTTCCTCGCGGACGAGCGGGATCGTCGCGATCTGTTCGGTCGTGTGGTAGTCGTGGATAAAAGCCGAGGAGTCGAGAACGTGCATACCGTTAGCGCTGAACGACGATGTAGTCTTTCACGGCGCGGACGCGGTTGATGGGCACGCGAAACCGGCCGTCGTCGTCGGTGTCGAGGTCGACGGTCTGGTTCGAGAGCTCCTCGTTGGGCTCGATGACGAGGTCGTGGAGGGCCCCCGATTTGATCTCTGTCGTGATGTTGTAGAGCATTCCCAGTTCCGTTCCGTCAGAACCCATGACGGACTTCCCCGAGAGGTTCTCCGCGAGTACTTCGCTCATGCTACCCCGTACTTACTAGTTGCTATTAAACTCCACGGGCCGACCGGGAGCGCTCGAGCGCGACTTCCCGTGATCGTCCCCGGGGAGTCGTCGGGCCGACGACGATCACCGTGACGATGGGTTTAACTACCGTCCTACGGACGGTTTACCCGAGACCTTCTCGGGTGGTCACCATGTCTGATTCGGATACACACGACCCCACATCTCTGCGAACGCCGATCGTCGCCGTCCTCGGACACGTCGATCACGGCAAGACCAGCCTCCTCGACAAGATCCGCGGCTCCGCGGTCATCGAGGGCGAAGCGGGCGCGATTACCCAGCACATCGGCGCCACCGCGGTGCCGCTGGACGTCATCTCCTCGATCGCGGGCGAACTCGTCGATCCCGACGACTTCGACCTGCCCGGGCTGTTGTTCATCGACACCCCGGGCCACCACTCCTTTACCACGCTTCGCTCGAGGGGTGGCGCGCTCGCGGACATCGCGATCCTCGTCGTCGACGTCAACGACGGCTTCCAGCCCCAGACGCTGGAGGCGCTGGACATCCTCCAGCGCTCCCAGACGCCGTTTATCGTCGCCGCGAACAAGATCGACACCGTCCCGGGCTGGAACGCCAACGAGGACTCGCCGATCAACGCGACCTACGAGGCCCAGTCCGACCGCGTGCGCGAGCGCCTCGACGAGAGCCTCTACGAGATCATCGGTAACCTCTCGGACGAGGGCTTCTCCGCGGACCTGTACTGGCGGGTCCAGAACTTCCAGCGCAACGTCGGCGTCGTCCCCGTCTCGGCGATGACCGGCGAAGGGGTGCCCGACCTGCTGGCCGTGATGATGGGCCTCTCCCAGCGCTACATGAAAGAGGAGATGGAGATCGACGTCGCGGGTCCCGGCGTCGGGACCGTCCTCGAGGTCAAAGAGGAGAAGGGCTTCGGCAAGACCGTCGACCTCGTCCTCTACGACGGGACGCTGCGGGCCGACGACACGATCGTCGTCGGCGGCACGAACGAGCCGATCGTCACCGACGTGCGCGCGCTCTTGCAACCACGCCCGCTCGAGGAGATCCGCACCGAGAGCCGGTTCGAGAAGGTCGACGAGGTGTCGGCCGCGACCGGGATCAAGGTCGCCGCGCCCGATCTGGGCGACGCCATCGCGGGCGCGCCCGTTCGGGTCGTCCGCGACCGCGAGCGCGCGGACGTGATCGCGGAGGTCGAGGACGAACTCGCGAGCATCGCCGTCGACACCGAGGAGACCGGCGTCGTCGTCAAGGCCGACACCCTCGGCAGCCTCGAGGCGATGGCCGACGCCTTAGAGGAGGCCGAGGTACCGATCGTCCGCGCGGAGGTCGGCGACGTCGCCCCGCGGGACGTCTCGGTCGCCTCGACGGCCGAAGAGGGGAAAGAGCAGGTGATCCTCGGGTTCAACGTCGACGTGCTCGGCGACGCCGAGCAACGGGCCGAGATCGAGGACGTCCGCGTCTTCACCGACGAGGTCATCTACCAGCTGATCGAGGAGTACGAGGAGTTCGTCGACGAACTCGAGCGCGCCCAGCAGGACACCATCCTCGAGAACATCGTCCGTCCCGCACGGTTCCGGATCCTGCCCGATCACACCTTCCGGCAGAACGACCCCGCCGTCGTCGGCGTCGAGGTCAATTCGGGAACGATCCAGAACAACACGAACGTCGTCAAGTTCGAGGGCAACGAACCCGAGCGGGTCGGTCAGGTCAAGGGCATCCAAGAGCAGGGCGAGGACGTCGACGAGGCCCGCGCGGGCAACCGCGTCTCGGTCGCCATCGACGGCCCCACCGTCGGCCGCCAGATCGAGGAGGACGACGAGCTCTGGACCGAACTGCCGGAGAAACACGCCAAAATCTTAGAACAGGAGCTCTCGAGCGAGATTCCCGGCGACGAGCTCGAGGCGCTGAACATGTACCTCGACAAGCAGCGCAGCCGCGATCCGTTCTGGGGCAAGTAGCGACCGCCGTTTCGGACTCAGCCCCGCGGTTTTGCGCGCGAGTTCGTCTCCTCGAGCGCCTCGTACACCGCCTCGGGATCGTCGATCGCCGAGCAATCGCAACGGAGGTTCCGGAACCGTCGCTCGAGGACGAGTTCGTCGTCGGTGAGTCGAATATCCGAGATTTTCTCCCAGGGGACGAGCTTGCTCGATCGCCCCCGGTCGTAGCGGACGCCGCGGTCGTGGACGCGCAGTTCGCCCCGCTCCCGGTTCAGGTCGGGCGACGTTCGCGAGATCCAGCCGTCGTCCGGATCGAACTCGAGCCAGTTCGAGGCGAGCATGACGGCGCCGTAGGCGACCCAGAGCAACCCGATCGGGTCGCCGAGGCCGAGCGTCCACAGTCCGCCGACGGCGACGAGGGCGACGGAACCGATCCAGACCCCGTTCCGGACGAGCGCGCCCGCGGGCCGGTAGCTCCAGGTCGCGGTCGGCTCGTCGGTCGTGACCGCCTCGACGAACCGGTTCCGACAGAGTCGCTCGAGGCCGACGGCCGTAACCGCGAGGACCGCCCCGAGCGCGACCGTCGCGGCGAGGTACCGAGCCGTCGGCTCGAGAAGCCCCGCGCTCGGCGCAAGGGCCGCGGCGGCGAACCCGGCCGCCGGCAGGTAACAGACGAGGCGCAGCCGCCGGCTACGCCCGATCCGTTCGGGCAGGCCGCGGGCGCGCTTCGCGAGGACGTGCCCGCCGAGCGTGACGGCGGTGACGACCGTCGGGAACGTACCGAGCAGCGCCGCGGTCGTCGCGTCCGCGACCAGCCCGGCGAGGACGACGAGGCCGCCGGCGACGAGGCCGAGGTAGAAGCCGAAGGCGGCCTGAAACCCGATGTCGGGCGGGTCGGCGTCGGGAACGGGCCGACCGTACTCGTGGGACATACGCATCCTACGACACCGTTCAGCAAAAAGATGGGTGAGTGACGTGTCGGGACGGTATCACGGTTCGTCGGCCCGCTCGAGGCGCAGTTCGGCGCCGCCCTCGAGCCCCGCGAGCGGGGCCGTCTCGCCGACGCGCGCGACGACGGTGACGGGTGCCGCGGCGCGGGGTTCGCCGGCGGACTCGCGGCTCCTTCCGTCACCGCTCGCCGTATCGAGGTCTTCGCTCCGCTCAGCCCTCGCATCGCTGGCGGGCGTCGGCCCCCAGAACAGACAGAGCTTCTCGCCCGCGGGCCAGTAGGCGACCGCCCCCTCGGGAACGACCTCCCGGCCGTCCTCGAGGGGCGCCTCGAGCGACGCCGAGATGTACAGTTCGTCGCCCCAGCGGCTCGCGTCGCCGGAGACGGGGAGGGCGTCCTCGAGCGCGGCCCGGGTTTCGGGCGCGCCGTCGGTCCAGGTCGCGGTCAGTTCGCGGTCGTCGACCGTGACGCGGAGGTCGGGCTGGGAGTCCATGTCCGGGAAGTCCCGCGAGAGCCTCTTCGAGCTACCGATCGCCGCAGGATCGGCCGCCGTCGGTCGGGTCGGTTCGGCGGCGGGGCGGCGCCACTGATTAACGGGTTGCTCCTTCCACTACAACGGTTAACTGCGTGTTTGTGGTGCATCGGGACATGCTGGTTCATCTCAAACAGTACAAACACGAGGAGGTCCAGTTCGACGACAACCGGACGACCGGCGAGTCCCAGACGGAGGACTCGGTCGACAAGGAGCCCGAGGAGTACTTCGGCGAGGACATCGACGACTTCGACCTCGAGACCTGGGAGACCATCGAGTACGAGGACGATCCGATCCAGCGCCGCGACGTTTCGATCGACGGCGTGACGGCCGTCTCCGTGCCCGAGGAACCGACCGACGAGGACGAACCGGACCTCCCCGGGCGGACGATCCAGCTGCGACTGGGCGGGGGGATCGAGTACGTCGAACAGTCAAGGATCGTCGAGGTTCAAGATCTGAACCCGGAGGAGGAAGCCGAGGGCAAGGTCTCCAAGGAGGACGACCCGCAGGGGAAAGCGACGATGGACGAGGAGCCGTAGCCGTCCGCGTGCGTTGCCCGAGTCACCCGGGCCGCCCGCTCGAGGTACCGAAGCGAGAATCTGTCACGTGCGACATTGACAGCGGCTGTCGGGGACGATCCGGTCCCGAAATGGTTTTCAACCGCTCGCGCGGACACTCGGTATGCCGACGGAATCGGACACTCATTATGATCCCTCGCTGGGGAACAAGTTCATTTTCGTCACCGGCGGGGTTATGTCTGGGCTCGGGAAGGGGATCACGGCCGCCAGCACCGGCCGCCTCCTGAAAAACGCCGGGTTCGACGTCACGGCGGTCAAGGTCGACCCCTACCTGAACGTCGACGCCGGGACGATGAACCCCTACCAGCACGGCGAGGTGTACGTCCTCGAGGACGGCGGCGAGGTCGACCTCGACCTGGGGAACTACGAGCGGTTCCTCGACGTCGATATGACCTCCGACCACAACGTCACCACCGGGAAGACGTACCAGCACGTCATCGAGAAGGAACGGGCCGGCGACTACCTGGGGAAGACGGTCCAGATCATCCCCCACATCACCGACGACATCAAACGGCGCATCCGCGAGGCGGCGGCGGGAACCGACGTCTGCATCGTCGAGGTCGGCGGCACGGTCGGCGACATCGAGGGGATGCCCTACCTCGAGGCGCTGCGCCAGTTCGCCCACGAAGAGGACGAGGAGGACATCCTCTTCACCCACGTCACCCTCGTCCCGTACTCGAAAAACGGCGAGCAAAAGACCAAGCCCACCCAGCACTCGGTCAAGGAAGTTCGCTCGATCGGGCTCCAGCCCGACGTGATCGTCGGGCGCTGCGAGGACCGCCTCGATCCCGAGACCAAGGAGAAGATCGCGCTGTTCTGTGACATCCCGACCGACGCGGTGTTCTCCAACCCCGACGTCGAGGACGTCTACCAGGTGCCCCTGATGGTCGAGGAAGAGGGACTCGACCAGTACGTCCTCGAGCACTTCGGGCTCGCGAGCGAGGCGCTGCCGGAGGGCCAGCGCGCCAACGAGTGGCGAGAGATCGTCACGACCGAGAAAACGGAGACGGTCGACGTCGCGCTGGTCGGCAAGTACGACCTCGAGGACGCCTACATGTCGATCCACGAGTCGCTGAAACACGCCGGCTTCGAACTGGGGGCCGACGTCGACGTCCGCTGGGTCGCGGCCGGAGAGATCGCCGACGGCCACGACGGCCAGCTCGCCGACGTCGACGGGATCATCGTCCCCGGCGGGTTCGGGATGCGCGGCTCCGAGGGCAAGATCGAGGCGGTCCGGTACGCCCGAGAGAACGACGTTCCGTTCCTCGGGCTCTGTCTGGGCTTCCAGATGGCCGTCGTCGAGTACGCCCGGAACGTCCTCGGACTCGAGGACGCCCACTCCGCGGAGATGAACGCGGAGACGCCCCATCCCGTCATCGACATCCTGCCCGAGCAGTACGAGGTCGAGGACATGGGCGGGACGATGCGGCTGGGCGAGCACACGACGGTGATCGAGCCCGAGACGCTGGCCTACGAGCTGTACGGCGACACTTCCTGTTCGGAACGGCACCGCCACCGCTACGAGGTCAACCCCGAGTACTTCGATCGGTTCGAGGGCGAGCCCCTGCAGTTCTCCGGAACCGCGGGCAACCGCATGGAAATCCTCGAGCTCGAGGACCACCCCTACTTCCTGGGCACGCAGTTCCACCCCGAGTACACGTCTCGACCCGGCCAGCCGAGCCCGCCGTTCGTGGGCCTGCTCGAGGCCGCGGTCGATCGCACCACAAGCGAAACCGAGGCAACCCACTGATGGTCGATACGCACACGTTCGTCCCCGAGGCAGTCGAAGAGATCGAGAACGAAGTCGGCGACGCGAACGCGGTCATCGCCCTCTCGGGCGGCGTCGACTCCTCCGTCGCGGCCGCGCTGGCCTACGAGGCCATCGGCGACCGACTGACGCCCGTCTACGTCGACACCGGGCTGATGCGGAAAGGCGAGACCAGCCAGATCCGCGAGACGTTCGACTACATGGAGTCGCTGCGGATCGTCGACGCGAAAGACCGGTTCCTCGAGGCCCTCTCCGGCGTCACCGACCCCGAGGAGAAACGCGCGGTCATCGGCGAGCAGTTCATCCGCGAGTTCGAACGCGAGGCCACCGACGCCGACGCGGACTACCTCGTCCAGGGGACGATCTACCCCGACCGCATCGAGAGCGAGGGCGGGATCAAGTCCCACCACAACGTCGGCGGCCTTCCCGACGTGGTCGACTTCGAGGGCATCGTCGAACCCGTTCGCGACCTCTACAAGGACGAGGTCCGCGACGTCGCGCGCCACCTCGGCCTCGAGGAGGTCGTCGCCGAACGGATGCCGTTCCCCGGTCCCGGCCTCGCGGTCCGCGTTATCGGCGAGGTCACCGAGGAGAAACTCGAGGTCGCCCGCCACGCCTGCCACGTCGTCGAGGAGGAACTCGAGGAGTACGAGCCCTGGCAGGCCCTCGCTGCTGTCATCGGCAAGGCGACGGGCGTGAAAGGCGACAACCGGGTCCACGGCTGGGTCGTCTCGGTTCGGTCGGTCGAATCGCGCGACGGGATGACCGCCCGCGCCCAGGAGATCGACTGGGAGACCCTCCAGCGCATCCAGTCCCGGATCACCGGCGAGAACGACACCGTCGCGCGGGTCGTCTACGACGTCACCCACAAACCGCCCGCGACCATCGAGTACGAATGAGCACGACGGCAATCGTCGCCGGCCCCGACGAGGACGGCATCGGCGACGCCCTCGAGGCGGAGGGCGTCGACGTCGCCCGGGTCGGGGGCGTGCTCTCGCGGCCGACCCTCGAGGAGGCGGGCGCCCTCGAGGCGGACCTGTACGTCCTCACCGACGTCGACCAGGCGACGACGATCCCGATCGTCTGCGACCTCAACGACGACATCCGCACCGTCGCCTACGGCGAACGAACCGTCCCGGAGTTCGTCCGGGGCCAGCTCGATCTGGCGATCGACCCGCAGCTGATGGACGCGGCGCTGGTCGCCGAGGAGCTGGTCGACTGACCGTTCGCGCAGCCGAATCGAACGGGACCGTTCCCGTAACGACCGCTTACTCGCCCGCGGCCGCTGTAAACGGTCTCCCGGACGATTCCGCGCGGATGAACTCGAGTTAAGCCTGCGGGAACTGGCCGTAAGACGGCTATACCGACTCCCCCGTTCAAGTGGTTCCCGCCGGTACGAACGGACGGAGGTCGACGGGAGACCCCACCAAGTGGCACCGATCTGCCAACCCCGTGACTTCCAGCAACCCCACCACAGCACCCTTCCCCCACATTGCCATACCGTTATCCGCTTGATGGGTGAGGCGGGCTCCCTGCACCGGCCCGCGTCACCGTCGCGTTGCTTTCGGGACACCCACCGTGTCCCGGTATGGCTCTCTCGACGCTACTCCTCGAGCCGAGCGTCTCGCAGCCGTTTCAGTACCGGAATCTCCGCGAGCCGTTCCTCCGAGAGCAGCTCCCAGTCGATCCCCTCGGGTTGCGAGCCGTCCTCGGGTCGGCGGACCGTTTCGGGCGTGACCACCAGGTCCATCGAGACGTCGTGGTCGCCGGCCGAGATCCCCTCCTCGAGCAGCTGTCGGTCGTGGATCGTCGTCGCGACGGTCGTCGATTCGTCGACGAGTCCGAGCTCCCGGAGGACGGCGTACTCGAGGTCGCTGTACCCCTCGCCCTTGCCGATCCGATCGCCCGTTTCCGTGACGGCGACGCTGCCCGAGACGATCAGGTCGATCTCCTCGACGGCCTCCGGGCCGACCTGCTCGCCGTGCTCCGCGGAGCCCGAGACCGTCGTCGCCGCGTCGTAGTCCTCGAGGACGTCGGGGTCGAGTTTCAGGAAACACCGCTCCTCGCGCAGGCGCGGGACGGCCATGTAGACGGTCTTGCCCTCGCGCAGGGCGCGTCGCCGAACCGGGAGCTGGGGCGCGTCGGGGTTGGCCTTGATCGCCTCGGCCGCCGCCCACTCGGGCTGGTCGGCGAGTCGGTCGGCGGCCTCGTCGGCCCCGGCGAAGTTCGGAATCCGACCGTGGGGCGGGAACGGGAACCGGGCGACGCCGCCGTCCTCGAGGTCGTCCCAGATCCGCTCACGGATCGCCCCCTTCTCGCCGTCGGCGCCGTCACTCGTCGGCATCGGTTTCCTCCGGTCCGACGGCGTCCGGTTCGGGTTCCGAGGACGCCTCCTCGTCCCCGCGAGCGAGCGTGACGAGCTGGCGCGCCTCCGGGAGGACGAGCTCCTCGAGGCCGAGCCGGACCGCGTCCCGGCTGGGCGGGAGACAGAACACCGGCACCTCGTCGGCGATGCCCGCGAAACACCGCGCGGCGACGACCTGGGTCCCGAACTCCCGGTAGGCCAGCGTCGTGAACAGTTCGCTGAACGCGGTGAGGTGCTTCTCGACCAGCGGCTCGACGGCCTCGGGCGTCACGTCCGCGGGTTCGACGCTTGTCCCGCCGCTCGTGACGATCAGGTCGACGTCGTCGCGGTCGACGAGCCGGGAGACGACCGACTGGATCGTGTCGTAGTCCTTGTTGACGTGTTCCCGCATAGCGACCTCGCAGTCGCTTCCCTCGAAGTAGGTGGCGATCTCCTCTCCGCCCGCGCCGGTGGCGTCGGGGCGGTTCGTCGCGACGGTGACGAGGCCGACGCCGACCGGACTGCCGATCGGGTCGGTCCCGTTCTCCGATTCGGTCATGCGTCCCGTTCGGCCGGGAGCGGGTAAAGCGCTCGCAAACGGGCGCGTTCGTTCCGCTGGCCTAACTGTTATGCCGGTCGTTTCCGTCGGAGGTGGTGTATGCAAGCGGTCAAAGTCACCGAGCACGGCGACACCGGCGTGATCGAGTACGGCGACTACCCCGATCCCGAGGTCGGCCGCGACGAGGTGCTGGTCGACGTGAAGGCGGGCGCGTTGAACCACCTCGACGTCTGGGTTCGCCGCGGGCTACCGACGCTCGACCTCGAGATGCCCCACGTGCCGGGGAGTGACATGGCGGGCGTCGTCGAAACGGTCGGCGAGGACGTCACCCGGTTCGAGCCGGGCGACCGCGTCGCGCTCACCGCCGGCGTCAACTGCGGCAACTGCGAGTTCTGTCGAGACGGCGATCCGACGCTGTGTGTCAACTTCCACCTGATCGGCGAGCACGTCACCGGGGTCCACTCCGAGTACGCCGCCGTCCCCGAGGACAACCTCATTCCGGTGCCGGAGGGCGTCGACTGGGTCACCGCCGGCTCGACCTCGCTGGTCTTCCAGACGGCCTGGCGGCTGCTGATCGACCGCGCCGACATCGAGGCCGGCGAGAAGGTCCTCGTACTGGGCGCCAGCGGCGGCGTCGGTCACGCGGCCGTCCAGATCGCCGACTACACGGGCGCGGAGGTGTACGCCACCGGCAGCACGGACGAGAAGCTCCGCCACGCCCGCGAGCTCGGGGCAGACCACGTCGTCAACTACGAACGACAGAACTTCGCGGAGTGGGTCCGCAGCGAGACGGGCAACCGCGGCGTCGACGTCGTCGTCGACTACATCGGCGCGGGCACCTGGCGCGACTCGATCAAGAGCCTCGCGAAGAACGGCCGGCTGGTGACCTGCGGCGGCACCGCGGGCGGGAACCCCGAGACGGACATCCCGCGGATCTTCTGGAACCAGCTGCAGATCATCGGCTCGACGATGGGAACGCCGGGTCAGGTCGACGACGTGATGGAACTGGTCTGGGACGGCACCTTCGAGCCCGCGATTCGCGAGGTGCTCCCGATGAGCGAGACCGCCCGCGCCCACGAGATCATCGAGTCCCGGGAGGGGTTCGGCAAGGTCGTCGTCCGCCCCGACAGCGAGCTCTGACGGTCCGGAAGCGCCGCCCCCGCGAACCGTGACTGCTTTGGCGGTCGCCTCGAAACGTTCGACTGTGACCTCGAGCGACGACGGCGGCTACGTTCACGACCCCTCGAGCTTCGACGACGAGAGCGAACGCCGGGAGGGGAGCGACGGCGCCGACTGGGTCGACGACCCCGCCCACCCCGAGGCGTCCGACCGCGAGTTCGACTGGCGCGGCTGGACGCTGGTCGCCGTCGTTCTCTTCGCCTTTATCGTCTCGCCGGGGATCATCCTGCTGTGGCCCCCGGCCACCGACTACCTGTTCGCGCTGATCGCGCTGCCGCTGGCTCCGGCCATTTTGCTCGCCGTGACGGCCGTCTGGGCGACGACCCGGCCCTGACTCGAGGCGTCGACGATCCCGATCGCGTTTCTCTTCCCGTCGCACCCGCCACTTTCTCCGAGTTGCAACTATCGTCGAATCTTATGGTTACCCCATTGATGTTAGCTCGAATATAGTAAAGCTTCAGTAGCGATCGATGGGGAACTATGGTACGCGATACCCGACGATCGTTCGTCCGCAACGCAGCAACCCTCGCCTTCGGGGGCGCCGCGCTCGGCGCCGCCGGTACGAGCGGAGCCGCCGCGGCCGACTCCGACTACGAGGCCGCCGTCGAGGCGGCGATCCACGACCGGGTCAACGCCGTTCGCGCCGAGCGCGGGCTCGAGGCGCTCTCCGCTCGCGAGGACCTCGCGACGGTCGCGGACTCCCACAGCCGGGACATGGCCGAGCGGGGGTACCTCTCGCACACCTCCCCGGAGGGCGAGACGATGACCGATCGGTACGACCGATTCGACGTCGACTGCCGTGGATGGGCCGAGAACATCCTGTACAACTACGCGAGCGACGAGTCCCCGACCGCGGCCGCGCGGCGAAGCGTCGACCAGTGGATGGAAAGCAGCGGCCACCGACGGAACATCCTCTCGACGTCCTGGACCGCCGAGGGGATCGGCGCAGCCGTCGCCGACGACGGGCGGCTGTACGTGACCCAGAACTTCGGCGTGGACTGCCGCTAAACCGCCCCGGTTCGGCCCGCGCGGCCGAGCGCCCGATTCCGACGACCGGGGCCTCCGGGGGCGTTGCGCTCGAGGCGGACCCGGTCGACTAGGCCGCAGCTAACCCGCGTTCGGCCGTCCGAACGCGGTTGGGCCGATCGTAACGCCGCTTCGAAAATCGAAACTGTCCGTCGCCGCTACTCCGAGCGCACGTCCCGACGCATCGCGATCTCGAACCACGGGCAGAGACGAAGCTGGCGGTACCACTCGGGACGGGAGTGGAGCCGCTCGTAGGGAACCCACATCAGGCCCGCGACCTCCTCCTCGTCGGGCTCGAGCGTGCGGTCCGACAGGGTCAGCTGCAACACGGCACAGACCTCGTGTTCGACGCCCGCGTTCTCGAAGTAGCGCTTGTACTCGAAGCGGTCGGTTACCCGCAGGTCGTCGTACTGGTCGGGGGTGACGCCGAGTTCCTCCTCGAGGCGCTGGCGGGTCGCCTCCTCCTGGCTCTGGCCCTGCACGGGGTGGGAGGCGACGGTGCCGTCCCAGTGGGTCCCCCAGAGGCGCTTGTCGGGGGCGCGCTGGGCCAGCAGGACGTTGTCCTCCTGATCGAAGACCATCGAGGTGAACGCCCGGTGGCGGATCCCGTCGCCGGTGTGGGCCTCGAGGCGGTTGACGAGCTCGAGTTCGGCGTCGTCCTCGTCGACGGCGATGACGTCCTGTCGTGCGTTTTTGTGGGGGTCCTCGTCCCGTGACGTACTCATACCCGCACAATCACAGCGGGTCTTGAAACCAGTATCGGCTCCGATCGGGACGCGCCGTCGCGGCGGTATCAGGCGCCGAACGGCCACCGATCGTCGTCGTCCGGATTCGGACGGTAGCCATCTCCCACGGCGATCGTCAGCGCCGCGGACTCCGTCTCGAGGTCGAGGGTTTCGGTCTCGAGCATCTCGCCGTCGAGGCTGTACTCGACCGAGTCCCGCAGGCTCTCGATCGTGAGCGAGGGGGTCCGCCGCCGGACGACGTGGGCGTTTCCGCGGTCGAACAGCCGCTCGAGGGCGGTTTCGCCGAGCAGGTCGAGCGCGCCGGCGTCCTCGACGATGGTGACTTCGAAGAGCCCGTCCTCGACGTCGGCCTGGGCGGTCCGCGTCCCCGAGAATCGGCGGCAGTTCCCCACCAGGACGAACATCGCCTCGCCGGTCCAGGACTCGGCGACCTCGCCGCTCGGTCCCTGGGCGGTCTCCACCCGCAGGGGAAGCGATTCGAACGACCGAACGGTCTCGATCCCGTTCATGACGTACGCGAGGACGCCGAACTCCGCTTTCCCCTCCGCGGAGGTCTCGCTGCTGGCCTCGGCGGTGATCCCGCCGACGCAGGAGTTGACGAACGTTCGGTCGTTCGCGGTCCCCAGATCGATCGTCCGCCGTCGCCCGTTCTCGATCACGTCGAAGGCGTGCTCGATCCCCTCGAGGCCGATGTTCGACGCGAAGTTGTTGCCCGTCCCCGCCGGTACGACGGCGACGGTCGTCGTCTCGAGTCCGTCGGCGCTCGCGAGCCCGTCGACGACTTCGTTGACGGTTCCGTCCCCGCCGGCGGCTGCGACGAGGTCGGCCTCCTCGGCCGCCTCGCGCGCGAGCCGCTGCCCGTCGCCGGCCGCCTCGGTTTTTCGCACGTCGAACCCGCGTTCGGTCGCTAGCTCGACGACGTCCTCGACGTGATCCTCGCTACCGCTGACGGGGTTGAGAACGAGCACCCGTTCGGTCGCGTCGTCCACGTGCATGCGACGAGATATGCCGGGCGTGCGCAAAAGAGGCCCCCCGGCGTATGCACTCGTATGTACGCCGTAGACCTGCACGCGCACACGCGGTTCTTCCACGGTCGTCGGGAGCTGGGCGATCGGTTCGATCCGCTGGGTGTTCGACTGCTCGCTCGAGCCGCCCGATACCGCGGTCTCGACGGGGTCGCGACGACGAACCACGACTACTACACCCGGTTGAATCCGCCCGCCGACGTCGCGACGCTGCCGGGGATCGAGATCACGACCGACCGCGGTCACGTCCTGGTCGTCGGTCCCGATCCCCCCGCCGAGACCGAGCCCGGCGAGCTCACGCCGGGGGAGGCGGTGGAACTGGCCCACGACCGGGGCTGCGCGGCGATCGTCGCCCACCCGTTTCGCAACAGCACGGTCCGCGAGGTCGAGGACGTTCCCTTCGACGCGATCGAGGTCAACGGCAAACACCCGCGCTCGCGCCCGCTCGTCGAGCGGCTGGCCGAGGACCGGGGGCTGCCGCTGGTCGGCGGGAGCGACGCGCACTACCCCTTCGAGGTCGGCCGGGCCCACACCGTCGTCGACGCAAACCGGCTCACCCCGGAGGCGGTCGCCGACGCGATCCGCGACGGGCGCGTCGAGGCACGGGTCTCGCGATCGCCGCTGGATCGGCTGCTCAGGCGAGGGTATCGAGCGATCCACCGCCAGAAGCGGGTGATCGACGCGATCGAATCGCCGACGCCCGGCGTCGGCGAGCCCCCCGGCGAGGACGGCGACGAGGGAACGGACCCGGTTCGAACCGACGGCTCGAGCGACCCTCGAGACGGCCCCGACTAACCGAGCTGTTCGTCCAGGATCAGCCGCGTCTGGGTGCTGACGACCTCGTCCTGGTCGCGGGCCTTCGTGATGAGGTCGTTGACGCCGCGGGTGTCGGCCGCGTCGACGACGAGGACGATGTCCTGCTCGCCCGAGACCATCCAGACGAAGTCGACCTCCTCCCACTCGGCCATCCGCTCGGAGACGGCCTTGGTGTCGACGTCGACGGCGACGCTGACCTCGATCATCGCCTTCACGTTGCCCGTGTGCGTCGAGATCGTAAAGCGCTCGATCACCCCCTCGTCCATCATCCGCTCGACGCGGTTTCGCACCGTTCCCTCGCTCGTTCCCACCTCGTCGGCGATTTCGGTGTACGGCGTGCGGGCGTCCCGCCGCAGCGTGTCGAGGATCTCTCGGTCCAGCTCGTCCATGAGATGCGTCGCTACGGGCGACCCGCACTTACCGATTACGAAATTCGTAACTGAGTTTCGAAGGCAACACTTATGCCCGGCTATCCAATACGTAGTTCGTAATGACAGCTGCCTACGTTGCGCTGGAGGGTGGCCACGTGATCGAGGGACGTGGTCGCGCTCCGGGAACGGCTCGTGGCGAACTGGTTTTCACGACGGCGTACACCGGTTACGAGGAGAGCCTGACCGACCCCTCCTACGAGGAGCAGGTGCTGACCTTCTCGTACCCGCTGATCGGAAACTACGGCGTCCGCGAGGAGCGCTTCGAGGACGACCGCGTCCACCCGCGGGCCGTGCTCTCCCGGGAGCTGACCGACGACGTCGCCGACTGGCTCGAGTCCGAGGGCGTCCCCGCGATGGACCACCTCGACACGCGCGAGGTCGTCACCGATATCCGCGACGAGGGCGCGATGAAGTGTGGCATCGCCGTCGGCGAGGACGTCACCGAGGAGGACGCCCTGGCCGAGCTCGAGGCCTGCAAGGAGATGAGCGAACACACCGAGATCGGCGCCCAGGTCAGCGTCGACGACGTCGAGGTCCACGGCGCCGACAACGACGGCGCGACCGTCGCCCTGGTCGACTGCGGCGCGAAGGGCTCGATCGTCAGCTCGCTGCTCGAGCGCGACGCCGAGGTCCACGTGTTGCCCTACGACGCCGGCGTCGAGGACGTCGAGGCCGTCGATCCCGACATCCTGTTCGTCTCGAACGGCCCGGGCGACCCGGTCAACTTCGAGGAGACGATCGAACTCGTCGAGGAGTCCGTCGGCGAGGTGCCGATCGCCGGCATCTGCCTCGGCCAGCAGATCGTCGCCGAGGCCCTGGGCGGGAGTACCGAGAAGATGACCTTCGGTCACCGCGGCGTCAACCAGCCCGTACTCGACCTCGAGTCGGACCGCGTAGTCATGACGACCCAGAACCACGGCTACGCCGTCGCGGAGCCGGGCGAGCACCTCGAGGTCACCCAGGTCAACGTCAACGACGACACGCCCGAGGGGCTCGACGGGATCGAACACGACATCCTCACCCGCCAGTACCACCCCGAGGCCAACCCCGGTCCCGAGGACACCCTCGACTTCTTCGACGACGTCCTCGCGATGGCCGGCCACCACAGCCAGCGAGCCGTTCCCGCCGACGACTGACGCCGTTCTCGGTTCCGCCGATCCAGATCGGAAGCGCCGCGAGCCAGCCGACTACGACGAGCCGGCGACGATCTCCGCGACTCGCTCGCGGTCGAACAGTCGCTCCTCTGCCGGGATCTCGGGGTAGGACTCGCCCGACGAGTGGCCGGGCCACTCGCCGAACCGCTCCGGATAGAGCTGCTTGGCGGTCATCTCGAGCTGGAACAGGTTCATCAGCGGCCCCTGGTAGCGCATCCCGCCGGCGACGACCCGATCGTTCTCGACGGCCGCCAGGGTGGCGCCGACGGGGTGGTCCTCGAGCCGTTCGCGAACGCTCGCGATATCGTACTGGGGGGTGATCCCCCAGAGGTGGAGGACGACGTCCGGGTCGGCCTCGGCCATCGCCTCGTAATCGATGACGCCCCAGTCGCCCGACCACTCGCGGTCGGCGAGGGCGTCGCGCGCGCCGAGCGGTCGCGTGTCGGCCTGCCAGAAGCCGTCCGCGTTGAGGTGGTACGCGTAGAACTCGCCGTCGCCGAGGGTGACCCGCGCGGCGGTCGGCCGCTCGTCCTCCGGCGGCAGGTTCGACTCGATGGTCGACTGCAGGTCGTCGTGGACGGCCGCGAGCGCGTCGTAGCGCTCGCCCTCCCGGAACACGGCCGCGACGCGCTCGAACAGCTCCCAGAGGGAGTAGTACTCGTAGCCGTCGGCGTAGGCGTCGGCGGGCTCGCTGTGGACGCCGCTGTGGAAGTTACCGAACCACGGCCCTACCGCGTCGGCGATCTCCTCGAGGTCGGCCTCGCTCCAGCCGTCCTCCGTGGTCAGGACGTAGGACGGATCCAGGAAGTGGACGTCGCTGTCGAGTTCGTAGACTTGTTCCTTGACGAGCCCCTGCTCGAGAGGATTCGGGAGCTCCTCCCACTCGAAGGAGACGCCCTCGAGGCGGTCGTAGAAGGCGTTCATCGTCGGTCCGGCCATCTCGGGGGAAAACAGCGAGTTCGCCGCCTCGCCGTGGCCGAGCGCGACCATCATATCGGTGTACTGCGGGAACGTGACGAGGGCGTCCTCGGGGACGGCGTCGAACTCGACTTCGCCCGCCGGGGCCAGCGTCGCGGTGTGAGAGTCGGCGGCCGCCGTTCCGTTCTCGTCGCCGCCTTCGGTCTCGCTGACACAGCCGGCCGTCGCCCCGGTACCGACAGCGACACCTGCCGCGAGGAGTTCCCGTCTGGTTCGTTCGAACGAACGCGTTTCGTCCATGCGAATTAGGCTAGCCTAAAAACCTAAAAGTCGATCGATCGGAATCGGGCGACGGAGTCGATGCCCCGAAGCGCCGACCGGACCGACGCGGAGTCGTGGGTGGCGGTTAAGCGGTCGGCGGACGATACCGTCACCGATGACGACAGATCGACTCCTCGTTCCCGTCGCTGGCGGCCCCAACACGGAGTTCGCCGCCGAGACCGCGGGGGCGCTGGCCCGCGCCCACGACGCGCGGATCGAGCTCGTCACCGTCGTCCCCGACCGCGAGGAGGCGACGGTCGCCGAGGCGCGGACGCTGCTCGATCGCACCGCGCCCGCGCTGGGTGCCGTCGAATCCGTCCGACAGATCGTCCTCGAGGGGTCGGTCGTCGAGACGATCGTCGAGCGCTCGAGCAGCCACGACGTCACCGTCGTCGGCGCGGCCGAGGGCTGGTTCCTCCGGCGGGCGCTGGTCGGCGACGTCCCCGAGGCGATCGCTCGAGAGGCCGACGGCGCCGTCATCATGGCCAAGCGAAACCAGGCCGTTCCGGAGGCGCTGTGGCGTCGGCTTCGGGATCGGTTTCGATAACCGCAGGCGCGGGGGTTCGGCGTCGACGCTGGCCGCGTCCGCGTACCGGAGGTGTTTTGTAGCGATAGCGAAGAGGTGCGGGTAGACGGCACGGCCAGTCGGCTACCTTTCAGCCCGCGTGGTTTCCACGCGCGGCCACCGCTGACTGGCCTACCCCGTCTCTCTACTACTCGCGAGCGACCGCTATCGTCGCTGTGATCCTCGAGTCCCGCGAACCGAGAGCACTCGAACGGCCTCGACGAGCCCCTGCCTCCCCGCCCGTTCAGTCGTGTCGGAACGACCGCTGGCCCGCAAACGCCATCGCGGCGTCCACCTTTTTCCGCTCGGGCTCCTTCTCCGGTCAGTCGCCGCTCGCGCAAAAATCTGGGCCAAAAAACCGCTCGCTCGCGCCGTTCGCTCGCGGCTGCTAATCGTGGCGGAACGACCGCTGCCCCGTAAACGCCATCGCGATCCCGCGCTCGTCGGCGGCCTCGATCACGTCGTCGTCGTTGACCGAGCCGCCGGGCTGGATCACGGCCTCGATCCCCGCCTCGGCGGCCTCCTCGATCCCGTCGGGGAACGGGAAGAAGGCGTCCGAGGCCATCACGGCGCCCTCGGCGTCTTTCCCCTCGGCGTGTTCGTCGGCCTTCATCGCCGCCAGCCGGACCGCGTCGACCCGGGAGACCTGTCCCATCCCGACGCCGACGGTCTCGGTCCCCTGCGCGAGGAGAATCCCGTTCGACTTGACGTGTTTCAGCGTCTGCCAGGCGAACACCATCGACTCGAGTTCCTCGTCCGTCGGCTCGCGCTCGGTGACGACCTCGAGGTCGTCGGCGGTGATCGACTGCAGGTCTCGCTCCTGGACGAGCCGCCCCCCGACGAGCGGTTTCTCGGTGAACCGGTCCGTTCGCTCCCCCAGCTCTCCGACATCGAGCACCCGCAGGTTCTCCTTCTCGCGAAGGGTCTCGAGGGCGTCCTCGCTGTAGCCCGGCGCAACGACGACCTCCTTGAACGAGTCGATCACCAGCTCGGCGGTCTCGGCGTCGCACTCCCGATTGAGGGCGACGATACCGCCGAAGGCGCTCATCGGGTCCGTCGACAGGGCCCGCTCGTAGGCCTCGGCGAGCGAATCGGCCGTCGCACAGCCCGCGGGGTTGGTGTGTTTGATCACCGCCGCCGCGGGCTCGTCGAACTCCTTGATGAGATTCAGGGCACCGTCGGCGTCGTTGTAGTTGTTGTACGACAGCGCCTTCGCGCCCTCGTTCAACTGATCGGCGTGGACGACGCTGGCCTCGTCGCAGGTGGAGTCGGTATAGACCGCGGCGTCCTGGTGGGGGTTCTCGCCGTAGCGCAGCGTGTCGGCGCGGTCGTTCGAAACGATGCGGCGGGACGGCAGGCCCTCGGCGTCGGGGGCGCTCGAGACGTCCGCGTCGACCGAGACCTCGCCCGCCTCGAGATCCACATCGACCGCACCCTCGGCGAACCACTTCACCGCCCGCGGGTACGCGCGGAACTCGCCCTCGCGGAGGACCCGTTCCTTCAGCCGTTCCTCGTCGTCGCCCTCGTAGATCGGCACCGGCTCCTGGGTGACGATCGGGCCGGCGTCGACCTCGCTCTCGACGACCTCGCCCCCGTCGTCGGTCGCGTCGGTGACGACGTGGACCGTACAGCCCGTCACCGAGACGCCGGCCTCGAGGGCGTCGCCCCAGGCGTCGGCGCCGGGGAAGGCGGGCAGCAGGGAGGGGTGGACGTTCAGCGTCGTCGGCTGGGCCTCGAGGAAGGTATCCGAGAGGATCCGCATGTAGCCGTCCAGACAGACCAGGTCGAACTCGTGGTCGGCCAGGGCCTCGGTGACGGCCCGTTCGTGCTCGCGGCGGTCCATCCCGTCCTCGAGCGGGACGACCTCGGTGGCGATTCCGCGCTCGGCCGCGGCCTCGAGAACCGGCGCCTCCGGATCGTTCGAGAGGACGACGGCGAGTTCGGCCCCGCCGGGTCGGCGGTCGGCGACGTTCAACAGGTTGCGCCCACGGTTGCCGGCCAGTCCGGCGATTCGGGTCATGGTCGAATCCGCGCCCGCGACCGGGAAAGCCGTTGCGGTCTCGATCGGCGAGTTATACATCATCGAGTATTATTGCGGCAGCATTTCCTCGACATACCGAAGAAATATGCACAGTCGTGGCTCCCCGTTTCGATACGTTTTTCCACCCCGCTGGAAAGGATCGGAACGATGACCGACACCAACGCGCTGTACGCCGTCTCGCCGATCGACGGCCGCTACGCGGGACGAACGGAGCGGCTCTCGCCGTACGCCAGCGAGGCCGCGCTAATGCGCGCTCGCGTGCGCGTCGAGGTCGAGTACCTGATCGCCCTCGCCGACCTGGAGGCGACGCCCCTGGAGCTCTCGCTGGACGACCGCGAACACCTGCGCGGGCTGTACCAGCACTTCGCCGAGGAGGACGCGCGACTGATCAAGACCCTCGAGACCGACGGCTACGGCGAGTACGAGGCGACCAACCACGACGTCAAGGCCGTCGAGTACTTCCTTCGCCACCGCCTCCCGGAGGGCAGCGACGCGGGCCCCTGGATCCACTTCGGGTTGACCAGCGAGGACGTCAACAACCTCGCCCACCGACTGTTGCTGGCCGAGGCCGTCGACGAGGTGGTGCTGCCGACGCTGTACGGGGTCCGAAAGACGCTCGCCGAGATGGCCCGCGAGCACCGCGACCTGCCGATGCTGGCTCGCACCCACGGCCAGCCCGCGACGCCGACGACGTTCGGCAAGGAGCTGGCCGTCTACGCGGCGCGGCTCGGTCGCGCGACGGGTCGGATCCGGAACGCGGCGGACGACCTCTCGGGGAAGCTCGGAGGCGCGTCGGGGACCTACGCGGCCCACGTCGCGGCCTACCCCGACGTCGACTGGCCCGCCTTCGCCGAGGCGTTCGTCGAGGATCTGGGCCTCGAGTTCACTTCGTTGACGACCCAGGTCAACCCCTGCGACGACCTCGCGGCGCTGTTCGACGCCCTGGGCGGTGCGAACGACGTGCTGCTCGATCTGGACCGGGATATGTGGCTCTACGTCTCCGATCGCTACCTCGGCCAGGAGGCCGTCGCGGGCGAGACGGGCTCCTCGACGATGCCCCACAAGGTCAACCCGATCGACTTCGAGAACAGCGAGGGGAACCTCTCGAAGGCCAACTCGGACCTGACCTTTCTCGCCGACTACGTCACGACCTCGCGGCTCCAGCGGGATCTCTCCGATTCGACCGTCAAGCGAAATATGGGAGCCGCCCTCGCCCACTGCCTGATCGGCTACGAGAAGACCGCCGCGGGCCTCGAGAAGGTCGTCCCCAACGAGCGGGTGATGCGCGACGAGCTCGAGTCGACCCCCGAGATCATCGGGGAGGCCGTCCAGACGATCCTGCGTCGGGAGGGGAAAGACGACGCCTACGAGCGGGTCAAGGAGCTGACCCGCGGCCGACGGGTTTCGCTCGAGGACTTCCGGGCGCTGTTCGACGAGCTCGAGGTCGAGGACGAGGTTCGCGCGGAGCTGCGCGAGCTGACCCCCGCCGACTACACGGGCGTCGCGAGCGAGCTGGTCGGAGCCCAGGATCGGGAGTAGGCGCTCCGTCCGGGATTCGTCGCCGACCCCGCCGATCAGTACTGATTTGAGCGGGCGTCGCTAACCGTCGGCCATGATCGAGTATCTCTTTCCCGAGATCGCCACGATCCTGCTGTTTCTGGTGGGGATCGTCTGTCTGATCGCCCTGCTGTACATCTCGATCAAGTGGTAAGCGGCGCCTCGTCCGTCGTCCGCTCCCGCGGCGACGGCGCCCCGCGAACCGCTCCCGGTCCCGACGGCGAGTCGTGTCGTGTCCGAACCGCTCACCGAAGGAGGGTCTCGAGGGTCCGTTCGACGGCGTCGGCCGCGGCCTCGAGTTCGGGGAGCCGAACGTACTCGCGCTGGGCGTGGGCGACCGCGCCCGCCTCGTCGGCCAGCACGCCCGGCCCGAAGACGACCGTCGGGGCGTCCGCCGCGAAGAAGGAGGCCTCCGTCGCCGCGCCGAAGGGGCGAACCTCGCCCCCGCCGGCGTCCGCGAGCGCCCGCACCAGCGGATCGTCCTCGTCGGTGACGAACGGGTCCGGAAACGGCGTATCCGGGCGGATCAGTTCGACCGAGGTCGAGAGCTCGTCCGGCGTGTGCGCCGCGAGATACGACTCGAGGGCCGCGCGAAACGAGTCGCTGGTCTCGGGCGGGACGTTCCGTCGGTCGAACGTGATCCGACAGCGCCCCGGGACGCGGTTGGGCGCGTCGCCGGCCTCGAGCCCCGACGGCGTGAGCTTCGGCTCGCCGAGCACCGGGTCCGGGTCCGGACCGACGTCATCGTCGTAGCGCCGTAGAGCCGCGAGGACGTCGGCGACGCCGAACACCGGGTTGCGCTCGGCGGGGACGCTCGCCGCGTGGCCGGCCTCGCCCTCGACCGTCACGGTTCCCTCGCACTGTCCGCGGGCGGCGACACAGACGTCGAGGCCCGTCGGCTCGCCGACGACGTAGCCGTCCGCCGACAGCGTCTCCTCGAGGTGGGCCGCGCCGGTCATCAGCGTCTCCTCGTCGGGGGTCAGCGCTAGCGTGAGCCGTCCCGCGGTCGGCTCCGCGCGGAGAAAGGCCGCCAGCAGGGCGGCGAGGGGCCCCTTCGCGTCGCAGGCGCCCCGTCCGGAGACGACCTCGCCGTCGCGCTCGTAGGGGACGTGGGGCGCGACGGTGTCGAAGTGGGTGTTGAGCACGTAGTGGGGCCCGTCGTCGTCCCCCCGAGTCGCGAGGACGGAGCCGCGGGCGTCGACGTCGGGTTCGTGGCCGGCCTCGCGCAGCGTCTCGAGCAGCAGGTCGCGCATCGCCGAGACGTCCTCGTGAGAGGGGGTCCGGACCGCCTCGGCGTGGAAGGTGGGAATGTCGAAGCTCATGGGTCCTCGAGCGACGGTTCGTCGCTACCGACACGTTTCGAACGTCGGGACATAAGCTCACGCCTTCGCGGTGCGAAACGGCGACCGGGACCGGGCGGGCGCCGCGATCGCGATCGAACGGGGGGCTCAGGTACCCGTCCCCGAGACGACGCCGTAGACGCCGACGAGCGCCAGCACGACGACGAGCGCGCCGGCGACGACGTTGCTCCAGAACAGGATGTCCCTCGGAACCCCGAAGAAAAACGGCGCCGCGACGGTCCAGACGCCGAGGATCGCGATCACCACCGGGCCCGCCAGGCTCGGGAGCCGCCCGCCCGTCGGACGGGCCGCGGTGTAGGCCGCCAGCGTGGCGATGACGGCTCCGACGAGAACGTTGTTCGTGACGATCCAGCCGAAGCCCGTGAAGAACACGCCCGACCAGAAGATCCAGGTGCCGAGCACCGCCGCGAGCCCGGCCACCCGGGGCACCGGGAGCCTCGTCCCTCGACTCGACTGTCGATCGGTCACAGTGCTCATACGCCGACTTACGGGCTCCAGTCGCCTAAAGCTATCAGTCGACCGGTAGGACGTGTCGACAGTCCGGTTTCGATTGCAGTCGCTACTGCTCGACCCGCGTCACGTCCTCGAGGCTCTCCCGGCGGCGGACGACGCGAGACTGGCCGTTCTCCAGTGCGACCTCCGCAGGTCGGGGCTGGGAGTGGAACTGGCTGGCCAGCTCGTAGCCGTAGGATCCCGCGTTGCCGATCGCGAGGATATCGCCGCGCTCGGGCCGGGCGACCGGGCGATCGTGGGCGAAGACGTCCGCGCTGGTACAGACGGGGCCGCCGACCGTGACGGGGTGGGAATCGCGGTCGGGCGCGCTGACGTTCAGCATGGGGTGGTAGGAGCCGAACATCGCCGGGCGGATCAGCGTCGCCAGGCTGGCGTCGACGCCGACCACCGTCGCGTCGGGCGCCTCCTTGATCGTGTTCACCTCGCTGAGGATGAGCCCCGCGTCCGCGACGACGTACCGTCCGGGCTCGAGTTTCAGCGTCGCCTCGAGCTCGCCGGCGGCCTCGCGAACCATCTCCGCGGTCCGCTCGAGGTCGAGGGGCTCTTCGTCCTCGCGGTAGGGAACGCCGTAGCCGCCGCCGACGTCGACGAACTCCAGCTCGTCGTCGCCGACGCGGCGGGCCATCTCGCCGACCCGTTCGATCGCCCGGCAGTGCTCCTCGAGGCCCTCGGTGAGGACGCCGCTGCCGGCGTGGGCGTGGAGCCCGACCAGCTCGAACTCCTCGCGGACGCGGTCGGCGACCTCGGGCACCCGCTCGTAGGGGATGCCGAACTTCGCGTCCGCGCCCGTGGCGACCTTCTCGTGGTGGCCCGTCCCGATCCCGGGGTTGATGCGGATCGCGATCCGGCCGTCGTAACCGCGCTCGGCCAGTCGGTCGAGCGTGTCGGTCGCGCCGATCGTGATCGTCAGCCCGGGCGCCTCTTCCGCGAGGTCCGCGGCGTAGTCCAGGTCGTGATCCGGCGGGTTGACGGCGGTGTACTGTAAGGTGTTCGGGTCCGCGCCGGCGTCGATCGAGCGCTGGAGTTCGCCCCAGGCCGCACACTCGATGTCGGCGCCGGCCTCGAGGACCGCCTCGAGGACCGCCTTCCCGGTGTGGGCCTTCGCGGCGTACATGACCTCGGCGTCGGGGAAGGCCGCGGCGAAGCGCGTGTAGTTCTCCTTGACGCGGTCGAGATCCATCACGTACAGCGGCGTGTCGTACTCGTCGGCGAGGCCCTCGAGTCGCCCGTGGTCCCAGTCGGCCAGCCGGCGCACGGCCGGCGAATCGGCGAGGTCGGTCATCGTTCGTCTCGAGTGACCGCGAGGAAACAAGGGTTTGGATTCCCGGGAACGCCGCCCGGTCGAGCGGGGCGATCAGCGTCCGGTTCCCAACAGTCGTCGAAGGAGCTCGAGCAGATCCTCGAATGACGGGGTGCCGCCGTGCACCGAGACGGTATCGACGCCGGAGTAGCCGTGTTCGCCCGACTCGTCGCGTTCCCAGTAGAGCCAGGCGTCGTCGTCCCCGCTGGTGAGCCCCGTCTCTTCGACCGGGAACGATAGCGTGAGGACGTCGGTCGTCTGCTCCCGGTCGCCGTGCTCCGTCGTCGTGACCTCGCCGTCGTCGACCGGTCGGGCGCCCTCCCCGTCGTCGAGTGCGCCTCGAGAGCCGAAGCGATAGCCGACCTCCCGCTCGGTCGGATCGAACCGTTCTCGCTCGCCGTCCGAGTTCAAGAACGTCGACGGGTGGACCGCGACCGAAACGTCCTCGTGTTCGTCGAGGTCGACGACGTTGTCTTCGTTTCCGGGCTGGACGTCGATATCCAGCTCGACCGGGAAGTGCGCCGCTGCCACGCCGCTGAGCGCGGGGACGGCAGCCACACCGGCAGCGATCCCGGCCGTTCCGCTGAGGAATCGACGGCGGTCGAACGCGTTACGAACGCTCCGTGTCGCGGGCGTCTCTTCGGACATGGTACCGGAGTCGACCAGAGCGAACGTAGGGATTCTGGTACGATCGACGAATCCACGCGCGCGTTCGCGGCGAGAGACCCCCGCCAACCCGTTCGCTCGCTCCCCGGACGGTTGACGCGGACTCGTCGCCGTACGGCGCGTGCTACCGCACGTCGGTCGACCGACCCTCGAGAGACTACTCCGGGAACAGTTCCTCGGTTCGCTCGACGGCGTCGATCCGCGCGAGTTCGTCGTCCTCGAGTTCGAGTTCCAGCGCCGCGAGGTTCGCCTCGAGGTGGTTGCGGCTACTGGCCTTCGGGATCGGGACGACGCCCTCTTTGGCGTCAAGCCACGCGAGACAGACCGCCTCGGGGCTGGTCTCGTGGCGCTTCGCGACGTCGACGACCGCGTCGATCTCGCCCGCGCGGCCGTTCGCCAGCGGCGAGTACGCGACCAGCGGGTAGCCGTTCTCCCGGGCGTCTGCGAGCAGTTCCTCGGGCTGGTACAGCGGGTGGTACTCGACCTGGTGGGCCGCGATCGGGGCCTCGAGGGTCTCTCGAGCGGTCTCGAGTTCGGACACCGAGAAGTTGCTCAGACCGACGGCGCCGATCGTCCCTTCCTGAGAGAGGTCGTCGAACGCCGGTAGCGTTCGCTCGGGCTCGTAGGCCTCGATCGGACGGTGGACGTACAGCAGGTCGACGCCCTCGAGGCCGAGTCGCTCGAGGCTTTCCGCGGTCGTCTCGCGGACGTCTTCGGGCGCCAGGCTGTCGGCCCACACCTTCGTCGCCACGACGACGTCCTCGCGGGGGACCGAACTGCGGGCCAGCCCCTCCCCGACGACGGCCTCGTTCCCGTAGATCTGGGCCGTATCGAGGTGTCCGTAGCCGCACTCGAGCGCCGTCGCGATCGTGTCGGGGTTCTCGATCCCCATCGTACCGAGTCCGATCGGTGGTAGCTGCATGCGTCGGTGTTCTCGAGAGAGACCTAAGTGCCCTCGTATCGGCGGCGCTCCCCGGTCGATCGACCGCCCGCCACAGCCCCCGTTCTTTCCCGGGACGCTCGACGACCGCGTCGCTCTCGAATCCGACTTCTCGCTGCACACCGCGTAGGTATTAGAACATATTCGATAGCTAGTATACTACGATTCGATATGTAAGTAGTGAAACTCCGAATCGTGGTCGGTAATCGGGTCCGACGAGAAGTTCCGCGCTACGCGCGGACACGATCCACTGAGAGCATCTCAGACACTGGTGTGGCGCAGCTCGGGTCCCGCTCGGTCCCCGTTCTCGACCCGTTCGATCGTTCTCGGCTCTCGAGCCGACTTCGGCCGATATAACTGAAGTACAGGCTCGGCAGCGCGTTTTCTCTCGTGATCGCGGAACTATCGCGCCGTCTTTCGCTCGCCACCCTGAGTACACATCAGTAGTATTGGAAATACGACGAACAGAAATTTTTCAAACACGTTTCGGTACGACACCCCTTCGGCCGAGGCTATCGCTCGAGCGCTCGTGATCGATCGAGACTGGCGGTTCGCCGACCTCGCGAAGCGGATCGAACGGGACCGTTCGTCACCACGGGCGCTCTCGCCGTCGAACGGCGTCGCTCCGTTCGGTCACGGCGACCGGAGCGTTTGGACGCCCTCGAGGCGCCCGGTTCCTGCCTTCGACGGCAAGAAAAGGGCGACGGATCCGTTCCTACGCGTCGTCGGACAGCGCGTGCCAGGAGAGCCGCGGGCTCCGGGCGGCGCTCGTCTGGTCGATGTAGCGGGCGCTGGTCGTCTCCGGCGCGGCCGCGATGGTCTCCTCGTCTTCGTCGGCGACGGCGTTGAACGCGGCGGCCAACTGATCGAGCGTCGTCTTGCTCTCCGCCTCGGTCGGCTCCGTCATCAGCGCCTCGGGGACGATCTCGGGCCACTTCGTGGTCGGCGGGTGAACGCCGTAGTCGAGCATCCGCTTCGCGAACTCCGCCGCGTCTCGCTCGCCCGCGCTCGCGACGAACTCGTGGTGGAACGGTCCGAACGGGATCTCGAGATCGATCTGCGAAGCGAGGTAGTTCGCGTTGAGGACCGCCTTGGCGCTGGTATCTCTCAGCCCCGCATCGCCCAGTCGGCGGATGTACGCGTGGGTCTTGAGCAACACCAGCCAGTTCCCCATCGCGCCGTGGACCTTCCCGATCGAGTGCTCCGGTTCGACCAGTTCGTACGTCCCGTTTCTCGCTTCGACTTGCGGACTGGGGAGGAACGGTTCCAGCTCCTCCGTGACGCCGATCGGGCCGGCCCCCGGACCGCCGCCGCCGTGGGGCGTCGCGAAGGTCTTGTGGACGTTGTAGTGCATGATGTCGAACCCCATGTCGCCGGGTCGAGCGCGACCGAGCAGGGCGTTCAAGTTCGCCCCGTCGTAGTACAGCAGTCCGCCCGCATCGTGGACGACGCTCGCGATCTCCTCGATGTCGCGTTCGAAGAGACCGAGCGTGTTCGGGTTCGTCAACATGAGCGCGGCGGTCTCTTCGCCGACGGCCGATCGCAGCGCCTCCAGGTCGACGCGGCCGTCGTCGTCGCCCGGTAGCTCGACGACGTCGTACCCGGCCATCGCCGCGCTGGCGAAGTTCGTCCCGTGGGCGCTCGAGGGAACGATCACCTCCGACCGTCGTTCCCCGTCGCCGTTTCGCTCGTGATACGCTTTGGCCACCAGGATACCCGTGAATTCGCCAGCAGCCCCGGCCGGCGGCTGCAGCGTCACCGCGTCCATTCCGCCGATCCGTCCGAGGTACTCCTGCAGTTCGTGATAGAGCTGTAGCGTCCCCTGAACGGCCTCTTCGGGTCGATCGGGGTGTACCGCGGCTTCGGAGCGAGCCGCGACGTCTTCGGTAAACTTGGGGTTGTACTTCATCGTACACGACCCCAGCGGATAGGGACCGCTATCGATCCCGTAGTTCATCTGCGAGAGCCGCGTGTAGTGGCGAGCGACCTCCGGCTCCGAGAGCGCCGGCAGCTCGAGGGACTCTCTGGTAAGCTCGTCGGGTAGTTCCTCGAATTCGACGTCGATCGTCGTTCGATCCTTCTCCGAGAGGAGCGGTTCGTACCCCTCCGAACTGGTCTCGTTCCAGACCGCCTGCTCGTGTCGTTGCACTAGTCTAACACCTCAGTAATCGCCGTAACGAGCTCCGCCGCCCGATTTTCGTTCGCGTCGGTCACGCAGACCTGGATCGTATCGGCGTCGATCGCGTGGACGGCGAACCCCTCCGCGTACAGCTCCGAAACGAGCTCCGTCGCATCGGGCTCGACGGTCGCCCTGAACTCGCGGAAGTGGTATCCGTCCCGAACGGGCGCCGAGACGCCTTCGATCGCGTCCAGTTCCCTCGCCAGGACCTCCGGCAACCGGTGGCACTCCTTCGCGAGATCGAGGAGTCCGTCCGGCCCCAGAACCGCCGCGTGAATCGCGGTTCGGAGCGCGACCCACGCCTGATTCGTACAGATGTTCGAGGTGGCCCGCTCGCGGCGAATGTGTTGTTCCCGCGTCTGAAGCGTCAGCGTGTACGCCCGGCGGCCGCTCTCGTCGCGGCTCGCGCCGACGAGCCGACCGGGGACCTGCCGAAGGTACTCCTCCTTACACGCGAACAGCCCCAGGCTCGTGCCGTACGCCGTGCCCAGCCCGAGGACGCTCGCGTCGCCGATCACCGCGTCGGCGCCGATCGAGGCTGGAGTCCGGAGCAACGAGAGGGCGATCGGATCCGAGCCGAGACAGAACAGTACGTCGTCGGCAGCCAGAAGTTCCCCGACCGCCTCGAGGCGGTCCTGTATGAGCCCCGTCGTCGTCGGGTTCTCCACGTAAACGAGCGCGACGTCGTCGTCGAGGGCGTCCTCGAGGTCGTCGGGGTCGACGACGCCGGCGGCGGTCGGATACTCCTCGACGGCGAGGGCGGTTCCGCCGACGTAGTTCTCGAGGACGGCTCGCCGTTCGTCGCGAAGCGCGTCGGGAACGAGCACGCGGTCGCCGGTGACGCTCCGGGCGCGCCGGGAGAGCGTCGCTACCTCGCCGAGTGCGGTTGCGGCGTCGTACATCGAGCAGTTCGCGACCTCCAGACCGGTCAGCTCGACCAGAAGCGACTGGTACTCGAACAGCGCCTGCAGAAAGCCCTGCGTGATCTCGGGCTGGTACTGGGTGTAGGAGGTGAGAAACTCCGAGCGATCGGCCAGGTGGTCGACCAGCGACGGAACGTAGTGATCGTAGTGTCCCCGCCCGAGAAACTCGGTAGCCGATTCGTTCCGGCCGAGCGTCTCCACGACGCTCCGTACGACCTCCCGTTCCGACGCGGCTTCGATGCCGAACTCGCCGTCGAACCGAACCGAGTTCGGAACGTCGAAGAGCTCCTCGACGGACTCCGCGTCGACGGCCCGCAGCATCGCTTCGACGTCGGCTTCGGTGTGGGGCGCGAACGGGCTCCCGGTCGATTCCGTCTCCGTTTCCTCCGTCCGCGACAGTTGGGTGTGGTAACTCATCGGTTCAGATCGTCTCCTCGTACGCCGACGCGTCGAGTAGGTGCTCGAGATCCCCCGCCGGTTCCACCTCGATCAGCCACCCGTCGCCGTACGGATCCTCGTTGACGAGTTCGGGGCTGTCCACGACCGCCTCGTTGGCGGCGACGACCGTCCCGGCGACGGGGGCGTAGATATCCGAAACCGCCTTGATGCTCTCGAGGACGCCGAACTCCTCGCCCGCTCCGAGCTCCGCCCCTTCGGCGGGAAGCTCGACGAAGACGATGTCGCCCAGTTCGTCCTGTGCGAAGTCGCTGACGCCGACTCGCACCGCGTCCGTTCGCTCGTCCGCCCATTCGTGTGATTCGGCGTATCGTAGTTCGGTCGGTATTTCGAAGTCCATCGTATCAGGTATCGGCCTCGAGTGTGTTCAGAAAGCGCTGGTCGACCACCGTCGCATCCACGGTTTGGTTACGAACTTCGACGCCGAGTTCCGTTCCGTCCGCGGCGTACTCCGTATCGACGTATCCGAGCGCCAGGGGCACGTCGAACGTCGGACTCATCGTGCCGCTTGTCACGTGCCCGACCTCGTCGTCGCCGTCCGTTATCGCGTACCCGTGTCGCGCGATCGCCCTGTCCTCGATTCGGAGCCCGACGATTTGCTCGTCGACGCCCGTCTCCTCGAGTTCGCGGAGCGCCGCTTTCCCGACGAACGACGGTTTCTCGAAGTCGACGACGAACCCCAGCCCGGCCTCGAGCGGCGTGCGAGGCTCGCTATCGGGATCGAAGTCCTGACCCGAGAGGAGCAGTCCCGCCTCCAATCGGAGCGTGTCTCGAGCGCCGAGCCCGCACGGCTGGATCCCGTCGAACGCGGCCCAGACGGTCTCGGAGTCGGCCGCCGGAAAGACGATCTCGTACCCGTCCTCGCCGGTGTACCCGGTTCTGGCGACCAGACAGCTCACGCCGTCGATTTCCGTTCGTCGCGCCGTAAACTGGGAGAGGTCCGCCACGGAGTCGGCCGTAACGGACTCGACTGCCTCGACGGCGTCGGGCCCTTGAACCGCGAGCATTCCCGTTTCTTCGGTCCGGTCTTCGACGGTCGCATCGAACTCGAGCGTCGACGCCCGCTCCTCCCACCGGGTCGCCATCTGCTCCCCGTGCCCCGCGTTCGGGACGAAGAGGTACCCGTCCCGCTCCGGGTAGCGATAGACGACGATGTCGTCCAGTATCACGCCCTCGTCGTTCAGAATACACGAGTACTGCGCGTCGCCGGGTTCCAGTTCGCGCACGTCGTTCGTGGTCAGGCGATTCGTCAGCGCGGCCGCGTCGGGTCCGCGCACGACCACTTCGCTCATGTGGCTGATATCGAAGCGTCCGACCGCGTCCCTCACTGCGCCGTGTTCGGTGCGTATCGAATCGAACGAGGCGGGCATCTCCCACCCGCCGAAGTCGGTGAAGTCCGCCCCGGCGCTCCGATGAGTCCGGTACAGAGGTGGCTTGTGAGACGTCACGTCTGGTACGATCCGGGACGAATCACATAAAGTCCACTGTTCGAGACGGCCGCGGTCGACGCTAGTTGATGCGCGTAACCGAGAACTCCGCATCGCGAATCGCGTTCATGATACGGTCGGTTTGCTCGGTCCCGCTCGTCTCGATTCGGAAGTAGAGGTACGCCTCGCCGACGTCTACGTTTTCGACGGATCGCTCGTGTCGCACGTTGCGGACGTTTGCGCCGTGCTCCGCGACGATCTCCGAGATCCGCTCGAGCCGTCCCGGCTCGTCGACGATGTGAACCCGAAACCGAACGAGCTGACCCCGGGTCGTCAGCCCGTGGGTGAGGATCGTCTGCAGATCGGTCATGCTGAGGTTCCCGCCGGACAGTACCGGAACGACGGTCTCGCCGTCGACGTCTACCCGATCGCTGCGGAGGGCCGCGATCGTCGTCGCACCCGCACCCTCGACCATCTGCTTCGTCCGCTCGAGCGTGAACAGCAGGCTCTCGGCGATCTCCGTATCCGAGACGGTGACGACCTCGTCGACGTAGGTTTCGATGCAGTCGTACGTGAGCTGTGAGATCCCCCCGGTCGCGATTCCGTCCGCGATGGTCTGGACGGACTCCGTCCCCTGCGGT
This sequence comes from Natronococcus jeotgali DSM 18795, assembly GCF_000337695.1. GTDB lineage: Archaea > Halobacteriota > Halobacteria > Halobacteriales > Natrialbaceae > Natronococcus > Natronococcus jeotgali. Next base: position 41,108 of record NZ_AOIA01000161.1, read on the forward strand.
TCGCCCTTTTCGAGGCTTCGCGGAAGCGTCGCCGCCCCGGTCGCCTGGACGCCGACGATTCGCGTTTCGGGTGCCCGTTCGCCGACGACGGTGGCGATTCCGCTCAGCAGCCCGCCGCCGCCGACCGGAACGATCACGGTATCGACGTCGGGGACCTGCTCGAGAATCTCGATGCCGAGCGTCCCCTGTCCGGCGACGATGTCCGGGTCGTCGTACGCGTGGACGAAGACCGAGCCCTCTTCGACGAGCGACTGTGCGTGCTTCATCGCCGCCTGAAAATCGCGTCCGTGGAGTTCGACGTCGGCACCGTACCCCGCCGTCGCGTCGATCTTCGCCTGCGGCGCGTTCCGGGGCATGACGATGGTCGAATCCAGCCCCGTCTTCGTCGCGGCGAGCGCGACTCCCTGGGCGTGATTGCCGGCGCTCGCGGCAACCGCGCGCGAGACCTCGGGATCCGACTCTACGACCTGGACGAGTTTGTTGTACGCGCCGCGCGTTTTGAACGAGCCGGTTCGTTGGAGATGCTCCATCTTGAGCAGCACCTCTGCACCCGTTTCTTCCTCGAGTGATCTGCTCGTTTCTATCGGCGTTTGCTGAACGACCGATTCGTCCAGTCGCTCGCGCGCACGCTCGATATCGGAAACTGATACGGTCGGCGCTCGGTTGTCGCGGGTCATTGCGGTGTCTTCGTACACTACCCGTCACTGGTGCGTAATAACGTTAGTGCTGGATCGGGAATCGTCCGAGAGAACGCGCCGTCGGATCGTTCGTGTACTGGGGAACGAGGAAGTGGCGGACCAGCCGCATATTCAGTGCGGGATCCATTCGTACGAATGCGTACTGAAGGACTATGCAGTCGGAAGAGTCCCGAACGGATCTACGCCGATAGGCGAGGTCTTACTACCCGGCTTCGGGAGCAGGCTACTCCGGTGACTCAGTACGCCGAGGGCGGATCACAACTCGACGGCCGCGGACTGACCGAACGTGTTCCGAATTCGGGGCGGAGGTCGACGACGAGCTGCTGTTTCTATTGTGGGGAAAATTTCGATGGGTCGATCCAAAATTAATGACTACGTCCAGGCGGTGCTCGCCGTCTCGAGATCGATATCGACGCGACCGGTATCGTGATTTGTGGGGCGATACGACGGCTCCTGGTGGGAGAGAGGCGATAGAGACCACGAGCCGTGTTGCGTTTCCTGGAGCAGCCCCCTGTGGGTTACAGGAGTACAGGTGTAATAGCGGACCGTTCCGTAGACGCCCTCTCAGTTCGATTCGGAGGACGCTAACTCGCGCTCTAACTCGGAGACGACCGGTCGGAGGAGTTCGACCAACTCGGTATCGGAGGGGAGGCGATAGGGAGGCCCCGAAACGTCTAGCGAACCAAAAACGGTCCCATCGGGGTTCTCTACGGCGATTGCGACGGAATGCAGACCCTCGAAGGCTTCCTGGTCGTTCACTGCGTACCCTTGCGAACGAATCTCCTCGATCTCGTCGAACAGCCGGTCCCGATCGGTAATCGTGTTCGCCGTTTCCCTCGGCAACCCCCACCTGTCGATCACGTCGTCGATGTACTCGTCGGGAAGTTCGGCGAGCATCGCCTTCCCGCTGGCGGAGTTGTGCATGTAGAACTGGTGACCGACCTGAAATCCCTCTACCGAAGGGTTGCTAACCTCGTCGAAGAGGATGATGCTTCTCCCGTTCTCTTCCACGGCAAAGTTCACCTCCTCGCCCGTCGTATTTGCCAACTCCCGCGCGCTCTCCCTCGCGAGATCGTACCGATCGTCCCGCCGCCGCGCCTCTTCCCCAAGGTGGAAAAGCTTCAATCCGAGTTCGTACCGATCGCCGATCTTGGCGACGTACCCGTGGTCGGTTAGCGTGTTGAGGTGCGTGTACACCGTACTCGTCGACAGATCGAGTTCCTCGGCGATCTCCGTCAGTCGAGCGCCGCCCAGCTCGTCCACGGCATCGACCACTCGGAGCGACGTCGCCGTCGTTTTCCTCCGATCGCCGCCTCCGTTCGGTTCCATACTCCGTCTTGTCCCATACTCTACTTAAAGCCGGTTCTCCGGCTACGCGTACACGTTTGCTGTATACCCCGGTTCTCAGTCTCCGAAGGCGGGGCTCGTCCCGCACGGAGCCGAGCGATCGGCACGACGACGGAGATCTCGCTATCGGCCGTTCGCCTTACCCCGTATATTTATAATGTTGCATCATAGGATAACAGTTAGCATGGAATGGTACTCCAATACAGCTGTTGCACCGGCCTATATGGACGTCGCAAACAGCAACTGGCTTTGGATTTCCGCAACGCCGGTGGTCCTGATGGTCCTCCTTCAAGCGGGGTTGTTCCTTCGGCGAGCGTGGAAAAACGGACAGGAGATGGGACTGTCGGACGACCAGCTCAGAAGCGGCCTGAAGACGGGGGTGATTTCGGCCATCGGGCCTGCGATAGCGGTACTCGCGGCGATGTTGGCGCTGATCGCGACCATCGGCGGACCGGTCGCGTGGATGCGCCTCTCGGTGATCGGATCGGTCGCCTTCGAACTGCCGGCCGCGGAGATCGGTATCTCCCAGCTGGGATACGGCTTCGGCGACGACGGCATCACCGAAACGGCGTTCGCGACCTCGGTGTGGACGATGACGCTCGGCGGTATCGGTTGGTTGCTCGTCGTAGCCGTCGGGACGCCGCACATGGAGAAGGCGAGGGAACGAATCGTCGGGGGGAGAGATACGCTCCTCCCGATTGTCACCTCGGGTGCGATGCTCGGCGCGTTCGCGTACTTCGTGTCCGGAGAGATCACGTCCGGGGCGCCCGAAACGGGATCCGCCGCGGTCGGCGGACTCGTTATGCTCGCGCTGCTGAAGCTAGCCGACGAGAGGGACGTGCAGTGGATACGCGAGTGGGCGCTGGGTAGCGCGATGGCCGTCGGTCTCGTCGTCGGGATGGTGGTTCACGCGGCGGCTGGAGGGGGGTGGTAACGGTGTCGTCGCCGTCCAGTTCGGGGGAGACCGTGTCCCCGTCCGACTCGAGCGAAAGCGTGTACGAGTCCAACTTCATCCCGTACATCAACAGGTGGGGCAGGATAACGAGTCTGCTCGCCGTGGCGTTTTCGTTCGGGCCGGCTCTGACGTTGCTCGCGATCTTCGATATCGTTCCCCCGGCCGGGGCGATCGTCGGCGGGTTCCTGTCGGTCGCGGTCACGTTCGGCCTCATCTGGTTCATCGAGCCGATCTCGTACTACCCCGTGCTCGGCATTCCCGGAACGTACATGGCGTTCCTCTCGGGGAACATCTCGAACCTTCGCTTGCCCTGTGCCGCCGCGGCACAGGAGAGCGCCGACGTCGACGCGGGAACGCCACAGGGGAGCATCATCTCCACGATCGCGATCGCCGGGTCGATTTTCGTCAACATCACGATACTGACCGTCGGCGTTTTCGCGCTCGTCCCCGTCTTCGAGGCACTTCCCGAATTCGGTCGGAACGCCCTCGAGTCCTACCTCGTTCCGGCCATCTTCGGCGCCATCTTCGCCCAGTTCGGCAGGGACTACCCCAAGGTAGCCGCCGTCGGACTCTGTATCGCGCTGGCGATGACGCTGCTAATGGAGTTCGGACTTCTCGCTTTCCTCCCCGGCGTCCCGCTCTACGCAGTGATCTTCGTCTCGGTGTTCGGGACGATATACGCTGCAAAGGTCATGTGGGAGAACGATATGATCGAACCCGACTCGTGACGCGTCGTCCGCCTCTCGGCGAAGCCGTCTTGCACGCGCGACCGGCGCAACGGTCAACGCGCACGGCGTTAGAGGAAGTCGAGAGAGACGGACCGCCGTTCCGAGTCGCCGGCGAAACCGCTCCGGGTCGCGGCTGTGCCGGAATCGACGGACGGCGATCCCACGCACGCGTTCGAGCGGCGTCGTTTCTCCCGTAACTTCCGGACGGCGGACGGCGCCGAATCGGAGCGACACCGGCGCCCCAGTAGCTTTAACTAACCAGCGTATGACACTACTGAACATATGGCGAAGGGTAAGACCGAGGCTCGAGCGTGGGTCGACGAGAACTACGAGGACCTGCGAAACGTCGCCCGGGAGATCTGGGAGCGGCCGGAGGTGGAACTGGAGGAAGAGTTCGCATCCGGGCTACAGGCGAACGTCCTCGAAAGGGCGGGATTCGACGTGACGAGAGGGCTTGCGGGTCTCCCGACGGCGTTCGTCGCGGAGGCGGGATCCGGCGAGCCGACTATCGGAATCTTGGGCGAATACGACGCGCTGCCGGGGCTGTCACAGAAGGTGCGGGCCGAGGAGGAACCGCTCGAGGAAGGCGGTGCCGGACACGGCTGCGGACACAACCTCCTCGGAACCGCCGGCGTCGGGGCCGCGATAGCCGTCAAGCGCGTTCTCGACGCCGGAACCGGTTCCGGAACGGTTCGCTACTACGGGTGTCCCGCGGAGGAAACGCTGCTCGGCAAGGTGCTGCTCGCGAAAGACGGCGCGTTCGACGATCTGGACGCCGCGCTAACGTGGCACCCGATGAACACGAACGCGCCGTGGATGGCCGAGAGCCTGGCCATGAATTCCGTTCAGTTCAATTTCGAGGGCACCTCGGCCCACGCCTCCGCCGCACCGGAGCGAGGACGGAGCGCGCTCGACGCGGTCGAACTGATGAACACCGGCGCGAACTACCTCCGGGAGCACGTTCCGGATCCCGTGCGACTCCACTATTCGATCGTCGAGAGGGGTGGAAAGCCGAACATCGTCCCGAAGGAGGCGGCGGTCTGGTACTACGTCAGAGCTCCGAGCCGGCAGCGAGTCGAGTCCGTCACGGAGCGTCTCGAGAAGGTCGCGGAGGGGGCGGCGACGATGACCGAGACGACCGTCGAGACCGAGTACCGCGCCGGCTGTTACGACACGCTTCCGAACGGAGTTCTCGGGTCGACGATCCTCGAGAACATGCAGGAGATCGGCGAAGTCGGGTTCTCGGAGGAGGAGTACGAGTTAGCCCGGGGTCTCAGACGAACCGTGGACGACGTCGAGGAGGCGATGAGCCGACAGGGAGTCCCCGACGACATCATCGAGACGGAGCTTCACGGGACGCCAGTCGACGAGATCTACGACGAGGGGGAGCAGTTTCCCGCCTCGACCGACGTCGGAGACGTGAGTTGGAACGTCCCGCTAGGGCAGTTCACCGCGGCGGCGTGGCCGATCGGGGTCTCCGCTCACTCCTGGCAATCGACGGCGGCGAGCGGCTCCGAGATCGGATACAAGGCGATGCGCTTCGCGTCGAAAGTGTTGGCGAGTACCGCGATCGATCTCTTTCGGGACGAAACGATCCTCGAAAACGCTACCCGGGAGTTCGAGGCCGCATCGGAGGGATCCGACTATACTTCTCCGCTGCCGGAGGACTTCGTGTCGCCCACGTAGGATCGTCCGCGGACGGCGTTCGCCGTGAAACCGCACATCTAACCGGTTACGCGCCCCAGCAGCAACGGTCTCCGGGCAACCGTCGGGAGCAGATAGCGTATGCAGCGATCGTATACGGCCGGGATCGGACGACACTCGAGGGAGGCGATCGAGGGCGGCCTCGAGAGCGGTAGTTCCTCGAGCGTTCGCGATAGTCGCGTGATAACGGTCCCGCGGCGGCGAGTCGCGACCGCCGGACGGCTACAGCCCTAGCGCCTCGCCCGCGACCGTCGTCTTCTGGATCTCGGTCGTGCCGCCGATGATGCTCAGGATCTTCGCGTCCCGGTAGTAGCGCTCGAGGGGGAGATCGGTCCGGTACCCCTTCCCGCCGTAGATCTGGATCGCGTTCCGCGTGACGAACTCCGCGGCCTCGCTGGCGACGTACTTCGCCTTGCTCGATTTGCGCGTGTCGCCCTCGCCGTCGGCGATCGCCGTCGCGGAGTCGTAGACGAGGTGACGGGCCGAATCGAGCTGAGCGTCCATGTCGGCGACCAGCACTTGTACCGCCTGGTACTCGCCGACCGCCTGGCCGCCCTGCTCGCGGTCGCCGGCGTAGTCGACGGCCTCCTCGAAGGCCGCCCGGGCGATCCCCGTCCCGATGGCGCCCAGTCCGGTCCGGGCCATGTCGATCGTTCCCATGGCGATGCGGAAGCCGTGTCCGACCTCGCCCAGCATCGCGCCCTCGCCGACGCGGACGTCCTCGAACGTCGAGTCGCCGGTGACGTGGCCGCGCATCCCCATGAACTCCGTTCGGTCGAACTCGAACCCGTCGGCTTCGTCGGCGTTCGGTGCCAAAAACACGCTCACGCCGTGGCCCTCCTCGGGAGCGGGTCGCTTGCGCGCGACGACGAGGTGGACGTCGGCGACGCCCGCGTTCGTACCGAAGGACTTCTCGCCGCTGATGAGGTAGCCGCCGTCGTCGTCCGCCCGTGCGACCGTCGACAGCTCGGTCGGCGAGCTTCCCGCGTCGGGTTCGGTCAGCAACATCGCGCCGACGGACTCGCCGCTGGCCATCGCCTCGAGCCACTCCTCCTTCTGGGCCTCGGTGCCGACGTTCGCGATCGGCAGCGCCGCGAACGTGTGGCCCTGGATCGTCTCGGCGACCGCACCGCTCGTTTTCGCGATCTCCTCGACCGCGAGACAGTACGAGAGGAAATCGGATCCCTCGCCGCCGTACTCCTCGGGCAGCAGGATGCCGAGCAGCCCCCGCTCGCCCGCGGCCTCGATCACCTCGCGGGGGAACTCGTCGTCGTTCTCGATCCGTTCGGCCTCGGGTTCGACGACCTCCTCGGCGAAGGTCGCTGCGCGGTCGCGAAACTCCCGGTGTTCCTCGGAGAGGGCGTTCTCGATGAGCGTCATACACCCCTACACGGGGCACACACCACTATAAAAGTTCTCGAGCGCTCGCTACCGGGATCGCTCGGGACGGCTCACTCGAGGTTGACGTTGACGTTTTTCGTCTGGGTGTACTCGTGGATCGCCTCGGTGCCCTGCTCGCGGCCGTAGCCGCTCTCCTTGAAGCCGCCGAAGGGCGTCTGGGGCTGCGTGACCGGGAACTCGTTGATGCTCACCATCCCGTAGTCCAGGCGGTCGGCGACCCCGTGTGCGGTCTCGAGGTCGGAGGTCCAGATCCCCGCCATCAGCCCGTACGGCGAGTCGTTGGCGATCTCGATCGCCTCTTCCCGGTCCGAGAACTCGATGACCGAGAGGACGGGCCCGAAGATCTCCTCCCGGGCGATCGTCATGTCGTTGGTGACGTCGGTGAAAACCGTCGGCTCGACGAAGTGGCCGACGTCCCTGTCCGCGGGAACGCCCCCGCCGGTGGCGACGGTGGCGCCCTCTGCCTTTCCGGTCTCGATGTAGTCGAGGACCTCCCGTTGCTGGTCCTCGCTAACCGTCGGCCCCATTCGGCCGTCGTCGTCGATCCCGCTGCCGAGCGGCGTCGCCTCGGCGCGCTCGACGACCTTCTCGACGACCTCGTCGTGGACCGACTCGTGGACGAGCAGCCGCGACCCCGCCCAGCACATCTGACCCGCGTTCATGAAGATGCCGTAGTGACAGCCCGCCGCGGCGTCCTCGAGGTCGGCGTCGGGGAAGACGACGTTCGGCCCCTTCCCGCCGAGTTCGAGGGTGACGCCGGTGACGTTCTGTGCGGCCCGCTCCATGACGCCCTTGCCGACCCCGGTGCTGCCGGTGAAGGCGACGTGGTCGACGTCGGGGTGTTCGGCCAGCCGGTTGCCGGCGGTGCTTCCCCGGCCCGGAACGACGTTGACGACGCCGTCCGGAAGGCCGGCGTCCTCGGCGGCGACGGCGTAGTACAGCGCCGATAGCGGCGTCGTGCTCGAGGGTTTCAGTACCGCCGTGTTCCCGCAAGCCAGCGCCGGGGCGAGGCTGCGACCCGCGAGCTGGAACGGGTAGTTCCACGGGATCACGTGGCCGGTGACGCCGACGGGTTCGCGGACGGTGTAGTTCAGCCGATCGCCGGGGACGGGGACCTCGTCGCCCTCGACCTTGTCGGCCCAGCCCGCGTAGTACCGGAACGTGTCGATCACCATGTCGACGTCCAGCGTCGCCTCGAAGGGGGTCTTCCCGTTGTCGTGGGACTCGACCAGGACGATCTCGTCCTTGCGGTCCTCGATCGCGTCGGCCATCGCGCGGAGGTGCGCGGCTCGCTCCTTGGGCGCCAGCGAGCGCCACTCGGCGTTGCGCTCGACGGCTTCGGCCGCGGCGTCGACCGCGCGGTCGACGTCCGCCTCGGCTCCCTCGGCGACGGTCGCGTAGCGCTCCTCGGTCGCCGGGTCCTCGGTCTCGAACGTTTCGCCCGCCTCGGCGGGGGTCCACTCGCCGTCGATAAACAGGTCTGTCGGACCGTCGTAGCTCATGCGAGTGGGAGTTGTGGACATCCCGATAAAAAACGTCCGGTACGGTCGGGAGTCGCCGCTCGAGCGGCGGTGGGTAGTTATAAGTTACCCCGGCAGATAGTTCGGTCCATGCGAGACGCATACGTACTCGGGGCCGGACAGTCGGCGTTCGGCTCCTTCCCCGAACGATCGTACCTCTCGCTGTTCGACGACGCGTTTGACGCGGCGGTGGACAGCGTCGACGGCGAGCTCTCACCCGACGAGATCGACGAGGCGTTCCTCGGCACGCTCGGCGTCGGCGGGCGCCAGATCGGCCTCTCGGGGCCGGCGGTGACCGAACATCTCGGCCTCCACGGCGTCCCGACCACGCGGGTCGAGAACGCCTGCGCGGCCAGCGGCTACGCCTTTCGCCAGGCGGTGACCGCCGTGCGATCGGGGATGGCCGACGTCGCGCTGGCGGGCGGCTACGAGGTGATGACCGACGCCAGCTCCGACCACACGCGCTGGTGGCTCGGCGTCAGCGGCGAGACCGAGTGGGAACGGATGAGCGGAACCACCTTCGCCGGCGTCTACGCCCAGATGGCAAGCGCTCACATGGAGGCGTACGACACCACTACCTGTCTCTTATACACATCTCTGA
>NZ_AOIA01000162.1 GCF_000337695.1 Natronococcus jeotgali DSM 18795
TCGCGCCATCAGAGATGTGTATAAGAGACAGGGTCGGCCTCTTCCAGCGCGAGTCGCTGACCTCGATCCCCGCGAGCGTCCGGGCGGGCGAGGACGCCTACGAGGAGGCCGGGATCGGCCCCGAGGAGCTCGACTTCGCCGAGGTCCACGACTGTTTCGCCATCGCCGAGCTGCTGGCCTACGAGGACCTGGGCTTCTGCGAGCGCGGCGAGGCGGGTCGACTGCTGCGGGAGGGCGTCACCGATCCCGACGGCGAGTTGCCGACCAACACCAGCGGCGGGCTCAAATCCAAGGGCCACCCGATCGGCGCGACCGGAACCGGTCAGGTCGTCGAGGCGTTCAAGCAGCTCCGCGGGGAGGCCTACGTCCAGGTCGACGATCCCCGGTACGGACTCACCCACAACGTCGGCGGCAGCGGGGGCGGGGTCACCGTTCACGTCTTCGAGCGCGAGGAGGTGGACGCATGAGGGGGATCGTCGCGGGTAGCGTCTACGTCCCCCGGTTCAGACTCGAGAGCGAGGAACTCGAGTCCGCGTGGGGAACGAACCACGCCTCGGGCGTCGGGGAGAAGGCCGTCCCCGCGGCCGACGAGGACGCGCTGACGATGGCGATCGCGGCGGCCCGGCGGGTCCTCGACGACGCCGCGCTCGACCGTGCGGACCTGGGGACCGTCGCGGTCGCGACGACGAACCCGCCACTCGAGGAGGGCGACGTCGTCCCGCAGCTGGTGCGGGCGCTGGACCTTCCCTCGGACGTCGCGAGCGCGACCGTTACCCAGCACGCCGCGGGCGGCGCGGAGGCGCTCTCGCGGGCGCTCGACGCCGACGGTCCCGCGCTGGTCGTCGCTTCGGACTGCCCCGAGGGCGACCCCGCGGACGCCGACCACGCGCTCGGCGCCGGCGCGGCGGCGTTCGTGATCGACGACGACTCCGCGGTCCCGATCCGCGACGTCACCTGGCACAACGACCACGCGCCCGGCGTCCGCTTTCGCGAGCGCGGCGAGCGCGGCGTCGAGTCCCTCGACATCACGACCTACGAGCGAACGGCGCTCCGCGAGGCCGTCACCGAGACCGCGTCGGCGCTCGCGGTCGACCTCGAGGACGTCGGCGCCGCGGCGATCCACCAGCCAGACGGCGGGCTTCCCTACCGCATCACGGGCGATATCCCCGTCTCCGGCGAGGCGGTGGCGGCCGGCACCGTCGCCGACCGCATCGGCGACGCCGGCGCGGCGACGGTGCCGATCGGGCTGCTCGCGGCCCTCGCCGAGGCCGAGGACGACGCGACGCTCGGCGTCTTCGTCGGCGGCGGCACCGCAGCCGCGCTCGCCTGCGAGGGGAGCCTCTCCGTCTCGGGTCTCGAGGACCTCGAAGGCGGCGAGCCCGTCGAGTACGCGACCTACCTCCGCGAGCGCGGCTACGTCGTCGACGGCGAGGTCGCCGGCGGCGGCGCGAACGTCAGCCTGCCGAACTGGCGGCGCTCGCTCGAGCAGCGCTACCGGCTCGTCGCCGGCGAGTGCCCGGACTGCGGCGGGGTCACGTTCCCGCCCGAGGGCGCCTGCCAGGAGTGTCACGCCCGCGTCGAGTTCGAGCCCGTCGAGGCCTCCCGGACCGGAACGACCCGTGCGGTGACGGTCATCGGCCAGGGCGGCGCGCCGCCCGAGTTCGCCGAACTGCAACAGCGCGACGGCGCCTACGCGGTCGCGATCGTCGAGCTCGAGGCCGGCGGCGGGACGGTGACGCTCCCGGCCCAGCTCACCGACGTCGATCCCGACTCCGTGGCCGTGGGCGACGAGGTCAGGGCGACGATCCGGAAGATCTACGCGCAGGAGGGCGTGCCCCGCTACGGCGTGAAGTTCGAACCGGTCGAGTAGCGTCCCGACGCGCTCGGTCCCCCTACCGGTTGCAAGAACCGACGGGACCGCTGCCTTTACCGCGGTAACGGTGTACGAGGTACGTGTAGACGCATGACAGACGACTGCGACGAGCGACGGGGCGCGCGTCCAGGGAGCCCGTACGGGGCGGAGACGCGGTCACTCGACGACCTCCTCGAGGTGCTGGCCGACCGACGCCGACGGTGTCTGCTGGCGTACCTGCTGGATCGGGACGCGGCCGCCGCGTCGTTCGAGGACGTCACCGACGGCGTCCTCGCGGAGCTGGAACGACGGGGAGACAGGCGACCGAAGCGGGAGGTGATCGCCGTGGACCTCCGCCACCGCCACCTGCCGCGACTGGCCGACGTCGGCGTCCTCGAGTACGACTCGCGGAGCCGAACGGTCCGGGTCCGCGGCCACGAGCGTCTGGAGCGACTGTACGAGCGAATCCGACCGCTCGAGGAAGAATGAGAGGCGCCGCGGTCGCGGCCTCCGGTATGCTTATCGGTATCGTGGGAGAGAATGACGTATGCGCGACCTTCGAACGCCGACCCCGGACGAACTCGAGCGATACGCCGCGGTGCACCACGTTGAACTCTCCGACGACGAGCGCGAGGACCTCGCGGCCGCCGCCGCCGGACTCCTGGACTCCTACGAGCGACTCGCGGCGCTTTCGCCGTCGGAGCCGACGACGCCTACTGACCCCGATCGGGCCGGAACCGTCCCGGACGACGACGAGAACCCGTATAACGCCTTCGTCAGGCGCTGCTCGATATCCGGCCCTGCGAACGGCGACAGCCTCCTCGAGGGGTACGACGTCGGACTGAAAGACAGCGTCTCCCTCGCCGGGATCGGGCTGACCTGTGGCTCCGCGGTGCTCTCGGAGTACGTGCCCTCGACGGACGCGACGGTCGCGACGCGGTTGCTCGAGGCGGGTGCGACGATCACCGGGAAACTCAACATGGAGGACATGGCCTTCTCGGGCAGCGGCGAGCTGTCGGCCTACGGCCCCGTCCCGAACCCGCGGGATCCCGACCACCTCGCCGGCGGCTCCTCGAGCGGGTCGGCCGCCGCGGTCGTCACCGGCGACGTCGACGTCGCGATCGGTACCGACCAGGCCGGCTCGATCCGCATTCCGGCCGCGTGGTGTGGCTGTGTCGGACACAAGCCCACCTACGGGCTCGTCCCCTACACCGGGATCGTCGGGCTCGGCCGATCGTTCGACCACGCCGGCCCTCTCGCGCGCTCGGTCGAGGACTGCGCCCGCGCGCTCGAGGCCATCGCCGGCGCGGACGGGCTGGACCCGCGCCAGGGCGCCGTCCCCACGGAGCCGTACGTCGAGGGGCTCGAGGCTGACCCAGGCGACCTCACGATCGGCGTCCTCGAGGAGGGGTTCGACCGCGAGGAGAGCGAGCCCGGTGTCGACGAGACCGTCAGCGACGCGCTCGACGAGTTCGCCGACGCGGGCGCCGAGCTGCGCGAGGTGTCGGTGCCGATGCACCGCGACGGGCTCGCGATCTGGAACGGGATCGCCATCGAGGAGACGACCGCGACGATCCGTGGCGAGGGAATCGGCTCCTTCGGGAACGGCTACTACGACGCCGAGCTGATGGCGGCGTTCGGTCGGGCGCGCCGGGAGCGGGCCGACGAGTTCCCGCCGACGGTCAAGCTCGTGGTCGCGCTCGGGGAGTACCTCGCCGAGGAGTATCACGGTCGCTTCTACGCCAGGGCCCGGAACCTCGCGCTGGACCTCGCGGCCGCCTACGACGAGGCCCTCGCCGACGTCGACGTCCTCGCGATGCCGACGACGCCCCAGACGGCCCACGAACGCCTCGAAGACCCCTCGCGGCTCCAGGTCCTCGAGCGAGCGGTGAACATGCTCGAGAACACCGCCCCGTTCGACGCCACCGGCCATCCTGCACTCTCCGTGCCCGCGGGCTCGAGCGACGGGCTCCCGGTAGGACTGATGCTCGTCGGCGAGGCGTTCGAGGACGCGACGGTGTTGCGGGCGGGCCGCGCGTTCGAGCGACGCGTCGACCCGACCGTCTGATCGTCCCCGCCGGCCGTTCCGAACGGACGGGAGGTGGGATGGGAACACTTTTCATCGTCTCGCGAGTGGATTTGCATATGCACGTCACGGTACTCGGAGCCGGGAGCATGGGACACGGAATCGCGCAGGTGTCCGCGATGGCGGGCCACGACGTCGTCCTGCGCGACATCGAGGAGGAGTTCGTCGAGGACGGCCTCGAGGGGATCCGCGAGAACCTCCAGGGCGGAGTCGACCGGGACAAGGTCACCGAGGCGGAGATGGAGGAGGCCCTCGAGCGGATCGAGGGGATGACCGACCTCGCAGACGCCGTCGCCGACGCCGATCTGGTGGTCGAGGCGGTTCCCGAGGACATGGAGCTGAAGAAGGACGTCTTCGCCGACGTCGAGGACGCAGCCGACGAGGAGACGATCATCGCCTCGAACACGTCCTCGCTGTCGGTGACCGAGATGGCAAGCGCGCTCGAGCGACCCAAGCGCGCCGTCGGGCTGCACTTCTTCAACCCGCCTCACATCATGGACTTAGTCGAGATCGTGATCGCCGAGCAGACCGACGCCCGGACCGAGGAGGCGGCGATCGAGTACGTCCGCGGGCTCGAGAAGGAAGACGTCGTCGTCCGGGATACGGCCGGCTTCGCTAGCTCGCGGCTCGGCGTCGCGACCGGACTCGAGGCGATCCGGATGGTCGAGGAGGGCGTCGCCAGCCCGGCCGATATCGACGAGGCGATGAAGATCGGCTACGGCTACCCGATGGGGCCCCTCGAGCTGACCGACCTCGTCGGGCTCGACGTCCGGCTGCACATCGCCGAACACCTCCGCGAGGAGTTAGGCGAGCGGTTCAAGCCCCCGCAGACGCTGCGCCGGAAGGTCCGGGCGGGCAAGCTCGGCAAGAAGTCCGGCGAGGGCTTTTACGTCTGGGAGGACGGCGAGCGCGTCGGCACGAGCGGCGACCGGGGTGAGGACGATGACTGAGCTCGAAGACGAGTACGAGCTGCTGTCGGTCGAGGTCGGCGAGCGCGCCGATCGGGTCGCGACCGTCGCGATCGAGCGCCCCGACGCCCGCAACGCGCTCAACGGCCAGGTCCGCACGGAGCTCAAAGAGGCCGTCGCCGCGGCCGACGCCGACGACGAGGTTCGCGTCCTCGTGCTCACCGGGGGCGACGGGTCGGGCGCGTTCGTCGCCGGCGCCGACGTCACCGAGTTCGCCGACCGCGGCGTCGTCGAGCAGCGCGAGGCCAGCGAGCGACCCCGCGTCTACGAGACCGTCGACGACGCCTCGATCCCCGTGATCGCCCGCGTCAACGGCCACGCGCTGGGCGGTGGCTGCGAGCTCGCACAGGCCTGCGACGTCCGGATCGCGCAGGCGGGCGCGAAGCTCGGCCAGCCCGAGATCAACCTCGGGATCATGCCCGGCGGCGGCGGCACCCAGCGGCTCACCCGCCTGGTCGGCGAGGGCCAGGCGATGAAGCTCGTGCTCTCGGGCGAGCTGATCGACGCCGCCGAAGCGAAGGAGATCGGCCTGATCGACGAGGTCCACGACGCCGAGGCCCTCGACGACCGCGTCTACGAACTCGCCGGGACGATGGCATCGAAGAGTCCGATCGCCCTGGAGTTCGCCAAAAAAGCGATCAAGGCCAGCTCCCGGACGGGCCTCGAGGAGGGACTCGACTACGAGGCCGAGCTGTTCGTCCAGCTCTTTGCCACCGAGGACAAAGACGAGGGGATCGAGGCGTTCCTCGAGGGACGCGACCCCGAGTTCACCGGCGAGTAACCGCATCGGCGTCCGTGGCTCTCCTTCGAACTGCGCGTTTGCGAACCACGTGGGAAGACGAGGTCTCGACGAACGCGTCCTCGAGAACGCTTGTCGGCGCCGCGTCAGGCGTCGCCGACGCGGAGAACCGGCTTGATCGTGTCGCCGCTCTCCGAGTCCGCGACCGCCTGTTCGATCTCCTCGAAGTCGTAGTACGTGATGAGTTCGTCGAACGGGAACTTCCCGTCCCGATATAGATCGACCAGATCCGGGATGAACTGCTGCGGGTCGGCGTCGCCCTCGACGATCCCGGTGATGCTCCGCCCGTTCAGGATGAGGTCGTTGACGTCGTAGCTGGCCCGCGTGCCAAGCGCCGGGGCGCCGACGATCCCGAGGGTTCCCCGCTGGGTGAGGACGTCGGTCGCCTGCTCGGCGACATCCGGGACCCCGGTCGTCTCCAGCGCGTAGTCGACGCCCCCGGTTAGCTCCCGAACTGCGTCGACGACGCCGTCGGCGTCGTCGGGGTTTACCGTCTCGGTGGCGCCGAACTCGCGGGCCGATTCCAGTCGCCCATCCACTAGATCGACAGAAACGATCTCCGTGCAGCCCGTTAGCTCGGCCGCCATGACGGCGGAGAGGCCGACCGATCCCGCGCCGAAGATCGCGATCGACGATCCCGGATCCGGCGACAGGGAGTTGATGACGCCGCCCGCACCCGTCTGGATCCCGCACCCCAGCGGCCCGAGCGCTTCCAGCGGAACGTCCTTCTCGACGGGGACGACGTTTCGCTCGGTTGCGACCGCGTGGGTGGCGAACGACGACTGGCCGAAAAAGTGGCCGCTGATCCCGTCGCCGTCCTGCGAGATCGGCGAGCTTCCGTCCTCGGGTCGGGCGCCGCCGAAGTTGTGCGCGAAAAAGTCCGCGCAGAACGCGGGATGGCCGTCCCGGCAGCTCGGACACGTCCCGTCGTAGTCGAAGCTCATAACCACGTGGTCGCCGGGTTCGACGGTCGTCACGTTCGACCCGACCTCCTCGACGACCCCTGACCCCTCGTGGCCCAGCACCGCGGGCAACGGCGTCGGATACAGCTGGTCGCGAACGATCAGGTCGGTGTGACAGACGCCGGCCCCGACGACGCGAACGAGCACCTCGTCCGATCGCGGTTCCTCGAGCGTTACCTCCTCGATCTCGAACGATCCTTCCTCCTCGCGTACGACCGCCGCGCGAACGTTCATGGGTACGACCGACACTCCACGCGGTGGGGCTTATTCGTTTTGGCACGCTATCCCACAGCTTGGGTCGTCGATCGTCGCGGGCGACGATCCGGTACGCCCGGTCGAGTCGAATCGGACTTCGGACCGAGACGGGACCTCGACGGCGCGTCAGTCGTCCGCGGGGGCTGCCGTCCCGCCTGCGGCCTCGAGCCGGACGCTCGAGACCTTGAACTCCGGAATCCCGCTAATCGGGTCGAACGTCTCCTGGGTGAGTTCGTTGACCGCGCCGTCGGCGAAGTGCATCGGCATGAAGACGACGCCCCGGTCGGGACGGTCGGTCACCTGCGCGGTCACCTCGATCGAGCCGCGCCGGGACTCGAGGCGGACGTCCTCGCCGTCGGCGACGCCGAGCTGGGCGGCCGTCTCGGGGTGGACCTCGACGAAGCTCTCGCCGACGTGGGACATGATCCCCTCGACGCGGCGGGTGAGCGTCCCCGTGTGGAAGTGATAGAGGACGCGCCCGGTCGTCAGCGTCAGCGGGTACTCCTCGTCAGGGAGCTCGCCGGGCTCTCCCAGGTCGGCGGGGACGAACCGGGCCTTCCCGTCCTCGAAGTTGAATTCCTCGTCGTAGAGGTACGGCGTGCCGGGATCGGACTCGTCCCGACAGGGCCACTGCAGTCCGCCCTCGCGCTCGAGGCGCTCGTGGCTGATCCCGCCGTATATCGGTGCGAGATCACTGATCTCGTCCATGACCTCTGCAGGCGAAGCGTAGCTCCAGTCGTAGCCCAACCGGTTCGCGATCGTCTGCAGAATCTGCCAGTCCTGGCGGGCCTCCCCGGGCGGGGACAGCGCCTGGCGGACCAGCTGGACCCGGCGTTCGGTGTTGGTGAACGTGCCGTCCTTCTCGGCGAAGCTTGCTGCCGGTAGGACGACGTCGGCGTGTTCGGCGGTCTCGGTCAGGAAGATGTCCTGGACGGCGAGGAAGTCCAGTTCCTCGAGGGCGGCCTCGGCGTGGTCGATGTCGGGTTCGGAAAGCGCGGGGTTCTCGCCCATCACGTACATCCCGCGGACGGCGCCCGCGTGGGCTTCCTCGAAGACCTCGGGAACGGTCAACCCGGGCTCGCTCGGGGGTCGCTCGCCCCAGGCGTCCTCGAAGACCTCGAGGACGTCGGGGTCGTCGACGGGCTGGTAGCCCGGCAGGCTGTTGGGCAGCGTACCCATGTCGCCACCGCCGCCCTGGACGTTGTTGTGACCGCGGAACGGCGAGAGCCCCGCGTTCGGCTTGCCGACGTGGCCCGTGACGAGCGCGAGGTTCGCCAGCGCCAGCACGTTCTGGGTGCCGTGGGAGTGTTGGGTCATCCCCATCGCCCAGCCGAACACGCAGCTGTCGGCGGTCGCGATCGTCTCGGCCGCGTTCGCGAGTTCGTCGGGCGCGACGCCACAGAGGCGCTCGACCTCCGCGGGCGTGAACGGCTCGACCTTCTCGCGGAGTTCCTCGAGGTTCGTCGTTCGTTCGGCGACGAATTCCTCGTCGTGGAGGTCGTGCTCGAGGACGTACCGGGTCAACCCGTTGATCCAGGCGACGTCGTAGCCGGGTTCGACCCGGGTGTACTGGTCGGCGTGCTCGGCGATGCCGACCCGTCGCGGATCGAAGACGAACAGGTCCGCGCCGTCGCGGACGTTCTGCTTGATACGGGTAGCCAGCACGGGGTGGCTCTCGGTCGTGTTCGAACCGGTGATCAGGTAGCAGTCGGCGTTGGCGACGTCCTCGATGCGGTTCGTCATCGCGCCGTAGCCCACCGTCTGTTTCAGCGCCGCGACCGTCGAGGAGTGACAGAGCCGCGCGCAGTTGTCGACGTTTTTCGTCCCCAGAACCTGGCGGGCGAACTTCTGTAGCAGGTAGTTCTCCTCGTTGGTACACTTCGAGGAGGCAAAGCAAGCCAGCGCGTCCGGCCCGTGCTCCTCGTGGATCCCGGAGAGTCCGTCGACGACCCGCTCGAGGGCCTCCTCCCAGCCGGCCTCGCGGAGCTCGCCGCTCTCCCGGTCTCGCACCAGGGGTTGCTCGAGGCGGTCCTCGCTGTCGACGAAGTCGTAGCCGAACTTCCCCTTGACACAGGTCGAGAACCCGTCGTTGGCGGGGGCGTGGTCGGCGTCGGTCGGTCGGACCCCCAGTACCTCCTCGTCGTCGGTGTAGACGTCGAACCGGCAGCCGACGCTGCAGTAGCCACAGGTCGTCTCGGTGACGTCGAGATCGTCGAGCCGACGGTCGGCGACGAACTCGGCGATGTCGAACATCTGCCCCTCCGAGAGGACGCTCGCGGCGACGCTCTCGCCGGCGTGTTCGGCCTCGAGGAGCGCGCGCTCGCCGGCGTTCCGAACGGTCTCGGTCGCCCGTCGCTTCGCCCGCTCCATGACGCCCGCGACGCCCGACAGTTCGGCGTCGTCCTCGGGCTCGGCGGAACCGCCCGCGCCGTGGGCCTCGCTCGAGTCCTCGGATTCGACGGTCTTTCCGATGGAGTTCTTCTGGTTGAAGCCGGGAACGGGCAGCGTGGCGCTGTCGGCGAGGCCCGTCTCCGTGATCGACCCCGTCGGACAGACCGTCGCGCAGTGGCCACAGGAGACGCAGGCCGAGTCGACCATCGCCTCGGCGTCGTCCTGGAAGCCGATCCGGGTGTCCTCGCCGGTGCCCTCGATCCGGAGCACGCCCTCGACCTGGACGTCGTTGCAGGCCTCGACGCAGCGATTACAGAGGATGCACTTGTTCCGGTCGATCCGGATGAACGGCGAGGTGTCGTCGAGGGGTTCGTACTCCTCGCGGTCGTCGAAGACGCCGTAGCGCGGCTCCTCGACCTCGTTCTCGATCGCGGTGTCCTGCAGCTCGCAGCGCCCGTTCTGGCCGCAGGTCGTACACCGGAGGTTGTGGTTCGAGAGCACCAGATCGAGGTTGACGTCCCGGGCCTCCGCGGCTTCCTCCTCGTCGGTGCGGACCTCGAGACCCTCCTCGGCGGGGTGGCTACACGCGGGCACGATCCCGTGCTCGTCGGTGTCGACGACGCAGGTCCGACAGGTGCTCCGGGGGCCGATCTCCTCGCTGCCCTCGTAGTGACACAGCGCGGGCACGTCGGCGTCGGCTCCGGCGGCCTCGAGGGCGTCGAGGATCGTCGCGCCGTCGTCGACGGTGACCGTTCGCCCGTCGACGGCGAGCGTGGTTCGGCCGTCGGCGCCCGCGGGGTCGGGATCGTTCGCCGTCCCCGTCGTGAAGTTCTCGGTCATCGGGGTGCTCGGCTGCGGATCGTCGACGTCCGGCACGCTCGGCAGCGGTTGCTCGTCCGATACTTCGGTTCGGTCGCGGTGGCTCTGGCGGTGATCCTGTAAGCTCATGCGTTCCCTCCGTCACACTCCCCGGCGGGACAGCGTCCGTTCGCGTGGGCGACGAACTCGGTCTCGAACGCCTCGAGCGCCGTCGTCGTCGGGCGGGCGGCGTCCCGACCGAACCCGCAGAGGCTCGACCGTTCCATCACGCGGGCCAGCTCTCGAGCCTCGTCGATCGCCTCCTCGCGCTCGTAGGTCGACCGGAGCAGGTCGGCCAGCTGGGTCGCCCCTTCGCGGCAGGGAACGCAGCGACCGCAGTTCGTCTCGCGGGCGAACGCTGCGCGCCGTCCCGCGAGCGCGACGGGACAGCGATCCTTGCCGAACAGTTCGATCGCGCCGTTCGTGCCCAGTCCCGCAGCCGCGAGGGCGGTCGCGTTCGCGGAGACGTCGAGCGTCTCGGTCAGCCCACCGAAGACCCCGCCGACACACGCCAGCGCGGCCTCGTCGACTCCCAGCGGTTTGATCGCGGTCGCGAGGGTCTCGTCGGTCGGCACCTCGACGACCGTCGACGGCCCGAGGTCGCCGCCGACCTCGAACAGCCGCGTTCCGGGGTCGGCGTCGTCGCCGACTCGACCGTCCTCGAGCGCGAGCGCCCGGAGCTGCGCGAGCGTCCGCGGCGTGTGGATCACGGTCGGCCGGCCGTACAGCCCGTACTCGGACGGTCCCGGCGGGGTGCGCCGCGCCTCGATTCGATCCGCGCCCTCGAGGGCCTCGAGGGCCATCGTCGGCTCGCCGGCCGCGTACTCGTCGGGGCCGGCGACGACGTCGATCGAGACGTCGCCGTCGCCGGCCCCCTCGAGACGCGCGGCCGCTTCGGCCGCGGTTCGGTGGACGCACTCGTCGTCCTCGTTGCAGTAGACGACGACGTCCGCGGCGCCGACGCGGTCGGCGACCGCGACCGCGGGATCGAGGACGGCCAGCGGATCCGCGGCGAGCAACAGCGAATCGACGGTCACGCGCGGGTCCGCCTCGTTGGCGTTGACGACGACGACGGCCTCGCCGTCGGTGCTCGCCGCCGTTTCCCAGTACTCGCCGACCGGTTCGTCCGTCGCGATATCGCCTCGGCCGCGTCCGCGGAGGCCCGCGTCCGCGGCCCGCTCGACTCTCTCGCCGGATTCGTCGGCGAGGACCGGCCCCCTGGCGGTATAGTCGGCGACCGAGGTCGGTCGGGTCCAGCCGCAGGCGCCCACCACCCGCCCCCGACCGATGGCGAACGGGGCGTCCTCGTCCCCCGGAAGCGTCGTCGTTCCGGAATCGTGTTCGACGACGGCCGTCGCGCCGTCGGTCAGTAGCTCGTCCCGCGCTAGCGACTCGGCGAGCGCCTCGACACGCGCCCGGTCGGGATCGGCGAAAAACGCCGTTCGACCCCCGATCGTCGCCGCGACGCAGGGATCGAGCGCGGCGACCCCAGTGGGGCCAACCTCGACGATCGACGGCGACTCGGTACCGCTCTCACTGGCGTTCGCACGCAGGGCGTCCGTCTCGATCGATCGCGCCCCGATCGGGACGCGAAGGACTGCCTGGGCGTCGAACGAACTCTTCCGATCCATCGACTGCATCTCTCGAGCGGTCCGGTGTAAGTGTTGTTTTCCGTGACGAAGTCGCGCGGTCGTAGCTGGGCGCCCGGTCCGGCTACTCGCCGGTGAACTCGGGATTGCGGTCCTCGCGGAACGCCTCGAGCCCTTCGCGGTGGTCAGCGGTCTCGACGAGCGTGCTCTGGGCGAGCGACTCGAGGACACCCGCCGTCTGCGTGTCGGTGTCGCGGGCGGCGTTGACGACGCGTTTCGCCAGGCCGAGCGCCTGCGGGGGCTGCTCGAGCAGCGACTCCGCGTAGGACCGCGCAGCGGCGTCGGGGTCGTCCTCGACGCGCTCGACGAGGCCGATCTCGCGGGCGCGCTCGCCGTCGATCAGCTCGCCGCTGAAGATCAGATCCTTGGCAGTCCCCGGACCGACGAGCTGGACGAAGCGGGAGCAGCCGCCGAGCCCGGGGATGAGGCCGATGTTGTGCTCGGGAAAGCCGAGCGTCGCATCGGGCCCGGCGATTCGAACGTCGCAAGCGAGCGCGAGCTCGAGCCCGCCGCCGACGCAGGTGCCCTCGATCGCGGCGATGACGGGTTTCTCCATCGTCTCGAGGCCGTCGAACGCCCGGCCGAGGATCCGGGAGTTCGAACGGAACTCGGCGGTGGTCCAGTCCTGTGCCGTCTCGAAGAGGCCGACGTCGGCGCCGACCGAGAAGACGTCGGCGTTCCCGGCGAACACGCCGACCCGAACCCGATCCTCCCGGAGCACGTCGACCGCCTCGGCGAGTTCGTGGCGCATCTCCTGGTCGATCGCGTTGACGGGGTCGTTGTCGATCCGGACCGTCGCGATGCCGTCGTCGACGGTAACGTCGAGCGTGTCGAACGTCATGCGTCGGTAGACGGATGGAACCGTCTTGATTCTACTGACTCGCCCACTCGGGTTCGCGGTCCGCGAAGAACGCCGACAGTCCCTCGTCGAAGAGGTTCGAGTCGCTCATCCGCTTGATCGCGGTTCGCTCGTGCTCGAGGTGCTCGTCGAGCCGCCCGGCAAACACCGAGTCGACGAGCTCCTTGGTCCGGGCGTGGGTCTCCGTCGGTCCCTCTGCGTAGGTCCTCGCGTCGGCCGTCACCTCGTCGACGAACGCCGCTTTCTCCGTCTCGTATCGTTCGTTGGCGAGGCCGAGTTCGACCGCCTCGGCCGCGGTGATCGGCTGCGGGTCGAACAGGAGTTCGCGAGCCTTGTACGGCCCGACCGTCTTCACGAGGAAAAACGGCGTCGCGTTGTCCGGGGTCAGCCCGATCCGCGCGTAGGCGGTGTCGAAGACGGCGTCCTCGTGCAGGTAGATCAGGTCACACGCCAGCGCGAACCCGAGCCCGCCCCCCGCCGCGACGTCGGTCACCGCCGCGATCACCGGGGCGGGGAAGGTTCGAACGGTGCGGATGAACCGGTTCGACGCCGCCGCGATCGCGTCGATCTTCGCGGGGCGCATCTCCTGGGGTCGCTGCTCGATCGCGCGCAGGTCCGCGCCGACGGAGAACACCGGCTCGCCGTAGACGACCAGACAGTCGACGTCGCCCGCCAGCGCCTCGACGGCCGTCGCCATCGCTTCGACCTTCGACGGACGAAACGTGTTCAGCGGCGAGTCCCCGTTCTCCATGACGAGGCGGGCCATCTCCCGATCCTCGAGGTGCTCGATCCGAACCTCCTCGTGTACGCGTTCGGTGTTCGCTATCATCCCTGATTGCCCTCGCGTTCGTCGCCACGGACCGCACCGTCATTACGATATCGCTCGGCGAGGGCCAGATACTCCTCGCAGTACCACCGGATCTGCTCGCGGTGGTCCTCGGAGAGCGGCCGGATCTCCGCCGGCGCGCCGTAGGCCATGTGACCGCTTGGCACCTCCTGCTCCTCACGGAGCAACGTCCCGGCGGCGACGATGCAGTCGTCCCCTACCGTCGCGCCGGGAAGGAGCGTGCTCGAGATCCCCACGAGGACGTCGTCGCCGACGGTCGCCCGGTCGACGACGTTGTGGCCGATCGTGACTCCGGAGCCGATCGTCGCCTCGTGGAGCATCGTGAAGTCCTGCACGTTCGAGTCCGCGCCGACCGAGATCGGGCCGTAGTCCCCGCGGAGACAGGTGAACGGCCAGACGCTCGCGTTCTCCGCTACGGTGACGTCTCCGATCAGGTAGGCCATCTCCGAGACGAACGCCGAGTCGGCGATCGACGGCGTCGTGCCTTCGAATGCGCGTTGCATACTCCGACTGTGTCGGGCGGGCAAGTTATTACTTGACCCCCAGGTACCCCTCCATCGCCTCCCGGTCCGCGAGCAGCTCCGCGGCCGGCGAGTCGTGGACGATCCGCCCGTTCTCGAGCACGTAGGCGTGATCGGCGAGCTCGAGGGCCATCTCGGCGTTCTGTTCGACCAGCAGGATCGTCACCCCTTCCTCCTCGTTGAGCTCGCGGACGATGTCGGCGACGTCGTCGACGATCTGGGGGGCCAGGCCCTCGCTGGGCTCGTCGAGCAGGAGGACGTCGGTCTCGGGGCCGAGCAGCGCGCGGGCGATCGCCAGCATCTGCTGTTCGCCCCCGCTCATCGTCCCGGCCTTCTGGCTGCGGCGCTCGTCGAGGCGGGGGAACCGCTCGTAGACGTCCTCGAACCCGTCGGACTGGTCGCCCTCGCCGGTGCTGGCGGCCAGCCGGAGGTTCTCCTCGACGGTCAGCCCGCCGAACACCCGGCGCTCCTCGGGCACCCAGGAGATCCCGCGCTTGCGGATCTCGTAGGGCTCGAGCCCGTCGATCGGCTCGCCGTCCTTCGCGATCGTCCCCTCGGCCGGCGGGGTGAGTCCCAGGACGCTTCGCAGCGTCGTGGTCTTGCCCGCGCCGTTCCGGCCGACCAGGGCGACGATCTCGCCGCGATCGATCGACAGCGAGAGGTCGAACAGGATGTGGCTCTGCCCGTAGTAGGTGTGTATCGAGTCGACGGCGAGCAGCTCCTCGGCCGTCGACGCTCGGTCGGCGGCCGGCGTTTCACTCACGGCCGCCACCTCCGAGGTACGCCCGCTGGACGCGCTCGTCGGCCTGGATCTCCGCCGGAGCGCCCCACGAGAGCAGTTCGCCCTCGTTGAGTACGGCGATCTGGTCGGAGAGTTCCATCACGATGTCGGTGTCGTGTTCGATGAGCACGAGCGTGACGTCGTCGGCGATCGCCCTGACGAGGTCGACCACCTCGTGGGTCTCCTCCGGGCTCATCCCGGCCGTCGGCTCGTCCATCAACAGCAGCTCCGGACGGGCCGCGAGCGCGATCCCGATCTCGAGGTGGCGACGCTGCCCGTACGAGAGGTTCGCCGCCGTCGTGCGGGCGGCGTCCTCGAGGTGAACGCGCTCGAGGATCTCGTAGGCGTCCGCGATCGGCTCCTCGAGCGAGGCGTGGTGTCTGGCGAAGTCGCCCGGTCCGAACCCGCTGTAGTGAGCCTGGGTCGCGATCCGAACGTTCTCGAGGGCGGTGAGCTCCCCGAAGAAGTTCGTGATCTGGAACGACCGGACGACGCCCCTGTCGACGATCTCGTGTGGGGCGAGCCCGCCGATGGACTCGCCGCGGAACTCGATTCGCCCTCCGGTCGGCTCGTGTTTCCCGGTGAAGAGGTTGAACAGCGTCGTCTTCCCGGCGCCGTTCGGGCCGATGATCGAGGTGATCTCGTCGGCGGGGATCTCGATCGAGACGTCGTCGATCGCGGTCAGCGTGCCGAACTTCTTCGTGACCCCCTCCGTCCGGAGGATCGGGTCGGTTTCCGATACGTCGCTCGCGGTCGCGGTAACGGTTTCGTTCATGTTATCGCCTCACCTTGTCGATGTAGTTGCGGATCGCGCGTTTCGCGTTCGTCGCGACGTTCGTCGGGTCGTCTCGAACGGAGATGATCGCCCCGGCCAGCCCCCGGGGCGCGAAGATCACCACGACGACGAAGATGCCGCCGAGGACGATCTCCCAGCTGGCGAACCCGGCGAGTTGTTCCTCGAGGAAGACGACGAGGGCGGCGCCGAGCATCGGTCCCCAGAGGGTGCCGAGCCCGCCGAGCAACAGCATGACGACCAGTTCGCCGCTGATCATCCAGTGGAGCAACCCGGGGTGGGAGACGCTCTGGAAGGGAACGTACAGGCCGCCGGCCAGGCCGGCGAAGGCGCCGCTGAGCGCGAACCCGAGCACCTTGTACCGGCGGACGTCGTAGCCGAGGAACTGCACCCGCTCCTCGTTCTCGCGGATCCCCTGCAAGACGCGTCCGAACGGGGAGTTCGAGAGCCGCAGCAGCGCCACGAACGAGAGCGCGACGGCCGCCAGCGTCAGGTAGAAGTACACGAGCGTCGGCGTGAAGTCGACGCCGAACAGCGCGTACCGCTGGATCCCGTACAGGCCGTTGTCGCCCCCGGTGAACGACTCCACGCCGAGGATCGTCGCCGGCAGGTCGGTAAACGCCATCACGTAGAACAGCTGGGCGAACGCCAGCGTCAACATCGCAAAGTAGATCCCGCGAGCGCGGACGCTGAACCAGCCGATGATCCCTGCCACGACCGCGCCGACGACCATCGCGGCCGGAAGCACGACCAGCGCGTTCGCCGTCACCTCGCTGATCAGCATCGCCGCGGCGTACCCGCCGGCGCCGAACATGGCGGCATGGCCGAACGAGAGCAGGCCGGCGTACCCGAAGACGAAATCGAGGCTCAGCGCCAGCAGCGCGAAGATCATCATCCGCACGAGCATATTGAGCCAGAACGGCTCGTAGGCGTCCGCGATCGGCGCGAACAGCGCGAGCGCGCCGACCGCGACGAGCACCGCGAGTCGACCCCGGCTCGAGAGCAACTGATCGCCCGTTTGCGACGACTGGCTTCGACCGAAGAGTTCGACGACTGACTTCATCTACGCCGCCTCCGTTGCGCCGAACAGTCCGCTCGGCTTTGCCATGAGGACGATCGCCATCATCGCGAACAGGAACAGGTCCGTCAGCGTCGGGGCGATCAACGCCCCGTAGGCGGTCACCAGCCCGATCAACAGCGCCGCGTACACGGCGCCGCGGAAACTACCCAGGCCGCCGATGACGACGACGATGAACGTCTCGATGATGATCCCGAATCCCATCCCGGGGTGGACCGACCGGGAGCCGCCGAGCAACACCCCGGCGACGCCGGCCAGTACGGCGCCGAAGACGAACACGCCCGTGAACACCTTCGAGACGTCGATGCCGAGCGCGCTGACCATCTCCGTGTCGTGGGCGCTGGCCCGCATCAGGATGCCGAGGTCGCTTCGTTCGATGGCCAGCCAGACGACCGCGATCAACAGCGTGCTCACCGCCAGCACGAACAGCCAGTAGACCGGGTAGTTGACTGGGCCGACCGAAACCGACCCCGAGAGGAGGTCGGGAACCGGGATCTGCATCGACTGGGCGCCCCAGATCTCGATGATGGCCCCCTGGATCATGATCGCGACGCCGAAGGTCAGTAGGATGTGATACAGCGGGTTCCGGTCGTACAGCGGGCGCAGCGAGAAGATTTCGATCGCCGCGCCGACGAGCCCGACCATCAGCGGCGCGAGCACCAGCGCGAGCCAGAAGCTCCCGAGCTGGCCCGCGACTACCGTCCCGAAGTACGCCCCGAGCATGTACAACGCGCCGTGGGCGAAGTTGATGACGTCGAGCATCCCGAAGATGAGCGTCAGGCCGGCGGCGATGAGCGCCAGCGTCATTCCCAGCTGGAGTCCCAGCAGCGTCGCGCGGAGGACCGACTCAATCACGGCGAACGCACCTCCGGGCCGAGCGACCGGCAGCCGGACCTGCGGAGCGTCGATCGGAGCCTCGAGTTGCGGGCGGTCGCGAGCGCATCAGTTACTGCACCCCCAGGCCGGACCCTCGACCTCCTCGAGAGTGTCGATGACCTCGTTCTCGACGGACTCGCCGTCGTCGCTCTCGACGACCTCCCGGACGTACATGTTGTGGATCGGTTCGTGGGTATCGGGGTTGAACCGGAACTGCCCGCGAGGACTGTCGAACTCCATCTCGACGAGGCTGTCGACCATCTCGTCGGGGTCGGTGCCGCCGGTTTCCTCGACGGCATCGACGAACGCCTGTGCGGAGTCGTACCCCTGGCAGGCGTAGACGTTCGGCGATCCGCCGTGTAGCTGTTCGTAGTTCTCGACGAACGTTCGGTTTCGGTCTGAGTCATGCGTTGTCGTGTAGTGAAGCAGCGAGTACATCCCCAGCGCCGAGGCGCCCTGCGCGGGGAGCGTGTCGTTCGCCAGCAGGAATCCGCTTCCGGTCTGGGTCATCTCCTCGTCGAGGCCGAAGCTGCTGAAGGCGTTGACGTAGTTGACCGCGTCGCCGCCGGCGAAAAAGGAGTACACCGCCTCCGCCCCGGAGTCCTGGATGTCCCCGAGGTACGGCGAGAAGTCGTCGGTTCCCAGCGGCGCGCCCACCTCGTCGACGACCTCGCCGCCGAGCTCCTCGAAGGCCTCCTTGAAGAACTCCTTGGAGTTCTGGCCGAACGCGTAGTCGGCGTAGGCCAGACAGACGTTGTCGGCGATCTCCTCGTAGACGAACCGCGCCAGCGGCGCGCTCGTCTGCCAGTCGTTGAACGAGGTCCGAAAGTGGTACTCCGGACACCCCTCCGCCGTGATCCGGTAGTCGCCCGCGTTGGCGTTGAACCAGATCGCGCTCGATTCGGTCTCGATCGGCTGGATCATCGCCATCGCGACGGCGCTCGAGACGGGGCCGACGATGGCGTCGGCTCGCTCCTTGATCAGCAGCTCGCGGGTGACGTCGACGCCCTTGTTCGTGTCCGCTTCGGTGTCGCGCCGCACGAGTTCGACTTCCTCCCCGTTCACCTCCCCGTCCCGCTGGTCGAGGTACAGTTCGAAGCCGTCGACGATGCTCTCGCCGAGCAGCGCGTACGTCCCGGTGAACGGGAGCGCGAACCCGACGGTCAGCCCGTCCTCGCGACTGCCGAGACACCCGCCGAGCGCCGCCGTCCCACCGACGGCGGCACCGCTCGCAAGGAGCTGCCGTCTCGAGACGGAGCCCCCGCTGGTGGTACTACTGTGGGATCTACCCACACCTTTGCCAGACATATGCAATCAGTGTCCTCCATACCTATTTATAATTTACGTTGCGCGTCGAACATGAACGGGCTGGCGGATCTCCGGTCGGGTGCGCGATGTCGACGGCCCCGGAGATTTCGTCCCCGATCAACGACCCGAACAGAAAAATTTCCCTACGTATCACGGGGGAGATGAACCGATAGGTATATAATTTAAAGCTATGATGAACTACTCGTACATGCAGCCGACCGTCCCAGAGGAGTATCTACCGGACGAATCGATCACCCCGGACTACATTCATCCCACGCCGGAAGCTCACTACCCGCAGCGGACCAACGTCGCCGAGGAACTCGTCGACCGCCACGTCCGGGAGGGCCGCGGTGACAACGTCGCGATCTACTTCGAGGATCGAACGATCACCTACGAGCAACTCCAGGAGAAGGTCAACCGGATGGGGAACGCCCTCCGCGACCTCGGGGTCGAAGCCGGCGATCGCGTCGTCGCTCGCTTCCCGAACCGTCCGGAAGCGATCGTAACGTGTCTGGCCGTCCAGAAGATCGGCGGGGTCGCGCTGCCGTCGATGAAGCTGCTGCGGGCCAAGGAACTCGACTACATCATCAACAACGCGGAGGCGACGGCCGTCGTCGTCTACGACGCCCTCCTCGACGAGGTCGAGAACGCGCTCCCCGACCTCGAGACCGTCGAGGACGTTATCGTCGCCGAGCGCAACGGCGTCGATCACGACCACCACAGCTACGACGACCTCCTCGAGGAGGCCGACGACGAGCTCGAGGCTTACGAGACCGAACGCGACGACCTGGCGCTGATGCTGTACACCAGCGGGACGACGGGACGACCGAAGGGTGCGATCCACAGCCACCGGAGCGTGCTCGCGACCGCGGACACGTACGCCCGGTACTGCCTCGACCCCAGCGAAGAGGACGTCTTCGGCGGGAACCCGCCGCTTCCGTTCGCGTACGGCTACGGCGACCTGGTTACGTTCCCGCTCCGGTTCGGCGCGAGCACGAGCCTCGTCGAGGACGCCAGCCCCGGCGACCTGCTCGAGGCCGTCGAGAACCACGGCGTCTCGGTGCTGTGTTCGATCCCGACCGGGTTCAATCAGATCCTCTCGAACTACCCCGAGGGGCCCGAGGAGTACGACGTCTCGTCGCTTCGGGTGGGGCTCAGCGCCGGCGAGCCGCTCACGCCGACGACCTTCGAGAACTTCAAGGAGGAGTACGGCATCAACCTGCTCGACGGCATCGGGACGACCGAAATGCTCCACATCTTCGTCAGCCACCGCCACGACGGCGAGATCGACCCGACCGCCACCGGCTTTCCCGTCCCCGGCTACGAGTGCAAGATCATCGATCCCGACACCGGGGAGGAACTCGAGCGCGGCGAGGCCGGCCTGCTCGCCGTTCGCGGGCCAACGGGCGTCGAGTACTGGAACCGCCCCGACAAGCAGGAGGGATCGACGACCGATGACGGCTGGTCGATCCCCGGCGACATCTTCGTCCAGCGCGAGGACGGCCGTCTCGAGTACAAGTCCCGCAGCGACGACCTCATCATCTCGAGCGGGTACAACATTCCGGGTCCGGAGGTCGAAGCGGTCATCGAGGAACACGAGGCCGTCTCCGAGGTCGCCGTCGTCGGCAGCCCCCACGAGGAACGCGGCGAGGTCGTGAAGGCGTTTACCGTGCTCTCGAACGGCACTGCGCCCGACGACGACCTCGTCGACGAGATCCAGACCCACGTCAAGAACACGCTCGCGCCGTACAAGTACCCCCGCGAGATCGAGTTCACGGAGTCGCTTCCGCGCACGGAAACCGGGAAGATCCGCCGGACCGAACTCCGGGAGCAGGAACACGGTAGCTGATCGACCCCGTTCTGCGATCGATCCGCGACACGTTGCCGATCCGTCGACGCCGTTTCGCTCGTTCTCGGCGGCGTCGAAACATGTTCGGCACAGTAGTTATTCCGCGTCCGATAGACGGTATCAGTATGTCATCGAGCGACAGCCGAGCGGCCGGCGCCTGTACGGGGTGGGACAACTCCGAGTGTCGCGGCACGCCGTACTGTCCGCCGCGGTGTCCGCGGTTCGAGACGAAAACCGGCGTCTCGCTTCTCGTCCGCCCCTCCGAGTCGGACGATCTCGACTCGCTCGTCCGGATGTACGACGGCTTCGATCAGTACAGCCGGAGCCTGGGACTGCCGCCCAACGGGGAGTCGCGGATCGAGAGCTGGCTGGAACGGCTGATGTCGGCGGGGTGGAACCTCGTCGCGTTCGACGGGGGCCGGGCCGTCGGCCACGTCGCGGTCGTCCCCACCGAGTCGGCCGAAGGGAAATGGAAGTTCATCGTTTTCGTCCATCAGGAGTACCAGAACGAAGGCGTCGGCTCCGAGCTGCTCAAACAGCTCGTCGCGTACGCCGACGAGCGCGACGGCGACGAACTCGCCCTGGAGGTGTCGACCGGGAACGAGCGCGCGATTACGGTGTACAAGAACGTCGGCTTCGAGGTGATCGAACGCGGGTTCTCCGAGCTGTCGATGGCGCTCGAGCTTCGACAGCCGCTCACGCGGCGAGTGCGGCGACCGCCCGCGGAACGCGACTGAGCCACGAAACGCAACGCTTGCGTCCTCTCAACGCCAGCCTTTGCGTATACGTATTCCGTAATCGCTCCTCAAATACGGGCCGTGTATACGGCCGTTCTCTCGACTCGTCGGCTCGAGACCGTCGGCCGGCTTCGCCTCGGTGGATTACACCGGTACCTCCGTAAACGAGCGCGCTATCTATTTACAGAAATACTACTGTAATAATACCGGCGTCCGCGCCGAACGAGGAGAGCGTAGTCCCGTATACGGAGGACGTATACAAAATTCGAGAGCGAAAGAGCCCGCCCGCTCTCGAGTCGATAGCGACAGCCGAAAAGAGCGTTCGATGATCGTCCCGGCGTCAGGGACTCTCGTCGGTTCGGATCCGGAGATCGGACCGCGGTTTCGCTACGCAGGTCAGCGCGTACCCCTCTTCTTTCTCGCTGTCGGAGAGGAACATTCCCTCGGTCTGCTCGACCTCCCCGTCCTCGACGATCATTCCGCAACAGACGCCACAGACGCCCATCCGACACTGGTACGGCGGTGTGAGTCCCGCCTCCTCCGCCGCCTCCAGAATCGGCTGGTTCTCCGGAATCTCGAGCGTTCGACCCTCGTCGACGAACTCGACTGTGTAGGTCTCGACCATGCTCACTGATCGATCGACTTTTCGAAGACGTGCTCGACCGGTTCGAACTCGTTGGCTTCGTAGAACCCCTCCGAGTCGTCGTCGCCCTGAATGACGTCGACGCGGTAGAAGTCGATCTCGCGCTCGGACCGATCGAACCACTCGTGGACCGCGTCGAGCAACTGACTGCCGACTCCCTCGCCGCGGTGGTCCTCGGCGACGAAGTGACCGTTGATGTAGCCGTGGTCCTGCAGGCGGAAGATCGGATGGTTGCCCATGATCCGCGCCTCCAGTACGCCGACGAGGTCACCGCTTTGCTCGTGTTCCGCCACGAAGACCGTCCCGTACTTCGAGTCGACGAGCTGGTTCTCGAAGTACTGGAGCCACCGGTCGTTGGCGCTCTCCTTGTGGCGGTACCGGTCGTCGTGCTTCGAGAGGTGGTCGGTAAAGCCGTGCCACAGTTCGAGGAGGTTCTCGCCGTCGTCGCTGGTCGCCTGTCGTACGTCGTACGTCATAGCTTACCATCTGGATCGGATTACTAAAAAAGGCACTGTTGTATTTGTAATATATTTGTCTTATTTACGCGCGCGACGCGATACGATCGTCGGCAGGGTTCGGTCCGTTCGGACGGGTTCCCGAGCCGGCGCTCGAGGCGTATACGGATTCGCCGGATCGAGGACGGCCGAATCGGGACCGCTCGCGACCGGTGAGCGGAGTCCGCGTTCGCGACCGTCGCCGAAACGGCCGATATGATACACGAAGCGTATACAGAAAACAATTATAACCCTGGGCGGACAAGCGATAGATGGACGATTAGAGCCATGCCCTCAGAAAAGCAGTTCAAGCAAGAACTACAGAACGGGCGGATGATCGAATCGACGGAGGAGATGACCGACGGCTACAAGAAAGCCCTCAAGCAGATCCTCCTGGTGTCGGGCGACACCGAGTTGATGAGCGCGCCGGCGTACTACGACCAGTCGCTCAACGCCCCGTCGCTGGACGCCCGCGCGTCGTGTATCAGCGTGATCCAGGACGAGCTCGGCCACGGCCACATCGCCTACCGACTGCTCGAGGACCTGGGTGAGGACCGCGAGGAGCTTATCTACGGGCGCGAGCCCCACGAGTTTCGCAACACCTACGGGTTCGACCAGCGCATCGACAACTTCGCCGAACTGGTCTCCGCACACGGGATGTTCGACCGCGCGGGGATCGTCCTGCTCGGCGACATCCACGAGAACACCTCCTACGCGCCCTGGAAGCGCGCGCTGACGAAGGTCAGCAAGGAAGAGCAGTTCCACCTGCGCCACGGCGAGACGTGGATGCGCCGGCTCGCGAACAACGGCGAGAAGACCAAACGGCAGCTCCAGGAGGCCGTCGACTGGATGTTCCCGATGGGCGTCGAGTGGTTCGGGATGCCCGACGACAAGAAGAAACACGACGATCAGCTCGAGTACCGCATCAAGGGCAAGTCCAACGACGAGCTCCGTCAGGACTGGCTCTCGCGGACGATGCCGCTGATGGACGAGCTCGATCTGGACGTGCCCGCCCACTACGACGAGGACGCCGACGAGTACGTCCTCGAGTACGACTTCCCGGTCGCGTTCGACGCCGAGAACAAGGATTGGCGCTTCGACGAACCGATCTCGTGGTCCGACACGATCGACCGCTGGCGAAATCGCGGCCCGGCCAACGAGAAGTACGTCGACCTGATCCAGTCCGGTACCGTCGAGGTCGAGGTCTAACATGTCAAGCGCACAGCGAAACGGCGACGAACTGACCGACATCTCCCGGACCAGCGAGTTCGTCGAGGGACGGCGTGACGATACGACGCCGTTCGAGCGGGAGCTGTGGGACGTCCTCGACGAGATTCCGGATCCACACATTCCGGTGAGTCTGGTCGAGATGGCGATGATCTACGACGTCGCGGAGAACGACGGGAACGTCACCGTCGAGATGTCGTTTCCCTGTATGGGGTGTCCGGCCTACGACATGATCCACAACGACGTGCGGAGCTGTCTCGCGCTCGTCGACGGCGTCGACGAGGTCGAGGTGGACGTCGTCTGGGATCCCGTCTGGTCGAAGGACATGCTTACGGAATCGGTTCGCGAAAAGATCCGCGAGGCGGGGATCAGCCTATGAAGTACGAAGTATTCGCACGAATCAACCAAGGTGACGAGACCAAACACATCGGCAACGTCACCGCAAAGAGCGACAGACTGGCAAAGATGTACGCGTACAACACGTTCGACGAAGAAGATTGGGACATGCTCGCGGTCGTCCGTGAGGACGACTACCAGCGAGTGAGCAACGATCCGAAGCCGACCGTCGGGGTGAGCACCAGTGAGTGACTGGCCCGAACCCGCGGTCGACTACGTCCAGGCGATCACGGACACCAAGCTCGTCCTTGGACACCGGTACGCGCAGTGGGCGCTCTCGGGACCCTCCCTCGAGGACGACATCGGCGGCGCCAGCGCAGCGCAGGAGGAGATCGGCCACGTTCGACAGCTCGCGAGCAAACTCGAGGCCCAGGGACGGGACCTCGAGTGGACCAAGGGCCAGCGCGACTCCGACGAGTTCGCCAACGCCGCGTGTCTCGATCGGATCGACGGCGACTGGACCGAGTACGTCGCCTCGATCGCGCCTGCCGACCGAGCCGCGTGGTACCTGCTCGACGCGATCGACGAGGACGACCTCGAGGGCCTGATCACGAAGATGGGCGAGGACGAGTACTTCCACCTCGAGTACCACGACGCCCGCCTCGAGACGCTGGCAGAAGAGGATCCCGAGACGGTACAGGCCACGCTCGAGCGGACGCTTCCGCAGGCGCTCGCGCTCATCGGGCCGGCGGCGTACGACGAAAGCGAGGACCCCCTCTACGAGGCCGGCTTCACCGACCGCCCGGTCTCGGAGATCAGAGCGGCGTTCGCCGACCACTACCGCGAGCTGTTCGCCGACACCGACGTCTCCCTCGAGGGCGTCGACTGGGACGCGCCCGCCGTCGACGACTGGGACGAGACCCGACGCCGGACCGGAACGGACGCGATCTCGACCGAAGACGTCGAACAGCTCCGCGGCGAGCGCAACGCCGAGTTCGCCCTGAGCTGATGATGACCGACCACGCCTCGGAGCCGGAGGTTACGTGTCCGTTCTGCGAGTCGGTCGACACGGAACGGGAGTCGGCGTTCGGGAGCGAGATCTCGAAGACCCAGTACTACTGTAACGGCTGCAACACCGTGTTCGAGCGGATCAAGTACGACGGCGACAATCCAGACACCGGAAGATAACAGAGGACAGCAATCAGAGGCTAATCGCCCCAATACTTCCGAGTATATCCAAATATATTCTACAAAACTGGATGAATAGAAACCTTCATGTGGGGGGAGCGTGATTGGGATACTGTATGGAACTCAAAGCGTTCGACGAGTTGGACCTAGAGTACTTCACGACGGAGGTCAACGACCACATCGGGGAACTGCGTCTCGACCGCCCGCCGGCAAACGCACACGACATCGAGGTCCTGCTGGACCTCCAGCGTGCGGTCGAATCGGTGCGCTTCGACGAGGACGTCCGCGCCGTCATCTTCGGAAGCTCGAACGAGAAGTTCTTCTCGACCGGGTTCGACATCCAGGAGCTTCAGGACAAGTCGGGTCGACAGGTCGGCTACGCGAGCCAGACGAGCAAGGAGATCATCATGAAGATGCGGACGACCGACACCATCTTCATCGCCGTCGTCAACGGCCACTGCATGGGCGGCGGCCTCGAGCTCGCGCTCGCCTGTGACTTCCGGTACGTCGGCGACGACGAGAGCTACAACGTCGGCATGCCCGAGATCCACCTGGGCATGATCGCGGGCGAGGCCGGCACGCAGCTGCTTCCGCGCTACATCGACCGCTCCGAGGCGCTTCGGATGATGCTCACGGGCGACACGCTGACCCCCCAGGAGGCGACCGGTCGCGGCATCTTCGACGAGATCCACCCGCCGGAGGACGTCGAGGAGCAGGCCCGCGAGTTCGCCGCGCAGATCGTCGAAAAGCCCAGCGTCGCTGTCGGCAACAACAAGCTGGCCGTCAACGAGGGCCTCGAGATGCCGCTCTCGGACGCGCTGGCCCACGAGCGCGAGCTCCAGAACCGCCTGCTGGGCTCCGACGTCGCCGAGGAGGGCGTCGACGCCTTCCTCAACGACCGCGAGCCGGACTTCCTCGGCGTCGAGCTCGGCGAGAAGGAACCGGGCGACGAGTAAGACTCGCCTCGAGACCGGGACTCCCGTAGCGTGGATCGAGACGGTCCGCTACGCGCGCCTCGAGTGTCTCTCCCATAGTTCATCCGTATTTTCGCGGACGTTTCTCGCCGAGAAGCGACAGCGACGGAAGCCTACGGTGCGAGGGACAGTACGGACGGATACGAGTCGACTACGGGTCGGTACCGAGTCCGACCGCGATCGTCCCTGCTTCGCTCGACGATCCGCAGTTCGGCGAGCCGGGCCAGATGCGCGGCCGCCTCGCCCGCGCCGAACTTCGCGTGGACGCCCTCCATCTCGCCGAACAGCTCGCGGGCGACCGGCCACGGGGTCAGCGACGCCGCGTCGGCCTCGACGATCGTTCGAAACGCCGCCGCGGCCCGGTCCCGGTGGTGGCGTCGCACTTCCGCGATGCTCTCGTCGATCGCCACGCTCGTTCCGTGTCCCGGTTCGCCGCGTTCGTGGTCCGCGACGCGCTCGAGCGACGAGAGGTACGCGCCGAGGGGATCCTCGAGTCTGGTGTCGCTCCCGCCGACGTTCGGGGTGTACGTCGGCAGGAGGAGGTCGCCCAGAAGCACCGTTTCGTCGATCCGCAGCGAGACGTGGCCCTTCGTGTGGCCCGGCGTGTGGACGACCTCGAGCCCGGCGACGGCGTCGCCGTCGTCCAGTCGGTTCACGGGTGCGGCGTCGGGAAGCGGCGACGGCGCGTCGCGCTCGATCACTGTCCGCCGAACCGACTCCGGGACGCCCCACCGCTCCAGGGTTCGCTCGTCCCGGCGGAGACGGCGCGCTCGAGCGTCCGCGTAGTCGCCGATCAAGGGTGCGTCCTCGCGGTGAACGTGGACCGTCGCGTCGGCGCGGTCGGCGATGCGGTGTGCCAGTCCGGCGTGATCGGCGTGCCAGTGCGTGAGGACGACGTGCTCGAGGACCTCGAGCCCGAGCGAGTCCTCGATCCCGCGGCGGAGGTCCCGCCACGCCCGCTCGGACGGCGGTCCGGTGTCGACGAGGACGCCGCGGTTCGGAAGGAGGTACGCGCTGTTGGTCCCCTCCGGCGTGCCGCCGCCGACGGGGATGCGTTCGATCTCAGTCATCGCGTTTCGGACCGATGAGGTCGTCGAGTCCTAAGGCTTCCCATCGCTCCTCGAGGGCGTCCTTGACGCTGTCGGAAAACGACGTCTCGAAGGTAACCTGCGGCGCGATGTACTCCTCGTCCCAGTGGGGGTCCCACGTCGCGTTGATGTACAGCCGGGAGCCGGTTTCGCCGTTGCGCCGGTAGGTGGGCGTGGCCGCGCTCGGAGCGTTGGGCTCGCTGAAGATCCAGTCGTTTCCGGGGTGGGCTTTCACCCACATATCGTCGATCGACCGCGCGAGGTTCGCGGGATCGGCGTTCTCGTCGAGCACGAGCACCTTGTCGAACAGGTCCGAGAACGAAAACAGCGTGTTCGCCAGCTGCCACTCGAATCCCGCGTAGAGGATCTCGCTCGAGACGATACAGAGCCCGAGGCGAGCCTCGACGGGCAGACGGATCCACTCGACGGGCGAGACCCCCCAGTAGCCGTTCACGCGCCGGAAGAGCTGGGCCGCCTCGACGAGGCTCGCGAGGTGGAGGTCGTCGGTCAGGGGGCCCTCGAACGGCGCGAACGCGACGACGGGATCCTCGCGGGTCGCGACGCGATCGACGCTGACGTCGACGGTCGTCGTCTCGCAGGAGAGCTCCCAGGCCGCCGTCCTGTCGCTCGGATCGTCGCCGGTTCCGTCGGCCGTCAGTCGACCGTCGATCAGTACGTTCGCCTCCGACGGGACGACCCGGGAGTCGACGGTCCCCAGCGGGACGTCGGCGATCCCCGTCGCCAGCCCGGGGACGTCGGGCACGGTTCGATCCTGGGTCCACCCCTGGAACGCCGCCACGAGCGGTGCTGCCCCCACGCCGAGGGCGACGCTCGCGTCGGTTCGCTCCCCGCACCAGTCGGCGAACGCGCTCGGTACCGCGAGGCGGAGCCGCGTGCTGCGCCGTTCGATCCCCCGGATCGGCGCCCAGCTGGTGTCGCCGTCCCGGGTCGCGATCGCGATCCCGAGCTCGACCAGTGGGCTGCCGTCGTCGGCCGTCGGCAGTCCGAGCCCGTACAGGTCGGTATCGGCAAGCGCCGTCGCCGCGGGTTCCCCGTCGGCCTCGAGGGCGGCCGTCGACGCTCGCGACCGCGAGAGTCGTTCGATCACCGCCTCGTACGAGCAGTCCGGACCGAACTCGAGCGACTGGGCGATCCGCCGCCAGGGTCGGCGATCGAGGCTGGCGAACTGATCGGGGCCGCCGAAGACGCCGCTGGCGAAGCGCACCTCGCCGGGCGTGTTCTCGAACAGCACCGCGGGACAGTTGTGTCGGGCCGCCTCGGTCGCGATGGACGCGGCCATCCCGTCCCAGTGGACCCGTTCGTCGATCGATACCAGATCGTCGGTTCCCCGCAGCGTCTCGAGGTGGTCGTCGAGGGTAGTCATCGCTCGGACACCCCGGGGTCGACGAACGGCAGCTTCTCCGGGTCGACGCCGGCGGACTCGAGGATCTGCTGGGCCCGGTACTCGAATTCGATATCGCCGCCGTCCCCGTCCCCGGCCCCGTCCTCGTCGCTGGTCGCGTCGATGTAGGCCTTCGCCGTCTTCGCCTTCGAGGTTCCGGTCTGGACGTCGCCCTTCTCGGTCGGGGTCTGGTAGATGTTCAGCGGCACCTTCGGCATCGTCTCGACGCCGAACTGGTGGAAGTCCTCGTCGGGGTCGGCGTGAAGCGCGAGCGCCTCGAGCACCTGGCGCTGGTCGAGCGGGTCGACGTCGGCGTCGACGAAGATGAAGAAGTCGACGTGGAGCATCCCCCAGGTCGTAAAGATGAAGTTCGCGAGCTCGTGGAGGGCGCCGTCGTCGTCGGTCGGCGTCGCGATCGTGTACACCGTTCGCGGCGTCGACTTCCAGGGCGCACAGCGCTCGACGTCGAAGCCGGCGGTGCGAAGGCCGAGCGTCGCGTCGGGGCCGACGCAGCCGACCTCCATGGAGCTCGTCGAGTTCTCGGAGTAGCCGACCCCCGTCCCCTCGACGCAGAACGGAATGATCGGGTCCCGCTGGTGGGTGATCCCCGTGATCCGAAGCAGCGGCATCGACCGCCGTGGGCCGTGGACGTAGCCGAAGTAGTCGCCGAACGGCCCCTCGTCGCGGCGCTCGTTCGGAACGATCTCGCCCTCGACGACGAGTTCGGCCGTCGCCGGCACCCGGAGGTCGTTGGTCTCGCATTCGACGAGCTCGATCGGCTCGCCCTTCAGTCCGCCCGCGTACTCGGCCTCGTCCCGTCCGGTCGGGATCCACATGACGGAGGTGGCCTGGACCGCGGGTTCGGCGCCGACGGCGATCGCGACCGGCATCGGTTCGTCGCGCTGTTCGTACTTGTAGTAGTAGAGGTTCGGCGTCTGCTCGCCCGCGAGCAGGAGGACGCTGGCGGTCTCGCCGTCGTGGATCATCGAGCGGTGGTACGACCAGTCGACCCACTCGGAGTCGGGGTCGGGAGCGACGAGCGTGTGCAGGTTCGAGTAGCGACCGCCGTCGCCCGCGTGGATGTACGGCCAGGGAAACTCCAGGAGGTCGACCTCGTCGCCGGTCGCGACGACGTCCTTGCAGGGGGCGTCGGCGGTCGGGACGGTCGTCGGCTCCCTCGGGTCGTTCAACCGCTCGATCACCGCCTCGTAGTACTCCTCGGCGGAGAGATCCGGCGGGAGCCCGAGGCCGAGCGCGATCCGATCCCAGGGGCGCCGCTGGCGACCTCGATACGGATCGCCGACGAGCCGCGCCCCGTCGACCGACTCGAACAGGGGGATCCCGGCGTCTTCCGTGTTCGCGAGCATCGTGACCGCGCTGGCCTCGAGGTTCCAGGAAACCGGCTCCGAGATCCGGTGGAGGTCGCCTCTGGTCTCGAGGAGCTGGAGGTACTGCCGGAGGCTGTCCGCGGTCATGTGTCGTCGTACAGCTCGTCGGCCAGTTCGCTGCGTTCGGACTGGACCTTGAGATCGATGTACTCGCCGACGAGATCCGGGTACTGCTCCGAGAGGTAGTCGAGCATGATCGTCCGGCTGGCCTCGGAGACCGAGTCGTACTCGCCCGTCTCGGCGAGGTATCGCAGCAGCGTCTTGACCTCCTTCGATCGGGTGTTGATGACCGTCGACTGCTCCTCGACGGCGGCCATCGTCGACTCGAGCAGCTCCCGATCGACGTCGTCGTCCTCGGTCTCGAGGACGTCGATGTACCACTCCTCCTCGGTGTTCTCGTGGGGCCCTTTGACCACCGTCAGCCGATCCGGATCCGACAGGTTCTCCGGCTCGCGGTCGATCTTCGCGCGGACGTCGAAGATTTCCTTCGTGCGCTCGTCGCTGACCTGGAGCTGTATCTCCTCCCCCTCCGGGTCGTCCGGTAAGTTGCTTTCGGATGTCATGTATTTCCCTGTCATACCTACTACCACAGAATAGGGGATCCCACCACAAAAACTCTATTCAATGGACCCTTCGGCACGAGACGGTCCCTCGAGCGACGCGACCGCCGCCGCCGCTGCAGTGCCCGGAACGGAGTTCCTTTCCGGAGCAGTAACGCACATCCGTCCCGGCGCCGTCGGCGAGCGTATGAACGGGACCGACGAGGACGCCGTCTTCCTCGAGGACGTTACGGTCGGCGAGACGATTTCGTGCGGCTCGGTGACGGTCACCGAGGAGGAGATCACCGACTTCGCGGAGCGGTTCGATCCGCTGGCGATCCACACGGATCCGTCCGCGGCCGCCGAGAGCAGGTACGACGGGCTCATCGCGAGCGGGTACCACACGCTCTCGCTGTCGGTTCGGTTGCTCGTCGAGACGGTTCGGAAGGAACGAGCCGTGATCGCGGGGTTGGGAATCGACGACGTTCGCTGGCGCGAACCCGTCCGACCCGGCGACACGCTCTCCGTGACGACGACGATCACGGACGCGCGCGCCTCCGAAAGCGATCCCGGGACCGGGGTCATCGACGAGTCGATCGTAGTGACCAACCAGGACGGCGTCGAGGTGTTGACCCTCGAGAACCACGAACTGCTCGAGCGGCGGTCGCCGTAGCCCGAACGCGACCCAGTCCTCGGCCCCCCTGCGGCCCGAGACGAGGGTCGC
The DNA here is from genome assembly GCF_000337695.1 of Natronococcus jeotgali DSM 18795. Taxonomy (GTDB): domain Archaea; phylum Halobacteriota; class Halobacteria; order Halobacteriales; family Natrialbaceae; genus Natronococcus; species Natronococcus jeotgali. The sequence continues at coordinate 31,473 of NZ_AOIA01000162.1, forward strand.
GGTCGTCACGCCGCGGAGCGATCGTCGCCGAGCTCTCCGGCGACGAGTACCGGTCGTTCGGCGCTGAGAATCACGTCCTGGGTAACGCTTCCGAACAGGGCCTTTCCGGTCGGCGAGCGCTTCCGGCCGGCGACACAGATCAGCGCCACGTCGTTCTCGGTCGCGTGCTCGAGGATCTCCGCGGCGGGATCGCCGCTTCGCTCGGCGAAGGCCGTCTCGAACCCCGCCTCCCCGAGTCGATCCGCCGCGAGTCGCGCGGTCTTGAGCTGGTTGACCGACGCTCCCGAGGGGTTCTCCGAGAACACGTGCAGGATCGTCACCGTCAGCTCGTCGCTCGAGAACGGGAGTCCGACGAGCGTCTCGATCTGGCGTTCGACGTGCGACTCGTCGTCGTCGACGGCGAGCAGTGCGGTTGGCATACCAGCACATACTCGCCGACCGTGAAATAGCTAGGTGATTCCTCGTCGGCCGGGAACGCGAAGACCGGTGTTACCGTCGCTCCAGAAAGGCCCGAACGCCGTCCTCGTGTTCGGGCGTTCCGTACGCCAGCGACTGGGTCAGCAGCTCGTGATCGAGCGCCTCCTGCCAGTACCGCCCCATGTTCTCGTGGATCGCCCGCTTGGTCAGCCCGAGGGTCGCCGTCGGGCGCTCCCGCAGCGTCTCGAGCAGTTCCGCGACCGCCTCGTCGAGCTCGTCGTCCGGGACGGTCTCGTTGACGAGTCCGAGCTCCGCGGCCTCCTCGGCGGAGACGAACTCGGCGGTCAGCGCCAGTCGCTTGGCGTCCCGGAGCCCGATCAGTTGCGGGAGCAGGAAGGTCCCCCCGGTGTCGGGAACGAGCCCGACCCGGACGAACGCGCAGCTGAACGCGGCCGATTCCGCGGCGTAGGCGAAGTCGCTGACGGCGGTGACCGCCAACCCGGCCCCGACGGCGTCGCCGTTTACCTTCGCGACGATCGGAACGGGCGAGGTGAGCGCGACCTCGACGACCCGCCCCAGGGTCTCGGTCGTTCGGTCGTACGACTCCTTGGGCGTCTCCTCGCGTTCGTCCATCGCCTCGAGGTCGCCGCCGGCGCTGAACGCCTCGCCCTCCCCCGTGAGGACGACCGCGTCGTACTCGTCCTCGTCGACGCCCTCGATGGCCGCCGCCAGCTCGCTGGCCTCGTCGGCCGTAAACGAGTTCAGCTGCTCCGGTCGGTCGAAGGTGACCCTCCGCACGCCGTTCTCGTCGTCGATGCGCATACGCTGGCGACAGCGTCGAGTACAATAACGATTCTCATATTTCGTTCCGACGACCGATCTCGTCGCGGAATACCTCCCGATCCGCGAACCGCCTTTTACTCATCATTTTCCGGAGGAAATTCGAAATAGCTCGGCTCTAGAGAGTATCGAACGCGTGTCTCGGTGCGGCGTCGCCGACGGCGACCCGACGCGGCTGGACGGGCTACAGAGTCGTCCGTGACGCGTAGACGACACCGAATCGAGAGCATCCGCTTCCATCGGGGCGTCCGCTACAGCGTCCGCGATCGACGCCCAGAACGAAAGTACGGATCGACCTCCTCAGGCATCCTGGAACGCGCCTTCGACCGATACTCGGATCTCGTTCACCGAATCGCTCGATCCCCTCCGTTCGAGAAGTATCGGTATTCGTAGAACTATAGCAAGATGGTAGTTCCGGAGGGGGCCGCCGACACCGGGCGCTGTCGAGACGGGGACTCGAAGAACTCCCCGATCGAAACGACTGTCGACGCCTACTCGCGGAGCGCGTCCTCGCGCTCGGTGGCCTCGAGGGTCTCCGTCTCGAGGTCGGTGGCGACGACGGCGGGTTTGTAGGCCCCGCCCTCGAAGAGGTCGTGGTCGCTGACCGAGGATTCGACGAACCGCGTGAAGGCGCGGCGGTCGGCGGGCAGTTCGCCGTAGACGACCTCTTCCTCGACGAGGTCGTAGACGGGAATCCGCGGCGTCAGGAGCGTGTTCTCGCCGACGACGCTGTTCTCGCCGACGACGAACCCCGAGGTCACCCGGCAGCCTGCACCCAGCGAGACGCCGTCCTCGACGACGACGGGCGCCGATTCGACGGGTTCGAGGACGCCCCCGATCAGCGTGTTCGCGCCGAGTTTGACGTTCTCGCCGATCTGGGCGCAGGAGCCGACCGTGTCACAGGAGTCGACGAGGGTGCCGTCGCCGACGTGGGCGCCGACGTTGACGAAGCTCGGGCTCATCATGATGCAGTCGGCGCCGAGGTAGGCGCCACGCCGGATCGTCGTCCCGTCGGGCGTGTTCCGCGTGCCGCGCTCGCCGAGGTCGTCCGTCTCCCGGAGGGGGAGGACGTCGTAGTGGTCGACGCCGCCGTACTCGTAGGCCGCGTTCTCCCGCAGGCCGAAGTTCAGCAGGATCCCCCGCTTGACCCACTCGTTTGCCTCCCACTCGCCGCTTGACTTCTCGGCGGCGCGGACCTCGCCGTCCTCGAGGGCCTCGAGAAAGGCCTCCAGGGTCGCGAACTCGTCCTCGCCGGCCGACTCCGCGTCGACCTCGCCGTTCTGTTTGCGGTCCCACAGCTCGCCGATCTCGCTCTCGAGCGCGCTCATTCGTCGATCACGTCCGCAAAGTCGTAGCTCCCCGCCTTCCGTCCTGCGATCCAGACCGCGGCGTCGACCGCGCCCGCGGCGAACACGCCGCGGTCTTCGGCCCGGTGGGTCAGGCGGACCTCCTCGTCGTTGCCCGCCAGCAGGATCTCGTGCTCGCCGGTGATATCGCCCGCCCGGAGCGCGTGGACGCCGATTTCGCCGTCCTCTCGGGGGGCCTCGCCCTCGCGGCCGTGCGTGCGCCCGGCGAACTCGCCGTTTTCCTCGATCTCCTCGAGCAGGCGGTTCGCGGTGCCGCTGGGGGCGTCGCGCTTCCCGTTGTGGTGGGTCTCGACGAGTTCGACGTCGTACCCCGGGAGGTTCCGGACCGCCTGCCCGACGACGTTGACCAGCGCCTGGACCCCGCGGGCGAAGTTCGGCGCGTGGAGGATCGGAACCTCGGCGCCGGCGTCCTCGAGGGCCGCGAGCCCGTCGTCGTCGAACCCGGTCGTGCCCGTGACGAAGGCGACGCCGGTCTCGGCGCAGGCCCGGGCGTAGTCGACGGCCGACTCGGGTCCGGTGAAGTCGATCACGGCGTCGGGCTCGCGCTCGGAAAGCAGCGCGTCGAACCGCGCCGCGGCCTCGAGTTCGACGCCGTCGACGTCCCCGCCGTCGGGGTCGCGGTTGACCGCGAAGGCGACCTCGCAGTCCTCGCGGTCGGCGACGGCGGCGACGACCTCCCGTCCCATCCGCCCCGTCGCCCCGGTAACGCCGATCCCGACCGTCATGGCCCGGCCTCTGCGTCGGCGACCGCCGTCGGCTCGTCCTCGAACTCGGCGAGGACGTCCTCGAGCAGTTCCCGGTTCTCGGCCGAGAGGCGAGTCATCGGCGAGCGCATCCGCGCGGGGCCGTAGCCGCGGATCTCCATCGCCTCCTTGACCGGGATCGGGTTGGTCTCGACGAATAGCGCCCGGAACAGCGGGCCGAGCTCGTGGTGGAGCTCTCGAGCGCGCTCGTAGTCGCCCTCGAGGGCGGCCCCGACCATCGCACACGTTCGCTCGGGTTCGACGTTCGCCGAGACGCTGATCGTTCCGGTGCCGCCGACCGACAGGACGGGGAGGGTGAGCGCGTCGTCGCCCGAGAGGACCGCGAAGTCCTCGTCGCGCGTGCGTTCGACGACCTCGCCGATCTGGCCCAGGTCGCCGCTGGCGGCCTTGTAGCCCGCGATGTTCTCGTGGCTCGCCAGTTCGACGGCCGTGTCGGGTTCGATGTTCTGGCCCGTCCGCGATGGGACGTTGTAGACGATCTGGGGGAGGTCGACGGCGTCGGCGATCGTCTCGTAGTGCTCGACGAAGCCCTGCTGTTCGGGCTTGTTGTAGTACGGCGAGATCAGAAGCAAGCCGTCGGCGCCGGCGTCGGCCGAGCGCTCGGAGAGTTCCAGGGCCTCGCGGGTGTTGTTCGAGCCCGAGCCCGCGATGACGGGCACGTCGTCGACGGCGTCGATCACCGCCTCGACGACCTCGACGTGTTCGTCGTGGGTCAGCGTCGCCGATTCGCCCGTCGAGCCGACGGGAACGAGCCCGTCGACGCCCGCCTCCTCGAGTCGCTGGGCGTCAGTCTGCAGCGTTTCGAAGTCGATTCCTTCGTCTTCGTCGAACGGCGTACACATCGCCGGGAAGACGCCGCTGAAGTCGATGTCGGATGTCATGTATCTGGGTTGTGGTGGCTGTGAGTTCGTCGACCGATCCATCGAACCGCACCGAATCGCGCCCGAAACGAGGTCGCTACGCTCGCCACGAGCACACCGTTCAGACGCGTTTTTTCGAGAAGGAAGTCGCGCTCGCTCCGCTCACGGAGACCGGGTCGGCGACGCGAGCGGTGCGTGGCATACGCGAAACAGCGACGGGGACGGACTTATGGATTTCGCTCCCTCTCGTATTTGCGAACGCGCGGGGCTCTCGTCGGTGCGGGCGTCTCGAGTCGCCCCCGTAGGCCGCGGCGGCTCGCGGCCCGCGACCCCGGGTGCGATTTCCTTGCGCCGTCTGTCGAATCCTCCCGCGAAATTTATACACCGCGACTCCCTAGGTCGGGTTATGACAGACTTCGGACTGAAAGTGCGAATGCTCGTCGTCGGCTCGCTGCTGGCGGCGCTGTACCTGTTCGTCGGGGCCGTCGGCCTGGCGTTTCTGGGAACGGGCGCCTGGCCGATCGTCCTGCTGTTGCTGGTGACGTTTCCGTTCGTCCAGTACAAGATCGGCACCTGGAGTGCGACCCGCGGCGCCGAGGAGATGCCCGAGGAGGGGCAGTACGCCGATATTCACCGCATGACGGAGTCGCTCTCCCGCGATATGGGGATCAAAAAGCCCAAACTGATGGTCCAGGGAATGGGCGTTCCCAACGCCTTCGCGACCGGTCGGAAGGGCAACGGCGTCGTCGTCGTCAGCGAGGAGCTCATCCGGCTGCTCGACCGCGACGAACTCGAGGGCGTCGTCGCCCACGAGCTGGCCCACATCAAGAACCGCGACGTCCTGATGATGACGCTTGGCAGCTCCGTCGGAATGATGGTCGGCTACGCCGTCTACTTCGTCTACGTGTTCGCCGGCGAGGACAACCCGGGGGGCTTCATCGTCGGCTGGATCCTTTCGATGGTCGCCCAGATGCTCGTCACGGTCCTCGTGATGGCCATCTCGCGGTACCGCGAGTACGTCGCCGACGACGACGCCCGCCAGTACATCGGCAGCGGCGACCCGCTGGCGCGGGCCCTCGAGAAGATCAAGAAGGGCGCCCAGAACCGCGAGTCGACCATCGACGAGGGCCAGGCCGCGCTCTGTATCTTCAACTCCGAGCGCGGGCTGCTCGAGACGGTGTTCGCGACCCACCCGCCGACCGAGAAGCGCATCGCGAAGCTGCGCAGCTGATCTCGCGCCGGCACGTTTTTTCCGCGACACGTCGGCCACGGATCGCCGGAGGGCCGCCCGTTGTGAGAAGGGTTTTCACGATCGCCCGTCACGGGTAGGACATGACCGAGATTCACGCGGGTCAGCGCGTCGCGGTTCTCGTCGACGCGCAGAACCTCTATCACACCGCACAGAGCCTCCACAGCCGGAACATCGACTACTCCGCGCTGCTCGAGAAGGCGGTCCAGGACCGCCAGCTCACCCGCGCCATCGCCTACGTCATCCGCGCGGACTCGCCCGAGGAGGAGAGCTTCTTCGACGCGCTGATCGACATCGGCTTCGAGACGAAGATCAAGGACATCAAGACGTTCGCCGACGGGTCGAAAAAGGCCGACTGGGACGTCGGGATGAGCCTGGACGCGGTGACGCTGGCGAACCACATCGACACGCTCGTGCTCTGTACGGGCGACGGCGACTTCTCGCGGCTCTGCTCGCACCTGCGCCACGAGGGAGTCCGCGTCGAGGTGATGGCCTTCGAGTCTTCGACCGCCGAGGAGCTCATCGCGGAGGCCGACTCGTTTCTCGACCTCGAGTCGCGCCACGAGACGTTCCTGCTCTAGACGCGTTGCTCGCGGACGATATCGGCAAACAGCGCGCACGTTCCGACCACCAGCGCCGACCCCGTCAGCGCGTACCCCAGGAGGTCGGACTCGAGGACGGCAGGGCCGACGAAGGTCAGGCTGCTCACGGCGAGCAACGCCAGTCCGAGGCCGACCTGAGTGAGATCCATTTGACCGTCCAGTCGCCAGCAAGCTATATAACGCTCCTGATGACAGTCGCGGGACACTGGTTGTCAGCGATTCGCAACGCCGTCGCCGGCAGGTCGAAGGGCTTTCGACCGCCCGCGGCGAACCCGGGCTATGAGCGATCCAGCCGACGGAAACGCGGGCCTGCCGGCGCTGCGGACGATCGCCGACTACCAGTTCGGCGCCGGCGCGGGCGCGAGCCTCTTCCCGCCGACGGAGTCGCTGACGGTCAAACGCACCACCTCGGGTCGACCCCAGCAGGTCCACTGCGCGAACGGCCGCCTCGTCTCGTTCGGGATCGACGGCCGGTTCACCCTGGGAATCGAGGGGGGGCGACGGCTCGACGCCGCGCTCGCCCACCCCGCCTACCGCGTCGTCGTCGACGACGAGAGCGAGCCGTTCGTCCGCGAGGAGAAGAACGTCTTCGCGAAGTTCGTCCTCGAGGCTGGCTCCGAGATCCGCCCGGGTGACGAGGTGGTCGTCGTCCACGAGCGCGGCGAGGTGCTCGCGGTCGGGACGGCCCGGATCGACGGTCCGGCGATGGGCGACTTCGAGACGGGGATGGCGGTGAGCGTCCGCGAGGGCGTTCCCGCGGAGCGCTGACCCTCGGCGACCGTCCGGACTCGAGCGCGGCGGTCAGATCGAGTCGTCGGGATCGCGCTCGTCGGCCACTCGAGCGGCCTCGTCGGCGTACCGGTCCCGGAGTTCGGGGTCGTCGACGGCCTCGAGGTTGTCCGGCGAGACGTCCCTGGCCGCGGTGACGTTCCCCACGTCGACGGCCTGGGCGGCGAGTTCCTTGCGGAAGAGTCGCTGTCCGTCGGGAGTGGCGTACTTGAGGATGATGAGGTCGCGGTTGTTGTATCCGCGCTCGACGAGCCACACGCGAACGTCGTCTCGCTCGGCTGGCATGGGAAGGCAAGGAGCGACGGACGGATACCCGTTGGCCCTGCGGGAGCGACCGCTTCGGATCCCGTCGGGCGCTCTCCGAACGACAAAGTAAAAGGTTGCGGGTGGCGACGTACCGGGTATGTTCGGAGGAGGCGGCGGCATGAACCCGCGCAAGATGGAACAGATGATGGAACAGATGGGGATCGACGTCGAGGACGTCGACGCCGAGGAGGTCGTCATCCGGACCGCGGAGTACGACCTCGTCTTCGACGACGCCGAGGTCACGAAGATGGACGCCCGCGGCCAGGAGACCTACCAGATCGTCGGCTCGCCTGAAGAGGTCGAGTCGGGTGCGGCGGGCGCCGTCGGCGCCGGCGACACCGACGAGGCCGACGCCGGGAGCGCGATCCCCGACGACGACGTCGAGATCGTCGCCACCCGAACGGGCGTCAGCGAGAGCGAGGCCCGCGAAGCCCTCGAGGACCACGACGGCGACCTCGCCGCCGCGGTCGAGGCCCTCGAGTAACGCGTGACCGTTCCCGTTCTACTGGTCCGCGGCGACCGCGAGTTCCTCGTCGAGCCCGGCGGAGAGATGGGTACCGATCTGGGCGTCCTCGAGGTCCCCGAGGACGTCGAACCCGGCACGTCCCTCGAGACCCACCTGGGCGAGGAATTTCGGGTCCGGCGGCTCCGGGGTCCCGACCTCTTCCATCACTTCGAGCGCACGGGCGCCCCGATGGTCCCCCGGGATATCGGCCTGGTGATCGGCGAGACCGGGATCTCGCGGGGCGATCGCGTCCTCGACGCCGGAACCGGCACGGGCGTGCTCGCGGCGCTTTTGGCCCGCGCGGGCGCGTCGGTCGTCACGTACGAGCGCGACCCCGAGTTCGCCGAGGTCGCCAGGAAGAACATGCGATTGGGCGGCGTCGCCGAGGACGTCGACGTTCGCACCGGCGATCTGACCGAATCGGTCGACGAGCTCGAGCCATCGTCGTTCGACGTCGTCACCCTCGATACGGGCGACGCCCCGGACGTGGTCGAGCACGTTCCGGAGCTGCTCGTCGAGGGCGGGTTCCTGGCGGTCTACAGCCCGTTCGTCGAGTCGACCCGCGAGGTCGTCGCGGCCGCCCGCGAGGCGGATCTCTCGGAGATTCGCACCCGGGAGACGATCCAGCGGGAGATGCAGTTCGACGACCGCGGCTCGCGACCGTCGACGGCTCCGGTCGGCCACACCGGATACCTGACGCTCGCTCGAAACGAGTGAGACGGTCTGCCGTAACTGTTTATCGGAGCGACCGGGATCGTCCCGCGGTCGCTCCGGAAATAACGTACAGTAGACCGTACGAAGTACCAAACGATATTGGAACCGGGCTTTTGTTTTCGGAGCGGTAGGTTCGGAGTGCAGTGCGGGTCGGTTGCCTCCACGGGGCGACCGCAGGTGTCAGAGGCCCGGTTGCCGTTCGACCCCCACCGTTCTCCCCACCCACTCCCCCTTCGTTCGACGCTCCCCGACGGCTCGAAGCGCTAGTTGTCGTCCTCGCGCCACTTGTACTCGCAGTCGGTGCAGATGAAAAACCGCGTTTCTGACTCGTCGGCCGACCGGATCTGTTGCATGTACCAGTAGGCCCGATCGTTGCCACACTCGGGGCAGTTCGCGTCGGTCTCGGGCAGCGACGTCTCCTCGGAGGACTCGATGACCTCGCTGGCCTCCTGGTCCTCGGTTACCGTGTACTCCGCCGCGTCGCCTTTCGGTTTCGTAAAGCCGCAGCTACCACACTCCCAGGTGCCGTCCTCGGCTTTCATCATCGAACCGCATTCGTCGCAGAATTCCATCGTTGTCCGGCATACGACGACGGAGCGACTTAAGCGACCCGTTTGGATTACCCCTCGCCCTCCGACTGGTAGGGTTCGCCGACGGCCTCGCGCGGTAAGACGTTGTGCAGTTCGGTCTCGAGGTCGTCGGCCGACTCGAATCGCTCGGCGTTCGCCCGCTCGAGCAGTTCGCCCAGGTCGCGTTCGCCGTCGGCGAGCAACAGCGTGACGCCCGCGAGCTCGCTCGCGGCCGCGTCGGCGTCGATCGGGTACGAGAGCTCCTCGAGGGCGTCGTCGATCCGGCTGAGTTTGACCTCGTCCATGCGAGCGGAGACGACGGCCAGGGGCTTGTAGAATCGCAGCGATTGCACGGACGGTCCGGACGGCAGGAACTTCGATTCGAAACGGTAATCGGGATGGACCGCACACCTCGAGTCGATGCGGCGTCTCGTTCGATGGATTGTCGCGCAGTTCGCCGTCGACAGGCGGGTGCTCGCGCTGGCGTTCGCACGGATGGCCGACGGGATCGGCAACTCGTTTCTGATCATCGTGATTCCGCTGTATATCGCCGACGACGTTGTCGGCGGGCCGACGTTCGGGCTCGGCGAGTCGATGATCATCGGGGTCATCCTCTCGTTGTTCGGCTTTCTCAACAGCTCCTTCCAGCCGTTGACGGGACGGCTCTCGGATCGAACCCGGCGCCGGAAGACCTTCATCCTGGTGGGACTGGGCGGCCTCGCGCTGACGAACCTCGCGTACGTTTTCGCCGACACGTACGTCTCCCTGCTCGCGATTCGGGGGCTTCAGGGGATCAGCGTCGCCTTCATCATCCCCGCGTCGGTCGCGCTGGTCAACGAACTCGCGACGACGGGCGACCGGGGCGGGAACATGGGCGTCTACAACACGTTCCGGCTGGTCGGGTTCGGCGCCGGTCCCGTCGCCGCCGGTGCGGTCGTCAGCGCCGGACCCTACCCGCTTCCCGGCGGACTGACGATCAGCGGGTTCGACGCCGCCTTCTCCGTCGCCGCGATCACGGCCGCGTTGAGCTATCTGCTCGTGACGATCCTGATCACCGATCCCGACTCGACGGGCGCGACCGCGGGCGCCGACCTCTCGATCGACGTCCTCGATCCGTCGGGCGAGAACCTGCTCGACCCCATTTTCACCCTGGGGGTCGTCTCGCTATTCATGGCGGCGGCGATCGCCCTGTTCTCGACGATCCAGCCCCAGATCAACGCCCACCTCGAGCAGGGATCGACCTGGTTCGGACTCCAGTTCTCGGCGTTCATCATCGCCCAGATCCTGCTGCAGACGCCGATCGGACGGGCCTGCGATCGGTACGGGCGACGGCCGTTCATCCTGGCCGGAATGGTGATCTTGATCCCGGCGACGATGGCCCAGGGGCTGGTCGCGAGTTCGGCGGCGATGTTCCTGGCCCGCCTCGCGCAGGGGGTCGCCGGCGCGATGGTGTTCGCGCCGGCACTCGCCCTGGCGGGGGATCTCGCCGGGGAGGGCGAGTCCGGCTCGAAGCTCTCGGTGCTGACGATGGCCTTCGGTTTCGGGATCGCGATCGGCCCGCTCTCCTCGGGGGCGCTGATCGGGTTCGGGATCTGGGCGCCGTTCGCTTTCGGCACCGTCCTGGCGGCGCTCGGCGCCGTTCTCGTTTACACCCAGGTCGAGGAGACCCTCGAGACGGCCGCGCCCGTCTCGATACTCGGGGACTGAGCGGGCCGCGCCCCGCCGGAGGGACACAACGCAAAAGTATCGGATCCGCGTACCTCCGGGCGATGACGCTCTCGGACGAGGCCAGGGAACGGCTGGCGGACGTGGTGGAACTACAGCCGACGAAAAACTCGGAGCTGCAGGAACGGTGGGGGCTGGAAAGCGGCAGCGAGGTTCACGGCTACCTCGAGGACGAGCTGGGTGACTACTACTTTCGGGACGACAACAGCCTGATCCGGGCGACCGCCGAGGCGGCCGACCTCGTCGACGTCGAACCCGGCGTCGAGAGCGATCCCGACGACGGCACGCCCTCCAGGATCCGGGTGCCCGAGCTTCAGGCGCTGATCGTCGACGTTCTCGCCGGCCCCGACGAGGAATCGGAGAGCGTCGTCTCGGTGTTACACAAGCTCCGGGACGCCCACGACGTCGACCCCGACTCCGAGGCGGTCCGCTCGGGGCTCCAGAGCCTGCGCCGGAAGGGCGTCGTCGAGATCGAGTACCGCACCGTCCCGACGTTCCGGCTGGCCGTCGACCGCGACGAGCTCGAGGTCTCGACGATGGACTGACCCCCGGCGTATCGGCCCGCGGTCCGACTACAGCCCGGGACGGCGACGGCGGCGCCGTTCCTCGAGCAGCCGTCGACAGCGTGTTCCCGGCCCGCCCTCGATGGGCCACCCCTTCGTCCGCCAGCGCGGCGGTTCGGGTTCGAACTCCGAGCAGGCGCCCGAACACTCCGCGGCCGTCTGGCAGCGGCCCTTGGCCCCGCAGTAGGGACGCAACTGGGTTCCGTCGGTCCCCCGTAGCGCGAAGTGTCGACAGTCGGGCCGCATCGTGTCGGCGAACGAGCGCCACCCCCGCTCGTAGGCCCGTTCGGCGATCGCCAGGCGCTTCTCGGCTTTGGTCTTCGGGGGGACGTACTCGAACCGAGCGGCCGACCCGTCCCGCCGACCGCCCTCGGGCCGCTCGAGGACGCGCGTCCCCGGCTCGCCGACCGAAAGCGAGCGGGGATACCACGCGACGTCGGCCGACGGCGACTCGGGCTCGAGCGCGAGCACGCCGGCCTCGACGGGCAGGTCCTCGAACAGCACGGGCTCGACCCGTTCGCCCGTCGCCCGGGTGGCGACCCAGACCTCGTCGGCGAGCCCGAGCGCGACGTCGTACTCGAGCTGGGCGGCCAGGTTCCGGGCCGCGCTGGCGTCGAGGTCGGGCTTGTTCTCGATCGCGACGATCCGATCGACCCACTCCGGATACTCCCACTTCCGGCGGATCTCGATGCGGTTGCCCGACTTGCGGGTCTCGAGGACCCCCCGGTCGTCGGCCTCGTGGATCGCCTCGCGGACGTACCGCCAGGGGTAGCCCGGGTCCGGGAGCGCGTCGCGGTAGTAGCGCCAGTCGGCGGGCGCGTTCCGGACGACGTGCAGGAGGTCGCTATCGAGTCGCTTCGGGCCGAAGTTCGCGCGTCGCTCGAGGGCCTCGCGGTCGCACTCGAAGACGATCGTGTCCCAGCGCCGACGCTTCGTGCCGAGCTGGCGGGCGACGAGGACGGCCCGGTCGTCGCCGACGTCCTCGGCCGGCGGCCAGGCCCGCTCGGCCCACCGGCAGGTCCGAAGCTCGAAGGCGAACTCGCTGTCGGTCGCTCGCGTCACTGGCGTCGGTAGGGTGATCGGAGACAAGTGTACTGCGGTCCGCCGACGGCTCCGAGAACGACTCGCTCGTATTCGAGCGGTCGGCGGTCGCCGTAGATCGACGTGATCGACGGAGCCCGGACTCGCCGACCGCTGTTCCGTCGCGGCTCGGGTCGGCGGCGGGGGCCTACTCCTCGTCTTCCTCCAGAATCACGTCCAGGTACTCGTGGGCCTCCTCTAAGATCTCGCGGGGCCCGTCCTGAGTGACGGTGTTTATCGCCTGTTCGTAGTCGCGCCACTGGAGGTCGCGGTGCTCGTTCGAGAGCTCCGCGCTGGCCTCGAACGACTTCGCGATAAAGAGGTGGACGGTCTTGTGGATCGTCTTCCCGTTGGCCTCGAAGACGTAGTCGTAGTCCTCGCGAAACCCGTCGAGTAGTCTGAACTGGTCGATACCTGCCTCTTCCTTTACTTCGCGGATCGCCGTCTGCTGTAGCTCTTCATCTCCTTCGACACCGCCCTTCGGAAACTCCCAGTCGCCCGGGCGGCTCTTGAGTAGAAGATACTCGCGCCGGCCCCGCGTATCGCGGAAGAGGATCGCGCCTGCGCTCGTAGCTTCGACTGCCATTACCTCGAGTAACGTGCCCGACGTTAAGAGAATATCGGACCGTGCGTCCGCCGGCACCGGATCTCAGCAGGTTTTTACGCGCCGGCCGTTCAAGGTCGTACAGCATGACCTTCGTCACCCGGCTCACGCTTCAAAGCGGCGATCGAGCCGCACTCGACGGCATCGTCGACGACATCAAATCCACCGCCGAGCGCAAGGGTGCGGCGCTGAAGGGGCCCCACTCTCACCCCCCGGAAAAGCTGACCGTCCCCCAGCACGCTCGCCTGCACGGCGACGACGAGCGCCGGTTCGCGTCCTGGGAGTACACGGTCTTCACGCGGGAACTCGAGATCCACGGTCACGACGACCTCGCGCGAAACATCGCCGAACAGAACTTCCCGGACTCGGTCCACATCGAGGCCGAGGTCGAGCAGATCCACGGCGCCGGGCGAGGAAACTGAGACGGCCGTCTCGAAGGACCCGCCACTGCTTTGAGGGCGCCCGACGAAGACGGCGCCATGTCCACCGATCCGGACCTCGTCTCGCTGCGTCGCGACCTCCACCGCAAACCCGAGCCCGCCTGGCGGGAGTTTTACACCACCGCGAGGATCGTCGAGGAGCTCCGGTCCCGTCTCGACCTCGAAGAACTCCACGTCGGCCCCGACGCCCTCGCGGGCGAGCACCGAATGGGCGTCCCCGACGAGGCCGAACTCGAGACCTGGTTCGAGCGGGCCCGCGACCACGGCGCCGACGAGGACGTCCTCGAGACCCTCGAGGGCGGGTACACGGGCGCCGTCGCCGTCCTCGAGCGCGGCGAGGGGCCGACGGTCGGGCTCCGGGTCGACATCGACGGCCTCCCCCAGCCCGAGTCCGAGGACCCGGACCACGCGCCCGCCGCGGAGGGGTTTCGCTCCGAACACGACGGGGCGATGCACGCCTGCGGTCACGACGCCCACGCGACGATCGGGATCGGCGTCCTCGAACGGATCGCCGAGAGTGAGTTCGAGGGGACGCTGAAGGTTTTCTTCCAGCCCGCCGAGGAGGTCGTCGGGGGCGGGAAGTCGATGGCCAAAAGCGACCACCTCGCCGACGTCGACTACCTGCTCGCGCTCCACGTCGGGCTGGACCACCCGACCGGCGAGATCGTCGCCGGGATCGACGGCTTCCTCGCAGTGCGCCACCTCGTGGCCACGTTCACCGGTGAGCCCGCCCACGCCGGCGGCCACCCCGAGCAGGGCCGCAACGCCGTCCAGGCGATGGCCACGGCGGTCCAGAACTGCTACGGCATCCCGCGCCACAGCGACGGCGCTACCCGGATCAACGCGGGCGTCGTCGAGGGCGGCAGTGCGGCCAACGTCATCCCCGAGGAGGCCCGCATCGTCGCCGAGGTGCGCGGCGAGACGACCGAACTGATGGAGTACATGTACGGGAAAGCCGAGCGCGTGATGCGATCCGCGGCCGAGATGCACGACTGCGAGGTCGCCCTCGAGATCGGCGCCGACGCACCCAGTGCGACGAGCGACCGGGAACTCGCCGACGTCGTCGCCGACGTCGCGGGCGGCGTCGCCGGGGTCGAGAACGTCCTCGAACGCGACCAGCTCGGGGGCAGCGAGGACGCGACGTTCCTGATGCGGGAAGTCCAACAGAACGGCGGGCTGGCGTGTTACGTCGGCGTCGGTACCGACCACCCCGGCGGTCACCACACCTCGACGTTCGACGTCGACGAGGATAGCATCGGCCAGGGGATCGAGACGATCGCGGGCGCGATCGAACGGATTGCTACCGAGCGCCCCTGACACCCTCCCACGGCTGACGTCGTGGGCGTTCTCCTCGAATCGCTGTAATCGACGGTGACGGAAAAAGAGGTCAGTGGCTGTCGGCGTCGATCGTCGCGGCAGCGGACGTCTCAGTAGTCTTCGTCTGATTCGTTACTGTGATCGTCGGACTCGTTACCGTGATCGTCTGATTCGTTGCCGTGGTCGTCGGACTCGTTGCCGTGGTCGTCGGACTCGTTGCCGTGCTCGTCGCCACCGTCCTCTCCGCTCCCGTCGCCGGTGGCGTCCGCGACGACCTCGAGGTCGAACGCCTCGTCGGCCGGCGCGCAGTCGGGCTCGAGGTAGCCGACCGCGAAGGCGCTGTAGACGCCGCCGGCCTCGGGCGCGACGTCGAACTCGGCGACGACGTCGCCGTCGTTACAGTCGGTCGCGGGGCGGACCTCGAGGGTGTACTCGCCCGCAGGCACCTCGAGGGCCCCGGCCTCCCCGAAGGCGACGTTTTCGAACAGCACCGTCTCGCCGTCGCCGGCGGTAACGTCGACCGCCGGGGCGTCGGGCGAGGCGTGGACGAGCCGTACGCGAGCGTTCTCGCCCGGATCGCTCGGGTCGTCCTCGAGGACGGCCGGTGCGAAGGGCTGGGTCTCTCCGGAGAGCTCGCCCAGCGCGGCGATCGTAAAGGCCCCTTCGGCGAGCTCCAGTTCCTCGTCGAACACCACCGTATCGGGATCCTCCGTCGCCGAGATGGCGACGTTTGCGGTGCCGACCGGGAGCTCGAGGTAGTCGCTGACCGCGCGGAAGGGAACGTCCTCGAGGACGGTCTCGCCCTCGACCGCGACGTCGACGTTCGGCGCGTCCGGCGAGAGGTGGGCCGCACGGACGCGGGCCGTCGCCTCCGCACCGTCGTCCTCGTGATCTTCGTCGGACTCGTTGCCGTGATCCTCGCCGCCGTGTTCGTCGCTCGCCGCTGCGAAGCTGCCAGCGACCAGACCGGCGCCCGCGGTTCCGACCAGCGCTAGCGTGCGTCGACGGGTATGTCCTTGCGACATGGATACTCATTACAGGGGACAGGAATAGTCGGCTTTCCCTAACAGAGTAGGAAATTCGGTCGGCGATTCGCACCGACGCTCGGCCGAGAGCGCGGTCCCACCGCGAGAACCCGGGGAAGGGCAGGCGCTTGCCGATTCCCACCGCGAGCCTCGAAGCGGCGAGCGGGCCGACGACTGACCCGAAACGAAGTGGAGGGGAGGACGGAGTGGCTTCGTGAGCGAAGCGCTTTCGAACGACAGAGTAGCGGGTCGGTGTTAGTACTTCGGATCGGCGCCCGTCGTCTCGTAGACCGCCTCCATCAGGTCGTCGCGTCGGTCCTGCCAGCTGTCGAGTGCGCCCGGGTGCGAGGGGTAGTGACCGTAGTGCTCGAGCAGGTCGTCCGCACACCGCTTCGTCTTGTAGAGGTTCCAGATCGTCCCCCAGTGGTCGCGGCTCTTGAGCAGGGCCTCGAGCTTGAGCTTCGTTCCGATGTCCGTGCTGCCGGAGTACAGCGCCTCGGCGAGCTTGTCGCCGGGCATCGCCGCGAGCAGCCCCATCAGGTCGTCGACGTCGACGGCCGTCGAGAGGATGTTGTAGACGTCCAGGGCGGCGTAGCGGGCGCCGAAGTGGTCCATCACGCGCTGGTTGTACTCCCAGAGCGCTCGCTCGCCGACGTCGCCGGCCTCGATCGCCTCGACGGCAGCCTCGGCGGCGTACTTGCCGGCGTAGGCCGCGCCCGCGATCCCGCCGCCCGTCGTCGGGTTGACGTGGCCCGCGGCGTCGCCGACGGCCACGTAGCCCGGGTGGACCGCCGAGTCGTAGGGTCGACGCGTCGGGAGCGCGGCGCCGAGCTTGTCGTCGACCTGCGCGCTCTCGAATTCCGGGCGGTTCCGGAGGTCGCGCTTCAGACTCTCGACGAGTTTCATCGGCTCCTCGGTCATCTGGAAGCCCAGGCCGACGTTGATCTCGGTCTCGGTGCGCGGGAAGTACCAGAGGTAGCCCGCGGCCCGGTCGGTCGGCTTGAAGACGAGGGCGTCGGACCACTCGACGGGGTCGTCGACGGTGACGACCTCGCGGTAGCCCGAACAGAAGTGGGTGTAGTTCACGTTCGTGTCGAACGTCGACCCCGAGAAGTCGACGTGGTCCTGCAGCACCGACAGCGAGCCCGCGGCGTCGACGACGATCTCGGCCTCGTACTCGAGGGGCTCGCCCTTCCGGGTCGCCCGCACGCCCGTAACCCGACCGTCCTCGGCCTGGGTGACGTCCTGAACGACGGTGTCGTAGTGGATCTCCGCGCCTGCGTTCGCGGCGCCCTCGATGACGAGTTTGCCGTACTCCCAGCGGTCGACGACGGCCAGCTCCCCGGGGATCGGAATCTCGAGGACGGTGTCCTCCTGGGGGATCTCGAAGCGGCCGTGGTCGACGTCGGTGTTCGTGAAGGCGGGCTCGAGCTGGGACTTGGGGATCGCGTCGGGGAAATCGGCCGCGCCCTTCAGGGCGTCCCCGCAGGCGATGTGGCCCGCTTCCTCCTCGGACTTGCGCTCGAGGAGGACGACGTCGTACCCCTCGCTCGCGGCGGTGGCTGCGGCGTAGCTGCCCGCGGTTCCGGCGCCGACGACGACCACGTCCGCCGATCGGGTGCCCGGCGTCGCGGCGTCGACCGACTGCTCCTGCGTGCTCATATAGGACAGTGTGAACTCCGCGGTAAGAAAACGTTTTATGTGCATATCTTCGCTCGCTCGGATCGCGACCCGCGGGCACGGCTCCGTCGTCGGTCGATTTCGTCGGCTCGAGGGCGACGAATCGTAATAAAGAGTTTTAGTGCGGTCTTCCGTACCGTTCGGTATGACTGAGTACACGGTCGAGTTCGTCGGCACGGGGGAGTCGATCACCTGTACCGACAAGGAGACGATTCTCAGCCGCTGTCTCGAGGAGGGGATCGCCCAGGAGTACTCCTGCCGCGTCGGAATGTGTCTGGCCTGTACCGCCGAGATCCTCGAGGGCGAGGTCACCCAGCCCGCGGCCCGCGGGTTCACCGAGGAGGAAGCCGAGAACTACGCGCTGACCTGCATGGCTCGCCCCCAGTCGGATCTAAAACTCGAGCGCGGGAAGTACCCCCCGAGCATCGAGGGCGATCTCGCGGGCGGGGAGCCGGCCACGGCCGACGACTGACGGCGCCGGCGATTCTGCGAAGAAGCGTCCCGCGAGTCGCGTCCGCCGATCAGTTGACGAAGTCGATGTCGTCCTCGCCGCGAGCGCCGCCCCGACCCCGCGCCCCGGAGCCGCGTTCCGGCTGGGTCGACTCGCCGTCGCCGTTGCCGTAGATCTGGGGCGACTCGACGCCCGTGACGACGATCATCGTCCGCATGCTGCCCTCGAGGGTCTCGTCGATCGAGGTCCCCCAGATGATGCGGGCGTCGGGGTCGATGCGGTCGTAGATCTCCTCGACGACGCCTTCGGCCTCCTCGATGGACATGTCGTTGCCGCCCGTGACGTTGACCAGCGCCGAACTCGCCCCGGAGATGTCGACGTCCAAAAGCGGCGAGCGCAGCGCGGTCTTGACCGAGTCCTCGGCCTTGGCCTCGGAGTCGGACTCGCCCAGGCCGATCATCGCGACGCCGCCGCGTTCCATGACGGTGCGGACGTCGGCGAAGTCGAGGTTGACGAGGCCGGGCTTGGTGATGAGTTCGGTGATACCCTTCACCGACCGCATCAGTACTTCGTCGCTGACCTTGAACGCCTGGCGAACCGGCAGTTTGCCGACCGAGTCCAGCAGGCGATCGTTGGGGACGACGATGACGGTGTCGGAGACGTCCCGCAGGCGCTCGAGGCCGGCCTCGGCGTTCGTGCGGCGGACCTCTCCCTCCGCGGTGAAAGGCGTGGTGACGATCGAGATCGTGAGCGCCCCGGACTCTCGAGCCGCCTTCGCGACGACGGGCGCCGAACCGGTACCGGTGCCCCCGCCCAGCCCCGCGGTGACGAAGACCATGTCCGACCCCTCGATCGCCCCGGAGATGTCCTCCTGGCTCTCGAGGGCGGCCTCCTCGCCGACCTGGGGGAGCGAGCCGGCGCCGCGACCGCCCGTCTTGTCCTCGCCCATCAGGATCTTGGTGTCGGCTTCGATCTCCACGAGGTGCTGGACGTCGGTGTTCGCGGCGACGAGTTTGGCCCCGTGGATCCCCTCCTCGTGCATCCGGTTGACGGTGTTGCCGCCGGCGCCGCCGCAGCCGACGACCGTGATGTCGGTCTGGAGATCCTGCAGAACGTCCTCGAGTTCGTCGTCCGTCATCGTCCCGCTGTTGTCGGCCCCGTTCGCGCCCGACTGGCCCGACCGCGACGCGTCGGCGGGGACGTCCCCCTCCGCGGTCTCGGCCTCGTCGATCGCGTCTTCGATGAGAGAGTCCATTCCTGGGAGCCTGTAGTAGATGGAGCATAATTACCTTTCCCCTACACGTCAGCCGCCCGGAGGCGGGATAACGCGGGGTTACGTGTCGGAACTCGAGAACCGACCGATCGCGGGGCGGGGCGGAACAATCGGGGACTTCCCTCCGGGATCGAACCGGTCAGAACTCGAACCGGCGGTCCCGCTCGCGGTGGACGGCGTCGGGGTCGATCCGCTCGCCGTCGACGGTCACCGCCTCCCCGTCCGCGAGCGCGCCGAACGCCGGCCCCTCCGGAACCCCGAGGGTCCGGGCGAGGTCGGGATCGAACGCCAGCTCCTCGACGACGACGGCGTCGTCCTCGAGGGCGACGCGCTCGAACTTCGCCTCGAGAACGTCGGCGACGGCCTCGATAAGCTCCCGTTTCGTCCCGGAGTCGGGGAGGGCGACGCGGCTCCCGACGCGGCTGCCGGCGTTTTCGGTCTCGAAGGCGACGGCGTGGCGTTCGACCAGCTCCCGGACCCGGTCGGGGTCGATCCCCTGGGCGGTCTCGAGCAGGTCGGCCGGGAGTTCGCGGACGACGAAGGAGACCTCGCGACGGTCGCCGAAGCGAACGCCGTCCTCGACGCGGCCCAGTTCGTCCTCGACGGCGCCGACGAGTTCGAGCGGGCGGTCGCCGACCGCGCGCAGCCAGGTCTCGCCGACGATCCTGCGGTCGAGGTCGTCGAGGACGTCCTCGAGGACGGGCCACTCGCCGTCGAGCACCGCCAGTTCGGCGCGGCTCGCCTCGAAGGCGCGCTCGATCACCTCGCGGTGGCTCTCGGGGTGGCCCATCGACTCGAGGGCCCAGTCGGCGGCGGCGTGGCCGACCGCCCACTCGGTCTCCTCGACGATCCGCTGGAAGCGAGGCGCGTAGTGGTTGCCCCCGAAGCCGACGACCTGCCGATCGCGGTGAGCGTCGACTCCGCGGAGCTCGAGGATCGCTCGCGCGACGGCCGCGGCGCCGTCGGGATCGGTCCACTGGGGTTCGTCGCTGCCCAGCTCCGCAAAGAGCGACGGACAGCCGACGTCGCTGGGGCCGTGGTGGGTACACTCCATCCCGACGTCGTACCCCTCGGGCGCGTGGGTCTCGAAGGCCTCGAGCAGTCGCGCGAGGGCGTTCGGACAGGCCTCGGCGAGGGAGTCGTCATCGCCGCCGAACTCCGCGGCGCCGAAACTTCCCGTGAAGTGGCCCGTCAGCAGGGCGCCCGTGTCGCCCGAGTGCCGGGAGGCGAAGACCAGCAGCTCGGGGTCGCAGTCGAAGGCCTCGGCGGGGCGTTCGAGCTCGAGGTGGAGGTCGTCGAACGAGCGCAACTCGGCGTCCTCGAGGCGGTAGTACGTGCCGCCGCCGTCGCCCGCGGGGCGGGCGTCGTCCTCGCGTTCGGTCCAGTCGGCGAGCTCCCGGAGCCGCTCGCAGACGTGGACGGAGGCGCTGTCGGCGCGGCTCTCGACGATTGCGATCACGACGAACGCTCGGGGACGGCGCCTCGAATACTCTCCGTTTTCGTTCCGGAAACGCGTCAGTCGGAGGCGACCGGCCGATCCGGGCCGGCCGTCGCGGACGGCAACAGGCCGACGTAGTCGTCGAGATCCAGCGCGAACTCGCGGTCGCCCGTCGGCTCGATCCAGCTGAACTCGAACTCGGAGCCGTGCTCGTCCCCGCCGTCCCGGACCGTGTGCGTCCAGCTGTCCCGGGGCTCGTGGACGGTCGCGTGGAAGAAGTGACGGACGTAGTACTTCGGCGGAGACGGGCGTCGCACCCAGATGTCCGTCGTGAGGTGCTCGGCACCCTGCAGCGTCATCAGACCGCTCTCCTCGCGTACCTCGCGGAACAGCCCCTCTCGAGGGGATTCGTTACCCTCGAGGGTCCCCTTCGGGATCTGCAGACCCTCGTGTCCCGGGCCTTCGAAGACGAGTAACTCGCCCGTCTCCCGGGTGATGTACGCGCAGGCCTTCCCGACGTACGTGGTTTCTTCCGGTTCGATCATACGTTTCGTACAGCGGGTATCCCGTAAAGTCCACTCCCAAATCCTTTGGGTTCTACGGGACGAGCAGGTAGACGAATCCGAGGTAGGCCGCGAGGAGGGTGGCGCCGTCGAGCCGGGTGAGGCGGCGGCCATACCCCATCATTCCGATCAGGACGACGGTAAACCCCACCAGTACCGGGATCTCGAACCGGATCGTGCTCGCGGCGACCTCGATCGGCGTGATCAGGGCGACGATCCCGAGCACCGCGAGGACGTTGTAGATGTTCGAGCCGACGACGTTGCCGACGGCGAACTCGGTCTGTCCGCGCAGGGCCCCGATCGCGGAGGCGGCCAGCTCCGGCAGCGAGGTGCCAAGCGCCAGCACCGTGAGCCCGACGAACAGCTCCGAGAAGCCGAAGGCGAGCAGGAGGTCGGTCCCGCCGGAGACGAGCCACCGCGAGCCGACCACCAGCGCGAGCAGTCCCCCGCCGACGAGCGCGACGTCTCGAACCGAGACGCCGCCGCTGGATTCGGGCGTCTCCTCGGCCGGCATCGGGTCGGCGTTGACGTAGTACAGCAAGTAGGCGGTGAAGCCGGCGAGCACCAGCAGGAAGATCGCCCCCTCGAGCCGGCCGATCCGTCCGTTCGCGCCGAAGGCGACGAGCAACAGCGCCGCGATCGCCATGAACGGAACGTGGCGTTTCATCACGATCTCGCCGACCGACAGCGGCTTGATGAGCGCGGAGACGCCCAGTACTAGCCCCACGTTAGCGATGTTCGAACCGACGACCGCGCCCAGCCCGATGTCGGTCGAGACGTCGAGGGCGCCGATCGTGGCGACGAACAGCTCGGGGGCGGTCGTCGCGAACGCGATCACGGTGACGCCGACGGTCGCGGCGCGGAGGCCGATCCCGAGCGCGAGGCGGCCGGCCCCGGCGACCAGCAACTCGGCTCCGGCGTACAGCGCGACGATCCCGGCGCCCAACAGGAGCAGCGAGAATCCGGTTTCCGACAGCATGGCGACCGCTACTCGAGAACGCCGTATAAGCGACCCGGAACCCGCCCGGCGGAAACGCTGCCGGAGTCGCACCGGTTATCCCCGCCGCGCGGCGAGTGATCCCATGGACGTGTACGGACTGCTCGGCAACCCGGTCGGCCACTCGCTGTCGCCGCCGATGCACGAGGCGGCCTACGACGAACTCGCGCTCGAGGCACGCTACGTCACCTTCGAGCCCGCTCCGGACGAACTCGAGGCGGCGATCCGCGGCGCCGGCGCGCTTGGCATTCGCGGGCTGAACGTGACGATCCCGTTCAAGCGGGACGTCCTCGAGTTCGTCGAGCCCGACGAGCTGGCGAGTCGGATCGGCGCGGCGAACACGATCGACTTCTCGGGCGCGGAGCCGACCGGCCACAACACCGACGCCGCCGGGGCCCTGCGGGCGCTGCGGGACCACGGCGTCGCCCTCGAAGGCGCCGACGCCCTCGTGGTGGGCGCCGGCGGCGCCGGGCGTGCGATCTCGTTCGGGCTCGCCGACGCCGGGGCCGCGGTGACGATCGCCAACCGGACCGCCTCGACGGCCCGCGAACTCGCCGCCGAGGTTCCCGGCGCCGACGGACGCGGTCTCGAGGACCTCGAGGACGCCGTCGACGACGCCGACGTTCTGGTCAACGCGACGAGCGTCGGGATGGAGGAGGACGCGACGCCGGTGCCGTCCGAGGTCCTCCACGGCGAGCTGGCCGTGCTCGACGCGGTGTACCGCCCCCTCGAGACGCGCCTGCTGCGGGACGCGGCCGCCGCCGGGGCGACGACCGTCGACGGCGCCTGGATGCTGCTGTACCAGGGTGTCGAGGCGTTCGAGCTGTGGACGGATCGAACCGCCCCCGTCGACGAGATGAACGAGGCGCTTCGCTCGCGGCTGTAGGCCTCGAGCGCCGAACCTGTCGTTCAGCTCGGGTATCAGGCGAATTTAAGTGGTGGGAGTCGACTATATCCAGCTAATGGCAATCCTCCAAAAGCTGAAGTCGCTGTTGGGGTTCGACGACTCCGACTCGGAGCGCGGGGACGCCCGGGACGTCGGGGTAACGGTCGAACGAGAGCGCGGGGCCGACCCCAACGAGGAGTCGGCGGCCGCCGAAACCGCGGCCGCGGCCTCGACCGGGTCGATGACCGACGTCAACGACGCCCCGCACGCGGCGGCGGAGCCGGCCGAGGCGACGGGGCCCGACCAGTCCGACGCGGCGCCGACCGAATCGAAGGTGCCCGCCGAGGAGGACGTCCACGACGAGGAGTTCGTCGACGACGCCGAGCCGGAGGCCGGGGGCGTCGAACTCGAGGATCCGTCCGACTCGGTCGAGTCGGCCGACACGGACGAGAACGGAGCCGAGACCGAACCGGCGAGCGAGCCCGAGACGGTCGACGACTCCACCCCCGAGAGCGGGGACGCGCTCGAGGAGGCCGAGGACGCGACAGCGACCGACGGGGAGGAGTCGTCGGCCGAAAGCGACGAGGCCGACGGCGAGCCGTCCGATACCCCCGACGAACCGGTCGACGTCATCAAGGGGATCGGTCCCGCCTACGCGGATCGGCTGGCCGACGCCGGCGTCGAAACCGTCGCCGAACTCGCCGACGCCGACGCGGGCCGTCTCGAGTCCGAGACCGACATCTCCGAGAAGCGCATCCAGGGCTGGATCGACCGCGCGAAGGTCCGCTAACCCGACCGAACCGTACACTGATTAGGCCGACGCCCCTCTTCGGGCGTATGAGCGATCCGCGCGTCGAGACGGCTGCCGATGCCTTTCGCGCCGCCGCCCGCGACGGGCTCGAGGACGGCTCGACCGTCCGCGCGCCCGTGGTCGTCCGTCTCCCCGTCTCCGATCCCTTTCTCGCGTACCGCCGGGCCCGCGACGGCCCCGGCGGCGTCTACCTCGAAACCACCGGCGGCCAGCCCGGCTGGGGGTACTTCGGCACCGACCCCGTCGACGGGCTCACCGTCGGCCCCGACGCCGTCGGGCCGGCCGACGGCCAGTCGCCGACGCTCGCCGCCCTCGAGGGCGTCCTCGCGGGCGAGGCGCTCGCCCGCGGCGAGTGTTCGATCCCCTACCCCTGTGGCGCCGTCGGCTGGCTCTCCTACGATATCGCCCGCGAGCTCGAGGCCCTTCCCGAGTCGGCCGTCGACGACCGCGGGCTGCCCCGCCTCGAGGTCGGCGTCTACGACCGACTGGCGGCCTGGGAGGAGCCGACCCCCGACGACGGACCGACCGACCTCCGGATCGCGGCCTGTCCGCGCGTCGAGTCCGACGAGGACCTCGCGGACGCCTACGACCGGGGCCGGGAGCGAGCCCTCGAGCTCGCCCGGGCGTGTCTCGAGGGCGATCCCGCGGTCGGTGCCCCGCCCGCCGCGACCGACGAGGCGACCTTCGAGAGCGACTGCGGCCGCGAGGCCTTCGCCGACCGCGTGCGGCGGGTCAAGGAGTACGTCCGGGCCGGCGACACCTTCCAGGCGAACGTCTCCCAGCGGCTGGTTGCACCCGCAGCAGTTCATCCCGTCGCGGCCTACGACGCCCTGCGACGGGTGAATCCGGCGCCGTACTCGGCGCTGCTCGAGTTCCGCAGCGCCGACCTGGTGAGCGCGAGCCCCGAACTGCTGCTCGAGCGCGGGGGGCCACGCCCCCCGGAGTCGGCGAGCGGACGGCGAGGCGGTGGAATCGCCTCGAACGAGACGGCCTCGCCGTCTCGCAGTCCGCGAGAGCGCGATGGGGATTTCCTCCGAACCGAGCCGATCGCCGGCACTCGGCCGCGCGGAGAGACCCCGGAGGAGGACGAGGCTCTCGAGGCCGACCTCCTGACCGACGAGAAAGAACGCGCCGAGCACGCGATGCTGGTCGACCTGGAGCGCAACGACCTCGGGAAGGTAAGCGAGTACGGCAGCGTCGCCGTCGAGGAGTACCGCCGCGTCGATCGCTACTCGGAAGTGATGCACCTGGTCTCGAACGTCACCGGGCGGCTCCGTTCGGACCTGACCCTCGCGGACGCGATCGCCGCCGCGTTCCCGGGGGGGACGATCACGGGCGCGCCCAAACCCCGGACGATGGAGATCATCGACGAGCTCGAGGCGACCCGACGCGGCCCCTACACCGGCAGCGTCGGGATCTTCGGCTTCGACGGGCGGGCGACGTTGAACATCGTCATCCGAACGCTCGTCCGCCAGGCCGAGGAGTACCACCTCCGGGTCGGCGCGGGGATCGTCCACGACTCGGATCCCGACGGCGAGTACGACGAGACCCTCGCCAAGGGACGGGCGCTGATCGCCGCCATCGACGACGCGCTCGGGGAACGGGCCGGAATGGGCCTCGAGTCGACGGATGGGGGTGGCGGGGATGACTGAGCGCACGAGAATATTGGTCGTGGACAACTACGATTCGTTCGCCTACAACCTCGTCCAGTACGTCGGCGAGGCCGTCGCTTCGACGGCCCCCACGACGGCGTCGCAGGACGAGGACGCCGTTCTCGTCAGACGAAACGACGAGATCGACCTCGAGGGCGTCCGCGAGCTGGATCCGACGGGGATCGTCGTCTCGCCGGGGCCGGGCACCCCTCAGGAGGCGGGGATCTCGATCCCGCTGTTCGCCGAGACCGAGTACCCCATCCTCGGGGTCTGTCTGGGCCACCAGGCGCTGTGTGCCGCGGCGGGCGCGCCAGTCGAACGCGCGCCCCACGTCGTCCACGGCAAGCCCTCGCGGATCTCCCACGACGGCGCAGGACTGTTCGACGGGCTCCCCGAGCGGTTCCAGGTCGGCCGCTATCACTCGCTTTCGGTCGAGCGCGAGGACCTGCCCGACAGCCTCGCGGAGACGGCCCGGACCGCCGACGAGCGAAGCGTCCTGATGGCCGTCCGCCACCGCGAGAAACCCCACCTGGGCGTACAGTTCCACCCCGAAAGCATCCTCACGCGGGATTCCGAAGAGGACGACGGCGGGGAGATCTCGCTGTCAGTCGGCAAGCGGATGATCGAGAACTTCTGTCGGTTCGCCGCCGCGCGCGAACGGTCCGGCTCGCGGGGCCAGCGATGAGCGACCGTCTCTACCACATCGACGGCGAACTCGTTCCCGCCGCGGAGGCGACCGTCAGCGTCGACGACCGGGGGTTCCGGTACGGCGACGCCGCCTTCGAGACCCTGCGAGCCTACGGCGGCCGCGTCCTCGAGTGGGCGGCCCACCGCGAGCGCCTCGCGGGGACCTGCGACGCCCTCGCCCTCGAGCACCGCCTTTCGGGGAGCGAACTCCGAACTCGGATCGACGAGACGCTGGCGGCCAACGACCTCGCGGACGCCTACGTCCGGCTGTCGATCACCCGCGGCGTCCAGCCCGGGAAGCTGACCCCCCGGCCATCGGTCGAGCCGACGGTCGTCGTCTACGCGAAACCGCTCCCCCGCGGCGGGCTCGAGGGCGACCCCGTCTGGGACGAGCCCGCGACGGTCCGCAGCGTCGAGACGAGACGGATCCCCGACGCGGCACTGCCCGCCGGAGCGAAAACGCACAACTACCTCAACGGGATCCTCGCGCGGGCGGAACTCGAGGACGGGGTCGACGAGGCCCTGCTGTCGACGGTCGAGGGGGCGGTCGCCGAGGGCGCCACCAGCAACCTGTTTTTCGTCCGTGAGGGCCGACTCCGCACGCCGACGACCGACGCCGACGTCTTGCCCGGGATTACCCGGGAAACCGTCCTCGAGCTGGCCCGGGAGGCGGGAATCGACGTCGAGACGGGGCGGTACGAACTCGCCGACGTCCTCGGAGCCGACGAGGCCTTCCTCACCAACCGCACCTGGGAGCTGCGACCGATCGACGTCCTCGACGGGGCCGAACTCGGAGGCGGCCCGGTGACCGAACGACTCTCGAGGCTGTACGACGAGCGCGTCGAGGAACGCTGTTATCGATAGGTCGATTCCCGATTTCCTCGTCCCGTCACGGGCGCCGATCGGAAAAAACACCGTATATGTAGGGTTTGCGCGTGAATTCGCATCCCCAACGAATAGTATGACGGAGATCGGTCTTCCAAAACGATCCGATGAGATGCTATCGTGTCCTACCGAACGCGACGTATCGGGAGCGACCCCCGGAGACGCGCGATCCGTTCGACCGACAGCGGGACCGCTCTCGAGAACGCAATCGAGTGCGGAGGAGTGAGGCGCGCGATGAGTGAGGCCGACATTCCGCACAGACGCGTCCAGCGGGACGATCCGGTGCCGGAAGTGATCTGGTGTCTCGTCGACGCGACGGGGGAAAACCGGATAGCCGGAACGTTTCTCACCCGCAAGGCCGCGAAGGAGGTTGGCGTCGAGGAGGCGAAAGCGCGGGACCTGACCACGGAGGACTTTCCGGTCGTCGCGGTCCACTACAAGGATCTTCACGACCTCTACAGGGCGCTCGAAGGGGGGATCCGCGACGACGTCCTCGTTCCCACGTCGGACGGGTTCCAGGAGTTTCGCGCGTACATGGAGTCGGACGAGACGGGCGGTTCGAACGCGTAGCCGATCGCGTCCGAACGGTGGCTCGACGGCCCGAGTTTCGGCGACGGATCGAGACGAGGCGATCGTTCCGACCGACGGTCCGCCCCGCTGGAGCGGGGCCGCTCAGTCGGCGGGCTCGAGCCCCGCCTCGGCGTTCGACTCGAGGACGTCCAGTTCGACTCCCGCCAACTCCGTGACGAACTCGGCGCCGAACGCGCTCGCGGGCGTCCGGAACCCGGCCTCGAGCCCGTCCTCGAGGACGCGTTCGACCGCGCTGACCGCGGCGTCGGCCGTCAGCGCGTAGGGGTTGGGCGTGTGCAACCGCCCGGTTGCGCGCCCGCCGTCCCCGTCGACGACCTCGCCCCAGACGGTCGCGGATCCCGTCGACAGCGTCGTCCCGTCGGGGCCGTCGACGAGGGCGTCGATCGCGCGGGTCATCGCCCGCTCGATCGGCGGGCGCTCGAGTAGCCAGCGCAGCGAGTCGGCGGCCGACAGCAACGGCTCGCCTCGTTCGGGGACGGCGCCGTAGACCTCGACGGACTCGATCCCGGTGGTGTGGGCGGCGGTGACGACGTCGCCCATCGGAATCGTCACGGCGTGTTCGGGGCCGTCGCCGAAGTCGATCTTCCGGCTCCGGTAGGCGGCGGGGACGGTGAGCAGGCGTCCGTTTCGGCGGACGACCCCCCCTTGCCCCGCCAGTTCGACCATCGTCCGCGCGGTTCCCGGCGAGATCCCGTCGTCGCTTTTGATCCCCAGCCGGAGCCGCTCGGCCGTAGGAAGCTCCTCTTGGAGCATCGCCGCCAGACAGTCGGTCGGCACGACGTCGAAACCGACGCCGGGCAGGAGCCCGATCCCCGCCGCGCGGGCGGTCTCACCGTACTGACGAAGCCGTTCGAACACCGGGAACTCGCCGGTGACGTCGAGGTAGTTCGTGTTCGATTCGAGGCAGGCCAGCACGAGCGGTTCGGCGGTGCGATCGAACGGGCCGGCACAGTTCAACACGGCGTCGAACTCGCGGAGTTCGTCCTCGAGGGGTCCCTCCGTGAGGTCGATCGTCCGCCCCTCGAGGCCGAGGTCGGCCGCCTGCTCGGTCACCCGGTCGCGATCGCGCCCCGCGAGGGTCGGGGAGCGACCGCGCGCTGTCGCCTCGCGCGCGATCAACCGGCCGGTGTAGCCGTACGAGCCGTAGACGAGGAAGGAGTCCATGGCAGCCGTTAGGGACTCGGCCTGTTAAAACTCCGTCAGACGGTCTCGAAACGTTCACGAGTCCTGATGCGTAACGGCGAAGCGATGGCGGCTACACAGCGAATTACGGCCCTCGAGAACGTCCCCGCGGAGTCGACGTTTCTGTTTCGGGTCGTCGACGAACTGGGCGACGAGCGGGAGGCGATCCTCGTCGCTACCGGGGACGACGTCTCCTGCTGGCTCAACTACTGTCAGCACTTCACGCACATCAACTTGGACAAGGGCGACGGCGCGCCGATGCGCGACGGCGAGGTGATCTGTGCGAACCACGGCGCGTACTTCGCGGCCGACTCCGGAGAGTGTACGTTCGGCCCCTGCGAGGGGGCGTACCTCTCGGCGCTCGACGTGACCGTCTCCGACGGCGCGGTCTACCTGTCCGACGACGAGTACGAGTTCGTCGGCCCGGGCCCGGTCGACGACGGCGACGACCTGACCTCGACGTCGAACGTCGAGTTCTAGCGGCACTCGAGCGGGAACACCAGATCCCGCTCCTGGTCGTACTCGATGAGGCCGGCCTCGACGAGCCGGGGCATGTGATCGTGGTACAGCGAGATGTAGACGTTGGCGACTCGCTCGGCGGACAGTTCGGTCACCTTGCGCCCGGTCTCGCGGACGGCGACCTCCTCGGCGGCGTCGGGCAGGGTCAGCTCCTCGCCGTAGGTTCGCATGACCTCGAGCAGCAGCCGGCGGCGCCGATCGGCCAGCAGTTCGAGACAGGCGTCGACGTCCGCCGAGGACTCCTCGCGGTCCTCGAGCCACTCGAGGACGGCCAGGGCGAGCTCGGGGGAGTCGAGATCCGGATCGGAATCGGGGGTGGACATGCGTATGTTCGTCGGGCCTCGCGTCGGCGGCGTCCGTCGAGACCGGCGATCCGCCCGCTCGAGGCGTCGATATCGGATCGTTGCCACGCCGACTGATAGGCGTGTCGAAACCGCCACGACGGTCGCGGCCGGCTACTCGATCGTGTACGCCGGCTCGTCGACGGCCTCGCTCTTGCAGTCGGGACACCGCGAGGGACGGTTCAACAGCTCGTCGAAGTCGTCGAACCCGCAGTCTCGGCAGGTCGGCGGCGCCACGAGGAACTGCTCGTCGCCGCCGTCGATCGACCGCGAGACGTGCTCGAGGTGACGCAGGATCGTCTCCGGGGTCAGCTCGAACTGGACCGCGAGCTCGCTCGGGGTCGCCGGCTCGTCCCGGAGCGCGTCGGCGAGTCGCTGTCGGGTCGTCTCGTCTGCCTCGCGCATACATAGGCGGATCGGCCGGACCCGCATATGTGTTCGGCTTCGCCCGACGCGACGCGCGGCGCGCAGGGGTAAACGACTTACATCCCCTCGGCGAACTCGAGGGCATGAAAGCCGTCGTTCTGGCAGGCGGATACGCGACGCGGATGTGGCCGATCACGAAACATCGACCGAAGATGTTTCTCCCGGTCGGCGACGCCACGGTCATCGATCGGATCTTCGCCGAACTCGAGGAGGACGATCGGATCGACGAGGTCTACGTCAGCACGAACGAGCGCTTCGCCGCCGACTTCGAGGCCCACCTCGCCGACAGCGAGTTCGAGAAGCCGACGCTGTCGGTCGAGGAGACCACCGAGGAGGACGACAAGTTCGGCGTCGTCGGCGCGCTCTCCCAGCTGATCGACCGCGAGAACATCGACGACGACCTGCTGGTCGTCGCCGGCGACAACCTGATGAGCTTCCACGTCTCCGAGTTCGTCGACGACTTCTTCGAGCGGGAGGCGCCCACGCTCGCGGCCTACGACGTCGGCTCCCGGGAGAAGGCGACGTCGTACGGACTGGTCGAACTCGAGGGCGACCGCGTCGTCGACTTCCAGGAGAAACCCGACGACCCCAACAGCACGCTGGTCTCGATCGCCTGTTACGCCTTCCCGCAGGAATCGCTCTCGCTGTTCGACACCTACCTCGCGGGCGACAACAACCCCGACGAGCCGGGCTGGTTCGTCCAGTGGCTCCAGGATCGCGAGCCGACCTACGCCTACACGTTCGAGGGGGCGTGGTTCGACATCGGCACCCCCGAGAGCTACCTCGAGGCGGTCGCCTGGTACCTCGAGGGCGAGTCGCTGGTCGCCGACTCGGCGACCCTCGAGAACGCGACCATCGGCGAGAACGTCCACGTGATGGACGACGTTACCCTGATCGACACCGACCTCGACTGCGCGGTGATCTTCCCGGAGGCGTCGATCGAGAGCGCCACCGTCCGGCGGTCGATCATCGACGAGGGCACCCGCCTCGAGGAGCTGAACCTGGCCGGCGCGCTGATCGGCGCGCACACGACGATCACGAACGGCTCGGACTGACCCACGCCGGGAACCACCGGAGGTCTCGCGTGATGACGAGAGACGAACTCTCTCGAATCACTTGACCCCGAGGCGGTTGACTTATGCTGGCCCGGGAAAAGTAGCGTCTATGAGTCTGTTCGGGGAGTTTCGCATTCCGGCCGAGGCGTTCGCGCTCCACGAGACGCTCCGGTCGCTGCCGGAGCTGGTCGTCGAGGTCGAACGCGTCGTCGCCGGCGACGAGGTTCTCACCCCGTATCTGTGGGCGTCGGGCGTCGACCGCCGCGCGTTCGAGCGGGCGATCGGCGCCGATCCGTCGATCCGAAGCGTCGAACACATCGACGACTACGAACGCTCGATGCTGTACCGAGGTGAGTGGACCGAGAACGTCGACTCGCTGGTGTACGCGTACACGGAGCTGGGGGCGACGATCCTCGAGGCGTCCGCCCAACGCGACGAGTGGGAGCTTCGGATGCGATTCGTCGATCGGGACAGCCTCGACGAGTTCCAGGCCTACTGCAGCGAGTTCGACGTTCCCTACCGACTCACGCAGCTGTTCGCCCGCGCGCACTCCCGCGGTGTCGGCCAGTACGGGCTGAGCGAGAAGCAACACGAGGCGTTGCTGACCGCCTGGGAGATGGGCTATTTCTCCTCGCGGTCGGTCTCGCTCGCGGACGTCGCCGCCGAGCTCGGGATCACGCCCCAGTCGCTGTCCGAGCGCCTCCAGCGCGGTCACCGGGCGCTGATCGAGAACACCCTCGCGGTGACGCCGCCGGCCCAGGAGTCGTCGATGGCCGCGGAGTAGCTCCCGCCCGCGACCCGGGGCGGCGCAGGTGCCGTCGCACGACGGGTTCGGGAGCCGCAGTATATGAACGGTTGAACATACAACCCGACCAACGAATAGGGGGCGACGCCGGTACGTAGATATGACACGCGGTCGCCCCGATCCCGACGTCGTCTTCGACCTCCTGGCGAACCGACGGCGTCGGCGGGTCCTGGCCGTCCTCAGCGCCGAAGACCGTCGGCTGACGGTAAACGACCTGACAACGGCGATCGCCCTCGAGGAGTCGGGACCGACCATCGCCGACGTCCCCGGCGAGGCGATCGAGGACATCTTCCTGTCGCTACAGCACGTCCACGTTCCGAAGCTGGCCGCCCTCGAGCTGATCGAGTACGACGGGGAGCGACGGCTCGTCGAGCCGACCGATCGGCTCGCGGCCCTCGAGCCGTCGCTGTCGGCCGTCCTCGACGGCGACCTCGAGTCCCCCGCGTGGCCCGATCCGGCGGAATCGCAGTAGCTCCTCGAGGAACGATACGTTCGTCGCGAGTCCGCTCACTCCAGCCGCGCGTCGGTCACCCGCAGCGTCCCGCGAGTCCCGTCCCACTCGGTCTCGTACTCGAGGGCGATGCGTCGATCCATGTGCGGGCCATCCACGACCAGCGNCGCAGCGTCCCGCGAGTCCCGTCCCACTCGGTCTCGTACTCGAGGGCGATGCGTCGATCCATGTGCGGGCCATCCACGACCAGCGTCTCAGAACCACCTTTTTCCTCTCGGGTTCTCCCGAACTTCGTTCGGTCGAACCGCTCGAGCAAAAATCTGGACCAAAAACTGCTCGTTCGCTCCGCTCACTCGCAGTCCAGTACCGTTACTCCAGCCGTGCGTCGGTCACCCGCAGCGTCCCGCGAGTCCCGTCCCACTCGGTCTCGTACTCGAGGGCGATGCGTCGATCCATGTGCGGGCCATCCACGACCAGCGNCGCAGCGTCCCGCGAGTCCCGTCCCACTCGGTCTCGTACTCGAGGGCGATGCGTCGATCCATGTGCGGGCCATCCACGACCAGCGTCTCGAACTCCCCGCCCTCGCCCAGGACGTGGACGCCGTACTCCTCGTTGAGCGCCTCGAGCTCCGCGAGGGCCTCCGCGTCGAGCGTGCGCCCGAGCCAGGACTCGTCGAGGCCGTAGGCCGCGACCCGGACGATCCGGATCTCGAAGCCCGCGGCGAGCATCGCGTCGGCGAGCTCGCGGGGGTCCTCGCGCCAAAGCGGCGCGAACAGGTCACAGTCCAGACGCTCGCACATCGCTTCGATCCGGCTCGTCTGGTACTCGCTCTCGACGGCCCCCGCGGTGACGCCCGCGATCCCGTCCGGAAGTTCGGCGTCGAGCTCCCGCAGGGCCGCCTC
The DNA here is from genome assembly GCF_000337695.1 of Natronococcus jeotgali DSM 18795. Taxonomy (GTDB): domain Archaea; phylum Halobacteriota; class Halobacteria; order Halobacteriales; family Natrialbaceae; genus Natronococcus; species Natronococcus jeotgali. Next base: position 64,804 of record NZ_AOIA01000162.1, read on the forward strand.
GAGGGGTTCGAGCTCGTCGTCGCCCTGCGCGCTCGCGTCGGTCGCGGCGTCGGCCCCGAAACCGTCGGGCTCGACCTCGAGCAGCGGAACGCCGATGCTCTCGGCGGCCAGCCCGGCCAGTTCGGTCGCGGGGACGTGGTACATGTAGGAGTCGCCCGTCGGGTGGACGGTCACGAGCCGCTCGACGTTCAGGTCGCGCTCGAGGGCCCGGTACAGCGCCCACGCCGAGTCCTTGCCGCCCGAAAAGAGGCTGACCCAGGCGCCGTCTGCGTCGCTCATATCGACCTCTGGGGCGAGGAGGGGGAAATGGGTGACGAGTTTCGGTCGCTACCGGGGGTAGTCTGGGCCCGACCCGTCCTCGTCGCGCGCCGAGTCGGCCGCCTCGGACTCGGAGCCCGGGCTCGAATCGCCGTCCGAGTCCGACCGCCAGCCGTCGAGTTCCTGGGGGCCGCCGTCGGTGAGCCCCGACTCCGGCGCGACGTCCTCGAGGACGGTTCGGTCGGCGTCGCCGCTGAAGGTCGCGGCGACCTTGGCGCCGACGAGGCTGACGACGATGGCGCCGACAACGTAGCCCGCCAACCGCTCGCCGGCCGCGATGCCGAAGGTGTCGATCGAGAGCACGCCCAGCTCGATCGCCGACACCCGGACCGGATCGATCAGCGCCTGCTGCTCGAGGAAGTACGCCGAGAACCCCCGAACGACCAGCCCGACGGCGACGACGATGAAGGGCAGATTCAGGTAGGAGCCGCGGATCGGCTCCTCGCCGATCGCCTCGTCGAGCAGTCGCCCGGCGCTTGCGGTCAGAGCGGCGGCGGCGAGCCAGGGGACGCTGTCGAAGGCGAACTGCACCGCCGGAAGCGCGACGCCCGAGGCGTCCTCGAGGCTCGAGACGCCGAGGACGCCGACGAAGATCCCGACGAGGGTCAGTCCGGCCGCGACGGCGTAGGTGACGACCGAGACCTGTCCGGAGTACAGCGACTCGCGGATCCGGCGGGCGAGCCCGGTGACGACCTCGTCGACGTTGAACCCCTTGTAGAGCAAGAAGAGCCCGATAACCGTCGTGATCGCCGCGGCGCCCTCCGCGGGGCCGACGAACCACGCGAGCATCGGAAACACCAGAAGCGTCAGCCCGATCGGGACGAGTACGGTCTGGCGCAGCTCCTCGTCGGCCAGGAACTGCTTGAGCAGGTAGTACGTCGACTCGATGTCCCTGGCCTGGCGGACGACCACGCGGTCGACCGAGTCGACCCGCACGCGGCTCTCGACGATCGGCACCAGCCGCTCGTCCTCGGCGCTGTCGATGACGACGACCGCCGACTCCGGGTCGTGGGCGGCCATCAGGTCGTCGAGCTGTCGCGCGACCGAGCGATCGGCCGACACCATCGACTCGCGATCCCCCGAGACGACGGCGACCACGACCGCCTCGCCGTCGTCGCGGAGGTCCTGGGCGACCCGAAGCGTCTCGAGCAGCGAGTTGACCCCCGAGTCCTCGGGGTCGGCGAGGCCGACGTCGGTCACCAGCGCGCGAACTGCCTCCCAGCCGACGACGGGCGACCGGAGCCCGGTCTTGCGTCCGACGTCGTCGGTCCGGTCGAGACAGACCACCAGCGTTGTCACGGTAGGCGTTCGATCCCGTGCGACGATAAAACCACGGCTAGAATCGCAGCCGGAACTCGCGGTCGCCGACGAGGCCCGCGACCCCGGCGCCGAAGGCGTAGGCGACGCTCCGGGCGCCCGCGCCGACGCGGGCCATCAGCGGCCGCCTGGGTTCGAACTCCTCGACGGCCACCGCGTCCCGCTCGAGCCGATCGGCGAGTTCGTCCTCGAGCTCGCGGCGGGTGCCGAGTTCGTCGACCAGGCCCATCTCGTGGGCTTGCTCGCCGAGGTAGATCCGGGCCTCGGTCTCGCGGACGAACTCCGGGTCGAGCTCACGGCCCTCGCTGACCCGCTCGACGAACGTCTCGTAGTAGTCGTCGATCAGCCCCTGGAGGTAGGCCCGCTCGTCGTCGCTCATCTCCTTTAACGGGGTGCCGGCGTCCTTGAACTGCCCCGCGGCGAAGCGCTCGTAGGAGACCCCGAGCCGCTCGGCGAGGTCGCTGGCGTTGACCCGCGAGCCGATGACGCCGATCGAGCCGACGACCGAGCCGTCGCGAGCCCACAGCTCGTCGCAGCCGCTGGCGATCCAGTAGCCGCCGCTGGCGCAGACGTCGGTCGCGTAGGCGATCGTCGGCCCGTCGAAGCGCTCGGCGGCGAGTTTGATGTCGTCGCTGGGGACGACCTCGCCCCCGGGCGTGTTCAGCTTCACCAGCAGGGCGTCGACGGCCTCGTCCTCGTCGGCGCGGTCGATCTGGTCGACGATGTCGTCGGCGGGCGTCGACCCTGGGCTCGAGGGGAACCGTCCGCCCCCGCCGTCGCGGGTGATCGGTCCCTCGACGGCGACCTCGGCCACGTCGTAGCCGGGAAAGACGCTGCCGGCGATCGGACCGACGATCCGCACGCCCAGAGCGGTCGCGGCGAGCGCGGCGAGCACGCCCGCGAGGTCGGCGAGCGTCTCGGGGTAGACCACGAACAGCGCGACCCCGACCACCGCGAAGGCCGCGGCGCCGGCCGCGAGGACGGCGAGTCGACCGATTCCATCGCTACTGACCACTCCGGACACCTCGAGTCATACCCGTGAGTGACGCCGCAACCCCGTTAAGCGTTGGCGATCCGACGGCGTCACTCGGCGGTCACGCCCCCGGGTGCGTCGGCGGAATCCCCGTCGTCGGCGACCCGTCCGTCGGCGTCGGCGCGGTAGGGGAGTTCGCCGTCGGGATCGGCCGTCCAGTCGCCGACCCACTCCCGGAGGACGTTCAGGCCGTCCCGGACGAACGGCAGCGGGTCGTCGGCGACCGCGTAGTCGAACCGGGGCTGTCGAACCAGCGACAGTCCGACCTCGCGGACGGCCCGCCGCGGCGACGGGCGCTCGACCGCGGGGTACTCCTCGGTCAGGACGCTGTGCAGGTAGCTCAGCTCCCCCCGCAGGAGGTGGCCGCCCAGCCCCGTTTCGTAGGTCGGCTTCCCCGGGATCGGCTCGTCCACCGCCAGCTGCCAGTAGTAGAACGGAAAGTCCGCGCCCGCCTGGACGGTAAAGGGCAGCGACGACCAGAACCGGGGGTTGATCTCCATTAGCTTGAACCGCCCGTCGCGAGGGTCCCGCAGGAACTCGACCATCGCCAGCCCGTGCCACTCGAGTTCGTCCAAAAGCGCCCGGCCGTCGGCCTCGAGCTCCGGCAGGTAGATCGACTCGCGGTAGGCGCTGGGGCCGCCGCAGTACTCCCAGCCCCGTCGCTGACAGTGCTGGAAGGTCGCGACCGCCTCGCCGCGATCGTACAGCGCGAAGAAGCCGTACTCCCTCGAGTCGGCGATTCGCTCCTGGACCAGCGGGACGTGTCCGCGAGCCTCGATCTCCGCGGCCGCGTTCGGCGGCGTCCCGGGCGTCTGGTAGGCCGTCGAACCGACCTCGACCCGATCGTACGTCGGCCCGAGGTACTCCGGCGTGGCGACCGAGTAGCGGGGTTTGACGATCGTCTCGCGATTCCAGTCGTCCCACTCGTCGAGGAGGGCGGTCTCGGGGGCGGCGACGCCGGCCCGCTCTGCCGCCGCGAACAGTTCGATCCGGTCCTGAACCGTCCGGAGCGCCTCGAACGACGGCCACGGGGTCGCAACCGATGCCGCGAACGCCTCCCGGCGTCGGGCCAGCGCGTAGACGTCCTCCTCGCGGACCGGAACGATGGTCTCGACGTCGGGCCGACGGGCGACCGAGAGGAGGGCGTCGCCGTAGGCCGCCAGCTCCTCGGCCGGATCGGGCAGGCGGACGAACTCGTCGCAGTACCGCGAGACCGCGCCGGGTGTGGTCGCGGTCTCGGAGCCGACGATCGTTTTGATACCGCGAGGGCGAAGGGACCGAAGGCAGGCGACCGTACTCGGGGCGTCGATCCCGGGTACGAAGACGGCGACGTCGTCCCTGGACTCGTGCATGTGAGTCGGGCCACGCGACGGACGCATTGTTATTGCCGGACTACCGATCGCCTCCGGAGCCGGCGCCCGCACACGGTCCCCGATCGCCGACGTAAGTCCCGGTTACCACGGTCTTCGGATCAGAGCCGACGCTCGCGGTCGAGCTCCGTCCCTCGAGACCGTCGAATCGGGGATCGTACTCGACGGCTACGGGTTCGAGACGACGACTGTCCGACCGCCGAGCAGGACCGCCCGGAGTCGAGAAGGGGGGGGGCGGTCACTACCGAGAGAAACGAACGGCAGCAGACACAGGTTGACGAATCGGCCTACAGCAGTCCGGTCTTCTGGAGCTTCATCAGGTCCTCGGTGTCGAGGGTCTCGCCTTCCTTGAACTTCTGATAGATCTCCTCGGCCTCCTCTTTGGCCTCCTCTTTCTTCTTGTCGCGCTCGGACTTGCGCTCCTCCTCTTCCTGCTTGTCCAGCTCGCGCAGGCGCTTCTGGACGCGGACGAAGTCCTCGTGGTGGCGGTCGGCAGCCTCCTGGGCCTCGACGAAGGACTCGTGCATCTCGTCGGCCTCGTCGCGGATGTCGTCGGCCTCGCGGTAGGCCTCGATCATCTGGTTGTGGTGCTCCTGGGCCTTGTCCGCGAGCTCGGTGACCTTCTGGTGGTGCTGGGAGGCCTCCGAACGGACTTCCTCGGCTTCCTCGACGAGCTCCTCGAGATCCTCGTTCTGGTCGAGCTTCTGCTTGCGCTCCTCGTACTCCTCGCGCTTGGACTCGATCTTCTCGATGAGCTCCTGTTCTTCCTCGCTCGAGAGGACCTCGGTCTGCTGTTTGAACTCGAGTTGCTCGATCTCCTCCTCGAGTTCCTCGAGGTCCTTGCCCTCGTCGAGCTCCATGTCCGACTTGAGCTGCTCGACGCGGTCGAACAGCTCGTTGGCCTCGGCGTTGAGCTCGTTGCGCTTGTCCTTGTGCTCCTGGACCTGCTCGTTGAGCTCGTCGCGCTTCTCGCGGTGCTCCTGGGCCTCGTCGACCTTCTCGCGGGTCTTCGCGTTGAGGTCGTCGCGCTCGGAGGCGCGCTCGGAGGCCATCTGGTTCAGCTCGTTTCGTCGGTCGCGGAGCTGACCCGCCTTCTTGATAAGCTGTCCCTTGGAGTTGTTTTCGAGGTCGTCCTCTGTCAGTTCGATGTTTTTCGATTCGTCTACCATGTGTTAGTCAAACCTCTGTGCCATACCCGCACCGGGGAGCGGTCGGAGCTGCTCGTCGCCGGGCGTCGACCCGCGCGTTCGGCGAGTCGCCGGCTCGTTGCCCCGCCGCGTACAGCGTTCGCTCGAGACCTGCGAAACCTCGGTGAATAAGATTTCCTGTCATCGATCGTCGAGCGATACGCGCCCCGGTGGCGTTCTGGTACCCGCATCTACTGTCGCCGGTAATTTAAATGTACCGGTCACTTTACCCCTGAAAACCGTTAGCAGGGGGCGCGTCGGGCGAACTCGAACGATTCGGGATATCGCGGACGGGTATAAATACCGACGGCGCCGCCGGAAGGGCAATCCACTTGGGGCCGACCGCTGTGGTCTCGCGTATGTTCTACGAACAGCGGACGTCCGTCCCCGAGACGGCGGCCGACCTCCGGGCGGAGTACGACGACCAGCTCGCCTCGATCGTCGACCGGCGCGGGCTCGAGACAGTCGCCGAGCGAACGAGCGCCGATCGCGACGCCCTCGAGGCGCTGCTGGCGGGCGAGTCGCCCGCCCTCTCGCTCGAGGCGGCCGCCGAGATCCAGGCCCTCGAGGACGGGGAGCCCGACGCCGAGACGATCGAGACGATGGCCTGCGAGCACCTGCTGCTGGGGATGACGACGGCGGTGCTCGACGTCGACGCCGTCGAGAGCCACCTGGAGCTCGACCTCGACGCCAAGGAGATTCAACAGAAGATCGAACGGCGCGCGCCGATGTCGTTCGAGGAGTACGTCCGCCTCCAGCACGTCATCGCGGGTCGCGCGCGGTAGCGGCCGTCAGGAGGTGAGGGTTACCTGTCCGGTTCGGTCGACCGACACCAGGTAGCCGGCGTACTCGAAGGTGACGCTGCCCATCGAACGGCCGGTCTCGGCGCGCTCGCGGAACAGCGAGTCGAGCGCCGACGGGTCGATCGCGTGGTACAGCGGGCCGAACTCGTCGGCCAGCTCGAGCTGGTCGACGCCGGTGGCCTCGCCGACGGCCTCGAGAACGGCCTGGCTGAGCGACTGGTCGGGATCGGCCTGGTAGGTCGTCGGGGATCCGTTCGCCCCGTCGGATGCTGTCATCGAAGTCATACCTCCCCGTATCGCCGGGAGCGGTGAAACGGCACTGATTGGATCGCCAACGTTTCAAGTGGGGTCGGCAGTCGCGAGCGTGTTCCGGAGCAGGGCGGCCTGTCCGCGGCGGAGCCGCGCCGACAGCGCCTGATCCGAAATCTCGAGCTCCTCGGCGACCGCCGCCAGCGTGGCCTCCCGGGGCACGTCGAAATAGCCCGCCTCGAGGGCGGCCAGCAGCGCCTCGCGCTGCCTGCTCGAGACGCCGTATGGGGAGGTTTCGGACTCGGACTCCCGGAAGATCCGCCGGAGCCGAAACCCGAGGTCCCGCTCCAGACAGCTCTCGCGGTAGGCCTGCAGCGCCTCGCGGGAGGGAACGCGGGCGCGGATCCGCGTCTCTCCGTCCCCCGTGACGGTGACGTCGCGAAAGGAGATGTCGTTCGTCGCGGCCGCGGGGTAGATCAGCAGGTCGGTACCCCACTCGGTCAGCGCCGCGCTGTAGAGCCGACGCTCGGACAGCGCCTCGAGCAGCGAGTACTCGGCGACGGTGGGATCGTTCTCGAGGGCCGCCTCGATCGCCCCTGGATCGTCTCCGTAGGCCCAGAAGACGAGCTTCGTGGTGTCGTCCCCCGAACGGTAGATCTGCTCGACCGCGAGTTTCGAGCTCGCGACCGCCGTCTCCCGGAGGATCGGCGTCGAGAGCTCGAACTCGGCGATGAAGCTCATACCCCCCCGTTTCGCCTCGAGCGGCAAAGGTGCTCCGCGCGTTCCCGGCTCGAATCGGCCCGGGACCTCGCTCGAGGAGGCGCCCGTCGGCTCCCGGGCCGTCGGTGCGGTTATGGGGGCCGGGCACCGAGTCGGGGTATGCGAGTTGCGATTCTCGGCTGTGGCTACGTCGGCCGCGAACTGGGACGCCAGCTCCTCGAGCGCGGCCACGAGGCGATCGGGGTCCGCCGCTCCGACGACGGGATCGAACGGCTCGAGGGCGACGGCATCGACCCGATCCGGGCAGACCTCACCGACCCGACCGACCTCGAGGCCGTTCCGGACGTCGACGCCGTCGTCTTCGCGGCCAGCAGCGGCGGTCGCGACGCGGCGGCCGCCCGCGAGATCTACGTCGAGGGACTCGAGACGGCGATCGGGGCGTTCGGCGAGCGCGAGAACCCGCCCGAGCGACTGGTCTACACGTCCTCGACGGGCGTCTACGGCGACCACGGCGGCGACTGGGTCGACGAGGAGACCCCGATCGAGCCGATGACCGAAAAGACCGAGGTGCTTGCGGAGGCCGAACGGATCGCCCGCGAGACCCCTCCGGAGTACGGGTTCGACGGCACCGTCGCGCGCTATGCGGGACTGTACGGGCCGGACCGCTACCGCCTCGAGCGCTACCTCGAGGGCCCGGTCACGGCGGGGTACCTGAACATGGTCCACCGCGACGACGCCGCCGGCGCCGTCCGGCACCTGCTCGAGGCCGACCGCGCCCGCGGCGAGGTCGTCCAGGTGGTCGACGACGAGCCAGTCGAGAAGTGGACCTTCGCCGACTGGCTGGCCGACGAGGCGGGCCTCGAGCGACCGCCGAAGCGGACGAAGGCGGAGCGACTCGAGGACGACGACCTCTCCGAGACGGCCCGCCGTCGGATCCTGGCGAGCAAGCGCTGCTCGAACGCGAGGCTCCGGGAGCTCGGTTACGAGCTCGCCTACCCCACGTTCCGAGAGGGGTACCGCGAGGCGATCGCCGCCCGCGAGTAGGTGGCGATTACGCGGAACGAGCCGGGGAGAACCTTCTTGAGGATCCGATGTAATGGTGCGGTATGCGACGCCGAGGCGCCGATAGCGACGGGATCGAGGCCGTCACGCTGGCCCTCGACCCGGCCGGGGATGCGGTTCGGACGCTCGATCCGCTCGTGGTCTCCCTGCTCGTCGTCGCGGTCGGCGGCGTCGCGGTCGGCGGCTGGTGGTTCGGTCGGTGGGTTCGCCGCCCGCCCGGCGTGCGGCTTCGCAACCTGCTCGAGAGCTACGACGAGGTCGCGGTGCTGTTACACCCCAATCCCGACCCCGACGCGATGGCGTGTGCGATGGGGATCGCCGAGATCGCCTCGTCGGTCGACACCGATCCGATCCTGCAGTTTCCCGGCGAGATCCGCCACCAGGAGAACCGCGCGTTCCGAACCGTCCTCGAGCTCGATCTCGAGCGCGTCGAGGCGGCCTCGGAGCTGGCCGCCGAGCCCGTCGTCCTCGTCGATCACAACACGCCGCGAGGGTTCACGGGGGCCCAGCTCGTCGAGCCCGTCGCGGTCGTCGACCACCACCCCGGGAACGGCACCGGAACCGAGTTCACCGACGTTCGGACGAACTACGGCGCGGCCTCGACGATCGTCGCGGAGTACTTCGAGGAGCTGGGCGCCCCCGCGGGCGAGACCGACGGGGGGCTCGAGCCGGCGCTCTCGCCCGCGCTGGCGACGGGGTTGCTCTACGGCATTCAGTCGGACACGAACCGGTTGACCCGCGGCTGCTCGTGGGCCGAGTTCGCGGCGTGTGGCTACCTCTACGACGGGATCGACGAGGATCTGCTCGATCGGATCGCCAACCCCCAGGTCAGCGACGACGTCCTCAAGACGAAGGCCCGGGCGATCACCGAGCGCCGGATCGAGGGCTCGTTCGCCGTCTGCGACGTCGGCTCGATCGGGAACGTCGACGCGATCTCGCAGGCCGCCGACGAGCTGATCCAGCTCGAGGGGGTGACCGCGGTCGCCGTCTACGGCGAGTACGAGGGGACGGTCCACGTCTCGGGCCGCTCCCGGGACGACCGGGTCCACATGGGCGAGACGCTTCGCCATGCCGTCAGCGACGTCCCGATGGCCAACGCCGGGGGTCACGCCCGGATGGGCGGCAGTCAGATCCCGACCGACCACCTCGAGGCGATCGAGACCGAGGACGGCAGCGGGCGGGCGGCCTTCGACGATCGGCTGTTCGCGGCGATGGCCGGCAAGTGGCGGTAGCGCGGTCGACTCCGCTTGCGAAGAACCGCCGCCAGCGCCGACCGATCGCCCGTCTCCGCGGTCGCGACGAAGCAGACGGAGGCGCTGGCGAGTGCCTCCCACAGGGCCAGTCGCGGGCGAGCGGTCACCGACGAGAGCCCTCGTCCGGCTCGCCGGAGTCGTGGTCGTTTTACCGGCTCGCACCAACAGTTGACCGATGGAGTACGTCCAGGAGCGGATCGCGACGCTCCACGACCTCGGCGACGCGAGCCCGTCGGACGGCCCCGTCGCCGAGGCGGCCGTCGTCGTCCCGATGACCGACCGGGAACACCACAGCCCCGCCGCCGCCCGCGTGCTCGGCGAACTCGAGGCGCTCGATCCCGCCGCGGTCGTCGTCCCGGTCCGAGCCTCGGCCGATCGGATCGGGCCGTTTCGCGAGTGGCTCGAGTCGTTTTCCCTGCCGATCGAGGTGCTGTGGTGTAACGCGCCGGCGCTGGAGAGCGCGCTCACGGCCGCGGGGATAGACGGCGGGGCCGGTAAGGGCCGGGACGTCTGGCTCGCGCTCGGGCCCGCCGCCGAGGCCGGCGAGTTCGTCGTCGTCCACGACGCCGACGCCCGCAGCTACGAGGCCGACCACGTCCGTCGGCTGCTCGCGCCCCTGACGGCCGAGTTCGCCTTCTCGAAGGGGTACTACGCGCGCGTCGAACGGGGGCGGCTCTACGGACGCCTGTTCCGTCTGCTCTACGAGCCGCTGATTCGAGCCCTCTCGGCCCGGCACGACGAACCGGTCCTCGAGTACTGCGGCGCGTTCCGGTACGCGCTGGCCGGCGAGTTCGCGATGACCGCCGGGTTAGCCGAACGGCTGCGCCCGCCCCGGACGTGGGGCCTCGAGGTCGGCACCCTCGGGGACGCCCTCGAGCACGCCGGCTTCGAGGGGACCGCCCAGGTCGACCTTGGCGTCCACGAGCACGACCACCGCGCCGTCGCCGGCGAGGCGGGACTCGAGGGGATGAGCCGCGCCGTCGGCGCGGAGCTGCTGCGGGTGCTCGAGGAGGGCGGCGTCGCCCCCGACTACGAGACCCTGCCCGCGCGCTACCGGGAGGCCGGCCGCGAGCTGATCGCCCAGTACCGCGCCGACGCGGCGTTCAACGGACTCGCCTACGATCCAGACGGCGAGCGCGACCAGCTCGCTCGCTACGCCGACGCGATCGCGCCGCCCGGCCCCGACCGCCGACTCCCCCGGTGGCGCGACGCCCCGATCGACCCCGAGTTCGTCCGCGAGCGGGCCCGACCGTGGCTCGAGCCCCGCGTCGGTTCCGCGAGCGACAGCTGACCGCTCAACCTTTATCAGCGCACCGACCGTTGGACGGCGTATGGACGCGACCGCCGACGAACTCGCCGGCGTCGTCGACCTCTTCGGCGGCCTGACTCGGGACGAACTCGATCGGGCCCTCGCGGAGGCCGCGTTTCGCGACGGCGGCGGCGACGTCGATCGCGACGCCCTCGAGGCGCGGGTCGATCGGGCCCTCGAGTCGTTCGCGCTCGTCGCCTACGACCCCCCCAACCGATCGGCCCCCGACGGGATCGAACCCGGCGAGCCGCTGCTGGTCGCCGGCCCCACCGCCTTTCCGACCGTCCCCGACGGCGCGGAGGACGTTCCGCACATCCTCGAGATCGAACCCAGGCGCCTCGACCGCGAGGCCCTCGGGGAGACCGCCCGGACCGAGTTCGTCGCGGCCGTCGAGGACGCCGTCGCCGACGGCGACGACGACAGGATCGAGACGCTGCTGGACGCGAGCTACGACGTCGAGACGTGGGCGCCCGTCGAGCTCGCGGACGAACGCGCGCGCCTGGAGGACGCACTCGAGTGATCCGATGGGACCGAGACTGACCCTCGAGCCCGTCGCGGCCCACCGACCCGACGAGATCCACGACCAGGAGTACGACGCGGCCGTCGTCGCCCCGGTCGTCGAGCGCGACGACGGGGATTACCTGCTGTTTACCCGTCGATCGGACGACCTGGGCAACCACCCCGGACAGATGAGCTTTCCCGGCGGCGGCGCCGAACCCGAGGACGAGTCGATCCTCGCGACCGCGCTGCGGGAGGCCAACGAGGAGATCGGCCTCGAGCCCGAGGAAGCCGAGGTCGTCGGCCAGCTCGACGACATTCGGACGATCTCGGAGTACGCCGTCACCCCCTTCGTGGCCCGGATCCCCAACCGGGAGTACGAGCGCGACGAAATCGAGGTCGCCGAGATCGTCGTCCTTCCGCTGTCCGGGTTTCTCGACCCCGCGAACTACGAGTACGAGCGCCGCGACCACCCCTACTACGGCGACATCGTCATCCACTACTTCCACGTCGACGGCTACACCGTCTGGGGGGCGACGGGACGGATGCTCGTCCAGCTGCTCGAGCTCGCTACCGAGTTCGAGGCCCCCGAACGGGTCGACCGCTCGACGCCGTGAGCGCTGTGCGGAGCGTCAGCTTTTTGCTCGCGGACCGCCCAGAACGGCCATGATCGCGCAGACGAGCGATCGCGTTCCGCACCGATCGTAGCCGTCGTTTCGTCGCGCGAGGTGAGTTCCAATGTTGACCACGAGCACCGTCGCCCGCGCCGGACTGGACGCGATCGCACTGAAACCGACCGAGTGTGACGTCTCCCGAGCAGCATCGATCCCCGCCGAGACGATCGCCGTCGACTACGAGGGTCGCGAGTACGTCCCGGCACCGTCGGTCCTCGAGTCGCTGTCGGCCGACGCCGACGTGTTCGTGACGACCCCGGTCCGGGCCGACGGCTTCGACCCGCTGGGCGACGACTCCCTGCTCGCCGACCTGCCCGCGAGCGTGAGCCGCGTGCTGGTCGCCGGCCACCCCGCCTACCTCACCGACGAGGAACGCGAGCGGGCCGTTGCGCCCCGACTGGGCGCGGCCCTCGAGACCGACCCCGACGCCTGGGTCGGCTCCGAGAGCGTCGAACGGATCGCGATGGCGACGGGCGCGACCCAGTACGACCTGCTCTCGCGGTCGACCCCCCGCGAGCTCCGGGCCCTGCGGGCAGCCGGCTTCGAGGGCGACCTCGCCGTCTACGCGCCCGCGGTGTTCGCCGGCGAGGACGACGCCGTCCTCGACGCCGTCGGCGACTACGTCGCCCGCCGTCGGCCCGTCGCCCGCGCGCTGCCCGAGGACTGTGCCACCGACTCGAGCGCCACCGGGCGCGCACGCGAGGTCCTGCTGAAGGCCGCAGGGGATTACGCGCTGGTCGGCACCGAACGGGAGGTCAGCGAGCAGACCGACTCCCTCCGGGAGGCCGGCGCGACGACCGTCGTCGGCTACCCCGCCCGCGGGCTGGATCCCTTGCTCGAGTAGCGCCGTTCCGTCTCCTGATCGCGCCTTCTAAGGAATTGCTGAAACGGTGGTGTGTCCCGGCTCGGTATCAGTATCAGTCCAAACCGACCACTCTCGGTAGACACGTTCGACCACCCTCGAAGGGGTTCCTCGAGCGCTCTTTTTCGATTCTCCCCCGTGTAAATAAGTTCCTCCGGCGTCCACCGGCGGGTATGACGTCGCTCGCCGAACGGACGACGACCGCCGAGGACCCCGAGGCGGCCGCCACCACGGTCGTTTCCGCCGGAAGCACCGAACCGTACGACCCTGCGCCCCCGTCGGGGGCGGTCGCCCGCGCGACCGGGCGGGAACGTCTCCGCGCGCCGCTCGAGTGGCTCGCCGAGCGCCCGCTCGAGGCCTGCTGGCCTCGTGATCGCCGATGAGCGGGGAGTCCGAACTCGCGGTCGGCGCGGACGCGTTCACCGAGCGCGGTCGCGACCTCGAGGTGGCCGTCGTCGGCGCAGGGGCGATCGGCGCGACCGCGGCCTACGACCTGGCTCGGGAGGGCGCCGACGTGACGCTGTACGACCGCGGGACGATCGCGAGCGGCTCGAGCGGGCGCGCGGCGGGGGTCTGTTACGACGCCTTCGCCGACCCGCTGGACGCCGAAATCGGGAGCGACGCGATCGAGCGCTTCCGGGACCTGTCGGGCGACGACACGTTCCCGTTCGTCGAGTGCCCCTACGTCTGGCTGGCTCGGGAGGGCGACGAGCGAAACGCCGCGGCGCTTCGCGATCAGATCACCCGCATGCAGGAGAACGGGACGATCGCGCTCGAGGTCGACGGCGACGAACTCGCTGAACGATTCCGGGCGCTGCGGACCGACGACGTCGCGGTCGCGGGGATCGCCGGCGCCGCGGGTTACACCGACCCCGCGAGGTACACGGCCTGTCTCGCGGCCGCCGCCGACGGCGCCGGCGCGACGCTGCGCCCGGAGACGCCGGTTCGCGTTCGGACCGATCCCGCGCGGGTCGTGCGCGATGCGGACGGAACCACCCACGAGGTCGACGCCGTCCTCGTCGCCGCGGGCGCCCACACCGAGCGACTGCTCGCGGACGCGGGAGTCGCAATCGCGATGAAACCCTACCGCGTGCAGGCGCTGGTCGCCGACTGCGAACTCGCCGAGCCGATGTGTTACGACGCGACCGCCGAGTTCTACCTGCGGCCCCACCCCGAGGGGCTGTTGGCGGGCGACGGCACCGAGTACATCGAGGCCGACCCCGACGACTACGACCGGGACGCCTCGCCGGGCTTCGCGACGAACTTGCTCGAGCGGGTCGACCGCCGCGTCTCGGGGGTTCACCTCGAGGGCGACGACCTCGTGCGGGCCTGGGCGGGACTGTGTACGGCGACGCCGGACCGGGACCCGCTGGTCGGCGAGCTCGCGGACGGACTCTACGTCGCCACCGGGTTCCAGGGCCACGGCTTCATGCGCGCGCCCGCGATCGGCGAACGGATCGCCGACCAGGTGCTGGGCGGGGCGGGGATCGACCCCTTCGATCCGACGCGGTTCGACGGCGACGAGGCGTTCGACGTCGCCGAGGGGATGACGCTCCCGGAGAACTAGTCGTCGATCGCGATTCCGTCGGTCCCGGGTTCGACCGCTTCCTCGAGCTCGACGTCGTCGACGGCCGCCCGCTTCGGGATCTCGATGCGCAGGGCGCCCGCTTCGGTGAGCGTGGCCGTCCCCGCGTCGGGCTCGACGAGCGCGTCGTCGGGAAGGTCGGCCTCACCCTCCAGTGTCATCCCGCGGCCGGGAAAGCGCATCTCGTAGCCGTCGTGGAACTGCCGGAACCGGTCGATTTGGACCCTGACGGTTCCCTCGAGGTAGCGAACCTGCACGTCGTCGGCGCCGGCACCGGGCGCGTCGAGGACGACGAGGTAGCTGGTCTCGTTCTCGAGGACGTCGACCGCGAGCGGGCGGTGGCGCTGTACGCACCCGTTCGCGCGCCCGATCTGCCGGTAGATGGCCCCGCTCACCGCGCCCGCGAGATCCGAGAGACTCATCGGCGTCGTCCTCCGTGCGACCGACGCGAGCGAGGGCGACCGAACGCCGGGACGGAACTCGACCGAGGGATCCAGGTCATCGTCAGATTCGAACGGTACGGCGGGCTCGCTCTTAGTGATTGTGCCCGTGCAAAATACGGAGACGGCGGCGACCGATCAAAGCTCGACGGGCCGCAGGCAGTCGGTCCCCCCGCAGACCGGACAGGAGAGCTCCGAGACGTCGAAGTCCTCGGGAACGTCGTAGGTGTAGTGGTTCTCGAAGAGGTCGAGAAAGCAGTCCTCGGCGGTGCAGACGATCTCCTCGGTCGGTGGCATGGGCCCTAGTAGCGCCACGAGTACTATCAACGTCGGGGTTACGGCACGCCGAACCGTCGCCGACGCCGAAGCGTCGACTCGATCGAGACGGCTCGAGACCCGTACGATCCGTCGGTGTCGGCCTCTCGACCCGGTCACCGCCGGGCGGGACTGAACGGGACGATACGCCGAGTCACAGCCCGGCGCGTCGGGGCTTTCGGGCGGGACTGAAAGGGGTCACCGCCCGCGCTGTCGTGCAGCGCGGCTGGCGAGGGCTTCCGTGTAGTCACCGTTTTACCGCTCGAGGCGCTACCGGCCGCTATGTCCGACCCCGAGACGCTGTCGGTGACGATCGTCGACGGCTACGTCGACGAACCCGCCCACTTCGGGGTGCCGCCGTACATCTCGACGTACCCCCGCTACACCGCGGGAGCCCTCGTCGACGCGGGCGTTCCACGCGAGGAAATCACGTACCACACGATCGACGGGCTGCGCGACGAGCCCGATCGGTGGCGCGACGTCGACGAGGCCGACCTGCTGATCTACCTGGGGGGGATGACCGTCCCCGGAAAGTACGTCGGCGGCACGCCCGCCGAGCCCGACGAGGTGCGCAAACTCGCCTGGACCGCGAGCGGGACGAGCCTGATGGGCGGTCCCGTCAAGTTCGGCGTCGGCGAGGAAAACGCCGGCGCCACCGAGACCGAACGGCAGGATCTGGACTTCGATTTCGTCGCCAAGGGCGACGTCGAGGCCGCCGTCCACGACGTAGTCGAGAGCGGTCTCGAGGGATTCGACAACCGGATGCGCGACGTCGACGAGGTCTCCCGGTGGGCTCGGGAGGGGGCCTTCATCGTCGAACAGCACCCCAACCATCCCGAGTACCTCATCGCCGAACTCGAGACCTCGCGGGGCTGTGCCTACCGGTGTTCGTTCTGTACCGAACCCCTCTACGGGAATCCGACCTTCCGTCCGCCGCCGTCGGTCGTCGGCGAGGTCGACGCGCTCTCCGATCTCGGCGTCAAACACTTCCGGATCGGCCGCCAGGCCGACATCCTCGCCTACGGCGGCGACGGCGAGGCCCCGAATCCCGACGCGCTCCGCTCGCTGTACGGCGGGATCCGCGAGGTCGCGCCCGACCTCGAGACGCTGCACCTGGACAACATGAACCCCATCACGATCGTCGAGTGGCCCGAGAAGTCTCGGGAGGGGATCCGGATCATCGCCGAGCACAACACGCCCGGCGACACCGCGGCCTTTGGCCTCGAGTCCGCCGACCCGCTGGTCCAGGAGGAGAACAACCTCAACGTCACCGCCGAGGAGTGTTTCGAGGCGGTTCGGATCGTCAACGAAGAGGCTGGCTGGAGACCGGGCGGACCGAGGGATCCGAGGCCCGACGGTCACGCGAGCGCGGACGAGGACGCCCCGACGCGCCTTCCCAAGCTCCTGCCCGGGATCAACCTCCTGCACGGGCTCAAGGGCGAACGCGAGGAGACTTACGAGCGCAACCTCGAGTTTCTCCGTCGGGTGTACGACGAGGGGTACATGCTCCGGCGGGTGAACATCCGGCAGGTAATGTCGTTCGACGGCACCGAGATGAGCGAGACGGGTGCGGAGATCGCAAACGACCACAAGAAGCTCTTCAAGCGCTACAAACGCCAGGTCCGCGAGGAGATCGACAACCCGATGCTCGCCCGGGTCGCCCCGACGGGAACCGTCCTCCCGGACGTCCACCTCGAGTACCACCAGGACGGGAAGACGTTCGGTCGCCAGCTGGGCACCTATCCGCTTTTGGTCGGGATCCCCGGCGAGCGCGAACTCGGGAAGACGACCGACGTCGCGGTCGTCGACCACGGCTACCGGTCGGTGACGGGGGTGCCGTACCCGCTGGATCTGAACGCGGCGTCGATGGACGAACTCACGACCGTTCCCGGCATCGGGAGCTCGACCGCGGGCGACATCGTCGTCAACCGCCCCTACGAGTCGGTCGCCGACGCCGAGTTCGGCGGCGAAGTCGATCTCGAGGGGTTCGCGACGGCGCGGCCGCTCGAGCGGGCCGACTGACGGGGACTGGCGGCCCTTGACTGACACCGCTCACCACGGTAGTCGTTCGGTAGTTCTATTACGGTCGGGGCGCAGAGTCAAACGCGAGGGTCTACCTGTGGAAATATCTGAAAAACTGCTGTGTTTGTTCAGTACGGAAGTCTCGGAGGAGGAGGATCGGTACGTCATCGAGGTGCCACGACAGGAAGTCGAAACCGGCGATATCGACGCCGGCGACGTCTACCGCGTCGCGCTCATCTCTCGTGATGAAGCAACCGAGGACGCCTCGAGTTCGGCGTCCCAGCCCCAGACCGCGCCGTCGGAGCCCCAGCCCCCGGTCGACGTCGACGAGACTCGCTACGTCGAGATCGAGGACATCGGCAAGCAGGGCGACGGCATCGCCCGCGTCGAGCGCGGGTACGTGATCATCGTCCCCGGTGCCGAGGTCGGCGAACGGGTCAAGGTCGAGATCACCGAAGTCAAGTCGAACTTCGCCGTCGGCGAGATTATCGAGGACACGTTCTGAGAGGCCGCGCGATCGAGAGATCGCGCCGGTTCTTCCCGTCGTAAACGGACCGCTCGAGCCGTCGGGACGCCCCGAAAGCGGCCGAGCCGCAAGCGGCGTCGCTCAGTAGAACAGCGCCGGGAGCGCCAGCGCGACGCCGTTCGTCCAGCCGAAGCCGAACTGAAGCGGGTACTCGCCGCCCCCGCCGGCGCCGGAGCCCCCGGCGACGTCGTACTTTTCGAGCATCAACCCGCTACGGTCGAAGACCTCGCGGTTGAGGTCGAGCCAGCGGCCCGCGATCGTCTCCGCGAGCTCGTCGTACCCGTACTGGTGAAGCCCCACGACGGCCATCCAGTGCAGCGGCGCCCACCCGTTCGGGTAGTCCCACTGCTCGCCCGACTCGGTCAGCGTCGTCACCAGCCCGCCGGGGTGGAGAAACCGCTCCTCGAGGTGAGCGGCGACGGCGGCCGCCTGGTCGTCGGTCGCCAGCCCGCAAAACAGCGGCACCGCCCCGGCGAGCGACCAGCTGTCCGTCCGTCTCCCTTCGGTCCAGCAGTAGTCGAAATAGAAGCCCGCGTCGTCGTCCCAGCAGCGGGCGTCGATCGCCCGCCGTCGTCGCCCCGCGGCGCGGGCGTACCGGTCGGCGGCGTCGGGATTCCCGCGGGTCCGCTCCCACCGCGAGAGGGTTCGCTCCAGGCCGTAACAGAGGGCGTTCAGGTCGACCGGGAGCAGTTCGGTCGTCCGGATCGTCGCCAGTTCGTCGCCGGCGAGCCACCGGCTGCTGAAGTCCCAGCCCGACTCGCAGGCCGCCCGGACGTCCCGGTAGAGCTCCCGGTCGGGTCGATCGGTCGTCTCCGCGAGGGCGACGTCCTCGCGGTAGGACTCCTCGCGCGGGGCCGAGCGGTCGTCCCAGTACCGGTTCAGCGGCCCGTCGTCGGTGTGAACGACGCGTCGGACGGCGCGGTCGTCCTCGGCGACATCGTTTCGCCCGTCCATCCAGAACTCGTACTCGCGGCGCAGCGCCGGCAGGTACGGCCGGACCGCCTCGAACCCGCGCTCGCTCTCGAGGATATCGAGGAGGTGACAGAACATCGGCGGGTTCGATCGGCTCGAGTAGTACAGCCGGTTCCCGTTGGGGACGCAGCCGTACCGTTCGATAAGCGCCGCGTAGTTCTCCGCGAGTTCGTCGATGAGGTCGAGCCGTCCGGTGACGGCCAGCCCGGTCGCGGTGAAGTACGTATCCCAGTAGTAGCTCTCCCGAAACCGCCCGCCGGGGACGACGTACCGACCGGGAACCGACAGCAGCGTGCTCCCTTCGGCCCCCTCGGCGGGCTCCCTGATCAGGTGCTCCCAGAGCTCGTCGATGTAGCGCTCCATCGAGAGCCGGGAGGGATCGGCGGCGGTAACGGGATCCTCGGGGAGGGCGAACGCATCCGAAAGAAAGGCCTCGAGGTCGAAGTCGGGCTCGCCGCGTCGCCGCTCGAAGCGCTCCCTGATCGCGTCGCTCTCGTCCTCGGGGATTGCGTCGACGAACGTCTTCGAGTCCTCGAGCGTCCGCGACAGCTGGACGGTCTCGAAGAGCTCTCCGGCCAGTTGCGGGTACGAAGAAAGCGAGCCCATACTGGCTCGATAGTCGAACGGATTTTATTTTCGTTATGATTTCGGACGGCGAGTAGAACGATCGGCACCGAGGAAGTTGCGTCAGGTCGGCCGCGGGTCCGGAACGCGCCCTACCGCGGAATCGTCTCCCGGAACGTCTCGGGATCGTCGTGGAAACAGTCCCCGACGACGACGGCGTCCGCACCGGCCTCGAGGATCTCGCGGGTCTTCTCGGCGCTGTCGATCCCGCCGCCGTACAGCAGCGTCGTCTCCTCCAGGTACCGCGTAGCCGTCTCGACGTCCGCCGTCCCGCCGTAGGTGCCAGAGTACTCGACGTAGAAGATCGGAAAGCCGTAGAACGACTCGGTCGCGAGGGCGGCGCCGGCGACCTCCTCGGGGGAGTAGGCCGCCTCGACCCCGGAGACGGCCGCGGCCGTCGACGCGAGGTGCTGGACGACGTACCCCTCGCCGACGAGCTTGTCAGCGAGTTCGGCGACCGCGTCGACGCCCTTCGAGGCGATCAGCTCGCCGACCAGCGGAACGCTCGAGCCCAGCAGCTCGTCGGGTTTCTTTCCGACCTCGGTGAACAGCTCGAGGTGTTTGCCCACGAAGTGCTTCCGATCCCCGTTGTAGACGGCGGGGATCGAGACGGCGTCGGCCGCCTCGACGGTCTCACGGGAGACGTGCGAGGAGCTGTACGGTTCCTGCCAGACCGGCAGCGACGGAAACGAGTCGGCGACGCGCTCGATCGCCGCGAGGCTGTTGGCCTCGGTGACGCCGTCCGAGCCGCCGACGAGCACCAGATCCGTCCCCTCGAGCGCGCCGAGATCCGACGGGAGGGGTTTCGCCGGATCGACCTTGGTGACGTGGCTGATCGCGTCCCAGTCGATGTCCATAGCCACGGATACCCCGGTCGCCGCAAAGTCCTGTCGGTCTCGAACGCGCTTGCGGCGTCAGTCCTCCAGAGGGGTTCCGTCGATCCCTTTGGCGCCCTCGGAGTCGTGGACGACGACCTCGCCCGGCCCGGGGTCGGCGGGCTCGTACGCGTCCCGGACGCCGATCGCCTCCTCGAGCTCTCGAACCGCCCGCTCTTTCAGGGCGCGGGCGAGCTCCTCGGCGTCCTCGCGGGCGATCTCCCGGCCGAGCCCCTCGCATTCGTGGGCGCGGACGACGCCCTCCTCGTCGACGGCCTCGCCCATCGGCTGGCTCGTGCCCGCGAGCGCGACGCTGAAGGGGTACGTGCGACAGATCAGCGGGCGGTCCTCGTGGACGGTGCAGGCGCCGACGCCGTCGTCGCCCTCGGCGTAGAACGCGCAGTCGCCGCAGCCGTCGGTCTGCAACGCCCACTCGAAGGTCTCGCCCTCGAGGCCGTCCGCGCCCTCGGCGAGCCCGTAGGGCACCGGTCGGGCGACGTCGCGCCACTCGCGGTCCTCGACCTCTGGCACCGCGTCGTCTTCGCCTCCGTCGCTCCCGACGGCGGCGGCCTCGGCGTCCTCGAGCCGGCGGACCTCGTCGGGGAACACCGTCGCCGTATGCTCCTCCTCGCCGTGGCCCGTACAGCAGGCGCCACACCGGGTACACTCGAAGCCGATGGACTCGATGGCGTCGGCCAGGTCGTCGATCGCGAGCTCGCGGGCGGACTCGAGTTCGGCCTCCAGCGATTGCACACCCGTTCGTACGCCTCGAGGGGCAAAAGCGAGTCGCTTGGCTCCGGGCGTCCGTCGGTCGATCGGACCGTCTCCCGGACCGGAACGAACCGTTAGGATCGACCGCGACCTACGGTACCGCATGGCAACGCTCAACGAGGAGATGGCCGACGTTCAGACCGAGATCGATCGCGTCCGGGACCGCCTCCGGACGGAGGTTCCGGAGCTGTTCGCCTTCGACGTGACCGTCAGCGGGATCGAGTACAACGCGAACCACAACGGCGTCTCGTTCACCGTCGAACCGAGCTCGGAAGCCCAAAAGCAGATCGCCGAGGAGTTCGGCGGCGTCCGGGTCAAAGCGGAGGAGCAGCTCAGCTTCGAGTTCCAGTTCACTTCGAGCGAGTGACGCCCGTCTCGAGGGTCGCGGCGCGTTCGCCGTCCCACTCGACCCGCCCCTCGACGGCGAGTTTCTCGAGGTGGGCCCGAACCGTCGCCCGCGCGAGGTCGCGAACGCCCGAGAGGTCCTTCTCGTAGGCCGCCTCGAGGATCTCCGGCGGCGCGCTCGCGCCGTCCTCGACCGCCTCGAGGACCCGTCGCTCGCGGCGGTTCCGGTGGGCGATGAGCCGCTCGAGGGTCTCCCGGGGGTCCTCGATGACGGGCCCGTGACCCGGGAACAGCGTCGGCGGATCGATCGCCCGGAGCCGACGCAGCGTCGTCAGGTACGCTCGCAGGTCGCCCTCGGGGGCGCCGACGACGACGCTGCCCTCGCGGACGGCGCAGTCGCCACAGACGATCGGACCGTCCGCGCCGGCCTCGAAGGCGAGGTGGTCCGGGGCGTGTCCCGGGGCGTCGAGGACGCGCACCCGCTCGTCCCCGACGGGGATCGTCGCTCCGGGGGCGAACTCGCGGTCGGGTTCGATTCCCGTCGCCTCGCGAAACCGGTCGGCGCGGCCGTACCGCGCCCACACCGTCGCCTCGGTCTCGGCCGCGTACGCCGCGACCGCGCCGACGTGGTCGGGGTGGGTGTGGGTGAGGACGACGTGCTCGACGGATCGGGCCGCGACCAGTCGATCGAGCGCGTCGGTTCGGGCCGCGGGGTCGACGAGGACCGACGGCTCCTCGCCGAGCAGGTAGGCGTTGGTCTGGCCCCCGGGCGCGCAGGTCGACACCGGGACGGCGCTGGAAACGACGTTCACGGGCGGACGTTACGGTCGGGGAAAAAAGGGGTGTCGCTACCGCTTCAGGAAGTAGACCTGCTTGCGGGCGTCGCGGAAGCTGTACCGGGAACCGATCAGCTCGACGTCCTCGAGGCGGTTGAGCGCGTAGCGGACGGTCCGGTCGGGCAGCAGCGACTCCTCGGCGAGTTGCCCCTGGGAAAGCGGCGAGTCGGTCTCGAGGACCTTGGCGACGAGTTTCGCGCTCGGGGGCAGGTCGCGAAGCCGATCGCGGTACTCCTCCTCGGAGAGCGACTGCTCGGTAGCGCCGGCGCGATCCTCTGCGGTACTCATGCTCATACCGAGTACAGCGGAGTCGGTACTGGTAAAGCTTCCCTATATGTGGATACGAACAATCCAGTTTGTATAAGGTGTATACCCGACATATTATCACTCCCGATTGACGTGTTCGCTCGCGAACGGACCGATCAACTCGCCGGGTAACCGAACCGTCGGGCTACAGCCGCCGTCGAGGTCGTTTCCGACGTTCGAGAACGTGTCAGTCCTCGGACGGTCGTCGTCGGACTCCAGTATCGTTTTATCCTGTCGTCGCCGTAGTTGGAGCCAGCGTGAAAGGACAGGAGTGGTACCAGGCCGACGACGTCGCCGCCGAGTACGACGACAAGCGGTTCTCCCAGGGCGGACAGCTGATCGACCGCCGGGAGAAGGAGGCCGTACTCGAGGCGATCATGCCCGTCGAGGACCGCAACGTCCTCGAGATCGCCTGTGGTACCGGGCGGTTTACGGTCATGCTTGCCGAGCGCGGCGCGGACGTCGTCGGATTGGACATCTCGGCGGCGATGCTGCAACAGGGACGCAAGAAAGCGAAGGCGGCGAACGTCGCGGGAACCCTCGAGTTTCTGCGGGGCGACGCCGGACGGCTGCCGTTCCCGGACGATCACTTCGATACCGTTGTCGCGATGCGGTTTTTCCACCTGGCCGACGATCCCGAGGCGTTCCTCCGGGAGATGCGCCGGGTCTCGCGCGATCAGATCGTCTTCGACACGTTCAACCGCTTTTCGGCGCGCAGCGTCTACAACTGGGCGCTACCGATGGGGTCGCGCCTCTACTCGAAAAGCGAGGTGAGCGTCCTGCTCGCGAAGACCGACCTGACGCTGGTCGACGTCGAGGACGACTTCCTCGCGCCGTACGGACTCTACCGATCGATCCCGAACGGACTGGCGAACGCGATCCGCTCGGTCGACGAGACGGTAGGCGGCCGCCCGCTGACCGACCACCTCGCGTCGGTCTCCTACTGGAACACCCGCGTGCGGTGAGCGGGATCGAATTCCACCCTATTTTTATCCTCGGACGCGGCTACTGTAGGGCATGGAGCTCTCGGTAGTCGTCTCGACGCTCAACGACCGGGAGCGACTGCTGTCGTGTCTCGACGCGCTCGCGACGGAGACCCCCGTCGAGACGGAACTCGTCGTCGTCAACGGCCCCTCTTCGGACGGAACCACCGGCGTCGTCCGCGAGCGCGAGGACGTCGACGTTCTCGTCGAGATCTCCGAGCGAAACTCGAACGTCTCCCGCAACGCCGGATTCGAGACGACGACCGGCGACGTCGTCGCCTTCCTCGACGCCGGGTACGCGGTCGAGCCGGGCTGGTACGGGGGTCTCGAAGGCGCGGTCGCCGACGGCGCGGACGTCGTCGCCGGCCCGACGGGCGAGGCCGACGGGACGCTCGCGGAGACCGAACGGACGCGGTCGGTCGCCGGACGGGAGGTGACCCTGTTCGACGGCGGCAACGTCGCGTTCGACCGCACCTCGCTCGAGGCCCTGGACGGGTTCGACGAGTACATCGAGGGCGACGGCGCCGTCGACTGTGCCCACCGCGCGAGCGGCCTCGGCTTCGAGGTCGCCTGGGAGCGGTCGATGACCGCTCGGAGCGACGTCGGCGCGGACGGCGGGCGAGCCGACCCCGACTGGGGGACCGCCTACCGGGCGCTCGCCTACGGACTCGGGAAGAACTACGGCCCGCGACCGACGGTCCTCGGGCGCACCGTCGGCAGCGCGATCCGGGACGGGGCCGCGGGCGTTCGGGGGATCGTCGCCGGGAGCGCGACGCCGACGGGCTGGTTCTCGGACGGCGTCGACGTCGTCACGAACGCCGCCGGCGGCCTCAAGGACGGGCTCCGAGCCCGGTACGCCGACCGGTCGACGCGGCGCAATCCGAACGGGCTGTCGGTGCGCCACGACCGGGCCGTTCGGATCTACGACCGCCGGTGATCACTCCCCGCGGAACTGCGGCTCCCGGTCGGCGAGTCGCGCGTCGAACCCCTCCCGGTAGTCGTCGGTGTCGTCGAGTTCGCGCGCCAGGGTGCGCTCGAACTCGAGTCCCCGGTCGAGTGGCGTCTCCAGGGCGGCGTTGAGCGCTCGTTTTCCGTTCTCGAGGGCCAGCGGCGCGTTCTCGCAGAGTCGGTCCGCGAACGCCTTCGCGCGCTCGTCGACCGCCTCGTCGGCGCAGACCTCGTGGACGAGCCCCATCCGTTCGGCCGCTTCGGGGTCGACGTACTCGCCGGTGAGAACGATCTCCTTCGCCTTCGAGAGTCCCACCAGTCGGGGGAGGCGCTGGGTGCCGCCACCGTGGGGGAACGTGCCGAGCGTCACCTCGAGCAGCCCGTACTTCGCGTCGCGGCCCAGAATCCGGAAGTCACAGGGCAGCGTCAGCTCGAACGCGCCGGCCGGCGCGGCCCGCTTGATGCCGACGACGGTCGGCTGTCGCGTCGTCTCGACGGTCTCGAGCAGGGTCGGGAAGACGTCCCGGTCGACGTCGGAGTCGGGCTCGACCCGGTCGCGCATCATCTCGAGATCCATTCCGGCGCTGAGGACGGGCCCCTCCCCGAGCAGGGTGACCGCCCGGACGTCCTCGTCGGCGTCGACGCGTTCGAACGCCGCGGTCAGATCCCGTATGAGTTCGACCGACATCGCGTTTCGCTTCTCGGGTCGGGCGAGGTAGACGTCGGCCCGTCGGTCGTTCCGATCGATGCGTGCGAGTCCCGTGCCAACGGATTCCATGCCCGAGCGGTTCGCCGCCAGAGCCATAACGTTCGGGGCCGCCCCGCGAGGGGCGTCACTCGGGATCGAACCCGCCCGCGAGCCTGTCGAGCGCGAACAGCGCGACCGCGCCGGCGACGGCCCAGGCCGCGGTCAGCGCCAGGACCTCGCCCGTCAGCGCGCGCGCGTCGGCGATCTCGTGCAGCGGCGCGGGAACCGAGCCGGCGATGAGGCCGACGAGAAAGAGCAGGGTCGGCTCGCGGTGGCGTTCCAGCGCGAACCGGACCACCCGCGCGACCGTGACGAGTCCGACGGCGCCGCCGGCGACGAAGACGGCGACGGTCGTCCCCGGCTCGAGGACCGCGCCGACGGTCCCGTCGCCGAGGGCGAGATCTCGGAGCGACCCGAGGAAGGCGGTGAGCGACTCGGAGAGGAAGACGTACTGGCCCAGCAAGATGAGGATCAGCGAGCCGGAGACGCCCGGGAGGATCATCGCGCTGACCGCCAGCCCGCCGGAGAGAAAGATCACGACGGCGCCGCTGCCCGGCAGCTGGAGGACGTTGGTCGCGACCAGCAGGGAGAGCGCGGTCCCGGCGGCGGCCGCGAGGACGCGGCGGGCCGAGCCGAGCGACAGGCTCCGAAAGAGCACGACCGCCGAGGCGGCGATCAGTCCGACGAAGAACCCGAACAGCGCGACCGGGTGCGACTCCGCGAGGGCCGACACCGCGCCCGCGACGAGCGCGACGGCGGTTACTATCCCGACGCCCAGCGGGAGCAGGAACTGGAGATCGAGCTCGAGGAGGGCCGCTCGAGCCCGGGCGCGGCGCCGCGGGTCGTACCCTCCGAGAACGTCGAGCACGCGCCCGGGCGTGAACGCCGTCACGGCGGCGATCAGCCGTTCGTAGAACCCGAGCAGAAGCGCGACCGTGCCGCCGGAGACGCCCGGAAGGGCGTCGGCGGTGCCCATACAGAGCCCGTAGCAGTAGACGCGAAGCACCGACAGCCGCGATCGCAGCCGGCGTTCGAGAGCGGGTAACACGCCTGGAGTCACCGTTCGGTCGATGTCGCCGGAGAATCGACTACCCGTTTCGCGACCATACGTACCGCACGTTCCGGGAGCGATATAAATCGCCTCACTCGGTCGAGGGAACGTCCCGCCTCGGCGGCGTTCGAACGGCTCGAGCCGGCCCGCGGGGGACCGCGAGCGAACCGGGACGGGCCGACTGCGGCGGTCGATCGCCCCGGAACCGCAGTGCGTCGGACGGTGACAGGGGAAATCGCAAGACGGAGGCGCGCCGGCTAGCGAAACAATTATATAGAAGTGCTGACGACATGGTTAGTGAGGATCCACAATGGCACAACAGCGACGCATGGGCGGACAGCCCATGTTCATTCTGAGCGAGGATAGCCAGCGAACCCAGGGCCGGGACGCCCAGTCGTCGAACATCATGGCCGGCAAGGCCGTCGCCGAGTCGGTACGGACGACACTGGGGCCCCGCGGGATGGACAAGATGCTCGTCGACTCGGGCGGCGAGGTCGTCATCACGAACGACGGCGCGACCATCCTCAACGAGATGGACATCGAACACCCCGCGGCCCAGATGCTCGTCGAGGTCGCCGACTCCCAGGAGGAGGAGGTCGGCGACGGGACGACGACCGCGGCCGTGATCGCCGGCAACCTGCTCGGTGAGGCCGAAGACCTCATCGAACAGGACGTCCACGCGACGACGATCGTCGAGGGCTACCACGAGGCCGCCGAGATCGCCCTCGAGGCGATCGACGAGCAGGTCAGCGAAGAGACCGTCGACGACGACGTGCTCAAGCAGGTCGCCGAATCCAGCATGACGGGCAAGGGCACCGGCGGCCTGACCGCCGAATCGCTGGCCGAGACGGTCGTCGAGGCCATCCGCCACGTCGAGAGCGACGCCGGCGTCGAGCGTGACAACGTCACCGTCCACACCCAGATCGGCGCCTCCTCGAACGCGACCGAGCTCGTTCCGGGGATCGTCATCGACGAGGAGGCCGCCCACGACTCGATGCCCGGCGAGGTCGAGGACGCCTCGATCGCCGTGCTCGACGTCGAACTCGGCGTCCGCACCGGCGAGCTCGACGCCGAGTACGCCATCGACTCGATCGACCAGCTCAACCAGGCCATCGACGCCGAGGAGAGCGAGGTTCGGGGCTACGCCGAGACGCTGGCCGAGAGCGGCGCCGACGTCGTCTTCACGACCGACGACGTCGACGACCGCATCAGCTCGTTCCTCGCGAAGGAGGGCGTGCTGGTCTTCGACGGCCTCGGCGACTCCGACGCCCGCCAGATCGTCTCCGCGACCGGCGCCAACCGCGTCGGCGCCCTCGAGGACCTCGAGGAGAGCGACTTCGGCGCGGCCGACCGCGTGCGCGCACAGAACTACGGCGACGACGACCTGGCGTTCGTCGAGGGCGGCGCGGCCGCCGAGGCCGTCACCGTCTTCGTCCGCGGCGGCACCGAACACGTCGTCGACGAGCTCGAGCGCGCGATCAACGACGCACTCGACGTCGTCGCGACGGCGCTCGAGTCCGGCGAGGTCGTCCCCGGCGCCGGCGCCACCGAGATCGCGATCGCCGACAAGATCCGCTCGGAGGCCGCCGGCATCGAGGGCCGCAAACAGCTCGCGGTCACCTCCTTCGCCGACGCCCTCGACGTCGTGCCGCGGACGCTGGCGACCAACACCGGCCAGGACCCGATCGACACGCTGGTCGACCTGCGGGCGGCCCACGAGGGCGGCGACCGCGCCGGCCTCATCACCGACGGCGAGACCGTCACCATCGACGACCCCTTCGAGTACGGCGTCGTCGACCCCGCCGACGTCAAACGGGAGGCCATCGAGAGCGCGACCGAGGCCGCGACGATGATCGTCCGCATCGACGACGTCATCGCCGCCGAGTAAGCGCAGTTCGTCTCCCCTCTAACACTAATTGTATTTTTGACGATAGTCTTAAGGAATAATATGCGGACACGTTGAAGTATGTCCGTCTCGCCTCCCTCGGATCGGCTGACTCCCGTCGACGACGCGGCCGGCCGAACCGTCTACTACGACGAGGACGGCGACACCTACCACGTGTGGTGGTCCAGCGACGAGTCCCAGTCGGCGAGCACGGCGCTAGTACTCGCCGTCGCGTCGGTACTCGAGACCGATCCGGCGGACCTCGAGACGCTGTCGCGACGGATCGATCCGGACGCGCTCGACGCGCTGTTCTCCCACTGGGCGCGCCACCGTCCCGGGACCGGGAGCGTCTCCTTTCGGTTCGCTCGCTGTGCGGTCACCGGATACGCGTCCGGCGAGTTCCGCATCGAACCGCCCGAGGGCGACTGACCCGCGGCCGGGAGCTGCTCACGTTACGGGTTCGAGGACGATCCTGTCGCCGACCGCGAGGTCGAACGCCGCCTCGCCACGTCCGCGGTTGACGTCGAGTTCGACGTAGCCGTGGCTGCCGACGAGCGCGAGTCGCCGACCGACCGGGACGTCCGCGAAGGCGTCGCCGACGGGCACGGGCTCGCCGTTCGCGAGGACCCGGTCGCGACCCTCGAGGTAGTCACCCGGAACGCTCGTGACCACGTTGCCGAAGTCGTCGACGACCAGCACCTCGCCGTCGACCGCGCCGTCCTCGACGGTCGCTTCGGGCAAGGTGAGATCGACGCGGTCGTCGGTCCGTCCGAGCGCCTCGAGCGAGCCGAGTCGATCGAGGGCGACCTCGTGGACCGCGGCCGCGGCGGGCGCGAAGACGTCCCGCCCGTGGAACGTGTTGCTTTGCGGGCCCGCACCGGGATCCGGCGCCGACTCGCCTGCGGGATCGACCGGTTCGATCGCCCGCTCGTCGACGGCGTACGTCTCGATCGGCCCGTCGCCGGCCAGACGGCGGGCCGCGGGAACCAGGACGCCGTTGTCCGGCCCCACGAGCGCGTGGTCGCCGGCCCGGATCGCGATCGCCGCGCGGTCGGTGCCGACGCCGGGGTCGACGACCACGAGGTGGGTCGCCGGCGGGAAGTACGGCAGCGTCTCCCGGAGCCAGAACGCCGCGGTGCGGACGTCCTGGCGCGGGAAGTCGTGACCGACGTCGACAAGCCGCGCGTCGGTTCGTCGGAGCAGAACGCCCTTCATCGCGGCGGGGTAGGGCGTTCCGAAGTCTGACGCGAGCGTGATCATGGTCGGCGGTACGGAGCGGTCGATGAAAACGGATGCGGCTCGGGGCGGCCGCGAGGCGGGCGTAATCGGCGAGTACCGTCGCGCTACCCGCCGTTCGAGTCCGATCCGCTGACCATCTGGATCCGCTCGATCCCGTTGATCTCCTCGACGACTTCGACGACGGCCTCGGGAACCAGCGACTCCCAGTCGCCGTCGTTGATCATCCGCTCACGGACCTCAGTTCCCTCGAGCACCTCGCGGTTGAACATCGGCGACTGGCGAACCTCGAAGTCGGCCTCGCGAAACAGCTGGACGACCAGCGGGTTGTTCGAGTACGCGACGTCGAAGTGAGGACTCATGCTCCGGACGTGGCTCACCCACACCGAGTTGCGGTCCAGGTCCTCGATCGGGACGGCGTAGGTCACCAGATCGGAGTCGACCAGCGACTTGGTGATCATCATGATTCGCTCGCCGGCGGTAAACGGGTTGCGCACGGAGTGCGAGTCGTCGGCGCTTCCGATTCCCAGGACGAGTTCGTCGACGTCCTCGGCGATCTGCTCGACCATGTTGCGGTGACCGTTGTGAAACGGCTGGAAGCGACCGATGTAAAACCCCCTCATGGCGGGTACTGGTTCGGGGCGGCGCTTAAGCGTGGCGAGTTTCCTCGCGCGGACGCTACTTCGGGGCGGCGACATCGGGAGCAGTCGCAGCGGGAATCGGGCGTCTCGAGGGCCGTAGTCGTCGCTTACGGCGTCTATCGCTGCGACCCGCATGGAGAAAGTATATCAGTCGCAATCCCTTCGAATCAGGTACTGAACAGAGTTCTATGAGCAACGATACGAACGTCGACGATTCCCCCGAAGGCGCACCTGACGCCGCTCCCGACGAGACCGAACGGGACCGGGCGTCGGACGACCAGGGGGATCGATCGCCAGTGACGGACTCCGGCGATCGGACCGACGAGTCCGGCCGCCGGCCGAACGGCGAGTTCGGCCGCGAGTCGGGGCCCGACGGGTCCGAGCAACGTCCGCCCGAGGGGTTCGAAGAGGACCCCGACGGGGACGACATCGAGACGGTCGAGGACCTCGGTAGCGAGGTCGACGTCGATCCCGGCGTCGAGATCGACGAGGAAAACGCCGAGGACGACCTCCTCGGTGGCCTCAAGATCGATTCGACCGCGGACATCGAGGTACCCGACCGACTCGTCGACCAAGTGATCGGACAGGACGAGGCCCGCGACATCATCATCAAGGCGGCCAAGCAACGGCGCCACGTGATGATGATCGGGTCGCCGGGGACCGGGAAGTCGATGCTGGCGAAGGCGATGAGCCAGCTACTGCCCCAGGAGGACCTCCAGGACGTCCTCGTCTACCACAACCCCGACGACGGTAACGAACCGAAGGTTCGAACGGTTCCAGCCGGCAAGGGCGAACAGATCATCGACGCCCACAAGGAGGAAGCCCGCAAGCGCAACCAGATGCGCTCGATCCTGATGTGGATCATCATCGCGATCGTCGTCGGGTACGCGATCCTCTCCGGACAGATCCTGCTCGGCATCCTCGCTGCGGGGATCATCTGGTTTATCTTCCGGTACACCTCCCGCGGGTCGGACGCGATGGTGCCGAACATGATCGTCGACAACGGCGAGCAGCGCCAGGCTCCCTTCGAGGACGCCACCGGCGCCCACGCCGGCGCCCTGCTGGGCGACGTCCGCCACGACCCGTTCCAGTCCGGCGGCATGGAGACGCCGAGCCACGACCGGGTCGAGCCCGGCTCCATCCACAAGGCCAACAAGGGCGTGCTGTTCGTCGACGAGATGAACACGCTCGACATCCGCACCCAGCAGAAGCTGATGACGGCGATCCAGGAGGGCGAGTTCTCGATCACGGGCCAGTCCGAGCGCTCCTCGGGCGCGATGGTCCAGACCGAGCCCGTCCCCTGTGACTTCGTCATGATCGCTGCGGGCAACCTCGACGCGATGGAGAACATGCACCCCGCGCTCCGGAGCCGTATCAAGGGCTACGGGTACGAGGTGTACATGGACGACACCATCGAGGACACCCCCGAGATGCGCCGGAAGTACGCCCGGTTCATCGCCCAGGAGGTCGAGCGCGACGGACGGCTTCCCCACTTCACGCGCGATGCCGTCGAGGAGGTCATCCTCGAGGCCAAACGCCGCGCGGGCCGCAAGGAGCACCTGACCCTCGAGTTCCGGAGCCTCGGCGGGCTCGTGCGGGTCGCCGGCGACATCGCCCGCGCCGAGGACGCCGAGTTCACGACCCGCGAGCACGTCCTCGAGGCGAAGGGACGCTCGCGGTCGATCGAACAGCAACTCGCCGACGACTACATCGAACGGCGCAAGGACTACGAGCTGCAGGTCACCCAGGACGGCATGGAGGGACGCGTCAACGGCCTGGCGGTCATGGGCGAGGACTCGGGTATCATGCTCCCCGTGATGGCCGAGATCGCACCCGCCCAGGGCCAGGGCCAGGTGATCGCCACCGGCAAACTCCAGGAGATGGCCGAGGAGTCGGTCCAGAACGTCTCGGCGATCATCAAGAAGTTCTCCGACGTGAACCTCTCCGAGAAGGACGTCCACATCCAGTTCGTTCAGGCCGGCCAGCAGGGCGTCGACGGCGACTCCGCCTCCATCACGGTGGCGACGGCCGTCATCTCCGCCCTGGAGGATATCCCGGTCGACCAGTCGGTCGCGATGACCGGGTCGCTCTCCGTTCGCGGGGACGTCCTCCCGGTCGGCGGGGTCACCCACAAGATCGAGGCCGCCGCCAAGGCCGGCTGCACTAAGGTCATCATCCCCAAGGCGAACGAGCAGGACGTGATGATCGAAGACGAGTACGCCGAGATGATCGAGATCATCCCGTGCTCGAACATCAGCGAGGTCCTAGACGTCGCCCTGATGGGCGAACCCAAGAAGGACTCGCTGGTCGATCGGCTCAAGTCGATCACCGGATCGGCCTTCGATCAGCAGACCGTCGGCTCGGCCAGCGGTTCGAACCCCAGCCCGCAGTAGATGGCTACCTGGACGGCGTTCGCGGCGATTACGGGCGCCGTCCTCCTCGTTCTCCTCGTTCTGTCACACCTCACACAATCCGCGTTCGACGGCGTCGATCTCGAGACCGCCGACGAGTCGACCCGCGAGTCTCTCGAGGCCGAGTCGGTCTCCGAGCGCGGACGCGAGGTCGAGTCCGAACCCGACCGCGAGCCCGCGGCGTCGAACGCCGCACCGAGATCCGAGCCGGCGGCGACCGATCGCCGCGGGGTCGGACCCGACGAAACCGCCGAGCCGGATCGGCGGCGACGGTCGCGAACGCGCCGGGGCGCGGGCGTCGATCCCGATTCGCTGACAGCGGGTGCGATGCTGGCGAACGTCGCGGCCTCCCAGGGGCTGTTCGCGCTCGTCCTGCTGGGCGCCGTCGTCTACACCGGCGTGCCGGCCGACGCGCTCGGGATCGAGTTCTCGCGAACGTACCTCGAGACCGGGCTGGTCGTCGGGACCGGGGTCGGGATCGTCCTCTACGTCGCCGACGAGCTCGGCGCCGCGCTCGTGACCCGGCTGGGGTTCGACCACGACGAACGGCTTCGAAAGCTGCTCGCGCCCGGTTCGGCGCGGGAGTGGGTCGTCCTGCTCGGGGGCGTGCTCCCGATCATCGCCGTCTTCGAGGAACTACTGTTCCGGGCCGCACTAATCGGCGCGCTCTCGGTCGGCTTCGGGGTCTCGCCGTGGCTGCTCGCGGCGGCGTCCTCGATCGCGTTCGCGCTCGGCCACGGGATGCAAGGCGTCGTCGGCGTCGTCGTCACCGGAGCGCTCGGGTTCGTGCTGGCGGCGGTCTTTAT
The DNA here is from genome assembly GCF_000337695.1 of Natronococcus jeotgali DSM 18795. Lineage (GTDB taxonomy): Archaea > Halobacteriota > Halobacteria > Halobacteriales > Natrialbaceae > Natronococcus > Natronococcus jeotgali. The sequence continues at coordinate 97,785 of NZ_AOIA01000162.1, forward strand.
CGTGACCGAGAGCTTCCTGGTGGTCGTCGTGGCCCACTACCTGATCAACGCCCTCGAGTTCGTCGTCCACGAGGCGATCGACCTCGAGTGGGCCCGAACCATCGAAAGCTAAGGGACGCGGGGCCCGAACTCGCGTATGAGCGACGCGATCGAGCTCTCGGCGTCGACGCGGCGGCTGATCGTCTACGGGATCCTCTCGTACTTCGGGCTGTTCGCGTACGCCACCCTCGCCGAGAGCGAGCCGGCGGCGGCCGCGGCCGAGGTCGCCTTCGGGCTGGTCGCGGTCGGGATCGGTGCGGTCCTCTATCGGGAGGCCGACGGGGCGACGGTCGTCTCCGGCGCCGCGGGCTGTCTGATCGCCGGCGGGGTCCTCCAGTTCGTCCACCTGGCTACCCGGCTGGTGGTCGTCGACCTGGCGAGCACGCTGCTGATCTACGCGGGGATCGGCCTCTACGCCTACGCGACCCTGAGAGGGTAGAACCGAGGGCGCCGAACCTACAACCCCTCGAGCGAGCGCAGCTTCTGTTCGACCGGCGGCGGCGCGGCGCTGGGGCCGTCGCGGACCCGGTGGTCGGGAATCAGGATCGGCGCGGGGTTGCTATCCAGCGCCGTCCGAACCAGGGTGAGATCCTCGTCGTCCTCGTGATCCAGCTCCGGGGTCATCCGCGCCAGCGTGCGGACGTCGACCTGGTCGCCGTACGGGATCTCCCGGACCCCCTCCAGCACCGCCCGCTGGTCGGTCGGCATCGTCAGCGCGACCTGGACGTCGTCGAACGCGACCTCCTCGAGTCCGTCGAGGTACTCGAAGATCCGATCGAGGACGGGGTGGTCGGTCTCGGCGTCGTCCTCGGGCGTCTTCGGGAACGAAACCCGCAGCACCCGTCCGCCCGCGACGCCGACCTGCACGTGTCGGTCGAGGTACGACGACTCCCGCGCGTAGATCCCGGCGTCGGTGACATCCTCCATGGGCGGCGATACGGGCGACGGGCTTGAATATTCGCCGGTCGTTCGGGCGACGCGGACGCAAGCCTTATGTACATAACAGTACGTCGATGTACAATAATGACCTCTCAAACGGAGCTCGATCCCGCGGTCCGGGCCATCCTCGAGGCCGCGCGGAAGCGATCGACCGATCGGGAGCGGGTCTCGGTCGACGCGCGGTCGCTGCCCGACGCGCTGGCTCGGGCGGAGCGCGAGGGCCGCGTCCCGGTTATCGCGGAGGTAAAGCCGACGAGTCCGACCGCCGAGGGCACCCGCGCGGACGATCCCGTCGAGTTGGCCGAGGCGATGGTCGCGGGCGGCGCGGCGGCGATCTCGGTGTTGACCGAACCCGAGCACTTCGGGGGCTCCCCCGAGGCGCTGCGACGGGTCCGGAAGGCCGTCGACGTCCCCGTGTTGCGCAAGGACTTCCTCGTCCGGGAAGCCCAACTGGATGCCGTCGCGGCCGACCTCCTCCTGCTCATCGCGCGGTTCGTAGACGATCTCGAGGAGCTGGTGACGGCCGCCCGCGAGCGAGGGTTCCAGCCGCTCGTGGAGGTCCACGACCGCGACGAACTCGAGACCGCCCTCGAGGCGGGGGCGGAGATCGTCGGAATCAACAACCGGGACCTCGCACGACTCGAGGTCGATCTCGGAACGTTCGAGTCCGTGGCGCCCCACGCGCCCGACGACGTGACCGTGATCGCCGAGAGCGGCGTCTCCTCGCCCGAGGACGTCCGGCGGATGCGTCGCGCGGGCGCCGACGCCCTGCTGGTCGGCAGCGCGATCATGGACCACGGCGGCGGGAGCGACGTGACCGAGAACACCCGACGGCTGACGGAGGCAACCCAATGAGCACACCGGAACGAAACCGCGATCGAGACGGCGAGGCGACGTTCGGCGAGTACGGCGGCCAGTACGTCCCCGAGGCGCTGATGCCCGCCCTCCAGGAACTCGAGGACGCCTACGAGCGGTACGTCCTCGAGAACGAGGACGGGTTCATGGACGAGTTCCGCGAGCGGATGCGCGACTTCGGCGGGCGGCCCACGCCGCTCCAGCGCGCGGATCGACTCAGCGAGCGCTACGATCGGGAGGTCTACCTCAAGCGCGAGGACCTGGTCCACGGCGGGGCCCACAAGCTCAACAACGCGCTCGGCCAGGTGCTGCTGGCCAAGTATATGGGCAAGGAACGGATCGTCGCCGAGACCGGCGCCGGCCAGCACGGCACGGCGACGGCGATGGCGGCGGCCCACCTCGACATGCCCTGCGAGATCTACATGGGCCGGACCGACATCAACCGCCAGCGGCCCAACGTCTACCGGATGCGGATGAACGGTGCGGCGGTGAACCCGGTCACCGCCGGCTCCGGCACCCTGAAGGAGGCGATCAACGAGACGATGCGTGACTGGGCGACGACCGTCGAGCGAACCCACTACGTGATCGGTTCGATCGTCGGCCCCCACCCCTTCCCGAAGCTGGTTCGGGAGTTCCAGTCGGTGATCGGTCGCGAGGCCCGCGAGCAGATCCGGGAGAAGACGGGTCGGCTCCCCGACAGCGTCCTCGCGTGCGCGGGCGGGGGATCGAACACGATCGGGGCCTTCCACGAGTTCGTGCCCGACGAGGACATCGCGCTACACGCGGTGGAGGCAGGCGGCTCGAGCCTCGAGATCGACGAGGCGGAAGGCGTCGCACCCAACTCGGCGACGCTGTCGACGGGCACCGACGGCGTGCTCCACGGCGCGATGACCAAGTTGCTCCAGAGCACGGACGGCCAGATCGTCGAGTCCCACAGCGTCAGCGCGGGCCTGGACTACGCCGGCGTCGGCCCCGAGCTCTCACACCTCGTCGAGACCGGACGGGTGACGCCCGTCAGCGTCCCCGACGAGGCGGCGCTGAACGGCTTCCACCGGCTCTCGAACCTCGAGGGGATCATTCCGGCGCTGGAGTCGAGTCACGCGCTCGGATACTTAGAGGAGAACTACGAGGACCTCGGCGACCTCGTCGTCGTCAACGTCTCCGGACGGGGCGACAAGGACCTGGAGACGGTGCTCGAGGAGACCGAAACGCGCGACCTCGAGGCCGCGCCGGACGTGGAGGTGTTCGACCGACAATGACCGACGAACAGACGACCGCCGACAGCGAAATCGAGGCCGCCATCCGCGAGAACCACCCCGCGCTGATCACCTACATCACGGCGGGCGACCCCTCGCTCGAGGACACCACGGAGTACGTCGAGGCCCTCGACAGGGGCGGCGCGGACCTGATCGAACTCGGTCTCCCGTTCTCGGAGCCGATCGCGGAGGGGCCGACGATCCAGGCGGCGATCAACCGCGCGCTCGAGGCGGGCACGACCCCCGAGGGTTTCTTCGAGCTGGTCGACGACCTCGAGACCGAGGCGCCGCTGCTGGTGATGACCTACTACAACATGCTGCTCCAGTATGGGCCAAGCGAGGCGCAACGCGCCTCGGAAGGTGACGCGGAGAAGCCGCGGAACGAAGCCGACGTTCGGCCGTTCGTCGAGCGCGCCGCCGAGGCCGGGCTCTCGGGGATCATCGTCCCCGACCTGCCCGCCGAGGAGGCCGATCCCCTTCGCGAGGCCTGCGACGAGCACGGGCTCGATCTGGTCTTCATCGTCGCGCCGACGACCGAGGGCGAACGCCTCGAGCGGATCATGTCCCAGGTGTCGGGCTTCGCGTACGTCCAGGCCCGCCTGGGGACGACGGGCGCGCGGGCGGACGTCTCGAACGCGACCCACGACAGCCTGACGCGCCTCGAGGAGTACGAGGTGCCCAAGGCGGTCGGCTTCGGCGTCAGCGAGGGCGACCACGCCGCGGAGATAATCGAGGCCGGCGCCGACGGCGTCATCGTCGGCAGCGCCCTGGTCGACATCATTGCGGAACACGGCGAGGGCAACGCCCCCGCGGCCGCCGCCCTCGAGGCCAAGGCCGCCGAACTCAAACGCGGCGCCCGCCGGGGCGGCGGGGTAGATGTACCGGAACCAGAACAGCCATAACCACCTGATTGCTAGACACTCGCAATGACTACAGGCACCGACGCACGACTCGAGCGGATCGGTACAGACGGATCGTACGTAATCGTCCCGATGGACCACGGCCTCACGATGGGAGCCGTCCAGGGGCTGAAAGACATCGAATCGACCATCGACGGCGTGACCCGCGGCGGGGCCGACGCCGTCCTCACCCAGAAGGGGATCGCGCCCCGCGTCCACGACAACAAGAACGGCAAGGGGTACATCGTCCACCTCAACGGGTCGACGACGATCGGCCCCGACGAGCAGGACAAACGGGTAACCGGCACCGTCGAGGAGGCGATCCGGGTCGGCGCCGACGCCGTCTCCTTCCACATCAACGTCGGCTCGGACTACGAGCCCGACCAGACCAGCCAGCTCGCGGAGATCACCGCCGAAGCCGACCGGTTCGGCATCCCCGTCCTCGCGATGGCCTACGCCCGCGGCCCGGGAATCGACTCGGCCGACCCCGAGTCGCTGGGCCACGCCGTTCGGCTCGCCGAGGAGGTCGGCGCCGACGTCGTCAAGACGGGGTACAGCGGCGACGCCGACAGCTTCGAGCACGTCGTCGAGTCGACCCGTCTCCCGGTCGTCATCGCCGGCGGCTCGCGGGGCACCGACCGCGAGACCCTCGAGATGGTCCGCGGCGCGATGGACGCCGGCGGCGACGGGATCTCGATGGGCCGGTCGATCTTCCAGCACGAGGACCCCGAGGCGATCGCGACGGCCGTCGGCGGGATCGTCCACGACGACCGCTCCGTCGACGAGGCGCTGACGGAGTCGGGGCTGGCGCTCGAGGTCTGATCGGCTCGGGACCTCGTTCGACCGTTTCAGACGTGTTCGAACCCTCACCCACGCGGACCGGTCCCTTTCTCGGAGTTACTGTCAGCGCGTAGATAATAGCTATCTCCGTGCGGCGCCTCCGTTCGCTCGGAGAGTTCCATGAGTACACCAACTACCGAACCCGGAACCTACTCGTTACAGCAGGGCTGGCGGACGCTCGCGATCGCGGGCGGCGTCGTCGCCGTGCTGGGATTGCTCGCGATCCTCCTCCCGCTCGCGACGGGTATCGCGATCACGTACCTCGTCGGCGCCCTGCTGGTCGGCGGCGGAATCGTCCACGCCGGACACGCGTTCACCGCGCGCGGCTGGCGAGGGTCGCTGTGGCAACTCGCGCTCGCAGCGGTGTCGATCGGTGCCGGGTTGCTTCTGTTCGTCAATCCGGCCCTGGGCCTGCTCAGTCTGACGCTGCTGGTCGTGGCGTACCTGCTCGTCGATGGCATCGCCGAACTCGGCGTAAGCCTTCGGATGGCGGGCGAACCGGGACGGGCGTGGATCGCCGTCAGCGGCGCCCTCTCGCTCGTTCTCGCGGGGCTTCTGTGGGCGGGGTTCCCCGCCACCGCAGCCTGGGCGATCGGGCTGCTCGTCGGGATCAGTCTCGTCACGACGGGGCTCTCGATGGTCGCGGTCGCCTACGGCGGCCGCCGGCTCGAGGACGACGTGGCGCCGCCGGCGACCGAACCCCGCGGCGCCTGAGACGCCGCGCTCAGTTTTCGACCGGACCGCGTTCGTCCCGGACCCCGAGCGGATCGGTCTCGAGCAGTTCCTCGACGACCGCCGAGCCGACGCGCTCGGCGTTGTCGATCGCCAGCGCGAGACTCGACGCGGTTCCGTCGAAGCTTTCCTCGACCGTCTCGCCGGGCGCCGGGCGGTCGTAGTTGGCGACCGCGCGCACGCTCAGGTAGCGCTCGAGCAGATCGAACCGCTCGAGGGCGGTCGCCGTCGCCGCGTCTTCCATC
>NZ_AOIA01000163.1 GCF_000337695.1 Natronococcus jeotgali DSM 18795
TCAGAGATGTGTATAAGAGACAGTCCCCGTTCCGACGGTCGGTCCGCTATCGGTGGCGTCCGGATACCGTCGCTGGGAGGCCCGGATCTCCGGATCTTTCTCGAGAGGGACCCGCTCCGCTGCGTCGAGCGCCGGCTCGAGCAGCCGCTCCTCGAGTCGATAGACGTAGTCCCGGGGACGGTAGGCGAGGGTGTCGATCGACTCGGCAGGGTCGTCCGTTCGCTGGTCGTCCACCCCGTCCCGATCCCAGCGGTGTTTGCGATCCCAGTCGACGACCGCGTCCGCGAGGACGACCGAGCCCAGCGCGGCTCGAGACGGCGGGCCGCCCGCGATCCCCGCCGAGAGGACGTACACCGACTCGAGGTCGAGTCCGGGGCTCGCGAGCAGCGCGGTCGTCGTCGTCGCGGCGTCGCTCTTGCCGATCCCGGTCGTCGTGATCGCGACGCCGTCGGCAGTGAGATAGATCGGCGTGTCGGCGCCCGGGACGGAACACGCGTCGACGAGGTCGGCGCGCTCGAGCCAGGGCCGGCGCTCGTCCAGGGGCGGTTCGGCGACCGCGAGGAGCACGAGCGCGGCGGGACGAACCTGATCGTTCGGGTCGGGGCGTCGCGGCTCCGGAAGCGGGGGATCGCTCATGGTCGACGGTCGCCGCCTGCCCGAAAAGGCCTGCCGGAAGCCGGAACCGTTTCGGGGATCGCTTTCGTCCGTCGAGGCGTGACCGACGAGGCGCTCACGGTCGACGACGAGCTCCTCGCCCGCGCGCGGATCCACGCCCGCGAGGTCGTCGACGAACACGACCTCGCGCTCGAGCTCGGCGCGCTCGAGTGGGACGTCTCGGCGCGGGCGCGGCGTCGCGCGGGACTGTGTCGGTGGGACGCCGACCGCGAGGTGGCGACGATCGTCCTCGCCTGCCGCGCCTACGAACGGTACGAGTGGGCGGAGTTCGCGGCGGTCGTGCGCCACGAGCTCGTCCACGCCCTCGAGTTCCAGCGCTTCGGCGAGTCGGGCCACGGCGAGCGGTTTCGCGAACTGGCGGCCCGGCTCGAGGCGCCCCGTCGCTGTCGCTCGTTCGCCGAGCCGCGGTACCTGCTTCGGTGTCGGGGGGACGACTGCGACTGGCGGGCGACGCGCCACCGGGCGTCGAAACCGGTTCGAGCGCCCGAGCGGTACCGGTGTGGCGACTGCGGGGGCGTCCTCGAGGTCGAACACGCCGACAGCGGCCGGCGCTGGGAGACCGCGAGCGGGTACGGGAGTGCGAAGGCCGCGCTCGGCGACGACTGGTGAGGGGAGCGCGGAACACTTATCCGCGGACCGAGTACAGGTCCGACCATGGGAATACTCGATCTGATGCTGGGGAAGTCGGGCGAGGGGCAACAGGGCGTCGAGGGCCGTTCGTACATGCTTCCGGAGGAGACCCACGAGTTCGTCCACCCGGTCGCCGTCCGCCGGGCCGAGCTCGAGGCCCTCGAGGAACTGCTCGCCGCCGACGAGGCGGCACCGTCGCTGTCCGACAACGCCGACGAGCTTCAGGACACCTTCGACGAGCTGTTCGACGGCACGGGGCCCGACGCGGCCGACATCGCCGACAGGGAGCGTGCAGCCCGCTCGACGGTCGAAGCGGCCCTCGAGACCTGGCGCGAGCGGGTATCGGCGGGCGAGGACGAACTCGGGGTCGTCTACGTCCAACAGGGTGAGTTCGAGGCGCTCGGCTCGTTCGTCAAACGCTGCAAGCAACGCGGCGAGCGGAGCGACGAGTTCGAACTCCCGGAGTCGCTGCCGGCCGTGGCGGCCCTGCTGGCGCGACTGGACGAGGCGACCGACAGCCGGTACCGGGCGGTCGTCCACACCGATCTGTTGTCCGAAGCGTAGTCCGGTCTCAGACGATCGACGCGAGGCCCGCGAGCGAGTCGAGCTCGTAAGTCGGCTCGTGCTCGCGGGCGCCGTCGCCGCGTCCGGGGTCGATCCACGCCGAGTCCAGCCCCATCGCGTTGGCGCCCGCGACGTCGGCCCGCAGGGAGTCGCCGACGTGGATCGCCCGCTCGGGGCTGGCCTCGAGCGCGCCCAGCGCCCGCTCGAACGGCGCGGCGTCGGGCTTCGGGTAGACGCCGGCGTTCGGATCGGTGTACACCCGGACGTCGAAGGCGTCCTCGATGCCAAGCGCCCGCAGTTTCTGGATCTGGGTCTCACGACCGCCGTTCGTGATCAGTCCCACTCGTCCGCGGTCGCGGGCGCGCTCGAGGGCGTCCTCGGCGCCGGGTCGAAGCCGGACGGCGCTCGGATCCCGGACCTCGAGGTACCGCCGCGCCAGCGTCGGGGCGAGGGCGGGATCGGCGTCGGCCCGGTCGGCGACCTCGGCGAACAGTCCCTCGTAGAACTCCTCGGCGGTTCCCGCCGTCGGCAGGGCGGGCACGGCCGCCCGGAGGTCGGCGGGCGTACAGAAGGGGTCGGCGTCGACGCCCTCGAAGGACCGCTCGAGGACGGCGGCGGGATCCTGCGTGGGCTCGCAGAGGGTGCTGTCGAGATCGAAACAGATCGCGTCGTAGGCAGCCATCTGGGCTCCAGTACGGTGCCGAACGTTCTGAACGTTTCGTCCCGTGACAGGTGGTGGCACGAGACGATCCCCGTCGCCCGCGACGGGTTTCGATCCCCACGACTGCTGTCGGATTCGCCACGTTCAAGCCGCTCCCCTTCGAGACTCGAGCTATGACGAGAGCAGTCTGGGTCAAAGCCGACGACGCCGTCGGCGACTGGGACGACCGCCGCGCGCGGATCACGGCCGCGCTCGAGGCGGGCGCCGACTGGGTACTGGTCGACGAGGGCGACGTCGAGCGCGTTCGCGAGCTCGGCGAGATCAACGTCGCCGCGTTTCGTACCGACGGGGACGTCACGCTCGTCGACGACGTCGACGTCGTCGACGAGGCCGAAACGGAGTCGGTATCGGAGTCGACCTCCGAGCCCGACGCCGTCGTCGTCGGCAAGAACGGCGAGGGCGACGGAACGATCGATCCGCCGACCGACCTCTCGGGGTCGGCCGACCTCTCGACGCTGCGCCGCGAGGGCGAGCTAGAACGGGGCGCGTACGTCCGTATCCTCGGGAAAGAGTACGAGGCCTTCGCCGAGTCGGCCGCCCAGGAGGTCGACCACACGATCGTCGTCGGCGAAGACTGGACGATTATTCCCCTCGAGAACCTGATCGCACGCATCGGCGACGAGACCGATCTCGTCGCGGGGGTTACCTCCGCCGACGAGGCGAAAACCGCCTTCGAGACCCTCGAGATCGGCGCCGACGCCGTCCTGCTCGATTCCGACGACCCCGACGAGATCCGTCGCACCGTCGAGGTGCGCGACGAGGCCGAGCGCGAGACCCTGGAACTGGAGTACGCCGAGGTAAAAGACGTCGAGCAGATCGGCAGCGCCGACCGGGTCTGTGTCGACACCGGCTCGCTGCTCGAGCACGACGAGGGGATGCTCGTCGGCTCGATGGCCCGCGGGCTCGTGTTCGTCCACGCCGAGACCGCCGAGTCCCCCTACGTCGCCTCCCGCCCGTTCCGGGTCAACGCGGGCGCGGTCCACGCCTACGTCCGCACCCCCGACGGCGGCACGAAGTACCTCTCGGAGCTGCAAAGCGGCGACGAGGTCCAGATCGTCGACACCGACGGCAACACCCGCGAGGCGATCGTCGGTCGGGTCAAGATCGAGCAGCGACCGATGTTCCGGGTCGCCCTCGAGACGAGCGACGGCGATCGGATCGAGACGCTGCTGCAAAACGCCGAGACGATCAAGGTGCCCACGAGCGCGGGCCGGAGAGCCGTAACCGACCTCGAGGCCGGCGACGAACTCCTGTTGTACTACGAGGACACGGCGCGACACTTCGGCGAGGCGGTCGAGGAAAGCATCATCGAAAAGTAGTTCGACCGCCGCGGATCGCCGCTACGGGTTCGTCGGCTCCTCCGTTCCGGGCTCGGCCGGCTCGAGCCGGGTCGTACACCAGTGACAGAAGGTGAGATCCTCGTCGAGGGGTTTGCCGCACTCGGGACAGCTCGGCCCGTCCTCGTCGCCGGTCGTCGAGCCCGGCGGGAACCCCATCGACCGAAACGTCGCGTCGATCGCGGCGAAAAGGATGATAAACGAGACGACGAACTGATCGAGCGGATCGGTCTCGCTGGCGATCACGGTCGCCGCTCCCGTCACCGAGTCCGCAGCCGCCAGCTGCTCGACCGGCAGAAACAGCGCCAGCGACGCGAGAAAGATCCCGCCGAAGGCGAGACCGCGAACCCAATCGCGAAGAACCACGTGGCCCGCTCCGGGGAGGAGCACGGAGAGACCGACGACCGCGAGCGCGCGGATCCAGGACATCGTACGTCCGTCCACTCGCAGGGCGACGCCTTAACGTTCCGGTTTTCCGTCGGGTCGATTCGGCGGACACGCCACCTCGAGACCGACGGTTTGAGCGACCGTAACGTCGCCCGAGGAAAGTTCGACGGTCGCCGTCGGCTCCGACCCGTCCGACTCGAACTCGCCGCAGTCGACCGTCCCCTCGAGGGTCGCGGTCTCGCCGGGTTCGATCTCGGTGCCGATCCACCCCGACGCGTCCGAGATGCCGTCGGGGAACTCGAGATCAGTGATCTCGATCCGCTCGCCGAGTCGGTTCGCGACCCGCAACAGGTCTCGCTCGCCCAACGGCGGCGCGTCCGTCGCGTTCTCGTCCGCCCTCTCGGTCGCGGTCTCCGACCCGGCGTTGTCGGACACTTCGGGATCAACGGGTTCGACGGCGACGCCTGCGTCCTCGTCGTCGACGACCGACACGGTGAGCGGGCGCTCCATCGAGACGACGCTCCCGCCGGCGGTCGCGGTGATTAGCAGTGCGACCGCGACGGCGATCAGACCGACCCCGAGTCGCGTGCTCATCGTTTCGGTGGTCCCTCGTGACCGAGTCGGTTCCGCCGCGAGTGGTAGGTGTGGACGAGCGCCGAGACGCCGAACATCGCGGTCACCAGGGCACCGAGCGCGACCGCCGAGAGCTCCCCGACCGGGGACACCGGGAACCACGCCAGCGCCGTAATCACAGCGCTGACTCCCGACAGGCCGAGATAGCAGTGACTCCAGGGAATGTCGTCCTCGGGAACGTACTCGAGGTACAGCTGCAGCTTCCGGGCCTCGTCGGTGAGCGCGACCTCGCCGCGGTTGCGGTCGTACTCGATGACTCCGGACTCGTCGAGCCGCGGCAGGTGCGACTGGCGCAACGAGGTGTACACGCGCTTGCGTTTCTTCCAGGGCAGCTCGGCCGCAGGGGTCTCGTACTCCCAGGACGAAACCGAGTCGACGAGCGTTCGCAGGTCGACGCGGTCCTCGCCTTGCTGTTTGAGGTAGTGGAGCACCCAGCGCCGGCGCTGGGTGCTCAACATCTCGAAGACTTCGTCCCGGTCCAGTTCACCCGTCTCGACCTCCTCGTCGTCTCGCTTGCTGACGCTCATTCTGGTCTCCCCCTTCGTCCCTCCGCCGTCACCCCCCGGCGATCGCGAGGGACACCGTGTCATACGTACAGACGGTATTTATTATTGAGAGTGTAAGTATAGCCCCGATTACACCATCGTCGAGGAGTCGAAATACTGGGGCTGCAGCGTCCGAAATACCGAGTGTCGGTCCGTTCGCATACGTGATGGTGATCGGTAGTGCTGGCCGCGCTTGTCGGTCGTTTGATCTCATCGCTACAGTTCAAGGCAATCTTGACGTGTCGGTCGACGCTATCTGTGCGGTTCAGGGTCGGCTTGTCGTGGTGCAAGCGATGCCAGACGTTACCTAACGTGCCTATAGTAAGGGGCCGCCTCGTCGTGGTCGGTTCCGGACGGCCGAGCGAGGACGGCCGACAAGGGGGACGATGAGTACACAGCATCAGGGGGGACCGCTACGGGTCGCAAAGCTCGCCGCGATCGGCGTCGTCGCGCTCGCGTTGCTCACGATCGTCGCGGGGCACGTCCTCGGCGTTCCGATCGGACTCAGCTACGTCGAAACCGGGAGCATGGAGCCGACGATCGAGACCGGCGACGGGTTCGTCGCGGTGCCGTCGGCCGTCGCCGGCCCGATCGAGGAAGGCGACGTGATCGTCTTCGACGCCCGGGAGATCGAGGGCGGCGGACTCACGACCCACCGGGTCGTCGAGACTACCGACCAGGGATACGTCACCCAGGGCGATGCGAACCCGTTTCCCGACCAGGACTCCGGCGAACCCGTCGTCACCGACGGCCAAGTCGCCGCGACGGCGCTCCAGATAAACGACGAGGTGGTGACGATCCCGCAGCTCGGGACCGCGGTGATGGGCCTCGAGAGCGGCCTCGAGTCGGGTCAACGCTGGCTGGCGTCGACGCTCGGCACGACCGCCGTGCTCGGCACACAGGGGCTATCGAACCTGCTGCTCGCGTTCGGTCTGGTCGTGCTCGGGGTCTCGCTCACGCTCGAGCGACGGAACTCGGCGACCCGGGAGCGCACCCGGGAGCGCTCGCGTACGGACGTGCACGACGCGCGGACGCTCGTCCTCGGGCTGGCAGCGTTGCTCGTCGTCGTCTCGCTGGCAACGACGGTCGCGATGTCGGGGACGACCGAGACGGGGATCGTCAGCGCGGAGTTCGACTCCGAGCGCCCCGACGTGATCCCGGCTGGTGAGACCGAGAGCCGCGAGTACGAGCTGTCCAACGGCGGCCTCCTGCCGACCGTGACGATCGTCGAGCCGGCGAGCGAGGGGGTCGCCGTCGACGAGCGAGCGACCCTCGGCTACGGCGAGAGCGCGACGGCGACCGTCACCTACACCGCGCCGTCCGAGACGGGGTACTACCTCCGGTCGGTGAGCGAACGCACGTACTTCGCGGTGCTCCCGGAGCCGATGATCGCGACCCTGCACGGGATCCACCCCTGGGTGGCGATGGCGTCCGTAACAGCAGTACTGACGGGGATGGTTGTCGCGCCGCTGGCCCTGCTGGTCGGTACCGGAACGATCAGGACGCGCTCGCGGTCTCGCTCGCGATCTTCGGGCGGTGTGAACGACTGACAGCTATGACCGAACGACGACACAGCGACTCGAACGGCGGGGGGTATCGATCGTGATCAGCGACCGACGGCGCGTGCGGCTTCGCAGTGCGCTCGACGAGTGGTTCGTCGTAGTCGTCGTCGCCCTGCTCGGGCTCGCGCTCCTCGGGGGGTGGGGCGCCTACGGCGCGGTCGCCGACGACGAGGACGTCGAACAGCGGACCGTCGAGGCGTGGTCGACCACGGGCGGGTTCGACCACGGCGCGACGGTGCAGGAGGAAAACGAGGTGTTCCCGGTCGGCACCGAGCTCTCGGATCGGTCGGTGTACTTCGCGGCGGTCGCACCCGAACTCGAGGCGACGTTTACGTACGCGTACGACGCGCCCGACGGCGACGTTGCGGTTTCCCTCGAGGCCGACCGCGTGATCCGCTCGGTCGAGGACGCGGACGAAAAGGAGGAACGCGCCGAGTACTGGGTAACGAACGAGACGATCGCCCAGGACGAGACCGAAGGCCTCGCGCCCGGCGAGGAGCACGCCACGTCGTTCAGCGTCGACGTTCCCGAGCTGGCCGAGGAAGCCGAGGAGATCCGGGACGGTCTCAACGACTCGACGGGGACTCTCGAGACCGCCGTCGTGGTCCGTGCGTCGGTCGAGGGAACGATCGACGGCGAACCGGTCGATCGCGTCGACACCTACGAGATGGCTCTCGAGTTCGACGAGACGACCTACGCGGTCGAGGCGCCCGCGGCCGAGGAACGGACCGAGGAGCGAACCGAGGAAGTCGCGGTCGCGGGAAGCTCCGGCGGGTTCGGCCCCGCCGCTCTCGCTCTACTGGGAGTCGGCTCGGTCGCGGCCCTCGGCGTTCTCGGGGTCGCCCGCCGGAAGGGGACGCTCGCGCCCTCGGCGGCCGAACTCGAGCGCATCGATGCCCGCTACGAGCGCGAGGAGTTCGACGACTGGATCTCCCGCGGGTCGCTTCCGGCGGCGGTCCGCGAGCGCTCGCGGATCGAGATCGCGACCCTCGAGGACCTCGTGGACGTCGCCGTCGACTGCGATCGGCGCGTGCTCGAGGACGAACGCGACGGGCGGTACTACGTCGTCGACGGGGAGGCGGTGTACGTGTACGCGCCCGAGGGGCTCGAGGACGGCGAGGTTCTCGAGGTCGACCCGCAGGAAGCCGAGGAGCCGACGGTGATCGGTGACGGTTCGGGTGGGGAGGACGGGAGCGACGAATCCGCCTCGTAGCGGCCACGTTAGAGTTCTCGAATCGGTACGGACGGGTGGAGAGAGCTGCGCGTTTTCGTTCTTCGATCGTGTCCTCGCTCGGGCAGCGAAACGTGTGCGAAATCGAACTACTGTTCGTGCCCTTGCCAGGCTGTCAACGATCCACCTCAGAACGGCGTTCGAACGCTCCCACTGAGAACAACTATCATTCGATGCCGACAGGCTCGGCTTGAGCCGTTATCTCGCAGCCCGACGGCACCTGTTCGCCGCGGCACGTTCCGCTTGCAGACCTCTCTGGCAGTCCGTACTCGTTCGAAGACCGACGTCACGCAAGCAGTACTGAACGACAGAGTCGGGATGTTGCACCTCCTGCCAGTGTATACAAAAGGGGTGTGCTATCGATGGCCAGAATGCATGCGCTCGAAGACGACGCACACGTTGGCGAGTGACAGGCTGCTGGCGGCTCGAGCGCGCAACAACTGGTGTTACCATGGAACGACGTAAATTCCTGATCGGTGCGGGAGGTACAGCAATCGGAGCAAGTGCACTTGTCGGCTCGGGTGCATTCACGAGTGTCCAGGCAGATCGGAGTCTCGAAGTAGACGTCGCTGACGACGCCGATGCATTTCTCGCACTCAGACCGTCTGACGGTCCTAATGGAGAGCAATATGCATCAACGGACAACGGACTGCTTGAACTCGATTTCTCAACGACCGACGAAGGTGGAAGTGGTGTGAACAAAGAGGCGGATACCATCATTCGGGATGTTTTCGAGATCGAAAACCAAGGAACTCAGACGGTCGTGATAGGGATCACCGGTATCCCTGACGGAATGAGCTTCTACGCAGACGAAGATGATGGGGCCGTCCCTCCATCTGAGGGGACTTCGTTAAACCAAGATTCGTACGGTGCAGGTTCGGAGCATTTGCCACAAATCGGAGCGGGTGGGTCACTTGATCGGGTCGGTGTGGCCTTCTATGGTAAAAACAATGATCTCAGCGATCTTGCAGATCACGACAATCCGATCACAATTAACGCCTACACCGAAGACGAGGCCGGCGAGCTTTCCTGAAACGGGACGACGATCAGCGCGAGGACGGGGCGTCTTCGCGCGGTATCGGCCCACCTCGGGCTCCGGTCCCTTGACTCGGTCAGCGCCTCGTCGACCGCGTCCTCGAACAAGATCTGATTCATTACGATCGAGCGTCGCCTGATTACGCCGAGTGACGTTCCTCCAGCGCTGGAAGCGCCGCCTTTCGTGAGCGGCGAAAGACGCTGGGAACCGTTCACTTAGTTTCCGCCGCCGATCCACCGAGATCGGCAATCAACCTCGACAGCGTCTCGAGGTCGTACTGCCCCGGCGCGGTCGCCTCGGCGGGATCGACGGGCGCGTAGCCGATCCGCGAGCCGTACACCGGCGCGACCGCTCGAGTGTGCCGCCCGACTTCGCCCATCGCCATCGTCGCCACCCGATCGCCGTGGTAGGTCAGCTGCTCGGTCGCCGACAGCAACGCGATCGTGTCGGCTTTCGACTCCGCGGTGACCGCGAGCTTCGCCACGTCGGCGTACTTGCCCGCCTCGGTCAGCGTCGAGACCAGTTCGCCGCGGGGCGGCGTCCCCTCGAAGTCGTGCGAGGAGGCGATAATCGAGACGCCCCGCTCCCGGGCAGTCTCGAGGACGGCCTCGGCCTCGCCTTCGAGGATCGACTCGAGTTCGACGTCGATCGCGCCGACGGCGTCGAACGCGGTCGCCTCGGCGAGGACCGCGAGGCGCTCGTCGTCGTCGCCGCCCCACTCGCCGCCCTCCCAGGCGGCACGGTTGGTCGCGATTATCGGGAGGGAAGCGTCGTAGTCCTCGAGTGCCTCGAGGGGGTCGTCGGTCAGGTCCATCCGGAACTCGACGGCGTCGGCGTGTTCGCGAGCCGCCGGCTCGTCGGCGTCGGCGAGGTCGGCGGTCGCGGCCGCAAGCGTAAACGAGTCGAAGTCGATACCCATAGCCGGTTGTGAGAACGGGGCGGCGAAAAACGGTGTCGTTCCGGCGAATTAGGCCATTCCGAGGGTTTCCTCGGCCTCGAGCAGCTCGTGGTAGCGGTTCCGGATCGTCACCTCGGAGATGTCGGCGACGTCGCTCACCGCGGCCTGGGTCGTCTTCTCGTTGGTGAGCAAGGCGGCGGCGTACACCGCGGCGGCCGCGAGGCCGACGGGCGACTTCCCCGAATGCACGCCCTTCTCCTTGGCGTTCTGGAGCAGGGCCCGGGCGCGGTGCTCGGCCTCGTCGGAGAGCTCGAGCCCCGACGCGAAGCGGGGGACGTAGCTCTCGGGGTCGGCGGGCTGGACCTCGAGACCGAGTTCGCGGACGACGTAGCGGTAGGTGCGGGCGATCTCGTTTTTCTCGACGCGGGAGACGTCGGCGATCTCGTCGAGCGAGCGGGGGACGCCGGCCTGCCGTGCGGCGGCGTAGACGCAGGCCGTCGAGACGCCCTCGATCGACCGGCCCGGCAGCAGGTCTTCCTCGAGTGCACGCCGGTAGATCACGCTTGCGGTCTCGCGGACGTTCGTCGGCAGCCCCAGCGCGGAGGCCATGCGGTCGATCTCGCCCAGCGCCTGCTTCAGGTTGCGCTCCTTGGAGTCGCGGGTGCGAAAGCGCTCGTTCCACTTGCGGAGCCGCTGCATCTTCTCGCGCTGTCGGGAGCCCAGCGAGTTGCCGTAGGCGTCCTTGTTTCGCCAGTCGATGTTCGTCGACAGCCCCTTGTCGTGCATGGTGTTCGTGGTGGGGGCGCCCACGCGGGACTTCTCGTTTTTCTCGGTGGCGTCGAACGCGCGCCACTCGGGGCCGCGGTCGACGGAGTCCTCCTCGACGACGAGTCCGCAGTCCTCGCAGACGGTCTCGCCGTGTTCGTCGTCGACGACGAGGTTGCCCGCACACTCGGGACAGACGACGTCGCTCTCCTCGCTCTCGGTCGTCTCGTCGGTCGTTTCGTGTTCGCTACGTCGGACTCTCGTGTTCGGTGATGCGTTAGTCATGGTGGCGACTACTGCCCGGCTGGGTCGCGTACAGAATCCGGACGGCGTTGTTACCTACTCGGTTCCGAGACACCGGAGTTAATGGTTTCGGAATCGCCGCCGTTCTCGGCTCGAGAGCCGAATCTTGGTCAAAATCCGTGTAGGACTCGAGTCGCCGATCCGGACCGAAGCGAGAGGTCCAAACGGGCCGCGTCCGACCCTCGAGTATGAACGTCGCAGTCGGGAGCACGAACCCGGTGAAGGTCGACGCGGTCGAACGAGCCCTCGCGCGATACGAGCCGACGGTCGCTCCGATCGCGGTCGACTCCGGCGTGTCCGAACAGCCCCGGTCGGTCGCCGAGACCGTGTCGGGCGCCGAGAACCGCGCCAGGCGCGCCCTCGAGGCCGGCGACGCCGAGTACGGGATCGGCCTCGAGGGCGGGGTCGCACGGCTCGAGGGCGCCCCCGGGCTCTCGCTGATCATGTGGGGCGCGGCCACCGACGGCGAGCGGATCGAACGCGGCGGCGGACCGACGCTCAGACTTCCCGAAACGATCGAACGCCGACTCGAGGGCGGCGAGGAGCTCGGACCCGTGATGGACGACGTCCTCGGTCGGGAGGGCGTCGCCGAAACCGACGGGGCCGCCGGGGCGCTCACGAACGGACTCACGGATCGGTCCAGCGCCCTCGCCGAGGCGGTCGCCTGCAGCGTCGGTCCGTTGCTGGTCCCGGAGTATGATCGCTTCGACCGCGGCCGGTAATTGCTCGTTTCGATGACAATCGTCGGCACGGATCGATTAGCCGGCCGTACCAACGCCTCGTTTCGCCTCCGGTATTCGGTCGTTTCTCCCCCGCCCGATCGCAAGCCGGCGGGGAGTTAACCGGTCGTACCAAACCCCCTAAGAGCGTTCCCGGCGTGTCCGTTCGTATGAGCACCGCAACGGCGACCGACCTCACGAGTAAACAGCGCCGGATCCTCCGCTACCTCCGGGAACGCGCGGCGACGAAGACCTACTTCAAGTCCCGCATCATCGGCGAGGAGCTGGGGATGACGGCCAAGGAGGTCGGATCGAACATCACCGCGCTCCAGGAAACCGGCTCCGGGATCGAGATCGAAAAGTGGGGCTACTCCTCGAGCACGACCTGGAAGGTCAGCCTCTAGCGGCTCGAAGCGTCCGCTTCCGACGCGAGCTCCGTTCGAAAACGAAGGGGCGAGACGCCTCGTTACCCGTCGTAGGCGACGTACTGATCGGCGTCCCGCGCGAGTCGCCGCGCCCGATCGCCGAACGAGTCGGCGTGTCGCACGACCAGGACGAGGACGGTTGCGGGTCGTTCGAGGGCGTACCCGTCCTCGCGAGAGAGCAGCCCGGCGTCCTCGAGTTCGCCGGCGTACTTGCTCACCGTCGGCGCCGACACCTCGAGGGCGTCGGCCAGGTCGCCGGCGGTCGACTCCGGCGCCAGCAGCAACTCGACTAACATCCCCCGCGGCGTGTCCCGCCGGAGGTAGCCGAGCGCGCGCTTTTCGAACTCGTCGAACCGTCCCGCCGGAACGAACCGCTTGTAGTCGCCGTCCCGGTAGCGCTCGACGACGCCCCGTTCCTCGAGCCGGCGGAGGTGGTGTTGGGTCTCGCCGGTGCCCAGCTGCAGGTCGTCGCGGATCTTCGAGAAGTGCGCGCCGGGCGTCGTCGAGAGGTAGCCCGTGATCGCGTCTCGAGCGTCGCTCTCGCCGGTGTCGGCGCTCGCCGACTCCGAGAGCCCGGCTACCGGTGCACTGGCGCCGAGCGCGGCGAACCGGCGCAGGGTCGACCGCTTGTCGTCGTCGACCCCCTCGGAAGATGTCATAACGTCTACCGTCAGCAATGTGATCCGCGGTAAAACAGGTTTCGCTCCGTCTCGGTTGGTACGAAACCGCGTCTCGGACCCGCCAGCCGGCACTCCCCGCAGTTTCGGGCGCTTCGCCCGTATCGGCTCGAGGATCCGGTGGAAAATCCGTCGGCGGTTTCAGTTCGCGCTCGAGTCTTCGGTTGCGGCTTCGTCACCCGCTGTCGCGGGGTCGGCGGCCGACTCCGGCGTTCCGTCGTCGGTCTGCTGGAACTCCTGGTCCATCTCCTCGATCACCTCGTCGGGGTCGGTGATCTCTGCCGGATCCTCGCCCTCCTTGATCGCCTGGGCCTCCTGTTCCATCGCCTCGACGTCCATCTCGGCCTCCTCGTCGATCTCGCCGATAATCTCGGCGATGTCGTCGAGGCCGATCAGTTCGCGGGTTTCCTCGTCGAACTCGAGGCTCTCGAGTGAGTCGCCGTCTTCTTTGATGTCGCTGCCCGAGAGGTGCTTGCCGTAACGGCCGACCATCGAGGTCAGTTCCTGCGGCATGACGAACGTCGTCGATTCGCTCTGGCCGATCTGTTCGAGCGTCTCCATTCCCTGATCGATGACGGCGCGTTCGCCCATCGATTCGGCGGATTTCGCCCGCAGGACAGTCGAAATCGAGTCACCCTGCGCTTCAAGGATCTGGCTTTGCTTCTCACCCTGGGCGCGGATGATCTCGCTTTGCTTGTCACCTTCCGCCTTCTCGACGGCGCTGCGGCGTTCACCCTGAGCCTCGAGGATCATCGCGCGCCGTTTGCGTTCGGCGGAGGTCTGTTGTTCCATCGCGCGCTGGACGTCCTTCGAGGGGTTCACTTCCCGCACTTCGACGCTCTCGACGCGGATCCCCCACTCGTCGGTGGGCTCGTCGAGCTCCTTTCGGATCTTGGCGTTGATCTCCTGGCGCTTGTTCAGCGTGTCGTCCAGTTCCATGTCGCCAAGCACCGCCCGCAGGGTCGTCTGGGCGAGGTTCGAGACCGCTTTCTTGTAGTCGTCGACCTCGAGGAAGGCCTTCTTCGCGTCCATCACCTTGATGTAGACGACCGCGTCGGCCGTGACAGGGGAGTTGTCCCGCGTGATCGCCTCCTGCCGGGGGACGTCTAAGGTCTGGGTTCGCATGTCGAACCGGTAGGTGTTCGAGACGAACGGCGGAACCCAGTTGATCCCGGGCTCGAGCAGTTTGCGGTACTCGCCGAAGACCGTCAGGGCGCGCTTCTCGTAGGCGTCGACGATCTCGATCGCGCTCAGCAGCGCGGCGACGACGACGACGAGGACGAGCGCACCCAGAAACAGCAGTGCACCGCCGGTTTGCATGGGGAGTAATTCGATCGCCATACGTCGATCTTGCGGGAGTGAGGGGAAAAGTGTTCCCCCAACCAACATATCGCTGCCGGTCAGCCGGAGCGTTCGGTCTCCGATTCGCGTATCGAGTCGTCGACGCTCGAGTCCCCGGATCCGGTCTCGTCGACCGTCGGCTCCCCGGCGCTCGAGGACTCGCGGGCGAGCGCGCGGTCGATCTCGTCCTCGCCGATCGAGTCGAGCGACTCGACGGTCAGGACGTTCCCGCCGCCGGGGTCGAGGACGATGATCTCCTCACCCTCCTCGATGGTCCCGCCCGCGGTTCGGGCGCTGTAGTAGGGGGCGAACCCGCCCTGCTCGAGTTTGACCTCGCCGCCGCGGTTCGTGACGGTCTCGGTCGCGTACCCCGTCGCCCCCGCCAGCGACTCCGAGTCGGAGGTCTGGGGCGTTCCCTTCCCGCCGTAGAAGTCGAACTCGCGGTAGACGTAGGTCGCGGCGAGGCCTATCGCCAGCGTCAGCGCCGCCAGCACGAGCACGTTAGCCGCCGGCGGGAACACCACCCCGACGAGTCCCGCACCGACCAGGGCGATACCGATGACGATGAGATGGGCCCCCGGCGACAGCGCCTCGAGCCCCATCAACACGAGACCCGCCGCCAGCAACGCGAGGGGGATGTTCTCGAGGAGAACTTCGATCATGCCCCATGCTAAGGTCTCGCTGCGATTAAATGTTTAGTGGGCCCGGATCGGCGCCGAACTCGATCAGAACGGAAGCGAGACCACGCGGACGAGCACGAGCAGCATCGCGGCCGCACCCAGAACGACGAACAGGACGTTCTCGAGGGCGGGATCGCCCGGTTCGATCGGCGTCGAACTCGGCTCCGGGCCGTAGGGATCGTCCTCGCTCTCGTCGTGGGTGCGCCGTTCCCCGTCGCGGGCGGCGTCGCTCGAGAGGTCGATCGGGATTCGGTCGCCGTCGGACGCCGAGCCGGCGTCCGTGGCGCCGCGGACGTTTCGGACCGTCGTGCGCTCGTCGGTCGGCTCCGCCGGACGGTCCCGCGTCCGGTCGTCACCCTCGCGTCGGTCGCCGGAGGCGTCGCCTGCCATGCCGACACGTTGTGGCGCCGCGATCAAAAACCCGCGGTCGACGCGGTCAGTTTCGCTCGGTACGGTCGCCGATCGTGCCGCCGTAGACGACGCCGCGTTCGGCGTCGAGGGTCACGGTCGCCCCGTCCTCGAGCTCGGCGACGTCGGCGCCGCTGATCATCGGGACGTCGATCTCGCGGGCGATCAGCGCCGGGTACCCCGTCATCCCCCGCTGGGCGTTGACGATGCCGCCGATGCGGTCGAGGTCGCCCTCGAACTCGTCGTCGAACTCGGACTCGAGGGCGACGATCGCGCCGTCGGGAATCCCCGAGAGGTCGCCGCTCCGGAGGCGCACGATCGGCCCGGTCGTCCGTCCCTCGACGACGACCCGCCCCGTCGTCAGGGCGTCCGCGGCGACGTGGACCTTCATCATGTTCGTCGTGTTCGCGCCCTCGAGGTCGGTCATCATGCCACAGAGGACGACGACGGTGTCGCCGCTGTCGGCGACGCCGGCGTCGAGCGCGGCCTGGACCGCCTTCTCGACGACGGCGTCGGCGCCCTGATCGGAGACGCGGGCGTACAGCGGCGTCACGCCCCACGAGAGCGCGAGCCGGCGACGGACGTCGTCGTTCGGCGTCGAGGCGACGACGGGAACCCCGGGGCGGTACTTCGCCGTCTTCAGCGCCGTGTAGCCGGACTCGGTCGCGGCGACGATCGCGTCGGCGCCGACGTCCCGGGCCATGTAGCGCGCGGATCGGGCCAGGGCGTCGGTCCGGGCCTCGCCCGCGGTCGGGACGCGTTGCTCGAGGGTTTCGGCGTACTCCCCGGAGCCCTCGACCTCGCGGACGATGCTGTCCATGGCGTCGACGACCTCGGTCGGGTGGTCGCCGATCGCCGTCTCCGCCGAGAGCATGACCGCGTCGGTGCCGTCGAGCACGGCGTTGGCGACGTCCGACGCTTCGGCCCGCGTCGGCCGTCGGGCGTGGACCATCGAGTCGAGCATCTCCGTCGCCGTGATGACCGGCGACCCCGCCTCGCGGCACTTCCGGATGATCCGCTTTTGGATCATCGGGACGTCCTCCATCGGACACTCGACGCCCAGATCCCCGCGGGCGACCATGATCCCGTAGGACGCCTCGATGATCTCGTCGAGATTCTCGACGGCGCCCGCCCGCTCGATCTTCGAGATGATCGGGACGTCCTCGGCGCCTAACTCCTCGAGCACCTCGCTGACCTCGTAGACGTCCTCGGCGTCGCGGACGAAACTCGCCGCGACGAAGTCGACCGTCTTCTCGGCGGCGAGCTCGAGGTCCCGACGGTCGGATTCGGTGACGATGTCGAGATCGAGGTCGACGCCCGGGACGTTGACGCCCTTGCGGCCGCCGAGCTCGCCGCCGGTGTCGACATGGGCCCGGACGACGCCCGCCGAGCGCTCGAGGACGGTCGTCTCGATCAGTCCGTCGTCCAGCAGGATCCGATCTCCCGCCTCGACCTCCTCGATCGGCAGGGAGAGCCCGATCCGGTCGGGAGCGGCCTCCTCGCCCTCGACGAACTCGATCTCGGAGCCCGTCTCG
>NZ_AOIA01000164.1 GCF_000337695.1 Natronococcus jeotgali DSM 18795
GTGGCTCGCGTTCAGTCGCGCGACGGACATACCCGCGTCGGCCAGCGCCGCGATCGACTCCCGGTCGTCCGAGGCCGGACCCAGGGTACAGACGATCTTCGCGTTTCTCATGTCGTCTGCTAGCGCGAGCGCAGTCAAAAAGCTGCCTGGTTTACTCGGACACGAGTAATCGATTACCCGTCGTGTGCCACGGGAACCGTTTTCCGACGTTCGCCTCAGATCCGAACGAAGTTCGAGGAT
The DNA here is from genome assembly GCF_000337695.1 of Natronococcus jeotgali DSM 18795. Lineage (GTDB taxonomy): Archaea > Halobacteriota > Halobacteria > Halobacteriales > Natrialbaceae > Natronococcus > Natronococcus jeotgali. The sequence goes on from NZ_AOIA01000164.1 coordinate 241, forward strand.
CACGATACCACGCTCGAGGACGACTCCGGCGTTCCCCCTCGAGGGGCGAGCGATCCGGAAGAGCGACCCTGACATCCACCCACGACTTCAGTCGTGGCGTTCTCCTCGAATCACTGTAACCGCCGGGAGGACGACCCGGCGGATCTACGCGGACGGAACGACTTCGCAGCGCGATTCCGATCCGACCGAGAGGCCGTCGAGGACGCCCTCGATCTACCGGACCTTCTCGCCGACCTCGCTCTCGCCGTGGGTCGTCAGCAGGTCCGCCTCCTCGCCCGCCGCGAGGACCATCCCGTTCGATTCGACGCCGAACAGCTCGGCGGGCTCCATGTTCGCCAGCAGGATACACTTCTGACCGGGCAGCTCCTCGAGGTCGTGCAGTTGCTTGATCCCTGCGACGACCTGGCGGGTCTCGAACCCGATGTCGACCTCGAGGCGGGCGAGGTCGTCGGCACCGTCGATCCCCTCGGCCGCCTCGATTCGCCCGACGCGGATGTCCAGGTCCTGGAACTCATCGAAGCCGATGCGGTCCTCGAGCAGGGGCTCGAGGTCGTCAGCGGTCGTCTCGTCGTCTGTCATACCCTCGGCTTCGTCCGAGTCCGTTTCGTCGCTTTCGGTTTCGTCCTCTCCTCCCGCTGCCGCGACCCGCTCCTCGAGCTTCTCGTTGAGCTCCGCGACGCGGTCGTCCTCGATCTTCTCGAACAGCTCGCCGGGTTCCTCGAAGTTCCGGGGCGGCGTCTCGAGGGCGGCCTCGAGACCGGCGTCCGCGATGTCGCTCTCCTCGCCGATCTGGTCCCACAGGAGCTGGGACTTCTCGGGGGTGATCGGCTCGAGCAACACGGCGACGGCCTTGGCGATCTGGACGCAGTCGCGGATGACCTGGGCCGCTTTCTCCGGATCGTCGTCGGTGAGCTTCCAGGGCTCGTTGCGCTGGATGTACTCGTTGCCGAACTGCGCCAGGCGGGTCGCTGCCTGGCCGATACCCCGAAGCGAGTAGTCGTTGACCGCCTCGCGGACCTCGCCGATGGCGCCCTCGATGCGCTCTTGGACCTCCTTGGAGACGTCGGCGTCCGGGGTGCCCTCGAAGTTCCGGTAGGCAAAGAGCAGCGAGCGGTACCAGAAGTTCCCAACGGTCCCGACGAGCTCGCCGTTGACCTTCTCCCGGAAGGCGTCCCAGGAGAAGTCGACGTCCTGCTGGAGGCCGCCGGTCGTCGTCAGGTAGTACCGCAGCAGGTCGGGGTGAAAGCCCTCCTCGAGGTACTCCTCGGCCCAGATCGCGCGGTTGCGGCTCGTCGAGAGCCCCTTCCCGTTGATCGTGATGAAGCCGGTCGCGGCGACCGCACGGGGGGCGTTGTAGTCGGCGCCCTCGAGCATCGCGGGCCAGAAGATCGTGTGGTGCTGGATGATGTCCCGACCGATGACGTGGACGATCTCGCCGTCCGCTGTCCAGACGCGCTCCCAGTCGTACTCCTCGGTCCCGACTCGCTCGCTGTACTGTTTCGTCGAGGCGATGTACTCGATCGGGGCGTCGACCCAGACGTAGAGGACGACGTCCTCCTCCTCGGAACCGGGGTAGTCGATGCCCCAGTCCATGTCCCGCGTGAGACACCAGTCCTGCAGCCCCTCCTCGATCCACTGGCGGGGCTGGTTGCGCGCGTTCGAGGTGCCCTCGAGGCCGTCTAAGAACTCGGTGAGGTAGTCGGCGAACTCCGAGACCCGGAAGAACTTGTGGGTTCGCTCGCGGTACTCGGCGTCGTTTCCGGTGATCGTGCTCGTCGGCTCCTCGATCTCGCCGGGCTCTAAGTGGCGCTGGCAGCCCTCGTCGCACTCGTCGCCGCGGGCCTTCGCGCCGCAGTACGGACAGGTTCCCTCGACGTAGCGGTCGGGCAGGTACTGGTCGGCGTCGGGGTCGTAGGCGACCTGGATCTCCTTCTCGTAGACGTAGCCCTCCTCGTCTAAGGTGCGGACGATCTCCTGGGTGAGTTCGGTGTTGGTCTCGTCGTGGGTGTGGCCGTAGTTGTCGAACTCGACGTTGAACTTCGGGAACGTCTCCTCGTACTGTTCGTGCCACTCCAGCGCGAACTCCGCGGGGTCGACGCCCTCCTGTTCGGCGTTGACCGCCACGGGCGTGCCGTGCATGTCCGAGCCGGAGACGTACGCGACCTCCTGGCCCAGCGTCTCGAGCGCGCGGCTGAACGCGTCCGCGCCGATGTATCCTCGCAGGTGACCGATGTGGAGGTCGCCGTTGGCGTAGGGCAACCCGCAGGTCACGACCGCGGGACTGTCCGTCGGAAATTCGTCGGTGCTCATATCTGTGATCTGTCGGTGGCGGGCGTAAAACCCGCCGGTTTTCGGTCGATCGTTCGAACGGGACGAGCCGCGTCTGCGTCGGGACGAGCAGCCGGGTTTCGAGCCCGCGCGACGACCGTATGACCGGCGGTTCGCGGTTCTCCTCCCGGACGGGGCTAGCGCTGCATCCGCATCGAACGAGCACCGATCGCAGCGCACGCCGTCATCGTACTCCGTCGTCGCTCCGCGAGCGACAAAAACCTACCGCGCGCTCGCTCGAGTCACTCCCTCGCGCCGGAGCCCGCGGTCCAGACGTCCGGCAGTAGGCCGGCTCGGCCGCCCAGCAGCGACGCGAGACCGACGAGCATGGATCCGAAGAAGACGACGGCGAACGGCGCGCCCCCGAGGGGCAACACCGCCGCGACGGCGGTGACGACCCACGCCAGCCAGGCCAGCGCCTCCCAGGGCCGACCCCCGCGGAGCCGCCAGGTCGACAGCGACAGCAGGAAACCGCCGAGCAGCGCCGCGACGGCGGCCCCCTCGAGCACTGCCGAGGACGCGGCGAGACCGAGCACGCCGACGAGCGCGACGCCGTCGAGTCGGTCCATCAGTCGTCGCCGACGACGGGAACGCTCGCGCGCACCTCGAGTCGGTCCAGATCGGCGACGAAGGAGGCGAGCATCTCGCGGGTGACGTGGGGCATACAGACGACCCGGAGCTCGCCCGTCGCGGTCCGGGAGATGCGCCAGCCCTCCGCCCGGAGCGCCTCGAACGTCGGTCGGGGGACCGACGCCGCGACCAGCGGCAGGGTCGGGTCGACGACCTCGTACCCGCGCTTCTCGAGGGCGTCGGCCAGCCACTCTGCGTTGCGCTGCGAGCGAAGGTACTGCTCGCGGTAGCCCGCGGGCCACAGCGTCCGCATCGCCGCCACGGCGCTTGCGACGCCGGCTCCCGAGCGGGTTCCCGTCAGCGTCGCCTGGGCGGTCGACTCGAGGTAGGGCGTGTCGACGGCCAGTTCGTCGAGCAGCGACTCCGAACGCGCGAGCAGTCCGCCCGCGGGCACGGCAGCCCGGCCCATCTTGTGGGGATCGATCGCCATCGTGTCGACGGGCGCGTGATCGAATCCCCACTCGTAGTCCGTAAAGGGGAGAACGAACCCGCCCCAGGCGGCGTCGACGTGGAGCAGGGCACCGACCGAGTCGGCGATCTCGCCGAGTTCGGGAATCGGATCGACCCGACCGTACTCCGTGGTTCCCGCGACGCCGACGACGAGGGCGGTGTCGGAGTCGACGCTGGCTCGAACCGCCTCGAGGTCCGCGCAGTGGTCACCGTCGGTCGGGACGAGCCGGAGCTCGACCTCGAGAACGTCTGCGGCTTTCTGGAAGCTGAAGTGGGCCGCTTCGGAGACGACGACGTTCGGTCTCGGCGAGTCGGCCCGCTCGCGGGCGATCCGGACCGCCTGGACGTTCGCCTCCGTTCCCCCGCTGGCGACGTAGCCGGCGGGGTCGGCCAGACCCGCGACCTCGCCGAGCAGGGCGACGGCCTCGTCCTCGAGGTCGGCGACCCGCTGGTAGGTGGCGGGATCGCCGGGGTTGGTCGCGAGAAACCGTTCGGCCGCATCGCGCGCGTCCGGGTGGGGATCCGTACACATCGACGAGAGGACCCGGTCGAACGCCTGCGGCTCCGCTTGCATATCACTCAGCAGTCGGGTCAGCCGCTTAGTAGTTGCGTTCTCGCCGAACGGCCCGTGCTCGAGAGTGGCGAACGGGTCGGGGTCCACCACGAGCGCTACGAAACGCTCGTCGGTATCTCCGAGCCCGATGTGTATCAGACCCGGGCGAAGCTGCTTCACGTACAAAAGATCTATTTAGTACATAGCCTACAGCATACACCGAGTACATTCACGTAGCTAGGTGACGAAGACACGAGTATGTCGATCGATATCGATCAGTTCGACGAACGCTCGTCCGAGGAGTTAGCGGAGCTGAGCAATCCCGAACAGGTGCTGAAGTTCCTCTACGAGAATCGGGATCGAGCGTGGAAGGCCAAAGAAATCGCCAGTCGGACGGGGATCAACGAAAATTCGATCCATCCCGTACTCTCTCGACTCGAAGATCGAGAGCTCGTTCGCCACAAGGGACCGTACTGGGCGATCACCGACGATACGAGTAGGCTGCGCCAGGCCTACGATACGCACAGAGTAACGCAGTTGTTCGACGATCTCTACGGCGAGGAGGATCGTGACGAGTGGATCGAGGCGAGCGAGCAAGTTGACCACTGAGTTTCGATCGCGGAACGATCGTCTACGCGGACGATCCGTTCAGAGACGATGATTCGGGCAGACCGTGGGTAATCATCAACACGTCGGAGATGCCGTTTCACGGCGATCAGTACATTGCCTTGGCTCTTACGACGAAAACGTGGTACGACGAGCGATTGCCGATCGACGAGGACGATCTGATCGACGGCGGACTCCCGAAAACGAGTTCGATTCTCCCGTGGGCTGTTGGAGCTCTCGGTCCGGACGAGATCGACCGCGAACTCGGCACGCTAGCGGACGCAGTCGTCGACGCGGCGGTGACGGATCTCACCTCCTACTTGGGAGTAGACTACAACGAGAGCTGACGGGCGTCCGAAAGGACGAACATCCGGTTCGAAACCGTCAGGGACGCTCCGACGATCAGGCGACGGTCTCGATCGATCCGAAGACCTACCGTCTGACAGAACGTATCAGCTCGTATGCTATCGCGAAGAACGCTCGCGGTGCTCGACTTCCTCGGAAACGCGACGGCCGTCCTCGTCCAGCTGTTTCTCCCGGAACGAGTCGGCCCGAGTCGAACGGCTGCGACGGGAGGGCTCGCTCGAGGACCCCGCCGCCGAGAGTAGCCGTTCCGGAGACGAGCGCGAGGTGACGTTCGACGACGCGCGGACCGCCTCCGCGATCGGCGTGACCGACGAGATGGACCTACCGACCGTCCGACCGCGCTGGGCGCTTCTCGGGGCGGTCGTCGCTGCTGGCTACTGAACGCTGCTGGATCGGAACGTCGCCGGGGTGCGTCGCTCTCGGCTCCGTCGAGCCTCGGTCCTCGCGGGCGTCTGGACGGCCTGGTTCGCGCTCGGGTTCGACGACCGAGATCGGCTCCACAGCTCGGTCTCGGGTCGACGATCGACACGCTCTGTTACCGTGCGAGATACGGGCTTCTAGGCAATCTTCCGGACGAATAACCGCGACGCGGACGAAAAAGACTCGACAACAGCCGGGCTGTGACGGCCCGAATCAGCGTACCGAGTCGAGGAGCAGTTTCTGTTCGACGCGTTTGACCTCGTGTTGGACGTCGCGGACGGCGTCGATGTTCGCCGAGATCGAGTGGATCCCCTCGTTGACGAGGAACTGGACCATCTCGGGTTTCGAGCCGGCCTGGCCGCAGATGCTCGTGTCGACGTCGTGTTCGCGGCAGGTCTCGATAACGTCGCCGATCAGCCGCAGCACGGAGGGGTGAAGCTCGTCGAAGCGGTCGGCGACGTGCTCGTTGTTGCGATCGACCGCGAGCGTGTACTGGGTGAGGTCGTTCGTTCCGAACGAGGCGAAGTCGATCCCGGCGTCGGCCATCTCCTCGACGGCCAGCGCCGAGGCGGGCGTCTCGATCATCACGCCCCAGGTGCGCTTCTCGGGGTCGATCCCCGCATCGGTCATGAGCCGTTTGGTCCGGTAGACGTCCTCGGCGTCGTTGACCAGCGGGAACATGATCTCGACGTTGTCGTAGCCCATCTCGTAGAGCCGCCGGAACGCCTCGAGCTCGTGGCCGAAGACGTCGGGCCGATCGAGCGAGCGGCGAATCCCGCGGTAGCCGAGCATCGGATTGTGCTCGGCGGGTTCGTCCTCGCCGCCCTCGAGCTGGCGGAACTCGTCGGTCGGGGCGTCCAGCGTCCGGACGCGGACGGGACGGGGGTAAAACTCGTCGGCGACGCCGCGAATCCCCTGGACGAGCTCCTTGATGTAGGCGTCTTCACCGTTGTCCTCGATGAACTTCGCGGGCGTCTGATTCAGCGAGAGGATCATGTGCTCCGTTCGCAGGAGTCCGACGCCGTCGGCCCCGGTCGCGGCCGCCCGCTCTGCGGCCTCCGGAATGGAGACGTTGACTTTGACCTCGGTCGCGGTCATGGGTTTGACCGGGGATTGCGGGCGGACCTCCTCGACGGGTTCGGCCTCCTCGTCGGGCGAGACCGTATCGCCCTCGAGGACGGCGCCCTTGTCGCCGTCGAGCGTGACGATCTGGCCGTCCTCCAGCGTCGTCGTGGCGTTGGTCGTGCCGACGATGGCGGGAACGCCCAGCTCGCGGGAGACGATGGCTGCGTGGCTGGTCATCCCGCCCTCGTCGGTGATGATGCCGGCGGCGCGTTTCATCGCGGGTACCATGTCGGGCATCGTCATCTCGGTGACGATGATGTCGCCCTCGCCGACCTTGTCGAGCTCGTCGAGCTTGGTGACGATCCGGGCCGCGCCGCTTACAGTTCCCGGACTCGAGCCCAGGCCGTCGACTAACACGTCGCCCGTTCCGGTTCCGGCCGCGCTCTCGGAGCTATCGGCGGTCTGGGTCTGCGTTCCACTGCCGTCGGTGAGCCCCTCCGTGATGTCGCCGGTCTCGGTAGCGCTCGTCGCGTCGGCGTCGCCCTCGTCGATCGTTGTGATCGGTCGCGACTGCAGCATGAAGACCTCTCCGTCGACGATCGCCCACTCGACGTCCTGGGGGGTGTCGTAGTGGTCCTCGACGCGCTCGCCGAGTTCGACGAGCCGCTCGATCTCTCCGTCCGAGAGGACGCGAGCGGTCCGTTTCTCCGGCGGAACCTCGATCTCTCGGGTCTGGCCGGTCTCCTCGTCTTTGGCGTGCATCACCTTCTTCTCGGCGACGGTGACGTCGACCGATCGGTCCTCGCGGGAAACGACGTAGTTGTCCGGCGAGACGGCGCCGGAGACGACGGCCTCGCCCAGGCCCCACGCGGCCTCGACGATCATCGTCGGATCGCCCGTCGAGGGGTGGCTCGTGAACATCACGCCCGATTTCTCGGCGTCGACCATCTGCTGGACGACGACCGCGATGTTGACGACCGAGTGGTCGAACCCCTTCTCCTGGCGGTAGTAGATCGCCCGCTGGGTGAACAGCGACGCCCAGCACTCTCGGACCCGATCGAGCAGGTCCGCCTCGGTGACGTTCAGGTACGTCTCCTGTTGCCCGGCGAAGGAGGCGTCGGGGAGGTCCTCGGCGGTCGCCGAGGAGCGGACGGCGACGAACGCCTCCTCGCCGTCCTCGCCGACCTGCCGGTAGGACTCGAGGATCTCCTCGCGTAAGTCGTCGGGAAACGGCGTCTCGAGGATGAGTTCCTGTGCGCGCTCGGCGGCTTCGGCGAGCGCGCTCGAGTCGTCGACGTCGACGTCGACGACCGCGAACAGCTCCTCGTCGATGTTCGCGTTCTCGATGAACGATCGGTAGGTCCCCGCGGTTACGACGAATCCGGGTGGGACGGGAAGTCCAGCGCCCGTGAGCTCGCCCAGGGAAGCTCCCTTGCCGCCGACCTGCTCGAGGTCACCGGCGCTGATTTCGTCCAACCAGAGTACAGCCATCTGTAGCTGGAAGGTCGCCGGACCGGCTAAAGAAGGTTGCGAACGGACCGCACGATTCACAACTCGCGGTCGAATGAGTTTGCCACTCAAGCGGCAATTTTGACGCGTCGGGGTCGCTCGGGCCGCGTTCGGAGCGCTCGCGAGACCGGGCTACGGCTCGATGATTTCGTCGTCCTCGTCGTCCGGAACGGCGATGCGACCGTCGAGGGCCGTCACGCCGCACCCGCCCACTCGGACGCGGTTCTCGACTCGAACCGAGACGGTTCCGGGACGGTCGACGTAGTGGCCCTGCTCGAGGCGCAGCTCCTCGGGGAGGTCGTCGTCGAACGCGCCGAAGCGGTCGAGGTACGCGCCGACGGCCCCGCTCGCGGTTCCCGTGACGGGATCCTCGGGCACGCCGAGGCCGGGTGCGAACAGCCGCCCGTGCAGCGTCGACTCGCGCTCGAGGGCGTCGAACGTGAAGAGGTAGATCCCGGCCGCCTCGAGCTCGGCGGTCAGCTCCTCGATCGCGCTCGCGTCGGGCTCAGCCGCGCCGAGATCCGAGAGGTAGGTTATCGGGACGATCAGGAACGGGAGTCCCGTCGAGACGACCGCCAGCGGGATATCGTCGCTGGCCCCCTCGAGCGCGGCCGCCTCGACGCCGAGGGCGTCGGCGACGCGATCGTAACCGACGTCGACCTCCCGGATCGTCGGTTCGTTCTGCGTCATCCAGACCGTGCCGTCGGCCTCGACCTCGATCTCGAGGACGCCGACGTTCGTCTCGAGGGTCGTCGTTCCCGGCTCGAGTCCCTCCTCGCGGAGGTGGGCGTAGCTGCCGATCGTCGCGTGCCCGCAGAGGTCGACCTCCTGGCTCGGCGTGAAGTATCGGATGCGGCGGTCGGCCTCGTCGCTCGAGCGGAGGAAGGCGGTCTCGCTCAGCGCCAGTTCCCGGGCGATCGCCTGCATCTGGTCGTCTGCGAGCCCGTCGGCGTCGGGGACGACGCCGGCGGGGTTTCCCGTCAACGGCTCGTCGGTGAACGCGTCGACCTGCAGGACCCGAATCGTCTCCATACGTCGGCCTCGAACGGCCGCGGTATCAAACCATCGCCGTCGGGGCCTCACTCGAGGACGCCGCCGCGGAGGGAGACCGTGGCGGTCGTCTCCGAATCGTCCGGGATCGGGATCTCGACGGCGACCGCGCGCTCGCGTTCGTCTCCCTCGAGCTCGAACGTTCGCCGTTCCCCGCCGACCTCGAGCCAGTACTCGCCGGCGCCGTCGGCCGCGACGACCACCGTCGCGGCGACGGTCGTTCCCGGTCGGGGGCGCTCGTCGAACGTGAGCGACTCCAGCTCGAGCGTCGGGCCCTCCAGGGCGACCTCGAGATCGGTCGCGAAGGTGGTCGTGTAGACGGGGGCGTCCCGCTCGTCACCCGCGTCGTCGCCGTCTTCGTCGTCTCCGCCGTCGTCGACCGCGTCGTCCTCGCCCGGCTCCTCGAGGAGGATTTCGACCCCGAGTTCCCGCTCGACGTTCCCGATCCGGTTGCAGATCGTCTGCTGGGCCGAGCCCGCAAACAGCAGGCCGACGAGTTCGCCGTCCTCGAGGAAGACCGGGGAACCGCTGTCGCCGCCCTCGGACAGGTAGCCCGCGATCAGCTGGTCGCGAAGCGTCACCGTCCCCCGCTCGGCGCCGAACTCGACCGCGACGCTCGCGCTCGTGGCCTCGACGGTGGCGCTGGTAACCCCCGTCGTCCGTCCCGTCTTGGTCACCGTCTCGCCGCGGAGCTCGCCGTACCCGTCCCGGCGGACGCCCGTCGGCCACGCCTCGTCGAGTTCGGCGTACCGATCCGACTCCCGCTCCGGGTCGACGGACCGCGCAGCGACGTCGACGCGAACGCCGTCCTCGACGGGGACGTAGCCGACGAGTTCGCCGACCTCGTCGTCGGGACCGCCGCCGTCGTGGGGCGAGGGCTGGAGGATCGACTCGCCGAGGTCGGCCGCGTTCGAGCGCGCGTAGACGTGGTTGTTCGAGAGCCGAACGAGGTCGTTCGGTTCGATCACCTCGTCCCAGAGCGCGTCGCCGTCTCCCGTAACCCGCGCGGGGTAGGGGCCCCCGGTGCCGGCGGTCAGGTTCGCGTTGGCCTCGCTCGCGCCGGCGGGAACCGGTCGCCGACGATCGCTCCTTCCCGCCGCGGCCTCGGAAACCGCCTCGAGCGTCGACAGCGCGTCGAACCCCTCCCGTTCCTCGTCGTAGCCGGCGTCGACGACGTCGACGGTGACGTCGACGTCGTCGACCTCGCGAACCCGTTTCTCGACGTCGTCCTCGTCCGCGAGCGCGTCGGGGGGCAGTTTCTGCGAAACGAACACCCGCACCTCCCGTTCGTCCTCGTCGTAGTCGACCCCGATGACGTTCCTGCACTCGAGCAGGTACTCGAAATCCTGGGTTGTGGGCATAAGTTGAAGTCATAGCGTGTGCGTACCGAATCCCCTTAGCTGTGCGGATGTGTCGCACGCCTCGAGGCGGCGCTCGATTCAGTCCAACTTATGAGGACGGGGCGAATTCCTTCGGATAGGTGGCCACCAGATGTCCGACCTACCGGACGATTTCGACTGTACGATAACGAACTGGGACTACATTTACAGCCTCTGTCGCGACGTCAGCGGCGAGGTTCGTCGTGACGAATTCGAGCCGGACGTCATCGTCGCACTCGCCCGCGGGGGCTGGTTCGCGGGCCGCTGTATCTGCGATTTCCTCGGTCTCGACGATCTGACGAGCCTGAAGATGGAACACTACGTCGGAACCGCCGAGAAAAGCAACGAGCCCTCCGTTCGGTACCCGATGCCCGAGGGCAGCGTCGAGGGAAAGGACGTCCTCATCATCGACGACATCGCCGACACGGGGGGATCGATCGAACGCGCCTACGAGTACGTCGACGAGCGCGACGCCGACGAGGTCCGCACCGCGACGCTCCAGCTCCTCCAGACCAGCGAGTACGAACCCGACTACATCGGCGAGCGCCTCGAGGAGTGGACCTGGGTCGTCTACCCCTGGAACTTCATCGAGGACATGATCGATCTGATCTCGGGAGCGATGGAGCGGGCCGACCAGGAGACGTTCACCAGCGAGGAGATCCGCCACTACCTCTCGGAGTTTCACAGCATCGAGCGCATGGAGATGGAGATTGCCCAGCCGAACCGTCTCCAGGAGGTGTTGCGGGAGATGGATCGGCGGGACGTCCTCGAGATGGTCGACCACGGCGAGTGGGCGCTGGTCGAGTAGTCGACCGACGTCGGTCGCCGACGCTCCGAACGGTACCGAGATCGTCCTCCGAGCGTTCGCGTTCGAGGACGCTTCGAACGGAGTCGCCCCGTATCACGCTGCCGCGGTCCGCGCCCGAAAGGACTACCGACGGACGAAACCGCTCGAAACGCGTGAACGGCCGATTACTCGACCGACTGCGCCGTCGCGGGCTCCTCCTCGTCGTTTCCCCGTCGGGACCGCTCCTCGCCTTCCGCGTCGACGAGCGACCCCTTCCACGTACCGCGGGCGAACCACGCGAGCGCTGCGAGCGCCCCGATAACGTCGCCGGCGACGACGCCGACCCAGATGCCGGCCGTTCCCCAGTCGGCGACGAAGATGAGGACGTAGCTGACCGGAACGCGCGCGACCCAGAGCGTCACCACCGAGAACACCAGCGCCGTCTTCGTGTTACCCGCGCCGCGGAACGCCCCGAGAATCACCTGAAGAACGCCCATGAAGACGAACATGGCCGCCGCGATCCGCAGGTAGGTCGTTCCGTAGGCGAGCGTCTCCGCCCGACCCGCCTCGTCGGCCGTCAGGAAGACGCCGACGATCGGCTCGGGGAACAGGACGGCGATCGCCCCGGCCGCGAGCATCACCCCCGCGATCGCGCCCGAGGCGATCCAGGTCGCCCGCTCGGCGCGCTCGGGCCTGCCAGCGCCCAGGTTCTGGCCGACGACGGTGTCGGTCGCCTGACCCATTCCCATCGCCGGGAGGAAGGCCAGCGAGATGAGCCGGTTGCCGAGCCCGTAGGCCGCGACGACCGCGGGCGGGAACGTCGCGACCATCGCCGTCATCCCCACCATCGCGAGCGAACTCATCGACTGTTCCGCCGCCGTCGGCACCCCCAGTCGAACGATCTTCGAGACGTACCCGAGGCGAGGAACCAGGTGATCGGCCTCGATCTCGGGACCGACGTCGGTGCACCACAGGAGGTAGAACCCGATCCCGGTCGCGATCGCCCGCGAGAGGACCGTCGCGACGGCCGCACCCTGGATCTCGAGCCGCGGAACCGACCTCCGTTCGGCTTCGTTATCCGTCCGTATCGTACCGTTTACGTCCCCGCCCGTTCGACGTCCGTTCATGACCATCGGAGTCATCGGCGGCAGCGGGATCTACGAGGCACTGCCACTCGAGAACGTCTCGACGAAGTCGGTCTCGACGCCGTACGGCGAGCCCAGCGAGGACGTCACTCTCGGCGAGCTCGGCGGGAAAGAAGTCGCCTTCCTCCCGCGTCACGGCGAGGACCACCAGCACACGCCGACGGGAGCGAGCTACCGGGCGAACATCTACGCGCTGAAGTCCGTCGGCGTCGATCGGGTGATCTCGACCAACGCCGTCGGCAGCCTCCGCGAGGAGCTGCCGCCCCGGACGCTCGTCGTCCCGGACCAGATCTACGACCGAACGAAACACCGCACGCCGACCTTTTTCGGCGACGGAATGGTCGTCCACATGAGCTTCGCCGAACCGTACTGTCCGGCGCTCGCCTCCCACCTCGCCGACGCCGCCCGCGAGGCCACCGACGCCGAGGTCGCCGAGGAAGGAACCTACGTCTGCATCGAGGGGCCCCAGTACTCGACCCGCGCCGAGAGCGAGTTCTACCGCGAACAGGGGTGGGACATCGTCGGCATGACGACCGTCCCGGAGGCGAAACTGGCCCGCGAGGCCGAACTGAGCTACGCGACCGTCGCCGGCGTCACCGACTACGACGTCTGGAAGGAAGACAGCGAGGTCACCCTCGAGGAGGTACTCGAGAACGCCGAGGCCAACCAGGAGTCTATCAACGCCGTCGTCGAGCACGCGATCCGAACGATGCCCGAGGACTTCGAGAGCGAGGCCTGGTCGGCGCTCGAGGGGACGATCAACACGCCCTCGGAGGCGATCCCCGAGGAGACCCGCGAGCGAATCGATCTGTTGGCCGGCCAGTACCTCGACTGACGCCAGTTCATTTCGCGGAACGGTTTTCGTTCGGAAATCGGTCCGTTATCGATCGCGTAGCCGCTTCGTAACGACCGGATAGTGAGTCCCACGTTCCACGGGTGGCCGACGGCGTCGGCGACGGGACCGTTATGAGTATCTTATCCGAGTTCTGCGATCGCATCGCATACCAAATATCGTTGGAACAACCCCTATCACCGTCTCCCCCGTTCCTCCGTGTAGGAGACACAAGCCGCCGGAGCGACCGTCGATCGCGAAGTGCAACAGTTGTGCACTTTTTAACCGATTAATTTCCCGTTAGACTGTATTCTGCACAAATATATTCAGAAAGTGAGATTGTCAAGGGAAGTTTTATGTATGTTCGGATACCAGTAGTGAACTGAAGAGCATGACCCTCGAAACTGACCGTTCCGCCCACACATCGGACGACGCGGAGGAGATGGAGTCCGACGAGACGCCGGAGCTCTCAAGCGACGATATCTTCCACCTTCTCCAGACGAACCGCCGTCGGGACACGATCCGGTACCTCCTCGAGGAGGAGGGTGCAGTCAAGATGCGCGACGTCGCCGAGTACGTGGCCGCCCGCGAGAACGACACGACGATCGCGGAGCTCTCTTCGACCGAACGTCAGCGCGTGTACATCCCGCTGTACCAGTCCCACCTCCCCAAACTCGACGAGGAGGGCGTCGTGGAGTACAACCAGCCCCGGGGAACCGTCGAACCGACGGATCAGCTCGAGATCTTCGCCCCCTACATCGAGGCGACCGAGAAGGGGACGGCGGAGCTCGACTCCCGACTCGCGAGCGATCGTGCGGTCCGGGAGTATTACGTGACCGCGGTCGCTGCGAGCGCGAGCCTGCTGTTGGCCTCCGCGCTCGGACTCCTCCCGATTCCCGGCGTCGCCCTCGCGGCGATCATCACCGCGCTGTTCGCGCTGATCACGCTCGTGACGAACTTCTCGCAGTTCAGGGAGTCCGCGGGCAGTCTTACCGCCCAGTAGTACCGTTCTTTCGTCCCGCGTCGTTCGTGTGTACGGCAGGGTCGTCGAACCGGTCGCTCAGTTCGCGACCGGTTCGACTCGATCGCCGTCGGAGTCGACCCGCCGAACCCAGAGGTCGCCGAACAGTTCGTCCTGCTCGAGCGCGATCGCTCCCCGGTGTGACAGAAAAAGTACGGCGAGATACGTCATCACGCGCGACCCGCCGGCGTCGTCGATCTCGGCGTACAACACCTCGTCTCTCCCCCGGTCGTAGCGCGACTCGAGTTCCGCCTCGACGTCGTCGATCACCCGCTCGATGTCCTCCTCGTGGGTCGTGTGCGTGACGTCGTCGCTCGTCGGCTCGTCGTCGACGCGAAACCGATCCTCCGCGTGGTAGCTCAGCTCCTGGACGCCGCGGTCGTACCCCCGCGGGGAGTCGCTCGTATCGTAGCTCCGGGAGTCTTTCCACCACGTGTCCCGTTCGGCCTCCCGGAGGTCGCGAACTAGCTCGTCGAGCGTCTCGGGCTTTCCGCGAGCGTGTTTGCGCTCGAGACGGCGTTCCATCTCCGCCTCGAGTCCCTCGACGGGGTCGAACGCCGGCCCCTCGCCCGGCTCCGGATCGGGTCCTTCGTCGGCGAATGGCGCCTCCCAGGGGGGAAGCTCCTCCTCGTCGGGCTCGTCGGCGCCGAACAGCTCGTCGCTTTTCATCCGCAACAGGACGCTCGCGTAGAACAGCGCCCGACCGGAGGTCCGCAGGTCGGCGTCGTCGAGCGCCTCGAGGAACCGATCGGTCACCTCGACGATGTCGATATCCCAGGGATCGATCTTGCCGTCCTCGGCGAGCTGGACGAGCAACTCGACGGGCTCGACCTCCGCGTCGTCTCCGTCCGCCGCCGACTCGGAGTCGTCCGCCGCCGACTCGAGGCCGTCGAACTCGAACACCGCCTCCGCGTCGCCGGGGCGGTCGCGGTCGCCGTGGCCCGCGATGTCGAGCGGGATCTCGCCGTCCGCGTTCGGATCGTCAGTCATCCGCGGGCACCTCGTCGCGGTCCCCGTCGCTCAGATCGATCCCGGTCACCGCGCTGACGTTGTCCCGCTGCATCGTCACCCCGATCGCCCGTTCCGAACGATCGAGCATCGCCGAGCGGTGCGAGACCACGACGAACTGGGCCCGGCCCGCCAGCTCCTCGACCATCTGGCCGACCCGCTCGGCGTTGACGGCGTCGAGGAAGGCGTCGATCTCGTCGAGCGCGTAGAACGGCGCCGGATTGTGGCGCTGGATCGCGAAGATGAAGGCGAGCGCGGTCAGGGATTTCTCGCCGCCGGACATCGCGTCCAGTCGCTGGATCGGCTTGTCGCCGGGCTGGGCCTTCATCGTCAGCCCGCCCTCGAAGGGGTCGTCCTCGTCCTCGAGGTGAAGGGATCCGGTCCCCTCCGAGAGCTGCTCGAAGATCTCGGTGAAGTGCGCCGAGATATCCTCGTAGGCGTCCATGAACGTTCGTTTCTTCTGGGTCTCGTACTGCTCGATTCGGTCGCGGATTCCCGCCGCCTCCTCGACCAGCGTTGCCTTCCCCTCCTCGAGTTCCGCCAGCTCCTCGCGGACCTCCTCGTACTCCTCGATCGCGAGCATGTTCACCGGCTCCATCGCCTCCATGTCCGTCGTCAGGAGCTCGATAGTCTCGAGGACGGTCTCGTGATCGGGCACGTCCTCGGGATCGTAGTCGCCGACCTCGTCCTCGAGGCTCTCGATCTCCCACTCGAGGTCCTCGAGCCGTCCCCGCTTGTCCTCGAGTTTGCTTTCGACGGCGTTGACCCGATCCTGCTGCTGGTCGCGTTTCGTCCGAGCGTCGGCGAGCTCCGCCTTGAGCTCGCTCCGGTCGTCTTTGAGTTCGGTCAACTCCTCCTCGAGCTCCGCGACGGCCTCGTGTTTCGCCTCGAGTTCCTCGCGTTTCTCCTCGATCGTCGCCTCGCGATCGGCGATCCGGTCCTCGTGGTCGGCCTTCCGGTTCTGGGCCTCCTCGATGTCGTCGCGCAGCTCCTCGATCGCGTCCTCGGCGTACTCCTTCTCCAAGCGCAACTCGTTGAGCTCCCCGTCGAGCTCGTCGATGCGGTCCTCGCGGTCGTCGATCTCGGCCTCGAGGGCCTCGATCTGCTCGGTGAGCTCGGGGATCTTCGAGTCTTCGAGCTCGGCCTCGAGGGACTCGATGTCGGCCTCGATCTCCTCGATCGCCGCCGTTTGCTCCTCGATCCCGTCGGCGATCTCGGTCATGCGCTCGTCGACCGACTCCCGCTTCTCGCGCAGCTCCTCGAGTTCGGCCTCGCGGTCGGCGATCTCGTCCCGGATCGTCTCCCGGTCGTCCTCGATGCGCTCGAGTTCGCTCTCGATCGAGCGGACCTCGTCGGCCGCGTCGGTCTGACGGTCCCGGGCGTCGTCGAGGCGCTCCTCGACGCTCCGGACGGCCTCGCGCAGCGACTCCCGTTCGTCCTGGAGCTCGGTGATCTGGCTCGCGACGCGCTCGAGCTGTCCCTCCCCCCCGCCGGTAAAGGAGTACCGCGAGCCCTTCCGGGAGCCCCCGGTCATCGCGCCGCTTTTCTCGACCAGGTCGCCGTCGAGCGTGACCATCCGGTAGTCGCCCGTGTACGAGCGGGCCGTCTCGAGGTCCTCGACGACCAGCGTGTCGCCCAGCACGTACGAGAAGATCCCCGCGTACTGCTCGTCGAACTCGACCAGATCGTACGCGAAGCCGACGATGCCGGGATCGGTCGGCGCCGACGGCAGACGGCGCTCGTGCATGTCGGTCATCGGGAGGAAGGTCGCGCGCCCGGCGTTGCGCGATTTCAGGTGTTCGATACACCGCTGGCCGACGCCGTCGTCGTCGACGACCACGTTCGCGAGTCGCCCGCCCGCGGCGGTCTCGCAGGCGACCGCGTACTCGCCCGGCACCGACCCCAGCTGAGCGACCGCGCCGTGGACGCCGTCGAGCCCCGCGTTGAGGATCGTCGTCACCGCGCGGCCGAAAGAGGAGTCGCCGCTCTCGCCGGCCTTGGCCTCGAGCTCGGCGTACTCCTGTTGTTTCGACTGGATCTCGTCCTCGACCGCTTCGAGGTCGGACTGGACGTCCCGCTTCTCGGCTTTCAGGTCCTCGACGACGTCCGCGATGTTTTCGCGGTTCGCCTCGGCCTTCCGTAGCTCGCGCTCGAGGTCCGACTCCCGCTCCTCGAGTTCGGGGAGTGCCTCGCGTTTCTCCTCGATTTCGGCCTCCGTCTCCTCGATGGCGTTCGAGCGCCGCCGGGCCTCGTCGAGCAGGCGATCCTGTTCGCGCTGGAGGTCGTTGCGCTCGGTTTTCGCCTCCTCGAGGTCGTCCTTGCGCTCGGCCAGTTCGGCCTTGAGCTCGTCGAACTCGGTGTCGACGGCCTCGATTTCGGCCTCGAGGTCGTCGCGCTCGGTCTCTCGCTCCTGGATCTCCGTTTTGATCGAGGCCTTCTCGAGTTTGTGCTCGCGAACCTCGCCCTCGAGCTCGTCGATCTCCTCTTGCTTGCGGTCGATCTGGACGAACGCCTCCCGGCGGTCGGACTCGGCGGCCTCGATCTGGTCCTCGCTGGCCTCGATCTGGTCCTCGAGCCGCGAGATGTCCCCCTTGAGCTCCTCGATCTCGCCTTTGATCCGGAGCTGTTCGTCCTCGCCTTTCCGTTCGATCTCGGCGTTTAAGTCCTCGAGATCCTCCTGGAGGCGAACGACCGTCCCCTGGCGTTCGTCCAGCGTTCGCCGGCGGTCCTCGAGGTCGTCCTCGAGGTCGTCGACCGCGTCCTCGAGGGCGCCCCGTTCCTCGCGTTTCTCCTCGAGCTCGCTGGCCTTCCGGTACCCCTCGTACTCCTCCTTCTCGCGGCGAAGTCGTCGGTAGCGAAGCGCTTCCCGTCGTTCGTCCTCGAGCTGGTCCAGTCGGTCGCGTTTCTCTTCGATACGGAGTTCGGCCTCGTCGATGCGCTCCTGGACCGTCTCGAGCTCCGCGAAGGCGTCTTCTTTCTTGGCGTCGAACTCCGCGACGCCGGCGATTTCGTCGATGATCTCCCGACGGGCGTGGGGCGTCATATTGATGATCTCGGTGACGTCGCCCTGCATGACGACGTTGTACCCCTCGGGGGTGACGCCGGCCTGCGCGAGCAGGTCCTGGATGTCCGAGAGGTTCACCGAGCGATCGTTCAGGTAGTAGTAGGAGTAGTAGTTGTCCTCGGTCTCTTTCACCCGGCGACGGATGCGGATCTCGTCGACGTCGCCGACGTCGTCGCTGCCGGCGGCGTTGACGATCTGTGAGCGCTCGAGGGTCCGATCCGAGTTGTCGAGGACGACCTCGACGACCGCCTCGCGGGGGCCCTCGGACGAGGAACCGTCCTCGTGGCCGGGGTTGTAGATGAGGTCGGTCAGTTTCTCGGCGCGGATCCCCCGCGTCCGGGCCAATCCCAGCGCGAAGAGCACGGCGTCGATGATGTTCGACTTGCCGGAGCCGTTCGGCCCCGTGACGACCGTGAAATCCTCGTAGAACGGAATCTTGGTCTTTCTCCCAAAGCTCTTGAAATTATCTAAGACGAGCGCCTTGATGTACATACCCTTCTCGAATCCTCCGTCAGCTCGGCCGCCGCGGGTCGACCGTCGGTGCGGTCGTGCGGTTATGCGACGATAATGTCGTCGCTACCTGAGTCTTCCGCTTCGTCGGCGTCGCCCTCGTCGGTCGCCTCGGCCGTCTCGTCGACGTCGTCGCCCTCGGTCTCGGTCGGCTCCGCGCTCGCGCTCTCCTCGACGGCCTCGCCGTCCTCGCTGCGTCGCTCCGGAACGCGCGTCGGCGTGTCGGCGTCTAGCTCCGACTCGAGGACGCGGATTCGTTCTTTCGCTTCGATAAGTTCGCTGGTCAGTCCCTCTACGGTCGACTCGAGTTCGGCGACGGTCGACTCGAGCTGCTCGACGCGGTTGTTCGGCATACCTCCTAGGGAATGGTCCGGAACCATAAACGTACGTCAGACACAACTAACAGTTCTGGTAACTTACCGGAATCGGCCGCCGGATCAGCCCTCCCCGCGGTCGTCCAGTTGCTCGATGGCTCCGAGTGCGGCGTTCAGGATCTTCCGCTCGCACCGTCGGAGGTTCATCGAGACGGCGGTTTTCGAGATATCGAAGTGGTCGGCGAGCTCGTCGAGAGTCGTCTCCCGGGGCGTCTCGTAGTAGCCGTTCCGGGAGGCCGCCTCGAACGTCTCTCGTTCGGTGTCGGTCAGCGACCGACAGCCCTCGAGCAGTTGGCGCGCGCTGCCCGAGTTCTCGAGCAGGTCGAACAGCGTCGTCGGCCCGAACTGGTCGCGGTCCTCGACCGCGTAGTCGTTGTGGCGCTCGAGTTCGGCGAGGGTTCGGTCCTCGGCCTCGTCGTCGTCGAACCCGACGTGCCAGCGCTCGCGGCCGTCCTCGATCCGAAACGGACCGGTGATGTAGCCGTCGTTTCGCTGGATCGCCCGCATGGCGTTGGTCTGCTCGATCGTCGTCCCGATCTGGGCGACGTCGTCGCGCTTCGAGAGGATGTAACACTCCCGCATGTTCGGATGATCTCGGAGTTCCCGAAGCCCCTGGTCCAGCGCCCCCGCGGATCCCCCCCTCGCGACGAGTCGCGTCTCGAGTTTCTCGGCGTCGGTGTCGAGTTGCCACTGGACCGCCGAGAAGGCGACGTCGACGTCGTCGGTGGTGTCGATAAACGGGCAGTCGTACTGCCGCATGTCGAGATCGAGGTCGATCATCACACGAGACGGAATAGCATAATAAGAATATTAATCGTTTGCATTTTCGACGCGTCACGGACCGGCGCCCGTTGATATGTTAACGGGGCCGCTTTAGCTGGTTGCGGTCCAGCTACACGGTATGTCACAGGATCAGGTGAGCCCGCCGACGGTCACGAACGACGACATCCACAGGATCTCGGACGACGCCTTCACCGAACGGAACGTCTGTCTCGTCACTGGCGGCGGCTCCGGCATCGGTCGGGCCACCGCGCTGGCGGCGGCGGGCAACGGGCTCACGGTCGCGATCACGGACATCGACGAGGACGGACTCGAGGGGACCGTCGCTCGCGGCGAGGAACTGGGCCTCGAGGGGGAGATCGTGCCGATCGTGGGCGATCTCACGGTCGACGACGACATCGAACGGATCGTCGCCGAGGCCGCCGAACTCGGCGATCTCAAGTACCTCGCGAACGTCGCGGGGATGCAACACATCGACTCGCTCGAGGAGTTCCCGATGGAGACCTACGATCGGCTCCACCGGATCATGCTCCGGGCGCCGATCTACCTCTCGAAGCTCTGCGTTCCGCACTTCCGGGACACCGAGGACGGACGGGGCTGCGTCGGGAACATGGCCTCGGTCCACGCCCACTACGTCACCAGCGACAAGGTCGCGTACAACGTCTCGAAGTTCGGGCTGCGCGGATTCACCCAGTCGATCGCCGCCGAGGGCGACGGCGAGATCCGCGCGTTCTCGGTGAGCACGGGCTACGTGAAGACCCCGCTCGTGACCGCCCAGCTCGAGGACACCGCCGAGCAGCGCGGCATCAGCGTCCAGGAGGTGATCGAGGACGTGATGCTGGGCCAGTCCCGGGTCACGGAGATGATGGAGCCGATCGACGTCGGCAACCTGTTCGTGCTCGGCTTTTCGGATCTCGGCCGCCACCTCGACGGCGGCGACCTGTTGTTTGATGGGGGCATGACGCTAACCTACGAGTGAGCGACGATGGCAGGAAACACCAGTCTCGAGGACGTCGACGAGGTGGTCCACGAACCCAGCAGGGAGTTCGTCGAGTCGACCAACGTCGCCGCGTTCATGCGGGAGTACGGGATCGACGACTACGAGGAGCTGATCGAGCGCACGACGACCGAGGTCGACGGCGAGCCCGAAAGCGGGGTCGACTGGTTCTGGGACGAGCTGGTCGACTACCTCGGCATCGAGTTCTACGAGGAGTACGACGAGGTGCGCGATAACAGCGAGGGTCCCCAGTTCACCGACTGGTACCCCGGCGGGGAGCTGAACCTCGCCCACAACGTCGTCGACCGCCACGCCGCCCGCGACGAGGAGCGGCGCAACACGGTCGCCACCATCTGGGAGGGCGAGGACGGCGAGGTTCGGGAGATTACCTACCACGAGCTGCGCCGCCAGTCGAATCAGGTCGCGAACGCGCTCGAGGAACGCGGTATCGAGACGGGCGATACGGTCGGACTCTACATGCCGATGGTTCCCGAGGTCGCCGCGATCCTCTACGGCTGTTTCAAGGTCGGCGCCATCGCGGTGCCGATCTTCTCGGGCTTCGGCGTCGACGCCACCGCGACGCGGATCGCCGACTCGGAGTGTTCGGTGCTGTTCACGGGCGACGGCTTCTACCGCCGCGGGAGTCCCGTCCGCCTCAAGGGGGCGGCCGACGAGGCGATCGAGGAGGCCGGCTACGTCGAGCACACCGTCGTTTTCGATCGCCTAGGTAGCAGCGACGGCGACGTCCCCTGGGACGACGACCGCGACGAGTGGTGGGTCGACGCCGTCGAGGCGGCCGACGACGAGTACGAGACGAAGTCGCTGGCCTCCGACCAGGAGTCGATGCTGCTCTATTCGTCGGGGACGACGGGCAAACCCAAGGGGATCGTCCACACGCACGCGGGCGTGCAGGTCCAGTGTCCGAAGGAGGTCTACTTCGGGATGGACCTCAAGCCCTCCGACCGCTTCTTCTGGGTCTCCGACATCGGCTGGATGATGGGTCCCTGGACGCTGATCGGTACCCACACCTTCGGCGGCACCGTCTTCATGTACGAGGGCGCGCCCGACTACCCCGAGCCCGACCGCTTCTGGGAGATGATCGACCGCCACGAGCTCACCCAGTTCGGGATCTCGCCGACGGCGATCCGCGCGCTTCGCAAGCACGGCGACGAGTGGCTCGAGGACCACGACCTCTCCTCGCTTCGCCTGCTGGGGTCGACGGGCGAACCGTGGGATCCCGAATCCTGGCGGTGGTTCTACGAGCACGTCGGGGGCGGGGAGGCGCCGATCATCAACATCTCCGGCGGGACCGAGATCTGTGGCTGTTTCCTGATGCCGATGCCGACCGAGCCGCTGAAGCCCTGCACGCTGGGCGGCCCCGGCCTCGGGATGGACATCGACATCGTCGGCGCCACCGGCGAGTCGGTCCGGGAGGAGCACGAACGGGGCTACCTCGTCGCCCGCGATTCGTGTCCGTCGATGACCAAGTCGCTGTGGTCGGGCGACGAGCGCTACCTCGAGGAGTACTGGTCGCGGTTCGACGACATGTGGAACCACGGGGACTGGGCCCAGAAGGACGCCGAGGGGTTCTGGTTCCTCCACGGCCGGGCCGACGACGCCTTAAACGTCGCGGGCCGAAAGGTCGGCCCCGCCGAGGTCGAGGGCGCGCTGATCGACCACGAGGCGGTCAACCAGGCCGCGGCGATCGGCGCCCCCGACGACACTACCGGGACCGCCGTGGTCACCTACGTCATCCTCGAGGCGGGCCGCGAGGAGAGCGACGGGCTCCGCGAGGAACTACGCGCCCAGGTCGGCGAGGAACTCGGCAAACCGTTCCGTCCGCGCGAGGTGCTGTTCGTCGACGAGTTCCCCAAGACCCAGTCGGGCAAGATCATCCGCCGGGCGATCGAGGCGACCTACACCGGCGAGGATCTGGGCGACATGAGCAGCATCGAGAACCCCGACGCGCTCGAGGACCTCGAGGACGCGCGCTGAGGGGCGATCGGCGACCGCAGGGACGGCACTGTCGTCCGTTATCCCACGTATAACATGCCGAATGTTTCTAAGGATGGGCGCCGAGTCGACGGACAGAACCATGTCCGAGGACGAGATCGAGGGATCCGATTCGAACCCGCCGGACGACGCGAGCGACGGGGTACAGTTCACCGCGCCGACGGTCGACGACGCGAGCGGGTACGGGCTCTCGATGACGCTGCTGGGCGGGGTGTTGCTCGCGCTCGCGTACTACGGCTACCTCGCCGTGAGCACCGTCGGTTTCGGGGCCGTTCCCGAACCGTTCTACGTGCTGGCGCTCGCGTTACTGTTCGTAGTCGAACTCTTTCGAAGCCCGGGGTACGACGGGGAAGCGCTCGTCCGGGCGGTCGCGTTCACCGCGGTCTACGGCGGACTGGTCGTCCTCGCCATCGAGGGCGGCGCGTATCTCTTCGAGCGGCCCGAGGCGGCACTCGAGGGATTCGTCGGCGTGACCGTCCTCGCCGTCTCGATCGTCGTCGCCGCGCTCGCGTACTTCCTCTTTCTCGCGGTTACCACCTCGTCGCTCTCGGACGAGCGCTGATCGGGCGGGCGGCGCCGGCGGAAAACCGACGCCGATTGCGGTCGTCCCCGACGCACTCGAGCAAGACAGCGGTCGCTACTCGTCGAGATCCATCGACTCCTGGCGTTCCGTCTTCCACTGCTCGACGTCCTTGATCGCGTGCTCGGGCGGGACGTCGATCGCCGGGTTCTCCTCGAAGAAGTGGGCGGGCTGGAGTTTGAACGAGACCATCTTCGCGGGCAGGATCGGCCAGTCCTCGGGTACCGAGACGTGGGTCTGGCAGAGGTTGTACCAGACGACGAGATCCTCGTTCGCGATCGAGCGGTCCGCCTCGGTCCACTCGGGAAGCCCCTCGCCGCCGGGGTGCTGGTTCGGATAGTCGCCCGCGGGGAAACGCTCGTCGTCGTCGTACCGCGTGACCCAGAGGTGCTTTTTCGCGAAGCCTGCCCGCTTCGCCACGCCGGAGCCGGCCTGCATCGGGAACGCGGTGTTCGTCCCGTCCCCGCCGACCAGTCGGTAGCCGACCGGTTCGCCCGTCGCGTCGTTCCGGACGTCCTCGTTGACGATCTCCCAGTAGCGACCCGCGTGGGTGTCGGTCAGGCGCTTGGCCTCGGACTCCCGTTCGAACCGCGTGCGATCGACGTAAGCGGCGTTTCCGTGCGGGTTCAGGTGTTTTCGGTCCGCGTCGGCGTGGGGCGTTGGATCGTACCCTTCGGGTCCGTAGGGTACTTCCCGGAGGTTGACCTCTCGGACGGTGTTCGTCGGGCCGTCGACCTCGAAATCGAGCCGACAGTTGAACACGTGCTGGTGGAGCATCGACTTGTGGCCCGGCCCGATCGTCTCGGCGTACCCGGTCTCCCGGTCGTCCTCGCCGAGCAGTCCCGTCGCGTTACACCCCGTCAGCCGAACTTCGCCCTCGATGCTCCCGTCCTGGTAGAAGTACCAGTAGAACCCGAAGTCGTAGTTCCCGATCGTCGAAATAAACGAGATCACGAGCCGCCGGTTGCGCCGAACTTCGTGGTCGTCGACCCGCCAGTCGTAGTGCTTCCAGAGGAGGCCATAATCCTCCTCGTGGAGACAGATCGCGTTCGGGATCACCTGCGCGTTGCCGTCGCCGTCGTTGAGCGCGGCGTCCCAGTAGTGCATATAGCCCAGGCAGTCACACCCCTCAGTCAGCGAGTTCGCCAGACGGCCGAGCCCGTACTCGCCGACGTCGAAGGGGGCCTTCCAGTCGTGATCTGGATCGGGATCGTTGTACGCGGTGACGACCTCCGGCCAGGAGGCCCGCCGGAGGATCGTCCGCTCGTCGCCGTCGTCCTCGTAGCTGACGTCGTGAAGCACCAGTCCCTCGCGGTGGTTGAAGCCGACTCGAACGTGCCAGTTCTGCCACTCGACGGTGTGACCCTCGACCTCCCAACTGGGCCCCTCCGGCTGGATCACGTTGTACGGCTCGAGGTCCTCTCGGAGGTTGCGTTTGTCTTCGCGGTAGTAGCTCGTTCGGAGGTCCCCGACGATATCCTCCGTTTTCGGGCCCGTGTCGACGACCTTCACCACCTCGCGGTCGTCGAGGTCGACCCACGCGTGGATCCCCGACAGCGGTCGGTTGTACGCCTCCGCACCCTCGCCGTCGGCGTCGTCCTGTACCCAGGCGATACCGTGTGCTAGCCGTCGATCCCGATCGATATCTTCGGGGACGAAGTCGTAGCCCGCTGACCAGGCCGTGACGATCGCCAGGTCGGGATCGGCGCCCCGCCGACGTACCGCCTCGCGAAACTCCTCGGTTTCAGTCACTGTCTCCTCGACCTCGACGAACTCCTCGCCGATCATCCGGGGCTGGCCGCGCTCGATCTCGCGCCACTCGACGACCGCGTCGTCGTCGAGTGAGACGACCCCCTCGTACGATACCCGTTCGGTCTTGTCGCGGGCGACGACCCGAGCCCGTCGCTCCGGCCTCGAGTCGCCGTCTTCAAACGCGCGCAGCGCCGCCTTCGGCGGTTCGGCGAGCGTGATCTCGATCGCGCGGGCGTCCTCGGAGAGTTCGCACTCCTCGAGCACGATCGACCAGCTCCGCTCGATCTCCGCCGGTGGTAACGGGGCGAGCGGATGCACGCCAGCGTCGTCATTGGCAGACATTCTCTTACGTGTATTCCGTCCTCCAATTTATAGTTAATCGGACGCCCGTTTTCGGCCCGTTCGAAGAAAAGAATCGGAAGGACAGCTCGAGAACTCAGCCGTCGGTGGGTACGCTCTCGTCGCCGATCTCGGAGGCGGTAACGCGAGGATTCCTGATCGGAAGGCGAGCGTACGGTCGGGACCGCCAGTCGTTACGTTTTACCTCCGCGGGCCCGAACCGAGGTCCAATGACTGCCCAGACCGTCCAGCAGGGCGACCTCGTCACCGTCATCGGACTCGAGGTTCACGTCCAGCTGGAGACCGACACGAAGATCTTCTGTGGCTGTTCGACCGAACGGACCGACGAGCCCAACGAAAACGTCTGTCCGGTCTGTCTCGGCCTCCCCGGTGCGTTGCCCGTCCTCAACGAGGCCGCCGTCGAGGCCGCGGTCAAGATCGGGAAGGCGATCGACGCCGACATCCCCGAGGAGACCCGCTTTCACCGGAAGAACTACTACTACCCCGACCTGCCGAAGAACTTCCAGATCACCCAGTACGACGAGCCGATCTGCGCCGACGGCGAACTCGAGATCAGCGTCGAGGGCGACCGCCGCACGGTGACCGTGGAGCGGGCTCACCTCGAGGAGGACCCGGGGAGCCTGCAACACGTCGGCGGCGGCGGCGGGATCGACTCCGCGGAGTACACGCTCGTCGACTACAACCGCGCGGGGACGCCGCTGATGGAGATCGTCACCGCGCCCGACTTCCGCAGCCCCGCCGAGGTGCGCGCGTTCCTCGCCGAGCTCGAGGAGGTCCTTGAGTACCTGGGCGTCTTCGACGCCGAGCGGGACGGCAGCCTGCGGATCGACGCCAACCTCTCGATCATCCCCGCCGAGGAGATCGACGGCGAGGATACCGCCGAGATCGGCGCCGAGGCGCTGGCCGCGGCCAACCGCACGGAGGTCAAGAACATCTCGAGCCACAAGGGCGCCCAGAAGGCCTTAGCCTACGAGGAGACCCGCCAGAAGAACGCGATCCAGCGGGGGCGCGCCGTCGAACAGGAGACCCGCCACTGGGACGAGTCCCGGGGGATCACGGTCTCGATGCGCTCGAAGGAAGAGGAGAAGGACTACCGCTACTTCGAGGAGGCCGACCTGCCGCCGCTTCGGGTCTCGGGCTGGAAGGAGGAGATCGCCATCCCCGAACTCCCCACCGCGAGACGCGAGCGCTTCGAGGACGAGTACGGCCTGAGCGACGAGGCGGCCTCGAAGCTGACCTCGACCAAGCAGGTCGCGGACTTCTACGAGGACGTCGCCGGCGAGTACGACCCCGACCTCGCCGCCACCTGGGTCGCGGACAACCTGCTGGGCGAGCTCAACTACCGCGACATGGAGATCACCGCCATCGAGGGCCGGCTCGAGGAGGTCACCCGCCTGGTCGAGCTCGTCGCCACCGACGAGATCACGGCGAAAAACGCCCGCGAGACGGTGCTTCGATCGATGCTCGACGACGGCCGAACGCCCGACGAGGTCGTCGCCGAGGAGGGGCTGGGCAAGACCGGCGAGGACGAGGTAAAGCGGGCGGTCGTCGAGGCGGTCGAGGAGAACCCCGACGCGGTCGCGGACTACGAGTCCGGCGACGACGGCGCGATCAACTTCCTGGTCGGCCAGGTGATGCAAAAGACCGGCGGCAGCGCGGATCCGGGCGACGTCAACCAGCTGCTGCGGGCCGAACTCGAGGACTGATCCGTCCGATTCGTCGATAGCTGAACGATCACTGCAACAACACTTTTCGCCCGTCGCCTCGAAACGGACCGGTATGCTCCGGGACGGAATCGATCGACTCCGCGAGTGGCTCGCCGTCGAGGACCCCGACGGACGCATCGGGGGATCGGGCGATTCGATCGGGTCGCCCCAGCGCCGGCGGTCGCCGGCAGCCGAGCGCGAGCGACTCGAAAAGATCGCCGAGGAGCGCCGGAACGAGGACCCGTAGCTCGCACACTCGGCCGACGCGGGTTCCGGTACCGCTCGAGTTATCACCGATCGCCGAGTGAGACCCCCGTATGGACAGGATCACGCTGGGTAACGAGGAGTTCGAGGGACGGAACAACGCCTACGTCCTCGCCGACGGGGACGAGCTCGCGCTGGTCGACACCGGGGTCGCGACCGACGACATCCGCACCGACCTCCGGGACGGGTTGGCCGAACGGGGCTACGAGTTCGCCGACGTCGACGATATCGTGCTCACGCACTTCCACGTCGATCACGCGGGACTGGCCGGCGAGATCCAACGCGAGAGCGACGCGACGGTGTACGTCCACGAGGCCGACGCCCCCCTGATCGAACAGGACGAGGCGGCCGTCGCCGCCCTCGAGGAGCGTCGGGAGGCGCTGCTCGAGGAGTGGGGCCTCCCCGAGGACGTCCGTGCAGAACTGCGCTCGTTCTTCGCGGACGCGACCCACCTCGAGGGGCCGTCCGCGGAGCCGACCCCCATCGAGGACGGAACCGTACTGGAGGTCGGCGGGACGACGCTCGAGACGGTCCACGCGCCCGGCCACGCGGCGGGGCTGTGCTGTTTCGAGATCGGCGACGGATCGGAGGCGAGCCGCGGCGGCGAGGCGACCGACGGGGGATCGCGAACCGGCGGAGAGGCGTTCGTCGGCGACGCCGTCCTCCCCGTCTACACGCCGAACGTCGGCGGCGCCGACGTCAGGGTCGAGCGCCCTCTCGAGCGGTACGCCGAGACGCTGCGGACGTTCGTCGACCGGGGGTACGATCGGGTCTGGCCGGGCCACCGCGATCCCATCGAGGAGCCCTCCGAGCGCGCGCGAACGATCCTCGCACACCACCGCGAACGGTCCGAAAACGTCCTCGACGTCCTCGAGGAGCACGGCCCCGCCGACGCCTGGACGGTCAGCGCCCACCTGTTCGGCGACCTCGAGGGGATCCATATCGTCCACGGTCCCGGCGAGGCCTACGCCCATCTCGATCACCTCCGCCACGAGGGCGTCCTCGCGTACGACGACGGCGAGTACCGGCTGCTCGAGCGGCCGACCGATCTCGAGGCGCTCGTCTAGCTCGCCGAGTCCGCGCAGCGACGGCTCCCCGCGACCGGCTCTCGCGGCGGAATCGATTGCGCAGGGTCATGCTGAATCCCTTTTTGTTGTAGTGGTGACGGAAACGTATGCCAATCCGTCCGCCGTCGACCGACGAGGTCCGAGAGCTGGGCGAGGAGCTGTTCCTCGATCTCACGCCGGACGAAGTCGAGTTCTACCACGAGCAGCTCACCGACAACCTCGAGGAGTACGAGACGATCCAGTCGTACGATCCCGAGCCTCGCGGGCCGATCACGCGAACCCGGCCCCGGAACCCGGGAACCCGGCTCGACGACGACGAGGACCCCCACAACGCCTGGGTCACCAGATGTGAGGTCGAGGGCGACGAGGACGGGTCGCTGTCGGACTGGGAGGTCGCGATCAAGGACAACGTCGCGGTCGCCGGCGTCGAGATGACCTGCGGATCGAGCGTCGTCGAGGGCTACGTTCCGAACGTCGACGCGACGGTGGTCAGTCGGCTGCTCGAGGCCGAGGCCGACGTCGTCGGGAAGACGAACATGGACGACATGGCCGTCACCCGGGTCGGCCACACGGCGTTCGGCCCGATCACGAACCCCCGCGACGACGACTACCTCGCGGGCGGCTCGAGCGGCGGCAGCGCTGTCGCGGTCGTCGAGGGCGAGGTCGACGCTGCTATCGGGAGCGACCAGGGTGGCAGTATCCGGATCCCGGCCTCCCTGTGTGGCATCGTCGGCCACAAACCCACCTACGGGCTGGTCCCTTACACCGGCTGCGTCGGCCTCGAGCACACGATCGACCACCCGGGGCCGATGACGCCCGACGTCGAGACGGCCGCGGAGATGCTCACCGAAATCGCCGGCAGCAACGCCGCCCACCTCCGGCGGCCGACGGACGTGCCGACCGAACGCTACCAGGACGCCCTCGACGGCGACGTCTCGGAGCTCTCGGTCGGCGTCCTCGAGGAGGGGTTCGACAAACCCAAGGGCGACCCGGGCGTCGACGAGCGGGTCCACGAGGCGATCGACCTGCTCGAGGAACGGGGCGCGACCGTCGAGGAGGTCTCGATCCCGCTGCACGCCGACGCCGACACGATCCACGAGATCTGTACGAACGAGGGGCTGGTCGCCGCGATGATGGGCCAGGGCGTCGGCCACGGCTGGAAGGCCTGGTACAGCACCTCCTGGGTCGAGGCGTTCGGCAAGTTCCAGCGCGCGCAGGGGTACGACTTCCCCCCGAACCTCAAACTGAAGCTCCTGCAGGGGATGTACACCATCGAACGGTACCACTCCCGGTACTACGCGGCCGGAATGAACCTGCTGCTCGAGCTGGCCGAACGGTACGACGCGGCTCTCGAGGAGTACGACGTGCTCGCGATGCCGACGACCGACGTGACCGCGCCCGAACACGACCCCGACCGGGACGCCTTCGATCGCCTCCTCGAGACCGAAGTTCCCGCCAACACCTCACCGTTCAACCGCACGGGCCACCCCGCCATCAGCGTCCCCGCGGGGGAGGTCGACGGGCTCCCGATCGGGCTGATGCTGGCCGGCGCGCGGTTCGAGGACGCGACGGTACTCAACGCCGGCTACGCGGTCGAGCAGGCTCGAGCCGAAAACGGCCAGTAGGGCCGCTCGAAGGGAGCCGAGGCGTGCGGCCGCGTGATCCGAGTCGGAGCAGTCAGACGGACGACGTCAGTCCCCCGTCGACGCGGACGTTCTGACCGGTAACGTAGCTCGAGGCGGGCGAGAGGAGGTACGCGACGGCGTCCGCGATCTCGGCGGTTCGCGCCGGCCGTCCCATCGGGATTCGCGATCGGGTTTCCTCGTCGACGTCGTAGCTGTCGACGAACCCGGGCTGAACCGTGTTCATCCGGATTCCCTTCGCCGCGTACCGGTCGGCGTAGAGCTTGGTGAAACTTCCGAGCCCGGCCCGGAGCACCGACGACACGGGGAACTCGAGCGACGGCTCGAACGCCGAGAACGTGGAGATGTTCACGATCGACCCGCCGCCTTGCTCGTCCATGATCGGCGTGACGAGCCGGGCCATGCGGACGACGTTCAACAGCGCGAGGTCCATCCCCTCGTACCACTCCTCGTCAGAAATTTCGAGGAGGTCGCCCGAGGGCGGGTGACCCGTGTTGTTCACCACCGCGTCGACGTGCCCGTAGCGTTCGTGGGTCGTCTCGACGAGGGCCGCCAGGTCGTCGGGGTCGGTGACCGACCCCTCGAACCCGTCTCCGCCGAGGTCGTTCGCGACCTCGACGGCGCTGCCCGACGGCGACAACAGAACCGGCGTGTACCCGTCCTCGGTCAGTCGCCGGGCGCACGCCTCCCCGATACCGCTTCCAGCCGCCGTCACGACCGCGACCTTCTGGTCGGTCATACGACCACTACCCCGCCACCCCTCATAAAAATCGGCTCGCCACACGTCGTCTCCGTCGCGTACTCCGGTGATTCGGGCTCATCGCGCGACTCCGTTCGAACGGGACGGCGCCGACGGTCGACCCGCCTCCGACGACCCGCTACAGCTCCCGCAGCGCCTCGAGGTCCCGCTCGTCGTGGCCGCAGATAATCGTCGCGTCGTGGCGTCGTCGCTCCTCCTCGAGCAATCGGTGGCTCTCGAACCAGGAGCGTTTGGACCACAGCAGGCTGCCGCCCATCGGGTGTTCGTCCTCGTAGTTCTCCCGGACGTAGGCCTGGTCGCCCGCGATCAGGACGGTTCCCGCATCCGCGAGTTCGAGGCGAACCCCCAGCAGGCCGGGCGTGTGACCCGGCAGACGAACGAGCTCGAGGTCGCGAAAGCGCCGCTCGCGGTCGCCGTGGACGATCTCCCAGTTCAGCTCCCGGTCGAAGTCGCCCGCGAGGTAGGCCTCGTCGCCCGCGTCGGTCGTGGCGCTGTAGTAGGCGTGTTTCAGCTCCCGCTCGTGAACGACGATCGGTACGTCGGTCCCCTCGAAGGCGTACAGTCCTCCGGCGTGATCGAGGTGAAGGTGGCTCTGAATCACGCAGTCGACGTCGTCGAGGGCGTACCCAGCCGTCTCGAGGTCGTCCTCGAGGGGCCGCAGTCCGGTGTGCTCGAAGGCGGCGTACAGTTCCGCGGGCCAGTGGCCCGCGTCGGCCTCGGGGTGGGAGCCGGTGTCCCAGAGGATCGTCGCCTCGGGGTGATCGATCACGAGGTTGTAGACGGGACCGTCGACCATCGTCGTCTCGGGATCGGGGTCGGCGGCCGTCCCCACCGTGTGGCCCTCGAGGATGTGGTTGGCGTCGGTCGTGATCGTGCCGCGCTCGATCGGGGTGAGGGTCGCGTCGACCATACCGGGCGCACGGACGGTCGGCAGTTATCAGTACCGACGCTCCGGGCGTGCGAGCCGCGCCGGGATCGCGCGCCCGCGAGGGCGATCGGTCGGTGGATCCGCGCTGGAAATGCCTGCCGCAGCGGTATCCGTCCGCCGTCGTATCGAGGCGTATGGTCAGAGTTTCGACGGTCGTCATCCTGGTCGGCGTGGCGCTGCTAGTACTCCCGGTTCCGCCCGTTATCACCGCCGTTCTCGCCGTCCCGGTGATCCTGGCGGGGATCGCCCTCCGGGTGCTGACGGAGCTGTAGCCGGCTCGAGAACGCCCCCGACGGCTACCGAGACGGGTACGACTTTCAGTGTCGGCTACTAACGACGGGGTATGACGCAGACGCCGCGAGCCGTCGTCGCCGGCGGCGGGCTCGCTGGACTCGTCGCCGCCCGGCACCTCGCCGGAGCGGGACTGGACGTAACGCTGTTCGAACGATCCGGAAACGTCGGCGGCCGGGTCTGGACGCACGAGCGGAAAGGATTTCGGTTCGATCGCGGGTTCCAGGTGCTGTTTCCGTCCTACCCGACGGTGCGGCGGGAACTCGAGTTCGACGCCCTCGACCTGCGCCCGTTCGCGCCGGGGGCGTGTATCGCCCGCCCCGGGAGTCGGTCGACGCTGTCGGACCCGATCCGGGATCCGCGGGCGCTGCCCGCGACGCTTACCAACGAACACGTTTCGACGGGAGACGCGCTGCGAATCGCTCGCCTCGCCCTCGAGCTGGTCCGGCGAGAGCCGGAGGCGATCTTCGAGGACCCCGGACCCGAGACGACCATCGAGTCGTTCCTGCGCGAACGGGGGTTCTCGGATCGGTTCGTCGAGGAGTTCGTCGCGCCGTTCTACGGCGGGATCACCCTCGACCGATCGCTGTCGACGTCGAGTCGGGTCTTCGAGTACACGTTCCGGGCCCTGCTGACGAGCCGCGCTGCCGTGCCCGCGACCGGGATGGCCGCGATCCCCGCCCAGCTCGCCCAGAAGGCGCGGGTCGCCGGCGCCAGCCTCGAGCTCGGGACGGAGGTGACGGCGGTCTCGAGCGACGGGGAAAGAGCGACGGTGACCGCCGCGGGCGAGGAGTACGACGCCGACGCGGTCGTGGTCGCGACCGACCCGCCCGCGGCCCGGGAGCTGACCGGCGTCGAGTCGATCCCCACTGACGCGCGCGCCTGCGTCACCCAGTACTACGAGCTGCCGGGCGGAACGGACCTCGAGACGGGGAAGCGACTCCTGTTGAACGCGACCGAAGACGGGCCGAACCACCTCGTCCCTCACAGCGAGGTCGTCCCGGAGTACGCCCCCGACGGCACCGAGCTGATCAGCGCGACCTACCTGGGCGAGCGCGAGGAGAGCGACGACGAACTCGCGGCGACCACCCGACAGACCCTCGAGTCGTGGTACCCCGATCGACGGTTCGACGCGCTCGAGACCCGCCGTACCGACCGGATCGAGTTCGCCCAGTTCGCGCAGCCGCCCGGAATCCACGAGCGGTTACCCGGCCCGCGGGTGCCCGACGGCCCGGTTTACCTGGCGGGCGACTACACCCGGTGGTCGTCGATCCAGGGCGCGATGAAAAGTGGCCGACTCGCGGCGCGGGCGGTACTCGAGGACCGCTAGAGCCGTTCCCGGACGGCGACCCCGTTCATCACGAGCAGGGTGGTCGCCGCGGCGACCTCGAAAGAGGCGAGCCCGAGGAGCCACAGCCAGAGCGAGACCGCGGTAAACGCCGGTGCAACGGCCGGCACGCCCGTCCGAATCGCCCGCCGGAACCAGCGCGTCCGGCCGTCGTCTCGTCGATCGGTTCGCCCGTCGGGCCTTTCGGCAGTGTGTCGGCCGATCCGTTCGTCGCCGGGGTCGTCGGTTCGACGGACGGGCTCGAGCCCGCCCTCGTCGCGCTCCCGTTCGGCCTCGCCGTCGTCCTCGCGGCGGGCCTCGTCCGGCGCCAGGAACTCCGTGCCGCAGCGCCGGCAACTGATGTACCGCCTCGAGAACGGAGTCGGATAGTCCGCCGGGCAGTTCGGGCAGACGAGTCGGTCCGCGACGGGGCGGTGGTCCGCGCGTTCGGCCATCGTGATACCGGAAGATATGAACGAACTGGCATATGTCTTCCCGTAGTTACAGTCACTAAATTTTATATCTCAGTCGAGGAGTCGCCGCGACGCTCCGAGCGGCGGAAACCAGAGGGTGTCGCCGCTCGAGCGGTCGTAGACGGCGGGATAGCAGTCGTCGAGGCGGTCGACGAACGGGGACTGGAGGTCGGACGATCGGAGCCCGTTGATCGTCCGACCGCTCGCGAGACGGGTGAACGACGGCAGGACCAGGGTGGCCGCCCGGTCCGCCGTCGGGGGCTCGTACAGGAAGCAGGGACGCTTCCGTCCGTCGATCTCGATCGCCGGGTGTTCGTGGCCGACGACGTACCGGCTCGCGTCCGCGGCCGCTCCCGACGGCGGCTCGTGACCGTGACTGACGACCGTCTCCCCGTCGGCCAACCGGTACGCCGGGAACGTCTCGCCGTCGAAGACCGACTCGAGCAACGCGTCGTGGTTTCCGGGCGTGACGACCAGCGACGCGCCGGCGTCCTCGACGCGATCGACGAGCCGGGCGAGCGAGCGCTCGACGCCCCGGGGAATCCGGGAGAACGAGTGCAACAGATCGCCGGCGACCACGACCGTCTCCGGATCGCGGGCCGAGAGCAACGCCTCGAGGCGGTCGCCGACGTCGGTCGCCTCGCCGAGCGGGGCCTCGATCCGCGATGTCGCGTCGCGCCCGAGGTGGACGTCGGCGACGACGAGCGTCTCCGAGCCGGAGAAGTAGACCGCTCGGCCGTCGAGTTCGAAGGGAACCGGGACGGCCTCGGTCATGGATCCCGGGGACCGCCGTCGGTCCGGACGTCCGCACCAAGGGCCGTCTCGAGGTCGTACTCGGTGCCGGTTAGCACGAACAGGACCTCCTCGAGGGGCTCGAGAATCTCCGGCAGGAGCTTGACGACCAGGTAGGTGATCCCGACGAGGGCGACCACCGAGAGCGTCTGGGAGACGTAGTTGTGGGCGACGAGGTAGGAGACGCGGGCCTCTTCGGCGCCGAGGTAGGTCGTGACGAAGGAGACGACGACGTCCTGCTGGAACCACCCCCAGGGGGTCGCCAGCCCGATGAAGACGTTTCGGACGAGGTTCAACAGCCAGATGACGCCGATCGCGAGCGCGAACGCGGCCAGCTTCCGTCGCAGCGGAGCCGCCACCGCGGCGATCAGCCCGCCGAAGATCGCCATGCTCCCGAGTCCGGTGCAGGCGAGCACGATGTAGGTGGTTCGCCCCGTCACCGTCTCCTCGGGATCGAAGGCGAACCGGCTCTCGTATCCGGCGGTCCCTTCGCTGAGACCGGGGCTGTACCCGAGCAGTTCCATGCCGTAGTGGGTCTGGACCGCGGTGGTCTCGATCAGCCACTGGCGAACGAACGGAATCGTCTCGGCGGGCAGATAGATCAGCCCCATGAGCGCGACGGCCTTGGTCAGCACGAACAGGGAGTCCCGACCGCTCCAGAGCAGGTAGCCGGTGTAGGCACACAGCGGCAGGGCGGCGAGCGCCAGCACGGTCTGGAGCGGGCTCTGAGCGTCGGCGTAGTAGTACGGTACCATCGTCAGCCAGTAGACGCCGAACAGCAGCCAGGCGGCGCCCGCGAGCGGGCGGGCGGGCAAAGCGATGTCGGAGCGACGAACGAGCAACGCGATCCCGAAGGCGGCGATGGCGATCCAGGCCAGCGCGTCGATCGGCAGGGTTGCCTGCAGCGTCGACGCGAGCGTCTCGCCGCCCGCCAGGACCGCGACGGCGTCGAAAGCGACCGACGGCGCGGAGGGCGCGGACATGATCGTCCTGTTCGACGGACGCGTCCGGCATGAGTTTGTTGCCTCGCCAACCGATCCCCGGCGACTGCGTACTTTTTTGCCGCACTGGAGGCAACTGCCCGTATGGTCGACGTCCTCGACAACAAGCGGGCTGCGACGCGGTTTCGGATCCTCGTCCAGATCGCCGAGCGCCAGCCCGCCGTCAGCCAGGGAGAGATCGCCGAGGAAGTCGGCGTCACGAGCCAGGCCGTCAGCGAGTACATCCGCGAACTCGTCGACGACGGACTCGTCGAGAAGGAGGGCCGATCTCGGTACCACGTCACGAAAGAAGGCGTCGACTGGCTCTTTCAGGCCGCCGACGACGTGCGCCGGTTCGCCGACCACGTCACCGAGGACGTCCTCGGGGCGATGGGCGAGGACACGGCGATCGCGACCGACGACCTCGAGCAGGGCGACGTCGTCTCGCTGTCGATCGAGGACGGGCTCCTCCACGCCGAACCCGGCGAGTCGGGCCCGGCGACGGGCGTCGCGACGACCGACGCCGCGGCCGGCACCGACGTCGGCGTCACCAGCTTCGAGGGCGTCATCGACCTCGAGCCGGGAACCGTCACCGTCCTCCAGGTCCCCGCGGTGCGCTCGGGCGGCAGCCGCGAGATCGGCGCCGAAACCGTTACCGCTCGCTGCGAGGGGGCCGACCTCGTCCTCGCGACCGGAGTCGAGGCGGTCGTCGCCTGCCGGCGGGCCGAAACCGAGCCCGCCGTCACCTTCGCCGTCGGCGAGGTCGCGGCCGACGCCGCCGAGCGCGGGCTCGCGGTCACCGCCGTCGCGACGACCGACGCGGTCGGCCGAGTCACCGATACGCTCCGGGACGCCGACGTCTCCTACGAGGTCCTCGAGGGGTGATCCGGGCGTCCGGTGCGACGGCGGGATACTCGCACTATCGGTCGACGTGGGGCCACTCCGCCTCGGGGACGAACTCGGTCCCGCCGCAACAGCCGCACGCTTCGGGCGCCTCGTACCGGTAGCCGGCGTCGGTGTGTGCAGAAACCGTCCCGACGTGCAGGACCTGACACGCGGTACAGACGTACTTCTCGGGAACTTCGGGGCTGTGGGCCATACTCGAGCTACGTCCGCAAGAGAAATATAACGCCAGTGTCGCCCAGGGTGGGATCGTGACGTCGGTTCGCGACGGACCGACGATACCCGCACGGAGTCACGAACGTCGCGTGGGACTCGTCACCCGATGTACCGCAGGTCGTCGTCGGTCGGGACGTCCATCTGCTGTTGTTGCTGTTCCATCTCCTGGATCTTGCCGATGACGTCTTCCATCTCGTCGGCCCGCTCGTCGAGACGCTCGTAGTCGAGTTCGAACCCGAGCATCTGCTCGAGCACCTCGAGTACCGCGCGGGCGCTTTTGGGATCGACGAGGTAGCCGCTGGTCTCGCCCATCAGACAGGTGGCCTCGAAGCCGCGGCGGTCGCCCAGGCCCAACAGGAGCCCGGAGACGCCGACGATGCCGCCGGCGGGCTCGTCGTCGCGGAACTCGACGCCCGCGTCCTCGAGCGGTTCGATCAGCGATTCGTCGGTAACGGCGCCGACGACGGCGTACTCCTCGATCAGCTCGCCGGTCGGAACCCCGCCGAGCGCGTACAGCTCGCTCGCGCCGAACGACTCGGCGACGTCGAGAAAGGCCGACGCCAGCGCGTAGTGGCCGTCGTTCGTCTGGGCCTGGTGGTCCCCGGTCAACACGAGTAGATCCCGCCCGTCGGGCACCGAGACGGCGTGGATCTCGGCGCAGGTCAGCTCGGCGACGCCGTCCTCGATGCTCACCTTCGGTGGGAACTCTCGGGAGTAGATCCGGCGAACGAGCGTGCTCTCGCCCTCGAGTTCCTCGAGCAGGTGCTCGGCGGCGAGGCTGCCGACGTGTCCGACGCCCGGCAGCCCCTCGACGAGTACGGGGTCGTCCAGCTCGACCTCGGCGACCGCGTCGATCTCGAGTTCGTCCATACCGTATCAGCGACTGCGACGTTTAAGAGCGCGTCGGTACTTCCCGTGGGAATCCTCGGGATCGAACGGGGCCGGCGCGCTGTTTTCGGCGTCGGCGCCGCAGTCGGGACAGGTCGAAGAAAGGGTGTACACCGGGCGGTCGTGGGCGTCGCGCCACGCCGAGCAGACCCGGATGTCCGATTTCATTCGTCGTCGGTGCGTCGCTCGCGGTGGAACTCGCCGGAACCGCCCTCCTCCTTGATCGCGGCGACCGCGCGTCGGGCGCTCTCCTCGAGCTGGGACTCGGCGGTCTTGTAGTTCGGCGCCTGGACGTTGATCCGGTACTCCGGAGCGCCGACGTAGCTCACCTCGAGGTCGACCTCGTCGGGAACCGCTCCGTTGCCCTCGGCGGCCTCCAGGGCGGTCCGGATCCCGTCGACGCCGCTCGGGGAGCCGTTCTCGAGCTGTCTCTTATACACATCTCTGATGGC
>NZ_AOIA01000165.1 GCF_000337695.1 Natronococcus jeotgali DSM 18795
GCGCCATCAGAGATGTGTATAAGAGACAGGAGACCGTCTGTTCGTTCTCGCAGTCACCGCAGCGGACCGAGTAGAAGTTTCCTGCCATCGTGATCACTCCTGGAACTCGATTCGGCCAGCGCGCCATCCCTCGCGGAGGTGGGCCTTACCGCACTCGTTGCAGCGGTACTTGAGGTCCGTCTTCTTGGTGGGCTTCTCGCCGCCGGGGACCTTCGAGAAGCGACCGGAGTTGCCGATCGTCGCGGTGTTGCGCCGGGTGCGGCGAGCGTCCCACTTCATGCCCGAGGACCGACCGGTTCGGGACTTCTCGACCTCGTGCTCGTGGTGTTCGTTGCAGTGCGGACAGTACGTATTGAATCGGCGTGGCATCTGCATCGTTATCTCACTTGGCGTGGCCTACGGTAGCGCCGTTTAAAACCCGTTTGGTTCGTCCTCGTCGTCGGGCGGTCCCTCGACCTTCGAAGCGTTTAATCCCCTCTCGCGTAAACCCTCCCGCATGAAGCGTCTCATCATCCACGGGGATCCCGGCATCCGGAAGGGGGCCATCGTCGACTACGACGGGACCGAGGTGGTGTGTTTCGCCGTCAGCCGCAACGGCGAGTGGCACGGCCCCGAGAAGGTCCAGCTGTGGTGTACCGTCGGCGTCGAATCGGAGTTCGAGGACTTCGAGAAGCGAAACTTCACGCCCCACTTTCTCGACGTCGACCGCGTCGACGCCGAAGACGTCGAGGTCGTCCGTCCGAAGGCCGACCTCGGGGTCTGAGCCTCGAGCCGCGGCGATCCCCCGTTCCGATCGGCCATGAGTCCCGACTCCGACGGCGGCAGTCCCCGTCGAGGCGCTTCGAAGGCGGGTCGACGCTTGCTCTCGGCGAGCCGGTTCGCCGCGTTCTCGCGACCGGCGACGCATCGACGCCGCGAGCGACGGCTCCGGCGTCCGCTACTCGAGAACGAACGCTCCGAACGGACCGGTTGGTTCGGGGCCGAACTCGAGGGCCGCCGCGCCCGGACGGCCCGCACGAGTCGACGACAGAAACCCACATACGGCGTCCGAATCACAACCCTTAACTAGCGGACCGCGTTACGAAGAAGTAGCGGGATGGGATAGCCAGGAGATTCCGGCGGGCTCATAACCCGCAGACCGGTAGTTCAAATCTACCTCCCGCTACTTTTCAGGGATTCAACGACGAACGACGAGCACGACGAGAAGCGAGTCCGGAATCCCCGAAAGCCGTACGGAGTAGATTTGAACCTCGGGTAGACGGTCGTCCTCGCTTCGCACGGACGCTGCGACTACCTTGGTTCAAATCTACCTCCCGTTCTGCTTTGGCTCGACTGAATCCGTGAGCGCCAGTCGTAGCGCCTCCCGACGCTTTAGAGGGCTGAACCGACCGACGAGCACGGCGAGCACGCTCGAGCGACGCTACGAGTCGGGAAGCAGCGGCTCGTACTCCTCGTGTTCGAACGAGCCGAGGGTGGTGCCGTCGATCGTCTTACAGTGCGTATAGAGGACGCCCTCGTCCCTGGCGGCGGTGATCATCCCGCGTGCGAGCGCCAGGTCGTACCGCCCGGCGATCAGGATCGATCGCTCGGCGGACGGATCGATGAGTTCCGTGACCAGGTACACGTAGCCGCCGATCGAGGCGCCGTAGGCCAGATACTCGGTGAACGCTTCCTCGTCGTAGGTCTCGGCGAACTCGTCGGCGTCGTTGTCGGGAACGACGTGCACCAGTCCGAACCGGTCCGGGTCGCCCGTATCGCGACTCACGGTGTCGGTCTGTGCGGCCCGGACGGTGAGGACGTCCCACCCGTCGTCGCGGCGCTGTCGGGCGAGCGCGTCCATGTCCTCGAGGGTCTGTTTCCAGGCCTCGGTCTGGGCACCCGTGGGATCGCGTCGGCGTTCGGTTCGCGGGTCGCGGGCGCGCGCGTCGTCGTTCATATGCTATCGTCCGAGGGAAGGCGGTTAACTTTTTTCCGAAGTCCCGGCGAGCTCTCAGGCGACGCCGAAGACGACCTCCATCAGCAACGACAGCAACAGAACCAGCAGTCCCCCGAGCAACAGCTTGCCCGCCGTCGACAGCCGTCGTTCGGGACGGGGCGGCGCGGTCCACCTGGCGGGGGGTAGCGCTCGAGCGACCGTCTGAAACCGCGTCGGCGGGCCGCCGGCCGTCGGCTCGCCTCGAGTCCGGGGATCGGCGTCGACGTCGTCGGGCGAGGACGGCCAGAGCCGAACCGTTCCGTAGGCCAAAAGGAGCCACCCGGCCAGAAAGAGGAGCGTCTTCGCGCGGACGAGTCCCCCGCCGGTCGCGACGCTGAGCACGAGGCTTCCCGCCCCGGCGAACAGCGCCACGGCGAGGGCGTAGGCGAGGCCGTCGGCCCAGATCCGGCCCCATCGGCGCAGTCGGTCCCTCGAGTCGGCGTCCGGCATCGCTACCGGTGGCGCCGGTCGAGGACCGCACCGGGAGAGCGGTAGCCCTCGTCGTGGCGGTGACAGTAGCTGCGGTGCTCGCCGTCGCCGGTCGAGTAGTACTCGGGCGTCTCGGCCTCGCAGACGCTCCCGAAGGCGTCGTGGTACACCGCGAGCGCCTCGTCCTCGTCGCGGTTTCGGGCGTGGGTCTCGATCTCGTCGAGGGCGGACTGTACGTCCGGCGGAACCTCGAGGTCGCCGAACAGGTCGTCGTACAGCTCCTCGATCGAGCCGAAGCGGGTGTCCTTGCCCACGGCGGCGCGGACGCGCTCGCGCACCGACAGCTCCGCGCGTTTGCGCTCGCTGAGGGTGTTTTTCAGCGCGTTGAGGCGGGTCCACAGCTCGTCGTCGAGCGCCCGGAACTCCTCGGGGCGAATCCGGGTCGGACACCGCGTGCTGAACGGACACCCCGACGGCGGATACCGCGGGTTCGGCGGCGTTCCGTGCAGCGTGATCCGCTCCCGGTCGCTCGTCGGGTCGGGTTCGGGGATCGCCGACAGCAGGGAGTGGGTGTAGGGGTTCGAGGGGTTCGCGAACAACTCCTCGGTCGGGCCGATCTCCATGACGTTGCCGAGGTACATCACGGCGACGCGGTCGCAGATGTGTCTGACGACCGAGAGGTCGTGCGCGATAAAGAGGTACGTCAGCCCGAACTCCGCCTGGAGATCCTCGAGCAGGTTGATGATCTCGGCCTGCACGGAGACGTCCAGCGCCGAGACTGGCTCGTCGAGCACGACGAAATCCGGCTCGAGCGAGAGCGTCCGGGCGATGCTGATCCGCTGGCGCTGGCCCCCGGAGAACTGGTGGGGGTAGCGGTAGTAGTGTTCGCGCTGGAGGCCGACGGTGGCCAGCAGCTCCTTGACCCGCTGGCGCCGTTCGCGCGGGGTCTTCCAATCGTGTACGTCGAGGGGCTCGCGGACGATCTCACCGATCGTCATCCGGTCGTTGAGGCTCGACTCGGGATCCTGGAACACCATCTGGGCGTTCCGACGCCATTCCTGGAGTTCCGACCCGTCGAGTTTCGTGACGTCGACGCCGTCGAACAGGACGTCTCCGGCCGTCGCCTCCTCGAGCTGGAGGAGCGTCCGACCGAGGGTCGTCTTCCCGCAGCCGGACTCGCCGACGAGGCCAAGCGTCTCGCCGCTTCGAATGTCGAAGCTCACGTCGTCGACGGCCTTGACCGGCGTCCCGCCGAGCAGCCCGCCCTCGTCGTAGTAGGTCTTGAGGTTCCGGACGGAGATCATCGCGTCCTCGTCGCTATCGGTCGATACGTCGGCGTCCGAGTGGATCGTTTGCTGGCTCATTCGGTATCGCCTCGGGTTTCGGTGTCGGCCCGGCGCCGGTGTCTGGCGACCGCCTCCGCGGTCGGCAGCTCCTCGGGGTAGAGCAGACAGGCCGCGGTGTGATCGGTCGCACCCTCCTCGACGGGAACGGAGGCGGGGTGGACCGCCTCGCAGTCGGCGAACGCCTTCGGGCACCGCGGCGCGAACCGACAGTGAGTCGCCGGCTGGTTCGGCGTCGGCACGTTCCCCTCGATGGTCTGTAGTCGATCTCCCTCCTGGCGTCCCGGAATCGACTGCAACAGCCCCCGGGTGTAGGGGTGTTTCGGATCCGCGAACAGGTCGTTCACGCCCGCGGTCTCGACGACCTCGCCGGCGTACATGACGTTCACGCGGTGGCTGATCTCCGCGATGACGCCCATGTCGTGGGTGATGAACATCATCGCGAGGTCTCGCTCCTCCTGCAGCTCCGCGAGCAGGTCGAGGATCTGGGCCTGGATCGTGACGTCCAGCGCCGTCGTCGGCTCGTCGCAGATCAGCAGCTCCGGCTCGCAGGCCAGCGCCATCGCGATCACCGCCCGCTGGCGCATCCCGCCGGAGAACTGGTGCGGGTACTCGTTGACCCGCCGTCTGGCGTCGGGAATGCCGACGTCCTCGAGCAGTTCGGCGGCCTCGCGGGTCGCGGCCTCGCCGCGCAGTCCCTGGTGGAGGCGCAACGCCTCCTTGATCTGGTTACCGACGGTGTAGACGGGGTTGAGACTCGTCAGCGGGTCCTGAAACACCATCGCGATCCGACCGCCGCGCATGCGCCGCTGGGCCTCGCCGTCGAGCCGCGTGAGCTCGACGAACCCGTCCGCGATCGAGGACGGCGACTCCGGGGAGCCGTCCGTGACGAACACGCAGTCGCCGTCGCCGACGCCGAGGGCGTCGCCGTAGCCCGCCGCCACGACGTCCTCGAGGGGCACGTCGTCGGCCCGCTCGTAGCCGAGGTCGGTCGGACGGACGTCGACGGCGGCTCGGGCGAAGAAGTCGTTCGGATCGTACTCGGCTCGCAGCGACTCGAGGTCGACCGTCCGGTTCGGGAACGCCTCGGCGTACTCCCGGACGGTCTCGACGTGGCCGAACCGGATGCTGCTGCCCTGGAGGATCCGGCCGGGCGAGTCGACCAGCCCCATGATCGAGCGGGCGGTCACGCTCTTGCCCGAACCGCTCTCGCCGACGATGCCGACCGTCTCGCCGGGTCGGATGTCGAAGCTGACGTCGTCGACGGCCCGGATCGTCTC
Source organism: Natronococcus jeotgali DSM 18795 (assembly GCF_000337695.1). Lineage (GTDB taxonomy): Archaea > Halobacteriota > Halobacteria > Halobacteriales > Natrialbaceae > Natronococcus > Natronococcus jeotgali. The sequence goes on from NZ_AOIA01000165.1 coordinate 5,028, forward strand.
CTTCTCGGTGAAGAAGGCCGTCTGCAGGTTCCGGACCTCGAGGATCGGTTCGTCACGTTCGGCCGTCGTTCGGGGGGATCGTTCCAGAGACATCATCCACCACCTCCTGCCGCTGCGGCACCGGTATCGTCGGTGTTGGCGTCGCCGGCGGCGGCCTCGGGATCGATCGCGTCGCGAAGCCCGTCGCCCAGGGCGTTGAACGCGGTAACCACGAGGACGATGACGAGACCGGGGATCGTCGCGACGTGCCACGACGACGTGGAGACGAACGACTGGCCGTCGCTGACGAGTCGGCCCCACTCGGGGGTGGGAGCGTTGATACCCAGCCCGAGGAACGAGAGAGCGGCGGTGAAGATGATCACGCCGCCGAGGAGCAACGAGCCGTAGATCATGATATACCCCGCGATGTACGGGGCCATGTGTTTTCGCATCGTGTTCGCCGGCGTCTGCCCGTAGCTCTTGGCGGCGTCGACCCACTCCTCCTCGGCGACCTGGAGCGAGGGGCCGCGGATCGACCGCCACATACCGGGCCAGTAGACGAACGCGAATATCAGCCCGAGGAGGACGCCGCCGTTGAGCGGTTCCGCGAGCACGTGGTTCCCTTGGTCGAAAATCACCGACAGCATCATCACGAGGAGGAACGCGGGGATCGAGATGATCGAGTCGCTGGCGATCACCGTCAGCACGTCGACGATCCCCTTGTAGTACGCCGTCAGCAGCGACATCGTGACGGCGATCAGCCCGCCGAGACCGATGGCCAGCAGGCCGATTACGAGCGAGGTCTGGGCGCCGTACGCGAGGTGGGTGAGCATGTCCTGTCCGTTCGGCGTCGTTCCCAGCGGCGCCCAGCGGTCGTACTCGTCGTAGCTCATCGGGCCGACCGTGTTCTGCCCGTCGGACTGGGTATCGAGGTTCGCGTTTCCGATCGTCGTCGTGGCGACCTCGCCGTCCTCGAGGTACTCCACCTCGTAGGAGTACGGCGAGTAGATGTTCTCCTCGGCCGGAACCGGGCTGACGGCGGGCGCCCAGAGCGCCGTCGCGATGAACAGCACGACGACGACCAGTCCGAACAGCCCCCAGTAGTGGCTGCGAAACCGATCGAACGTGTCGTCGCGCGGCGTCCAGTCGGCCTGTCGGTAGTGCGTCCGGAAGATCTCGTACCCCTTCCAGACCCACCCGATCAGGACGAGGGCGTACCCGTAGACCAGGAGGACGCGAATTCCCCACGCGACCGCGGGCGAGAGGCCGAGGAACGTCCCCTCCCAGCCGCCGCCGGGCGTTCGGTGGCCCCGGTTCGAGATGACTTCGTGGTCGGTGATCGTCGGGAGCGACGACAGCAGGTCGAACGGAGCCGCGGCCGCAGTTCGAACGAGCCCTCCGACGGGCGTGAACACGAACAGGACGGCGAGGGCGGCCAGAACGGCCGTTACCGCCGCCCGCTCGAGGAGGGCCATCGTTCGAGGACTCGCACCGAAGTCGAACCGATCCGCGGCGCTCCAGGGCGCGAGCCCCACGAGCAACGAGGCCACGCCGAACAACAACAGCAGCGACAGCGCGTCGCCGACGAAGTACTCGGCGATCGGAACCGTCGCGTCGGCGACGTTGCCGCCGATCCAGCGCGGGATCCCGGCGATCACGTTGACGGCGAACCCGACCGCCGAACCGAGACCGGTGATCCACCCCGCGATCCGGCCCAGCTCGAGCGCGAGCAGGACGGCCGCACCCGCGAGCCAGAAGAGTGCGGGACCCGGGTTCTCGGCGATTCGTTCGCGAAGTACGGTCTCTTCGGAATCCGGTTCCCCCGTCTCGGACGTGATGCTCGTGCTCATCGTTCGTACCCCACTCGCGGGTCGATGATCGTGTACAGGAAGTCCTGGACGATGTTCAGGAAGATGATGATCAGCGTGAAGATAAACAGCAACGCGCCGGCCAGGGGAAGATCGCCCTGCACCATCGCGCGGAAGAAGATCCTGCCGAGACCGTTGATGTTGAAGATCGACTCGACGATGACCGAGCCGCCGATCAGCAGGAACGCCTCGTTAGTGATGACCGGAACCAGCGGGATGAGCGCGTTTCGGAAGACGTGTTTCCAGACGATAGCGCGACTCTTCAGTCCCTTCGCCCTGGCGGTCTCGACGTAGTTCGAGTTGATCGTCTCGAGGATCGCCGTCCGGCCGATGCGCAACTCGGCCGCCATCGAGGCCGAGCCGAGAACCAGCGCCGGCGGCAGGATCAGCTTGACGTCGACGGCGAGGGCGCTCCAGTCGATCCCGGTCGGGAACGGGACGGCGCCGAACGGGTTCGACCAGGAGAGAAAGTCCAGGCTCGGCGTCCCGGTGATGCTCCTGATCTCCGGGCCGAACGCGTACCAGTCGAACCCGAGCCACCCGCCGCCCTGGGTCTGGCGCAACACGGCGAGCAGGATGATACACAGCCAGAAGTTCGGCATCGCCTGCCAGAGGATACCGCTGACGGAGGCGGTGTAGTCGCTCCAGCTGTTGGGTCGAAGGCCCGCGTAGAAGCCGAGCGGGATGCCGATAAACAGCGGAAGCAGGATGGCCCAGAAGCCGAGCCAGAGCGTCGGCGGCCCCGAGTTCATCACGATCGTCGTCACTTCCCAGTCGGCGTACACGACCCAGGACTGACCCAGGTCGAGAACCAGAAAGTCGGTGACGAAATCGACGTACTGCTCCCAGAGGGGGTCGTTGAGGCCGAGTCGCTCTCGCATTCGCGCGGCCTCTGCGCCGGTCGCCTCGGGACCGAGCCTCGCGGCGACGGGATCGACCGGTCCCATCCGCAACAGGACGAAGATGAACGTCATGACCAGAAACAGGACCGGGATCGACAGCAGCAGTCGTCGGAAGAAGTAGCCCCACCGGCTCATGGCGCATCACTATCAATTCTAAACACGTTTCGAATATGAGTTCCCATTCTTACACTCACCGTTGATTTTCTAACGGCATCTAAATATTTCGTTTCGGACCGTCCGCAGAACGGACGATCGGTCGGACGATTCGTCGTTCGGAGCCGATCCGTCAGGCTTCCTCGTCCAAGTTGGCCTGCCAGTCGAGGTAGTACCCGGTCGCCGAGTTCGGCATCTCGGAGGTGTTGGTGTTTTTCGGCTCGAACCCGAAGTGGCCGTACGCGACGTCCGGCCAGCTCCAGACCCACCCCAGCGAGTACATCTCGAGGTCGCCGTCCTCGCCGCGGTCCTGCAGCGTCGAGAACTGCGTGGAGTTGTTGTTGATCTCGACGGGGAGGTCGCCGAGCTTCTGGCGGATCAGTTCGGCCATCTCGGCGTACTCGGGGGCGGACTCGTAGGTGGCGGCCGTCATCTCGAACGGATCGTCCGAGGTGTAGTCCGTCTCCTCGAGGACCTCTCGAGCGCCCTCGATGTCGGTCTCGTTGACGCCGTAGGGCCACTCGTCGACCCACTGGTCGTAGCCGTCGTCGCCGGTCGGCCACATCCGCGGCGGGGTGAAGCTGAAGGCCTCGAACCCGCGCTCGGAGAGGACGTCCTGGATGAGTTCCTCGTGGTTGACGACGTACGCGATCGCCTGCCGGACCGGGCGGGGGACGTTCGTGACGTTGAACGCGAAGTAGTACGTCCCCAGCTCGGGGACCGCGAGGTAGTTCGTCTCCTCGTCGTTTTCGAAGGGGCCGTAGGTGCCGACCTCCCGTCCCATGTCGTCCTCCTCGGCGTCGATCAGCTCGGGATCGTACTGCGAGGTCGGGATGTCGAAGACGTCGGCGTTTTGCTCCATCGCGTAGGTGAACCGCGACTCGGGGTCCTCGTTGATCTCCCAGTGGACCGACTCGACGCTCGCGGCGGTGCCGTGGTAGTTATCGTTGCGGACGACCCGCATCTCCTCGCCCGGCGTGAACCCGTCGAACTGGAAGGGGCCGGTCCCGTTGGCCATCCCGGTGCGGAACTCGTCGTGGTCGACCTCGCCGTCGTACCCCTCGATGTCCCCGACGATTCCTTCCGGGACGATGGCGAACCCGTCGTAGGTGAGGATATCGAGCACCGCCGGGTTGGGCTCCCGGAGGGTCAGCTCGACGGTTCGGTCGTCGACGGCCTCGACCCCGATCGAGTCGGGGGCGACGCCGCCGTCCTCGCCCTCCTCGTACTCGATGCCCAGACCCAGCGGCGTGTCGAGGATGAAGTTCGCTCGTTCGCTGTACTCCGATTCGGCGAGTCGGCGGAACGAGTAGACGACGTCGTCGGCCGTCAGCTCCTGGCCGTCGTGGAACTGGACGCCTTCCTTGAGCGTGAACGTCCACGTCTGGCTGTCCTCGGAGGTCTCGACCCCCTCGATGAGCTGGTTCTCGACCTCGGCGACCCCGTTCGGGTAGTGGGTCAGGGTCTCGTAGAGCTGGGTGATGACTATTCCCGACGCGGTGTCGGTCGACATGATCGGGTCCAGCTCGTCGAAGCTGCTGTTGAGGAGGTTCAGCTCGCTGTCGCCCTCGAGTTCGACTTCGTTGAACTGCTGGTGGTGGCTCCCGAGCGCGCCGTGCTCGGGGATGTCGACGTAGTCGTACCAGAAGCGTTCGCCCTTGCTGTGGTACAGCGGGAGCAGGACCATGTCGTCCCGGACGGCCTCCTCGATCTCGACGTAGGCCTCGTTGCGCGTCTCCTCGGCGTCGGGACCGGGATTGTCGACGACGGTTTGCCAGGCGGCCTGGGCCTTGTCCGCGTGTTCGCTGACCTCGTAGTCGCCGCTGCCACCGCTGTCGTCGTCCCCGTTTTCGTCCCCGAGGAGGGCCGAACACCCGGCGAGCCCGACGGTCGCGCTTCCCCCAAGAAGCCCGAGCATCTTCCGTCGCGATCGATCTACACCTTGGTTATCCGAACTATCGGACATAGGTACCTGTTCCCAAAACCAAGTCATATATCTGTCGACCAACGCGGGAGAGCGGTCGCCCCACCGACCGCCGCTGGCGGGACGTGACCTCGTGTCGTTGCACCATGATCTTTCATGTGGAAAGCTAATATATAGATGTATTGTTTTGTGACGGCGCAATACTTACCCCGTCCACTTCGGCTGTCTCGATCCGAGTAGCCGTCCAGAAGGGGCGCGATTCCAGAACGGTCGTTGGAGAGCGTCCGATCCCCCTTGAAACAATAGAGAACGTGGCTGGAGTTGTTCCGGGGCGGATCGCCCCGCGTAACTTAATCCCCCTCTTCGTCGACGATGACGACCTCGCCGTCGACGACGTCGACGTTGATCAGCGTCTTGACGTCGTAGCCGGCGTCGGCGACCTTGTTCTCGCCGCCGGCCTTCTTGATCACCGCGACCGTGTCGATGACCTCCGCGCCGATCTCGTCGAGCGCCTCGAGCACCGCTGCCAGCGTCCCGCCCGTCGACAGCACGTCGTCGAGCACGAGGACGCGTTCGCCCTCACGGACGTCGTTGATGTACATCTCGTTCTCCGAGTAGCCCGTTTCCTGGAAGATCGCGACCTCGTCGTCGAGGCCGTACTGCCGTTTCCGGATGACCGTCAGCGGGATGTCGGTCATCAGCGACACCGCGGTCGAGATGTGGATTCCCATCGCCGCGGGCGTGACGATCCGGTCGACGTCCTCGAGGTCGGCCTTCCGGATGATGCGGATGACGATCTCGCGAAGCAGGCCGGGATCGAGCTTCGGGACGCCGTCGCTGATCGGGTGGACGAAGTAGTGGTAGCCGTCTTTCTCGATGATCGGCGCCTCGAGGAGCGACCGCTTCAACTGGTCCATGTCGTGGGTCGGACGGTGGGCGAGTAAAAGTTGACGATACGCGACGGACTCGAGACCGATATCGGGCCGTTTCGGGTCTCTCCGGCCGAGATCGGCCACTGTGACCGAACCGCACGTCGCGATGAGTCCGGAGCCGACGCGAACCCGACGGTCAGGCGGCGGGATCGGCGTCCCCGAGTTCGACCGCGAGCGCGTCGGCGACCTCGACGGCCAGCCCCGTCTTGGAGCCCTCGTAGGCCCGTGCCGCGTCGTCCTCGACCAGCAGCGCACGGGTTCGATCCGATCCCATGACGCTCGCGTCGTTCGCGACCACGAAGGCGAGGTCGGCCCGCTCGAGGGTCTCCCTGGCGCGGTCGACCATCGCCTCGTCGTCGCCGGACGTCTCGGTCTTGAAGCCGACGATCGACAGGTCGGGACGATCGGCGCGGATCTCGTCGATGAGCTTCGGCGTCGGCTCGAGCTCCAGGGTCAGCTCCCGTCCGGAGCGGATCTTCTCGGGGCTGGACTCGAGGGTGTAGTCGCCGATGGCGGCGACCGATACCAGGGCGTCGGCGTCCTCGCAGGCCGCCTCCGTCGCCGCGAGCATCTCGCTCGCGCTCTCGACCCGGCGAACGTCGATCCCGGGGAGCGACTCCCAGTCCGAGCCGCCGCCCGCCTCGAGCGCGTGCGGGCCGACGACGCCGTGAACCAGCGTCACGTCGGCGCCCCGGGCCGCACAGGCCTCGGCGACCGCCCGCCCGGTCTTGCCCGACGAGCGGTTGGTCAGCACGCGGACGGGATCGATCGCCTCGCTGGTCGCGCCGCTGGTGACGACGACGCGGCGCTCCTCGAGCGAACGGGTTCCGGCCGCGCGGGCGACGCTCGCGGCGATCGCGTCCTCGCTCGCGATCTTGGCTTTCCCTTCCTCGAGCCGGGGCTCGACGAAGTCGACGCCCCACGCCTCGACGGTCTCGATCGCCTCGAGGACGCCGGGGTGGTCGTACATCGGCTCGTGCATCGCGGGGGCGATCACGACCCGGGTGTCCGCGCCCAGCGCCGTCGTCGCGCAGGTCGTCACGGGCGTGTCGTCGACCGCGCCCGCGATCTTGCCGACGGTGTTGGCCGTCGCCGGCGCGATCAGCAAGACGTCGGCCCACCCCTCGTAGCCGCAGAGCTCGACGTGCTCGACCCCGCCCGTGATCTCGGTGACGACGTCGTTCTCGGTGGCGAACTCGACGGCCCAGGGGTGGACGATCCCCCGCGCGCTGTCGGTCATTACCCCGCGAACCGCGGCACCGCGCCGGCGCAGCTCGTGGGCCAGCTCGACCGTCTTGACGGCCGCGATCGACCCCGTCACCCCGAGCGCGACGTTGACTCCCTCGAGCATGTGACAGGTACTCGCTCCCGGGGCGTGTTAAGCGTAGCGAGGCGTCGCGACGGGACCGCGGACGCCGTCTCGGCTCACAGAGAGGCAAGAGGAAGCCCACGGCTTTAGCCGTGGGAGGAATCCGACAAGCCTCGAATCAAACCACGAACGATAGCAAGCCGACTCCCCCGCGCCAGTCGTGGAATTTATAAAGAGATAGTTCGACATGTGAAGCACAGATGGAGGGCGTGATTCGCACCGTCAAAATCAAACTCGACGTACCCAACCAGCGGTGCGACGACCTCCATCAGACGAAGAACCACTTCCTCCACTGTGCCAATACTACGGCAGAGTGGGCGTGGAGGCACCCGAACGATTACTGCATAACCTCGAAACAGAACGCCGAGAAAGCCCTCTACGACCAACTTCGTAACGAAACGGAGTTGACTGCAAACCTCGTGCAGAAGGGGATTCGACGCGCTATCGAGGCCACGAAAAGCGGTGTCGCCCGACTCAAGAAAGGCGACGACACGAGTCAACCACACTTCGACGCCTGGAGCGTCGTCTACGACAAACGCTCTGCGACGTTCCACCGCGACCACGTTTCTCTGTCCACGGTGAACGGTCGCATCGAGTGTGACTATGTGATTCCCGACGACACTGAGGAGACACCAATTGGTGCGTATCTGTTGAACGAGGACTACGAGTTCCGTATGTCCACGTTGCAGTACGACCGCCACTCTGAGTCGTTCTATCTCCACGTGCGGATGCGTCGAACTGAAAGCGAGAAAGAGTCGTCCACGCCTACTTCTGAAAACGCCAAGCACAGAACAGTCCTTGGCGTTGACCTAAACGTGGACGGCTCGCTCGCCGTGAGTTCCACGGGTGCGTTCATCGGGAATGCCGACGAGATGAATCATCGGCGCCGAGAATTTGAGAAGACTCGTGGGTCGATGCAACAGGCTGGAACGCGGTCGGCACACCTGTCGATTCAGTCGATGAAAGACCGCGAACACCGCTGGATGCAAGACGAACTGCATCGTGCCTCGAACCAGATTCTCGAAGAAGCCCGTAACCATGCGTGTACGCATATCGCGTTCGAGAATCTGACCGATATTCGCAAGCGAATGGCTGGAGCGAAGCGATTCCACGCATGGACGTTCCGACGCCTCTACCAGTATGTCGAATACAAAGCCGAGATGTTCGGTCTCGAGGTCGAGCAGGTGAGTCCCGCATACACGTCTCAGCGGTGTTCGTCATGTGGTTTTACCCACGAGAACAATCGACGGTCGAAGCACAAGTTCGTGTGCCAGAAGTGCGAGTACGAACTGAACGCGGACTACAACGCGAGCAAGAACATTGCTCGCAAACTTCTCAAGAAACTCCACTCGGGGCAGAAGTCTTCGGGTGGAGGCGCACCCTGTCAGTGTGCGCTAACGTCAGGGACGCTGAACCTGAACGGCGATTTCCGCGCCTCCGTCGATTCGACGGCAGAAGGGGAGTCCACTGACAAGCCCACGACTTCAGTCGTGGGTAGCTGACGGCACGATTCGCTCCCGCCCCGCCGCGGAGAGCGGGTTCGAGATCTCGCTGGTCACGTACTCGTGGCGCTTGCCCCGCAGGCGCATCGCGGTCAGGGCCTTGTGGGCCGTCGGCTGCTCGAGCAGCGCCGCCCGATCGCGGTCGAGTCGCGCCGACGGAGCCGCGCCCTCGGCCCGCAGCCCCTCGAAGGTCCGGTCGCATCGCTCGCGGACCAGGGTCCAGCAGTCCCGCTCGTCGACGGGGGTTTCGCGGGCGACCGTCGCGACGAGCTCCGCCAGGTGGTTCTGGAAGAGCGCGTAGTAGAGCTTCCGGTAGAGGGCCGTCTCGTCGGCGGCGTCGACGTCCGAGTCGGGGTAGGGATCGACCGCGAGTCCGCGCTCGGCGAGCCGACTCCGGAGGATCCGAATGCCCCCGAGATCCCGAACCAGCGTCGCGACCGGCTCGGGGCCGTCGAAGACGATCAGGCTGTTCTGGAGGTGGCTCTCCAGCGCGACGCCGTACGCCGAGAGCAGGCGCAGCTGCTCGGGGACGACGACCGCGACGTAGCGCTCGAGGAAGACCTGTCTCTTATACACATCTCTGA
>NZ_AOIA01000166.1 GCF_000337695.1 Natronococcus jeotgali DSM 18795
CATCAGAGATGTGTATAAGAGACAGCTGTCGCACCAGCCCGGAGAGGTGACGCGCGTCGTCGAACGCCTCGCCCTCGGGGTGGGGGCCGCCGGGCGGGTAGTAGCAGGTCGCCGCCGGCTCGGCGAGCAGCCCCAGCTCCTCGAGGGACTCCCGGCGCTCGATCGCGCGAACGACGTCGGTCACCTGCGGGCCGTTCGTCACGGCGTGGGGCGAGAGGGTTCGCACGACGTTGGTGGTCTGGACGGGGATCGCGAGCTTGAGGTGGGGCAGCGGGCCGTCGGCGGTGCGATCGGTCGCGTAGGGGACGACCGTCCGGAGGTTGAGCTGCGGCGTCGCCGGCGTCGCGTAGTCGGGAATCGGGACGACCCGTCCGTCCTCGATCGGGTCGGCGTAGCGGTCCGGGATCGTCCGGTGGAACTGCATCGGGTGGACGGGGACGACGGCGTACTCCTCGCCGGCCCGCCCCGCGGGAACGGCGCGCTCGAGCGCGCCTTCGAGACCGTCGAACGTCGCGTACAGGCGGTCGGTCAGCCGACCGCGCTCGCTCTCCGACGCTTGCGCGCGGGTCTCGAGGGCGTACTCCCGGTCGACGCCGACGAACCGCAGATCGATCCGCTCGGCGAACTCGGGCGCGTACGCCAGCCCGTCGGCGGCGGTCATCCCGCGTCGGATCTTGCCGGCGGGATGGAACGGGTGGCCGTCGGTGACGATCCGCTCGAAGGCGGTCGCGGCGTCGGCGCTCGGGACGCCCCTCGCGAGGGCCTCGAGCGGCGACTCGACCGCGGGATCGACCCGCCGGTCGATCTCCCCCGCGAGGACGGGCGTCGCCAGCCGCGCCAGCGCGAGGTTGGCGACGCTCTCCGCGAGCTCGGCGCGGATCCGCTCGGCCTGGTCGGCGTCGGCGAACGCGTCCTCGCCGGAGAGCAACGGGACGAGGTCGACGGGATGGGCGAGTCTCCCGCCGTTCTCGCCGTCCCGTCCCGCAGCCGTCGAGGACCACCGGTACGTCGGGCCGACGAACCGAAACCGGTCGTAGCCGTGTCTCGCCGCGATCGGCGCGATCAGCGCGGTCTCCGAGGACGGAAACGGGAGCACCGCGAGGCGACGACAGCCGTCGGGGTCGACGAGCGACCGGAGCCGATCCCCGGTCAGCGCCTCGAGGGGCGCCGGCGCGTCGGGAACGGCGGGGTTCGCCGGATCGACGAACGCGGCGTCGGGAAGTCCCGCCGGACGCCCGCGAAGCAGCCCGCGAACGAGCCGGCGGCAGATCTCCCGGCGCGCGTCCGGAAGCGCCTCGAGGTACGCCGCCTCCGCCGGCGTCCCGAGGTCGTGCTCGTGCGTTCGCGCGTACGCGGTCGCGGCGCCGAGGGCCTCCCGCTCCGCGCTCGTTCGAAGGCGTATCGGCTCGCCGTCGACCCGACGGGGACGGGAGCTCACGATCGGTCCCGCTCGACGCTCGGGTGCATCGTCGGGCGCTCCGCCAGCGGCTCCGACAGCGCCTCGAGCATCGTCTCCCGGGCCCGCTCGTCGCGTCGCCGCCGTTCCTCGTCGTCGATCTCCTCGCAGCCCGGCGGCACCTCGCGGCCTCGCCCCGTGAAGTAGCCCTCGGGGACGACCCAGTCCTGGTAGAAGTTGACGTCGGCGTCGTGGATCACCGCGAAACCGACCTTCGCGCCGTGGCCGGCCGCGACGATGGCCTGGTGGGGCTCGCCGGCGATCCGGCCCGCCGCGTAGACGCCATCGACGGCGGTTCGGCCGCCCTCGTCGACGCTGACGAAGTGTTTGTTCCCGCGCTGGATCCGACCGACGTCCAGGGGAACGAGGTAGTCGCTGTCGGCCCAGGAGGCCGCGATCACCCGTCGGGCCTCGAGGGGCTCCCCGCCGTCGGTTTCGAGGACGAACCCCGCCTCGAGGTCGTCCTCCGCGACGGGTTCGACGCTCGTCACTCGGCCGAGTTCGAAGGTCGCGCCCGCGTTCCGGGCCTGTTCGCGGGTGAGCTGGAGGTACCGACGGGCGTCGATCCCGTCCGGAAATCCGGGGTAGTTTTCGAGGCTGGCGTTGCGCGCGAGGATCGACTCGCCCCCGTCGACGACGAGGGTGTCCAGTCCCGCGCGGGCGGTAAGGATCGACGCGGCGAGGCCGGCGACGCCCCCGCCGACGATACAGACGTCTCGCATGGGTCGGCGTTGTCTCCCCGGCGTATAGAAGATTGCCACGCAGTCCTCGGCCGCCGGACTCCGGCGCGGTCGGTCGCGACGCGCGATCCCCCGAATGGGAATCCTTACTACCGATCCCCGTCTTAGCCAGCCCGTGGACAGGATCCTGCTCAGCACGGTCGCGTACCGCCCCCCGGAGGAGGTGTTCCCGTACGTCCGGTCGTTCGTCGACTACCCGCGGTACACCGACCACCTGCGGGAGGTGCACGTCCGCGGCGACGGCGACGTCGGCTCGGTCTACGACCTCGAGCTCGCCTGGTGGAAGCTCAACTACACCGCCCGATCGAAGGTGACGGCGATCGAGGCGCCCGAGTCGCTGCAGTGGCACCTGCTCAACGACGTCGACGCCCGCGGCGAGTGGCGCGTCGAACCCGAACCCGAATCGGCGCCCGCCGGGGCCGAAGCCGCCAGCCGGATCTACTTCGACGCAGCCTACGATCCCCACTCGGCCGACGAGAACGCGCTCGCACTGCCCCGGTTCGTCTCGCTTGACTGGGTCGTCCGGAAGGTCGAACCCAAACTGCTCGACGAGGCCGAGACCGTCGTCGAGCGGCTGGTCGCCGACATCGAGGGCCGGCGACGCGACGTGGAGCTTACGGTCCACGAGATGCCCTGACCGCGCCGAATACGCCGGGCGTCCACTGCGGGTTCGGAGGCGTCGAAAGCCCGACGACGATCCCGGAGTGCGTTTCGAAGCCCGCAAGGACAGATAAAGACGTTACATAGGTAGCCCGCATACTCTGGGAGACCGGTCCGCTTCGCTCGAGTATGGGACGAGCAAGCGAGCGACGGCCGACGTCGGACGTGCTGCGTATTTCACCCGAAACGCTGTCGGCAACCGCCGCGAACTCGCCGCCCGCACTCGAGGAGCGATGACCGACGACGGAACCTCGGAACGCACCGCCTCCCCCGAGGAGGTCGATATCCTGTTGGTCGAGGACAACCCCGGAGACGTTCGCTTGCTTCAGGAAGCGCTCGCCGTCACCGACATTCCACACCGGCTCCACGTCGTCACTAACGGCGACGAGGCCATCGAGTTCGTCTACCGACGCGGCGAACACGCCGATTCCCCCCAGCCCGATCTGGTCTTACTGGACCTGAACCTTCCGCACACGGACGGCCACGAGGTGTTGAACGAGCTCAAGACCGATCCGGAGCACAGCCGAATCCCGATCATCGTGCTCTCGAGTTCGAACGAGGAGGGGGACGTCCGGCGGGCCTACGCCGCCGGCGCCAACGCGTACCTGACGAAACCGATCGATCCCGACGAACTCGTCGAGCGTGTCGAGCTGATCGAGACGTTCTGGTTCTCGCTCGCGCAGCTCCCGGAGTGAACGAACGGCGGTTCCGGGACCGAGACGGTCCGTCTCAAAGGGCGTACTCGTGGTCGCCGTCCTCGGTCTCGAGGAACGCCTCGAGGAGGTCGATCGTCGCCGCGACGTCGTCGACGTGGGCGGTCTCGGTGACGGTGTGCAGATAGCGCGTCGGGACCGAGATGGCGCCGACGGGTTTCGCGCCGGCGGTGTTCTGGAAGCCCGCGGTGTCGGTGCCGCCCGCGGGCAAGATCTCGAGCTGGTGGTCGATGTCGCGTTCCTCGGCGACAGCCCGCATCCGGCGGTGGACCTTCGGGTTCGTGATCACGCTCGAGTCCTTGAGCTTGATCGCGGTTCCCTCGCCCAGCGCCGTGACGTGGTCGCCGTCGTCGAACCCGGGGAGGTCGTTGGCGACGGTGACGTCGAGCGCGACCGCGAGGTCGGGATCGACGTCGACGCCCAGGGCGTTGGCGCCCCGCAGCCCGACCTCTTCCTGAACCGTCGCACAGAAGTGAATCGTCGCGTCGGGAGCCTCGAGCCGGCGCGCGGCCTCGAGCATCGCGAACAGACAGACACGGTCGTCTAAGGCCTTCCCCGTGATCGTCTCGCCGACGCGTTCGGTGGTCTGGTCCATCGTGACCAGATCGCCCCGCGAGATCCGCTCGTCGGCCTCCTCGTAGGGGAGGCCGACGTCGACGGCGACGTCCTCGACCTCGGGGGTCTTCTCCCGTTCCTCCTCGTCCAGGGTGTGGGGCGGCGGGGAGCCGATCACGCCCGGTACGTCGCCGTCGTCGGTGTGGATCGTCACCCGCTGGGCCTTGAGGACGCGGGCGTCCCACCCGCCGAGCGCGTCGAGTTCGACGAAGCCGAACTCCCCGTCCTCGCCGCGGACGTTCCGGACCATGAAACCGATCTCGTCCATGTGGGCCGCGACGGCGACCGAGTACTCCGACTCCCCCTCGAGCGTTCCCACCACGTTGCCCATCGCGTCGGTTCGGACGCGATCGACGCTGTCTTCCAGTTCCTCGACGACGAGTTCGCGCACGCGGTCCTCGTAGCCGGGGACGCCGCTGGTCTCGGTCAGTTCCTCGAGAAGTTCGGTGTCGAACGGAACGGAACCCATGCTCGAACGTGCGACCGAATCGGTGATAAGCGCGTGGAAACCGCTCGACGCACGGCGTCGAATTTGAACTCGGAGCGGAGTAAATCTCCCGTTTCGACGCTCCCGCGCCGTCGACGTTGAGATATTAACCGCGGGGTATTAACCGATCGGTCTACAAGGGGTGTGTATGTCTGACGTACGTGTCGCAGGTGCCGGTCTGACTGCGTTCGGCCACAGTCCCGAGCGGACGAGCCGGGACCTCTTCGCCGAGGCGACTATCGCCGCCTTCGAGGACGCCGACGTTCCCAGAGCGGACGTCGACGCGCTGTTGTACGGCAACTTCATGGGGGAGCTCTCTGAACACCAGGGCCACCACGGCCCGCTGATGGCCGAGGCCGCGGGCGTGCAGGCGCCGGCGACCCGCTACGAGTCGGCGTGTGCCTCGAGCGGGACCGCCGTTCGCGACGCCGTCATGCGGATCCGAAACGGCGAGGACGACGTCGTCCTCGTCGGAGGCGCCGAACGGATGACCAACCTCGGCACCGCGGGCGCGACCGAGGCCCTGGCGATCGCGGCCGACGACCTCTGGGAAGTACGGGCGGGCATGACCTTCCCCGGCGCCTACGCGCTGATGGCCCAGGCGTACTTCGACGAGTACGGCGGCGAGCACGAGGACCTGGCCCACGTTGCGATGAAAAACCACGAGAACGCGCTGACCAACGAGAAGGCCCAGTACCAGAGCGCGATCGAGATCGAGGACGTGCTCGAGGCACCTCCAGTTTCGGAGCCGCTCGGACTGTACGACTCCTGTCCGATCTCCGACGGCGCCGCCGCGGCCGTGCTGGTCAGCGAGGACTACGCCGAGGAGCACGGCCTCGACGCCCCGGTCTCGATCTCGGGGACGGGACAGGGCGGCGACCGGATGGCCTTACACGACCGCGAGTACCTCGCCCGCTCGCCCGCCGCCCGCGAGGCCGGCGCAGAGGCCTACGCCGACGCGGGCGTCGACGCGGCCGACGTCGACGTCGCCGAAGTCCACGACTGCTTTACGATCGCGGAGGTGCTGGCGCTCGAGGCGCTCGACCTCGAGCCGGTCGGCGAGGGGATCTCGGCGGCCCGGGACGGTCGAACCACGGCCGACGGCGAGACGCCGATCAACCTCTCCGGCGGGCTGAAGGCCAAGGGCCACCCCGTCGGCGCGACCGGCGTCTCCCAGATCGCCGAGCTCGCCGACCTGCTCGCGGGTGACCACCCCAACAGCGAGTTCGTCTCCGACGCGACGACCGGCGTCGCGCACAACGCGGGCGGAACGGTCGCCAGCGCGACCGTTCACGTCCTGGAGGTGGACCGATGAGCGACGCTGACGACGTGCAAGACGCCGGCTTCGACGAGTGGCTCGACGCCGCCGAGGAGGACGCGGCCTACTGTCTCGAGTGTCCGGAGGGCCACGCCTCGCTGCCGCCCCGCCGGGTCTGTCCGGACTGCGGCGCGACCGATCTCGAGGAGACCGCCCTGCCCGACAGCGGCGAGATCGAGACGTTCACCGTCACCCACGTCCCGACGCCCGCCTTCGAGGAGGACGCCCCCTACGCGACGGCCGTCGCCGCCTTCGGTCCCGTCCGACTCACCGGCCAGGTCGTCGAGTTCGACCTCGAGACCGTCGAAACCGGACTCGAGGTCGAACTCGAGATCGCGGTCTCGGAGACGACCGGCGAGCGCGTCCTCGGATTCGGCCCGGTCTGAGGCGTTCGGCACTCCGAGACGCGGCCGACTCGGACTCTCTCCTCGCGCCGCGACGGAATGGACGGTCGCTCTCGGGTGCGGGTCGTCGGCTACCGGCGCGAGCACCGACCGGCCGGCGGGTCGAGGTTGCTGGTGATAGTTCGCCCGAAATCGGGAAGATCAGCCCCTGATCTGAGAGCGAAAGCGCATAGCTTTTCAGTCACACGACCGGGTATTCGGTACTCACATGGAAGACCGCTACGAGCAGACACAGGACGAGATCAACCCCGTAGACCTCCGGTTTTCGGAGGACGAGATGGAGGAGCAGGTCGATCACCTGCTCGAGTTCATCCGGGACCGCGTCGACGCGATGGACGCCGACGGCGCGGAGATCGCCCTCTCGGGCGGCATCGACAGCACGGCGACGGCCTACCTCGCCGTCGAGGCGCTTGGCGCCGACAACGTCCACGGCGTGCTCCTCCCCAAGGAGGTCAACGAGGACGCGAACATGAGCGACGCCGAGCGCGTCGCCGAGGAGCTGGGCATCGACTACGACGTGATCGGGATCGACTCGATCATGGAGGAAGTCCTAGCGCAGGGCGACGCCGAGACCGAGAACCCCTCCGAGGACGAGTGGGAGGGCCGCTACGTCGGCAACACCAGCGCCCGCGTCCGGATGACGCTGATCTACCTGCTGGCCAACCGCGAGAACCGGATCGTACTCGGCACCGGGAACCGCGCCGAACTCGCGACCGGGTACGTGACGAAGTACGGCGACGGCGGCGTCGACTGTAACCCGCTTGCCAACCTCTACAAACAGCAGGTCCGACAGGTCGCGGCCCACCTGGGCGTCGACGAGTCGGTCGTCCAGAAGACGCCGACCGGGGGAATGGTCGACTACGGCACCGACGAGGAGGAGATGGGCATGAGCTACGACACGCTCGACGCCGTCCTCGCGTTCTACGTCGACGGCAACCTTCCCGCGTCGGTGACGGCCCGACTGACCGACACCTCGGTCGAGGCGGTCGAGCGCATCCAGGAGTTCCACGAGGAAAGCGCCCACAAGCGGACGCCGCCGGCGGAACCGGAGCCGCTGTTCTGAGCCGACCGCGGGTTACGTCTCGAGATCGGAGTCCGAACCGACCCCGGAGCTCGAGCCGACGTCGGCGTCGACGCCGAGTTCGCCCTCGAGCAGCTCGGTCGTCAGGTACTCGACGAACTTCTCGGGGTGTTCGGCGTGGGGGAGCTGGGTCGCGTAGTCGATGACGACCAGGTCCAGGTCCGCCGCGTCGGCGAGGGTTCGTCCCTCCCGCAGCGGGACGAGCTCGGCGTCCCGTCCCCAGACGAGCGTGGTCGGCGTCTCGAGGGCGGCGAGTTCGGTCTGGAGGTCGAAGTCGGGGTCGAGCGTCCCCGAGGCGAAGGAGGCGGGCGCGTAGCGGGCGCCGGGCTGGTGGGCGCTCGTCCAGGCGTACTCGACCTCCTCCTCGTCGATTCGGTCGGGGTCGTAGTAGCCGTCCCGGTCGTAGAAGTACCGGATCGAGGGCTTGCTCGCCAGCAGGTTAAAGAGGGTCGTCCCGACCACGGGCGAGCGGATCAGGGTGCGCAGCCACGGTCGCTCGTCGCCGGTATCGGCGGTCGGTCCGATCAGGACGAGGTGGGCGAACTCGCTCTCGTCGGCGGCGTCGACGGCGAAGGCCCCGGTCAGCGAGGACGCGACGACGATCGGCTCGTCGGTGACGTCGGCCGCGAAATCGCGGATGAAGTCGGCGTACAGTCCCGCGGAGTAGACCAGCGGCGGGCGCTCCGAGCGCCCGAATCCGGGCAGGTCGACCGCGACGACGCGGTAGTTCTCGGCCAGCCGTTCGACGATCGGCTCGAACTCG
The DNA here is from genome assembly GCF_000337695.1 of Natronococcus jeotgali DSM 18795. Taxonomy (GTDB): domain Archaea; phylum Halobacteriota; class Halobacteria; order Halobacteriales; family Natrialbaceae; genus Natronococcus; species Natronococcus jeotgali. Next base: position 8,238 of record NZ_AOIA01000166.1, read on the forward strand.
TAGCTGCTGGCGCCGGCGTGGATCCCGTGGAGCAGCAACATCTCCTCGTCGTCGGGGTCGCCGGCGACGGTGTAGCTCGCCTCCATCCCGCGCCAGCGGTAGGTGCGCTCGATCCCGGCGAGCCGGTGGTCGAACTCGCTGGCGCGGCGTTTCAAGAGCCGATTCCCGAGCGCGGCCGCCCCGACGGTGCCGAGGAGACCTCCGAGAACTGTTCGGATTCGCATAGGGACCCGTACCGCGGCGAACGCCTTAGACCTGCGGTCGGCACGGCTACGGGTTCCGGGTCTCGAGCTCCTCGAGACAGTCCGCGACCGGCGCGAGCACCTCGTCGGCGATCGTGTAGGGGTCGGTCTCGCCGTCGGCGACCGCGGCCGCCAGCTCGTCGATCCCGCCGGCGTCCTCGAGCTCGTCCTCGAGCATCGCGTGGACGTCCTCCCGGAGCAGCGTTCGGATCTCCTCGGCGTAGCGCTGGCGGGCCTTCTCCGCGCTGGCGCCCGAACCGACGAGGAACTCCCGGTGGGCCGCGAGCTCGTCGATGAAGTCGTCGACGCCCGTGCCGTCGGTGGCGACGGTCTCGACGATCGGCGGGGTCCACTCGGTGGCGCCCTCGCGGGATTCCTGGGTCGCCACCGCGGAGCCGCCGCCGTCGGCTCCCGAGTCGGGACCGTGGTGGCCGCCGCCGAACCCGCCTCCGGAGTCGAGTTCGATCATCTCCCGGAGCTCCTGGACGGTGCGGTCGGCGCCCGGACGGTCGGCCTTGTTGACGACGAAGACGTCCGCGATCTCTAAGATGCCCGCCTTCAGCGTCTGGACGTCGTCGCCCGATCCCGGGGGAACGAGCACGGCGACCGTGTCGGCGGTGCGGACGATGTCGATCTCGTTTTGTCCGGCGCCGACGGTCTCGATGATGATCTTGTCCTTCCCGAAGGCGTCCATCGCCTTGACGGCGTCCGCCGTCGCCGTCGAGAGCCCGCCCAGGGTGCCGCGGGCGCTCATCGAGCGCACGAAGACGTCCATGTCGCCGACCGTCGAGGCCATCCGGATGCGATCGCCGAGCACCGCCCCGCCCGTAAACGGCGAGGACGGATCGATGGCGATGACCCCGACGGTCTCGCCGCGCTCGCGGTAGGTCTCGGCGAGCTTGTCGACCAGCGTCGACTTCCCCGCGCCGGGGCTGCCGGTGATTCCGATCACCTCGGCCTCGCCCGTGTGGGCGTACAGCTCGGAGATCAGCTCCCGGTAGCCCGGCGAGCGGTTCTCGATCCGCGAGATGACCCGCGCCAGCGCCCGGTGTCTCCCCTCGAGCAGCTCCGCCAGCAGCGTCTCGTCGTCGTCGTTCATCGGTCGGGCGCGTTCTCGCGGACGAACTCGATGGTCTCTTCGATCGACGTCCCGGGACCGAAGATGGCCGAGACGCCCTGCGTTTCGAGTTCGGGGCGGTCCTCCTCGGGGATCACGCCGCCGACGAGCACGAGGGTGTCCTCCGCGGCGCCGTACTCCTCGAGGCCGTCCATGATCTTCGGGACGAGCGTGTCGTGGGCGCCCGAGAGGATCGAGATCCCCAGCACGTCGACGTCCTCCTGGACCGCCGCCTGGACGATCTCCTCGGGGGCCTTGTGCAGCCCCGAGTAGATCACCTCGAACCCGGCGTCGCGGAACGCGCGTGCGATCACGTGCGCGCCGCGGTCGTGACCGTCGAGGCCGACCTTCGCAACCAGACACCGGATCGACTCCTGCTCCTGTTCGCTGCTCATACCCTCACCTTCCCGATCCGACTGTTTGACTTTAACGGAAGTTCCTGCAGATTTCGCCGCCCACACGCGAGCGACTCGCGCGGCTCGAAAATCGGACCGCCGGGTCGACGCCGAGCGCGACGGAATCCGAGGCCGTGGGAACAATTAGCATTCGAAACCAAAGGCCTAAGAGCGAAACCGGCTTACATTCACCCAATGACTATCGTACATCTATTGCGGAGGGATCTCTCATGGGCGTTGAAATAAAAGAAACCAGAGTAACCGACGCCGAGTTCGAGGAGATGCGGGAGTTCGTCTTCGAGTACCTCGCCGCCAGCGTCGAGAAAGAAGAGGAGGGCGGTCGGATGCGCTGGTACCCCTGGCACTCCGCGGAGTACCGGCACAACCACATCCTCAACGTCGTCGACCTCGCCGAGGAGATCGCGCGCAAGGAGGGTGCCGACGTCGACATCACCCGCGTCGCCGCGGTCTTTCACGACGTCGCCAAACTCGAGACCGACCAGGATCTCCACCCCGAAGCCGGCGCCCGCGTCGCCCGGGAGTACCTCGAGTCCCGCGCGGAGTTCCCCGACTCGTTTATCGACCAGGTGTGTCGCGCCGTCGAGCAACACGCCTACCAGGGCGACCTGACCGACCTCTCCCTCGAGACCCAGTGTCTCATCGAGGCCGACCTGCTCGACAAGATCGGCGCCAACGGCACCGCACTCATGCTGTTGCGGATGGGCTACGAGGCCCGGACCCACATGGACACCGACGAGATGGTCGACCGCGTCCTCGAGCGCGGGTACGACGCCGCCTCGCGGGTACAGAGCGACACCGCCGAGGGGATCGCCCACCAGCGGCTCAAGCGCGTCAAGTGGTTCCGCGAGTGGCTCGAGGACGAGATCGCGGCGATGGGCTGAGACGGCGGCGACCGCCGGACAGCGTTTCGCGCGTCGCGAGTCAGACGATACCCGCCGCCCCCACCGCGAGGAAGACGACGCCAAAGCCCGCCAGGACCAGCGCGCTGCCCGCGGCGACGATCGGCGCCAGCGCGTCGACGCGCCGTCCGGCCGACGCCAGCCCGGCCGGGTAGGCGACGATCCAGAGCGCGATCCCGCCGAAGAAGCCGACGAGCAGCGCCGGCGACCCGGTCTCGACGACGAGCGCTCCCTCGAGCGCGGCGCCGACGGCCGGGACGTGCGCGAGCACGTCCAGCGTCCCCGGCCGCAACAGGCCGACGCCGGCGGTGAGCCAGAATCCGATCTGGTAGGGGTTGGTCAGCGACAGCGCGAACGTCTTGCGGAATCCGGTCGAGGCCCCGCGGCCGCCGTCGGTAAAGGAGTTCGCGGCCCGGGCCTCCCGCACCGCGCCGACGGCGAAGTAACACATGAGCACCCCGCCGAACAGGTAGAGGACGGGACGGGCCAGCGGGTAGCGATCGATCACCGCGACGACCCCGGCCAGCGTCAGGACGAAAAAGAGGACGTCGGCCAGCATCGCGCCCAGTCCCGCGCGGAACCCGGCCGTCCACCCGCGGACGACGCTCTCCTCGGCGATAATCGCGTTCATCGGGCCGGGGGGCGCCGCGAGCGCGATGCCGAAGACGACCCCGGCGAGTACGGTTGCAACTGACACGGTCTGGTCTCGAATCCGCGGCCGACCGTGAAAAGCGTCGCGTTCGACGCTTACTCGAGGGCGACGGGAACGATCCGACAACCGCACGGCGAAACCACTCCGTCGGTCGGTCCGGTCAGAGTCACCGTCGCGATCGGCCGCCCGCAGACGGGACAGTCGGGAAGCGTCGACGCCGCGTCCGGTCCGTCTCGGGTCATCGTCGCCCCCGTTCCGGCGCGGGCGGTCGCCGCGGAGGTGGCCTCGAGCGCGTCGTGGGATCGCGTATCATGGCTGGAATCGGGCTCGAGTCGGCACTCGGTTCGACGTTCGCCCGCAGCGGGTTATTTCTACTGGCCATTATCAGCGGTTGGGTCTCGCCGACGCGAACCGACCGCCCCTCGGTTCTTTGTCGTCGGCGTGGTACGGACGGTATGGCTAGACGTCGCAACCGCGCGCCGACGGCCGGCATCGACCGACGGAATCGGACGGGGGACCGATGGGAGTGAAACGGCGCCCCCTGCTCGCGCTCGGCTGTACGAGCGCGCTCGTCGGCTGTCTCGACGGCGGCGAGAACGGCGGCGAGAGCGACGGCGACGCGGCGCCGAACGGAGACGCCGCGTCACCCCCGTTCGAGTTGCGGACGGTCGACGCGCCGGGCAGCGAGGACGGCGCGGCGACCGTTCCGGGCGCGGGGCAGGTGACGTTTCTCAACCCGACGCGGACGCTGTGTCCCACCAGTGAGGGGCTGATCGGAACGATCGGCGACGCCAGAGCCGAACTCGAGTCGCGGTACGAGGTCGGCCCGGACGGCGACGTCCGGTTCGTCTCGCTGGTCGACCCCCGATCTGGTCCCGACCCCACGCCGGAGGAGCTGGGCGAGTGGTGGGTCGAACACGGCGGCGAGTGGACGATCGGCATCGACGAGGACGGATCGATCAACGACCACTACGAGGTCAGCGGGTTTCCGACGGTGCTGGCCCTCGACGCCGACGGCGAGGCCCACTGGCGCGACACCGGCGGCACCGGCTCGAGCAACATGGTCGACGGGATCGAGCGCGCGCTCGAGGCCGAGCCCGAGACGCCGGCTCCCCGAACCGAGGACGACGGCGCGAACGAGTCGGCGGACTGATCGAACCGGAGAACCCTTTTCGGTCCGACCCGTAGGGAGGCGTATGAACTCGGATCGCGTCCGTCGACCGATCGCGGGCCGCGCTCGCTCTCGAGGGGTGACCGCCCGGTGAGACGACGCGACGTCGTCGCCGGGATCGGCAGTCTCGGCGCGCTCGCGGGCGCGGGGTCGGTCGTGCGCTACGGCCTCCCGTCGATCGACGGCGGTACGGCCGCCGCGGACGGCGACGAGACTGAGGACGAGGTCGAGGAGTGGCCGATGGAGGTCGAGACGATCGAGGCCCGGGGGAGCGAGGCGGGAACGATGACCGTCCCCTCCGAGAACGTCATGGTGCTCATGTTCTTCGTCAACGGCTGTGGCAACTGCCAGGCCCAGACGGGACGGGTCGCCGACGCCAGGGCCCAACTCCGGGACGATCACGGCGATGCGGTCAGCTTCCTGTCGCTGACCTACGACTCCAGGGAACAGATTCCGCCCGACGAGCTCCGCGAGTGGTGGGAGACCCACGGCGGGAACGGCTACCTGAGCTACGACGCCGCCGACCCGATGCACGAGTACGCCGCGGTCGGCTACCCCGTCACGATCGTCATCGACCCCGACGGCGAGGAACACTGGCGGGACACGGGGATCACCGACGGCAGCCGGATCGTCTCGGCGGTCGAGGACGCGCTCGAGGCGACGGCCGACGCGGAAAACGAATCCGCCGAAAACGGGACGGACGGAGCGGGCGAACCCGGCGCCGACGGGACCGCGGAAAACGGCTCCGACGGCGCGAACTGATCGCCTCGAGCGGTCGAGCGAAGCGAGCCGGGGCTACGCCTCGGCCTGCCAGCTGCGGACGCGGTCGGCGCTGACGCCGTCGACGTCGTCGGCGACCGCGTCGGGGTCGGCGTCGGTCAGGTCCTCGAGGCTCTCGATGCCCGCGTCCTCGAGTTTCGCGGCGGTCTTGGCCCCGACGCCCTCGAGGCTCTCGAGGGCGGAGCCGTTCTCGCGGGCCTGGAACTCCCGGTAGTTACAGATCGGACAGCCGAGCTCCCAGGGCTCGTCGCCGCTGTGGACCACGAGTTCGGGGAGGGCGTGGTCGTCGCAGCGCTCGTCGGTGACCTCGATCTCGCCGCGGCGGGGCAGGGGCAGCGAGTACTCGCAGTCGGGATAGCGCGTACAGCCCACGAGCCGGGAGCCGTTCCGGAGGGTCTTGATCGCGAGCTCCCCGCCGTGTTCGGCGCCGCAGTCCGGACACTCGCCCAGAACGGGGCCCTCCCCGGCGTCCTCGGCCTTACACAGCGGACAGCCGTGGACGAACGTCTGACGGCCCGCGAGCATCTTCACCTCGTTGAGCCCGTGCTCGTCGCACTCCGCGTCCATGATCAGCGGTTTGCCCGTCGAGGGCAGCGGCAGCGTGTACTCGCAGTCGGGGTAGCCGTCGCAGCCGATGAAGTAGGAGCCGTGGCGGCTCTGGCGCACGAGCAGGTCCTCGCCGCAGTCGGGACAGGGACCCAGCCGCTTGTCGTCTTTGAGCGACTTCCGGAGGTGGTCGCCGATCTCCTCGCGCGAATCCGCGAGGTTCGCGAAGATCTCCTCGAGCATCTCCCGGGAGTCGTCGGTCACGTCCTCGAGGTCGGCCTCGCCGGAGGCGATGGCGTCCATGTCGGCCTCGAGCTGGGCGGTCATCCCCTCGCTGACGACCCGGTCGGCGTAGTTCTCGGCGGCGTCGACGACCGCCATCGCCAGTCTGGTCGGACGGGGCGGATCGCTCTCGATGTAGCCCCGATCGTACAGTTTCTCGAGGGTATTGTGGCGGGTCGACTTCGTTCCCAGCCCCAGATCCTCCATGGTCTCGATCAGCCGCGACTGGCCGTACCGGCGGGGCGGCTGGGTCTCCTTTTCCTCGAGTTCGACGTCCTCGATCGCCAGCTTCTCGTCGGTCTCGACGTCGGGGACGTAGTTCTCCGAGGTGTTGAAGTAGGGGTAGACGTCGTGGTAGCCCGGCTCGACCAGACGCTTGCCGTTTGCCTTCAGGCGGGCGTCGTCGACCTCGGCGACGACCTTGAGGTGCTCCCACTCCGCGGGGTCGGCGACGGTCGCGTAGAACCGGCGGACGACCAGTTCGTAGAGCTCCCACTCGTCGTCGTCGACGTCTCCGCCGCGGGTCGGGATCTCACCCGTCGGATGGATCGGCGGGTGGTCGGTCGTCTCCTCGTCGCCCTCCGTCGGGCGGATCTCGTCGGCCTCGAGCAGGGCGTCGGCGGCGTCGCCCAGCTCCGAGTGGTCGACGAACGCCTCGAGCAGCTCCTCGGGATCGAGGTCGTCGGGGTAGACGGTGTTGTCGGTTCGGGGGTAGGTGATGTAGCCGGCGGTGTAGAGGTCCTCGGCGATCGACATCGCCCGCTTGGCCGAGTAGCCGATCGCGCTGGCCGCGCGGATGAACTGGGTCGTGTTGAACGGGGCGGGCGGGGCGTCGGTCCGGGTGCGGCGGTTGACGTCGACGACCGTCGCCGCGTCGCGACTCGAGAGGGTCTCGTAGACCTCGTCGGCCTGGGCTTCCTCCCAGACGCGCTCGGCCTCGTTGTCGTCCTCGTCGCGGTAGAAGTACTGGGCCTCGAAGGTCGTCTCGTCGTCTCGCGGTTGCTCACCGCTCGACGTTTCCGAGGCGCGTTGCGCCTCGCTCTTTTTCAGGTCGGCGAACAGCTCCCAGTAGGTCTCGGGATCGAACGCCTCGATCTCCCGCTCGCGGTCGACGATCAGCTTCAGCGTCGGCGACTGGACCCGCCCGACCGAGATGAAGTCGTCCCCGAGCTGGCCGGCCGACAGCGAGAGGAATCGCGTGAGCGCAGCGCCCCAGATCAGGTCGATGATCTGGCGGGCCTCGCCCGCGGCCGCGAGGTCGAAATCGAGCTCGTCGGGCTCCTCGAAGGCGCTTTTGACCTCGTTCTCGGTGATCGAGGAAAAGCGCACCCGGCGGATGGGGACGTCCGCGTCGACCTCGCGGACGATGTCGTAGGCCTCCTTCCCGATGAGCTCGCCCTCGCGGTCGTAGTCGGTCGCGATCGCGACCCGTTCGGCTCGGCGCGCGAGGATCCGCAGGGTGGCGACGATGTCCTCTTTCGTCGCGGTCTTTTCGACCTCCGCGTCGATGAGCTCGACGGGCTCGACGTCCCGCCAGTCCGAGTACTCCGCGGGGAAGTCGACGCCGACGACGTGGCCCGACAGCCCCACGCAGCGCTTGCCGCCCCACTCGTAGACGTTGACGCCGTTCTCGCGAGTCGAGTCGTAGGTGCCGCCGGAGAGGATGTCGGCGATCCGTCGAGCGGCGTTGTCCTTCTCGGTGATTATCAGTTCCACCGTCGATCACCTCGCGGCTCGGGCGACGGCTCCGGAGCGACGGTCGCGGTCATGATCGCCCGGTACGGCTGAGGATCTGATAACGCTTTCGGCGAAACCCGCAGCCAGCGCGGGTGTGCGTGCGGTACGCGGGCGTTTGCGCTCGCGCGCGGGGAGGTGTGTGCGCGGCGAACCGGCGACGAACGGGTTCCGCGTCGCGATCGCTCGCGCTACAGCGGCGTGAACGGGAGCGTCGCCGTCGACTCCGCGTCGTAGTCGAGGGCCGTCGATTGGTCGACGTCGGGCGGCGTCAGCACGTCGACGATCCGCGGGGCGTTCTCGACCGCCCCCTCGCGCGCGCCGCCGAAGACGAACGGGCCGCGTTCGGGTTCGACCGGCCGGAAGACGCCGCGGTCCTCGGAGCCGACGACCGGAACGACCTCGGCGTTCTCGAGGTCGAATCCGCCGCCGAGAGCCGCCTTTTCGACCGACAGAATCGCCGTCTCCTCGTCGAAATCGACGAGCGTGTCCGGCGATCCCAGGTCGTTGCCGGCGGCGTCGACGACCGACGAGCCGAAGCCGCTGGCGGCGACGCGGTAGTGCCACTCGGCGTCGAACGCGGCGGTGAGTTGCAGGTCGCCGAGCTCCGTCGTCCGGCCGCCCTCGAGCGACGGGTCGCGGAGGTAGACCGCGAAGTAGTGGGGCGAGAACTCGCCGCCGAAGGTGTCGTAGAGCTCGTCGACCTCGAACGCGAGGCGGTACTCGCGCTCCGTCTCGTAGACGGCGAACGACCGCAGGTCGAACGCGCCCTCGCGGAAGTCGTCGCTGGTCGGATACGCGTACTCGCCGGGGCCGTGGTCGTCCCCGCTCGGATCGTCGAACTCGGCGACGAGGTCGCCGGGCGAAACGGTGACGGTGGCCGACTCGAGGACGCGTTCGCTATCGGGGTCGCGCAGGACGACCTCGTAGTCGCCGGGCGTCGTGATCGCGTACCCGAACTCGACGGTCTCGTCGGACGCCCCGGGCGAGAGGCGGACGTTGTCGAGGGCCGCGCGGTCGCCGTCGATCTCGATCGCGACCGTCGTCCCGCCGACGAACGCGCCGTCGTTGGCGCCCGTCGCCGTGACGAACGGGTCGCCGAGCGTCGCCTCCTCGTCGATGGCGTACTCGAGGTCCTGTGTCGGACGCTCGTAGGTCGGGAGGTCGCGGCGTTCCCGGCCCTCGGCGGGGCGCAGCCGGATCGCCGTCCCGCCGCTGCGGGCCATCGACGCGAGGATCGTCGTGCTCGGATCGACGATCGCCTCGTCGATCCTGACGGCCTCGGGGTCGGCTTCGTAGCCGCCACCGATCCCGTCCGAGTAGAGCTCCGCGACGTACTTCGGACCGCGGGGCCCCTTCCCGCGGCCCGCCTCGCCGGACTCGCCCGGCGCGAGGAACTCGAGCGGAACGTCGACCGCGCGTCCGGCCTCGTCGGTCATCGCGCCGACGTACCACTCCTCGCCCGCTCGCCGAGCGGTGACGGTGTAGTCGCCGACGGCGGCGCCGACGACGACCGTCTCGTCCCAGCCGGCCGCGGGGACGGACTCGAGGAACGCGAACTCGGGTTTCGCGTCGACGTTCTCGTTCTCGGGCGTGTAGCCCTCGTACTCGGCCGGAACCGGGGACGGTTCGTCGGCTTCACTCACCCCGATCGTGTTGAGGTTGAACCCGCCGACGTCGCCCCCGAACGCGTCGCCCGAGTCGTCGTAGTGGAGTTCGATCGCGACCTCGTTGTCGCCCTCGGCGAGGTCGATCTCAGTCGTGAACACCTCCCACCGGTCCCAGTAGTCGGTGAACTCGGGCGAGATGGTCGTCGTCTCGTCGTTGACCCGAAGCGTCGCCCGCGGCGCGCCGGCCTCGAGCACGCGCTCGGCGTTGTCCTCGCCGTCGGCCGCGTAGCGCAGGTGGAGGTCGTACGTGCCCGCGTCGACGTCGCGGACGGTGAACGAAACGGACGATCCGGAGGGGACGCGGTTCGGATCGACGGCGACGTAGTTCGTTCCGAAGGCGTTTCGCCACTCGTCGAGGGTGACGAAGCCGTCGACGTCGCCCGAAGCAGCCTGCAGACACTCGCCGACCTCGAGCCCCTCGTCGACGTAGGCCTCCATTCGATCGGCGGCCATCTGCAGTCCGCTCAGGTACGTCGGGTACATCGCGAGCTGTTTCGCTCGCGTCGTCTGGACCCGATCGCCGCGGTCGTCGGTGAACGTGAGATCGAAGATGCCGGGCTGAAAGCTAACCGGGCCGGCCAGGTTGCGGGTGAACGGCAGCGTGACGTGGTGGGCCGGGTCGAGGGTCGAACTGAGCTGGTCGAAGCCGTCGAACTCCTGGGCTCGCACGACCTCCCGGTTGGCGACGTTCGGATAGGTTCGGAGCTCCCCGGTCGGCTTGATCCCCTCGTGGATCTCGAGGAGCTGGCGGTTGGCGGCAGCGGCTTCGATGACCAGCCGGTGGTGGTTGACCGCCAGCTGGTTGTGCTGGTTGTGGGTCGGTTCGGAGCCGTCGCCGTCGATGCCCAGCCCCGGATCGGAGACGTAGCCGTTCTTGATCGAGTGAATGCCCACGTCCTCGTACTGGGCGAAGATATCGTCCTCGAGGATCTGCTCCTCGTAGTTCGGCAGCGCCCCGGCCGTCTCGTTGTGCATCGTCATCTCGACGTCGCTCTCGAGCGAGCGCCCGTACTCGGTAACCTCGCGGACGTCGAAGTCGGGATAGGAGTCGTCGACGCCGAACTCGAGGCCGGTCCCGTCGCCGGGGTAAGTGTCCCACCCCTGGTTCCACCCCTCGACGAGGACGCTATCGATACCGTTTCGATCCGCGAACCGCATGTATCGCTTCATCCGCTCGGTTCGGGCGCCGTGAACGTAGCCCGCCGGATCCTCGCCGGCGTCCGCGAGCTCCTCGTCGGACCGGTACTCCCAGTTGGCCGACCCCGCGATCATGGTCCACCAGATGCCGACGTACTTCCGGGGTTCGATCCAGCTCGTGTCGGGCTCGCCGTCGACGGTCGGAAGGACCGATTCGTCGAGTTCGGGGCTCAACAGCGGAATCAGCTGGGACTCGATCAGGTCGCCGGGCCGTCGACCGATCTGGATCGTCCGCCAGGGCGTCGCCGTCGGCAGTTCGAGCGACGCCTTCGTCCCGTCCGGCAGCGGCGTCAGCTCCGTCGCGAACGTCGTCCCTCCGTCGTCGGATCGGGGCGCGAGCGTCGCGGCGGCGTAGTCCTCCAGGTCGGCCTCGTGAACGCTCAGGTAGGCGTCGTCGTCCGTCCTGACGGTAAGGGGCGTGTGCGCCCCGCGTTCCATCGGCGTCCCCGTCGGTCGGGTTTCTCGTTCACCGCCCGGAACCTCGCTGAGGGGCGTCTCGGCGTACTCCTGTTCGAACCGGGGGTTGGTGACCTCGTTGTCGATCCACCAGGCGGTGTAGTCCCCGGCGAAGTCGACCTCGGTGTGCTCCGAAGTGATGACGGCCCGCTCCTGGTTGGCCTCGAAGCTCTCGTCGAGGACCGTCCGCAGTCCCACGCCGTCGTCGAACGCCCGGATCTCGAGGTTCGCCGACCGACCCGGGGCCTCCGTCTCGGTCAGGCCGACGACCAGGGATTCGTAGGGCGCGCGAACCTCGTCGAACGCTCCCCAGACCGGGTCCCACGCTTCGGTCGCGGACTCGCGCTCGGTACCGGTGACCTCGAGGTCGACGCCGTCGCCGTCCTCGCCGGCGCCGAACGTCGGCTGGTTTCGGAACTCGAACCCGATCGCCGAGGGTTCGACGGAGGTCGTCCCGTCGACGGCGATCTCGTAGGAGGGGACGCCGTCCGACGCGTCGACGGTGATCGAGATCGATCCGTCGGGCGAGGTGACCCGCTGGACGGGGTCGTCGTCGTCGTTCGCTACCCGAGCGGCGGCCTCGTCCGGAACGGTCCGGACGTACGCCGCGGCGGCCAGCGCGCCCGCCGCCCCGGTCAGGAACGCCCGTCGGTCAGAAGGGAACAACGATTGTTGTGATCGTTTCTCACGCATTGTACTCGCCCTTCTCATCTATTATTATAAATGTGGGTGCTTGATAGAATGGGGCGCGAGAGGCGACGGACGAGGTCGGCGAAACGACCGCGCTCGCGGCCCAACGGCGTTCTACGGCGTTCGACCGCGTCAGCGGCGAGGTCCTCGCCCGGCGCGAAGCCTCGGATATCAGCTCCCGAACAGCTCCCGGTACGCTTTTCACTACTCGATGTTACCACCTAGTTGTATGAGCGAGTTCGATCAGTTCAGCGACGTCGGCGAAGCGGACGTAACGCGCGCGATCGGCCAGGAGTGGACCGAGGAGTTCATGGACTTCTCGGACTCGGACGTCATCGTCGTCGGCGGGGGCCCCTCCGGGCTCACCGCCGCGAAGGAGCTCTCCGAGCGCGGGATCAAGACGATGGTCGTCGAGAAGAACAACTACCTCGGCGGGGGGTTCTGGCTCGGCGGGTTCCTGATGAACAAGGTCACCGTGCGCGACCCGGCCCAGGGGATCCTCGAGGAGCTCGAGGTCTCCTACAAGGAGTCCCAGGACAGCGAGGACCTCTACGTCGCGAACGGCCCCGAGGCCTGTTCGGGGCTGATCAAGGCCGCCTGCGACGCGGGCGCGAAGATGCAGAACATGACCGAGTTCACGGACATCGTCATCCGCGAGGACCACAAGGTCTCGGGGATCGTGATGAACTGGACGCCGGTCCACGCGCTGCCCCGCGAGATCACCTGCGTCGACCCCATCGCCGTCGAGGCCGACCTGGTCATCGACGCGACGGGCCACGACGCGATGGCCGTCAAGAAACTCGACGAGCGGGGCGTCCTCGACGCGCCCGGTATCGGCGACGCCGAGGCTCGAGCGACGGGGATGGACCAGACCGGCGACGACAGCTACGGCGCGCCCGGCCACGACTCGCCCGGCCACGACTCGATGTGGGTCGGCAAGAGCGAGGACGCCGTCGTCGAGCACACCGGACTCGTCCACGACGGGCTGATCGCGACGGGGATGGCCACGGCGACGACCTACGGGCTGCCGCGCATGGGGCCGACGTTCGGCGCCATGCTCGTCTCGGGCAAGCGCGCAGCCCAGGAGGCCATCGACGAACTCGGCGTCGACGCCGACCCCGTCGACGTGACCTCGCGGGCGACGACGGCCGACGACTGATCGCGTTCGGAATCCACACCGTTTTTCGCAGCCGCCGACTCGACTCGAGCATGCGCGTCGTCGTCACCGGTGCGACCGGCGGTATCGGAAGCTGGATCGTCGATCACCTCGCGGGCGAGGGCCACGAGGTCCTCGGCGTCGACCTCGAACGTCCGTCCGGCGAGCGGAAGAACGCCACCTTTCTCGCGGGCGATCTAACCGACCAGGGAACCGCCTGGGAGTTGATCGATACCGCCGATCCCGACGCCGTCGTCCACTGCGCGGGAATCCCGGCGATGGGGATCCGTTCGGGCGGCGAAACCTTCGAGACGAACGTTCTCAGCACCTACCACGTCCTCGAGGCCGCCGGACGGGCGAACGCGGAGGTCGTCTGGACCTCGAGCGAGAGCACCTACGGGATGCCCTTCGCGGCGACGCCCCCGCTGCCGGACTACCTGCCGATCGACGAGGCCCACCCCAAGCGCCCGGAGGATCCCTACGGCACCTCGAAGCTCGTCGGCGAACTGCTCGCCGAACGGACGGTCCGGGCGTTCGACGTCCCCGTGACCTCGATCCGCCCCTCGTGGGTGAGCTACCCCGGCAGTCGGCAACTCGCCGAGGTTCGCGAGGCGTTCGACCCCGAAACGGCCGAGCGGAGCGGCAACTTCTGGTCGTACGTCGACGTCCGGGACCTGGCCTCGCTGGTCGAGGCCGCCCTCGAGACCGACCGCGAGGGCCACGAGGCCTACCTCGCGGTCGCGGCCGAGAACTACCTCGGCCGACCCACCGCGGAGACGATCGAAACGGTGTTCGGCGACCTGCCCGCCGACTGTGCGCTCGAGGGCGAGGAGTCGGCGTTTACGACGGCGAAAGCCCGGAAGGAGCTCGGCTGGGAGCCCGAGTACACCTGGCGGGAGGCGGAACAGGAGCCCTCGCGCGATCCGTCGTTTCTGGACGGCTGACGCGAGAGCGAGTCCGACCGCTCGAGACGGCTACCGGCGGCTGAACCGCCCGGTTCGACGGTCGTGGACGACCGCGATCGCGATACGCCCGCGTGAGGGGGGTCACCTCGTCGGTGCGGAGCGACTCGTTCGAGAACACCGGCGGGAACGTGTTCGCCGTAGTGAACGAGCGTCGGCGACAACAATCGGTGGGCGACCGCGGGACCGTAACTGATTCATCCGGTGGTACAACTAGATAATGCATGGTCGATCGAGCGTTTCTCTATCGGGCACCGACGACGGTCGCCGACGCGGACGCGATCGCGGACTGGCTCGAGGACCGCGTCGAGGCGTCGGTGGCGGTCCGAGATCGGTTCCTCGACGTCCATCGCGACGAGGAGCTCGCCGAACGGTTCGCCGAGGCGCGGGTCACCTCGCCGTACGACCGCGCGACCGGGAACACGATGGTGGGGACGGTCCGCTACGAGGAACGCGCCCTCGAGCACCCCGAGCGCGAGGGGGGCGTGCTCTACGACGGCCGACGGGTCCAGCGGGGGTTAAACGGCGCCTTGCCGCCCGAGGAGCGCGGACTCGAGACGCTGCACGTCGCCGTCCTCGATCGGGCGATCGGTACCTGGGGCGACCACGACGGGCGCTGGCACAAGCGGGTGAGCGTCCTCGGCCAGCCGGCGCTGGTGTCGGTGCCGGGGCTCTACGAGGCGCCCGCCAAGCCCGAGGAATACTACAGGGAGAAGCAGCGCCACTCGCTGCTGTCGGGTGACACGCCGCCCCGGGAGGTCCTCGAGAACCGCGTCGAGGGCGAGTTCCTGGTCGAGAACGATCCGCGAACGACCGACGCGCTGAAGGGGTACGCACTGCAGGCGTACGACTTCCTCGAGACGGGCGAGCCGTTTTGCGACCGCGAGGGGTGTCGGCTCTTCGACGCCCACTACCACGGGGACCTGATCGCGGCCCAGCTCCGCGAGCCCGAGTTCTGCAGCGAGCACGCGCGGCGGTACGACCGGGCGTGAGCCGGACTCGCGATCCGCTACTCGGCCGCGGGGAGGGTGAACGTGAACGTCGTTCCCTCGCCGGGCGCGGAGTCGACGTCGATCTCGCCGCCGTGGCGCTCGACGACGCGCCGACACAGCGCCAGCCCGATCCCCGTCCCGTCGTGTTCGTCGCGGCTGTGGAGTCGCTGGAACACCTCGAAGACGCGCTCCTGTTGCTCGGGATCGATGCCGATTCCCTCGTCCCGGACCGCGATCCGCCACCTCGAGCCGTCGCGCTCGGCGTCGATCCGGACCCGCGGGGGGTCGTCGCCGCTGTACTCGATCGCGTTCTCGAGCAGGTTCTGAAACACCTGCCGGAGTTGCCCCTCGTCGCCCTCGATCCGGGGCAGCGACGCGGTCGTGATCTCGGCGCCGCTCTCCTCGATCCGGAGCCGGAGATCGGCGAGGACGTCCTCGAGGAGCGTCTCGAGCGCGACGGGTTCGAAGGGGTCGCCCTGTGTTTCGACCCGGGAGTACGCCAACAGGCCGTCGATCATCTCGCGCATCCGTTCGGCGCCGTCGACCGCGTACGCGATGAACTCCTCGCCGTCCCCGTCGAGTTCCTCGGCGTACCGGTCCTCGAGGAGCTGGAGGTAGCTGGTGATCATCCGCAGGGGCTCCTGGAGGTCGTGACTCGCCGCGTACGCGAACTGCTCTAACCGCTCGTTGGACTCCTCGAGCTTGCGCTGGTACTCCCGGCGCTCGGTCACGTCCTGGACGACGAGCATCCCTTGCCGGGCCGAGCCGGTCGTCCCGACGGGGATCGTGTGCGCCCACAGCTCCCGCCCGGCGTAGCTCACCTCGAACGTGTTCTCCTCGCCCTCGAGCGCGGCCTCGAAGTACGGCTCGACGGTTTCGACGATCTCGTCGGGATAGCGCTCGTGGACCGTTTTCCCGACCGCGCTCTCCCGATCGATGCCGAGGTCGGCGATGAGGTTGCCGCCGGCGGCCGTATACCGCAGGTCGTCGTCGAACAGCGCGACGACGCCGTTCGGGAAGTTCTCGGCGAGGGTTCGGTACCGTTGCTCGCTCTCCTCGAGCCTGCGGCGATACCCCCGACGTTCGGTGATGTCCGTCTGCGTGAGCACCCCGCGGACGACCTCGCCGCTCCCGTCCGTGATGGGCATCCCGTGAATGAGCACCGTGCGTCGCTCCCCGTCGGCGGCCTCGATCTCGATAACGTCGGGATCGAGGACGGTCTCGCCCTCGAGGACGCGGCTCATCGTCCACTCCTCGGGCTCGATCGGCTCACCGGTGTCGGCCCACCAGCCGTCGTAGCGCTCGTAGTCGGCGACGGTCTCGGCGTCGAAGACGTCGTCGCCCCAGATCTCCGCGGCGGCGTCGTTGGCCTCGACCAGCCGTCCGTCGGCCTCCGCGACGACGACACCGACCGGGAGCACCTCGAACAGCGTCTCGAGCTGGCGCCGTTGCTCCGCGAGTTGTCGCTCGACCCACTTTCGTTCCGTAATGTCGACCAGCGCGCCGGGGAACGTAACCGGGTTTCCGTCGGCGTCGCACTCGACGCGGCCGCGGGCGACCACCCACCGGAGTTCGCCGTCGGCGTCGCGGACGCGGTACTCCGCCTCGTACTCGCCGCAGCTCTCGAGGGCGGCCTCGATCCTGCGTTCGACCCGCTCGCGGTCGTCCTCGTGGATCGAGTCGACGAACGCCTCGAGGGGTACCCCCTCCCGGGCCGCGTCGGGATCGATTCCGAACTGCTGTGCGAACGCGGCGCCCGTGACGAGCCGATCGTCCGCGACGTGCCACTCCCACGTGCCGACCGCACCCGCCTCCGTCGCTGCCTCGAGCTGGGCCTTCGCCTCTCGGAGGGACCGTTCGCGGTCCCGCCGATCGGTAACGTCCTGGGCCATCGCCATCCCGGTGACCACGCTCTCGTCGTCGGTCACCGGAACCGTATGGACTCGCCAGTTCCGGCCCGCGTACTCGAGTTCGACCGTGCTCTCCGCCCCCTCGAGCGTCGCCCGCAGCTTCGGCTCCAGCGCGTCGGCGACGGCTCCGTCCCCGATCTCCCGGACGTGTCTTCCCTCGAGGTCGTCGGCCTCTATCGGGAGGTTCTCGAACGCCTGCCCGGCCGCGAGTGCGACCTCGAGGTCGTCGTCGAACAGCGCGACGATCCCGTTCGGGAACGACTCGGCCAGCGTCCGGTACCGCCGTTCGGAGCGCTCGAGGTCGCGCTCGCGCCGACGTCGCTCGGTCACGTCGCGGAAGTACACCGATAACCCCGTCTCGGAGGGGTAGGCTCGCACCTCGAACCAGCTGTCCAGCGGCTCCGGATAGTACTCCTCGAACGTGACCGCTTCCGCCTCGGCCATCGCGTGCTCGTAGCGGGGTTTGAACTCCCGACGCTCCGCCTCCGGGAACGCCGTCCAGACGGGGTTCCCGATCAGCTGTCGGCCGTCGGGGTTGATCAGCTCCTCGGCGCGGTCGTTGAGGTAGGTGAACTCCCAGTCCTCGTCGAGCGCGAAGAAGGCGTCCGAGATCCGGCCGTGGATCTCCTCGAGTTCGGAGCGCCGTTGCTCGCTCTCGATCGCCGACGCCAGCACGTTCGCGACGCTTTTGACGAAGTTCGCGTCGTATGGCGTGAACGCGCGCCTTTCGGTCGCGTGCACGCCAAGCACCCCCCACGGCTCCTCGGGCGAGCCGACGACGACGCTGATCCCGCTGACGACGCCGTGGTCGACGAGCAGGTCGGGACCGGCAAAGCGATCCTCGTCGTGCAGGTCGTCGACGACGACGGGCTCCTCCGACAGCAGCGTGTACCCCGCCTGCGAGTCCGTATCGGTGGGGGCCGTCGCCGAGCCGATCAGCCCCGCCCGCCAGCCGACGCCCGCTCTGAGCGCGAGCGCGTCGTCGGAACGCAGTTCGAGCACCTTCGCGTACTCGGCCTCGAGCGTGTCGGCGACCGCGGCCGACGCCTCCCGGAACAGCCGATCGAGGTCGTCCGCCTCGAGCGCGCGCTGACCGAGGTCGGCGACGACCTCCTGCTGTCGTATCCGACGCCGAAGCGCCGCGTCCGTCTCGGGAGCCGAATCCATGATAAACTCGCTAATAACGTGGTGTGCGTAAGCCCTTCTATTTGCGCCCTGCCCGACGCCGACGGCGATCGGTCGCGATGCCCGCACGAACCGGTGTCTACTTCTATCCGACTCCTGAAAGACCGACGATGAGCGAGGAGTTTACGAGGGAGGTCCCCGTCCGGTTTCGCGATCTCGACCCGCTGAACCACGTCAACCACGCCGTCTACGCGAGCTACCTCGAGTCGGTCCGGATCGACTACATCGAGGCGGTGCTGGGCCAGCGGCTGCGCGAGCTGTCGTTCGTGATCGCGAACCTCGAGCTCTCCTACCGACGGCCGATCGAGTACGGCGACGAGCCCGTCGTCGCGCTGTGGGTGACCGACCTCGGCGAGACGAGCTGTACGATGGCCTACGAGATCCGGGTCGACGGCGAGGTCGCCGCGACCGCCGAGACCGTGATGGTCCACACCGACGGCGAGACCGGAAAACCGGCGCCGATCGACGGGGACGTCCGCGAACGGATCCGCGAGTACGAGGGGCTCGAAGCGTCGACCGATAGTACCAACTGAAACTGTTCGCACCCGATCGCACAGGAGTCGTGCGAGTCGGGTGCGCACTGACTTTCAGTGGCTACTATAGCCGCCGTCGCCGACTCTACCGCCCGTCAGCCGAACGACGCCGAAGATGTGCGTCTCGTCGGCGACCGCCCGCGATCGCTCCCGGAGCCTGGCGTGGGCCGCGTCGATCTTCG
This sequence comes from Natronococcus jeotgali DSM 18795, assembly GCF_000337695.1. Taxonomy (GTDB): domain Archaea; phylum Halobacteriota; class Halobacteria; order Halobacteriales; family Natrialbaceae; genus Natronococcus; species Natronococcus jeotgali. Next base: position 27,010 of record NZ_AOIA01000166.1, read on the forward strand.
CGTCGAGGCGCAGGTGGGGGTCGTCGTCGTAGCGCAGCTTCGTCGTCGGCGGCGTCGAGAGGACGACGATCGCCCGGAAGACGGCGTTGACGGGCGGGGCGTACCACGCGTCGCTCCGGGCGGCGTTGGCCAGCACGACGTGACCGTCGGGGCCGACGAGGTCGCACCAGTCGTCAACCGCCCCTGCGGGGTCCTCGAGCATGCCGACGACGAACGTCGCGAGGACGGCGTCGACGTCTCCGCGGACGGGCGGTCGGGTCGCGTCGCCGCGGACGACGCGGACGTTGTCGTACTCCGCGGTGAGCTCGCGGGCCCGCTCGAGGACCGGTCCGGTGAAGTCGATCCCGATGACGGTCCCCTCTGGACCGACCCGCTCGCGGAGGTAGGGAAGGTTCGCGCCCGTGCCACAGCCCATCTCGACGACGGTGTCCCCGGGCTCGAGCCGGCAGGCGGCCGCGGCCCGCCGACGGAGCGCCGGGACGCCGGGCGTTCGGCGCGCGATCAGGTCGTAGAGGCGCGCCCAGCGGCCGTAGAACTCCCGTGCGTCCTCGCCGCTGGTGCTCGCCGACATGTTAGAGGAGCGTTCGGACGCTGTCGGCGACCGACTCCGCGTCGGACCCGAGCACGTAGATCAGCGGTTCGATTCCCATCCCGCCGGTCTGGTAGAGCACCGTCGCGTCGGGCTGGTCGTCGATGGCCGTACCGACGCTCTCGTCGACGTCGCCCGACTCGTCGAACTCGGCAGTGACGTGGCCCCGCTCGGACAGTTCCTCGAGCAGGTCCGGGTCGTAGGCGACGTTGATCGCCGCCGCGGCGTCGGAGCCGTGGCGACGCGCCGAGAGCAACACTGTCGCGACGTGCTCGGAGACGCCGAACTCCGGGCTCGTGGGGACCGTCGCTCGCCCCTTCACGTCGAAGATCCGGCCCGGGACGCCCGCGACGTCGTCGACGCCCTCGGCGTCGGGCGTGCAGGCGACGAGGTTCGAGCCGACCGCGGGGATCAGGGTCGCGAACCCGCTGGCGTTCTCGAGGATGCCCAGCCCGCGCCGCAGCGAGGACAGCACCCGCTCGCTGGTCCGGAGCTCGCTCTCGGGGTCGTGCACCCGGAAACTCGAGTCGCGGTCGGCCAGCTCGGGGACGGCCTCCTCGTGGAGCTGAGCGAGCAGGTCGCTTCCGCCCTCGAGCTCGCGGATCAACACCTCGGTCTCGATCAGCGCCTGCACGGGCGTCACGTCGCCGTCGGCCAGCCCCTCGCCGAGCTCGTCGACGAGGGCGGTGACCCGCTCGTCGTCGGCGATGCGGTCGTTGACCGTCACGTCCCCGTGGGCGTACTTCGAGACGGCGCTTTGACTGATCCCCAGCACCGTCGCGACCTCGCTCTGGGTGAGTCCCCGCTCCCGGAGCTCGCCGGCCAGCAGCGAGCGGAAGGTCGGCAGGAACTCGTCGACGACGATCTCTTCGACGAATTGCATCTCGTGGGTGAGCAGACGCGCGCCGGGGAAATAACTCCCGGGTCCGGGCGCTCAGCGGACGATCGTTACCGGGACGGGCGCGCGACGGGCGACGCGTTCGGCGACGTCGTCAGAACGCGACGCGTCCTGACTGGCTCGAAAATCCGCCGGATTTTCGAACGCTGCCGAGCAGGATTCGGGAAACGCCGTCGCGACCGTGGCTGCCGAGGACGACGTGGTCGATTCCGCGAGCGGTTGCGTACTCGGTGATCGCCCGCGCCGGCGATCCCAGTTTCAACTCCGTTCGGACCTCTCGGTCGTACTCGGCGGCAGTCCGCCGCGCGTCCTCGAGGACCGCCTGGCCCCGTTTCCGGAGCCGCGCCTCGATCTCGTCGCTGTACGCGTAGCCGCCCGTGTTCCCGTACCGATAGCTCGAGGGACTGATGACGTGCAAAACGGTGAGCTCGGTGTCGGGAAACGAGTCGATAGCGTACTCGAGCGCGCGGTCGGAGCGATCGGATCGGTCGACGGGGACGAGGATCTGCCCCCTCACCATGAGAGACGATACCACCCGGAAGCAGAAATCGGTATCGCCCGGCGACTGACGACGCGAAAGCGCGCGGACGTCTCCGCCGCGTCGCGGACGATTTATCCCGTCGTCGACGAAACCCTCACCCGATGACCGACCAATCCATCGGGCTCGTGATCGGCTCCGGGGTCGCGACGTTCCTGATCGTCGGCGTCGCCGTCGGCGAACTCCTCGGCCACCAGTTCGGCATCACCCCGCTCGTCGGGGTCCCCGTCGGCGGGCTCGCCGGCGCCCTCGCGGTCGCCAGCGTCGCGACCGGGCTCGCCGAGTCGACTCCGCCCCGCCAGCGCCGGCTGACCGGTGGGTTCGCCGGGTTCACGATCGGGTTCGCGATCGGCACCGCGCTGGCTGGCGCCGTCCTCAGCTTCGATCTCAGCTCGGCGGTCGCGATCGGCGCGGCCGTCGGAATCGTTCTGGGGGTCGCCGCCGCCGATCTGGTTTAGTCCTCGCGCTCGAGCTGGTCGCCGCCGAACTCGTCGTCGCTCTGGATGCGCGAGGCCTGCGGGCCGGCCTGGTCCTGGTACTTCGAGCCCCGGTCGCTCCCGTAGGGTCGCTCGGCCTCGGTCTTCAGCTCCGTGAAGGTGAGCTGGGAGATGCGCATTCCGGGGGTCAGGGCGACGGGCGCGGTCCCGAGGTTCGAGAGCTCGAGGGTGATCTGCCCGCGGTACCCGGGGTCGCAAAGCCCCGCTGTGGCATGGACCACCACGGCAAGCCGTCCCAGCGAAGAGCGCCCCTCGACGTGAGCGATAAGGTCGGCGGGGATCTCGACGCGCTCGTGGGTCGTCCCCAGCACGAAATCGCCCGGATGGAGAATGAAGTCGTCGCCGTCGTCGACGACGGTCTCGGTGACGTACTCGTCGACCTCGTGTTCGGCGTCGGGGTGGATACAGGAGATGTTCGTCCGCTGGAACTCGAGGAACTCCCGGCCCAGTCGCAGGTCGACGCTGGCGGGCTGGATCTGCAGTTCGGGATCGTCGAGAGGGTCGACGACGAGGTCGCCGTCCTCGAGGCGTCTGAGAATATCGGCGTCGGAGAGGATCATAGGCGAGCCGACGAACGGTGCGGGTGTAAACGGTTCGACTTCGGTCGACTCGAGGGCGCGGGCTTTCGCCGCGGCTATAGGGGTCGGCCCCGTTCGCTCGGGTATGAAACAGGCCATCGTCGCCCGGACGGACGTCGGAATGGGACAGGGGAAACTCGCCGCGCAGGTCGCCCACGCCTCGCTGTCGGCCTACGAGAAAGCCGACAAGCGAACCCGCGATCGGTGGAAGTCGGGCGGGCAGAAGAAGGTCGTCCTCGAGGGCGAGAGCGAGCGCCAGCTCCACGAGCTCTCCGAGATCGCCGACGGCCGCGGGCTGCCCAACGCCCTGATCCGGGACGCGGGCCACACCCAGCTCGAGTCGGGCACCGTCACCGCGCTGGCGGTCGGGCCCGGCGACGAGGACGTCGTCGACCGCGTCACGGGCGAGCTCTCGCTGTTCTGACTGGATCGCCGGCTCGCAAACCCCTTTTCGGCTGGAGCCCGTCGATCGGGTATGACCGACGACCCCCACGGCGGACAACCGATCGAGCGGGCCGGGGCCGACCTCGAGGCGGCAGCTGCGGCGGTCGTCCTCGTCCACGGCCGCGGCGCCCGAGCGCGAGGTATGCTCGGGATCGCCGACGAGATCGGCCGCGACGACGTCGCCTACCTCGCTCCGCAGGCGACCCGACGGACCTGGTACCCCGAGTCCTTTCTCGCCGAGATCGAGTCGAACCAGCCCCACCTCGAGTCGGCGCTCGGGCTGCTCGAGGACGTCCTCGAGGAGGTGACGACCGACGACGGCGACGGGAGCGTTCCCCTCGAACGGACGGTGCTGCTCGGGTTCTCCCAGGGCGGCTGTCTCGCGACGGAGTACGCCGCCCGGAACGCCGACCGCTACGGCGGGGTCGTCGCCCTGAGCGGCGGCCTGATCGGTCCCGAGGGAACGCCGCGGGAGTACGAGGGCTCGATGGACGGGACGCCCGTCTTCGTCGGCTGCGGCGATCGGGACCCACACATCCCCGTCGAGCGCGTCGCGGAGACCGCCCGCGTCTTCGAGGAACTCGAGGCCGACGTCGAGAAACGGATCTACGAGGGCGTCGGCCACACGGTGCTCGCGGACGAACTCGAGTACGTCCGCGGGCTCGTCGCCGACGTCGCCGGGCGATCGGACGCGGACGAATAGTTGCGTTCACCCACCTGAAGATCCAAAATAGCGGGGTGTGACGTTGATAACCACGGGGTCGGTAGGTGCCGGAACCGATGAACGCTCGATGTCCGGAGTGCAGCGACGGTCTGGGAGAGCTGGTCGGAAAGAGACGGGACGACGGCGACGTCTCGGCGGACTTCGAGTGTCCGGGCTGTGGCCACGAGTGGGAAGTGACGCTGTAGGCACCGGGGCGTCGCTCGGACCGTCGACGTCCGAGAACGAACCGATTTATCCGCGGCGTTCGAACCGTCGCCAACGAGCATGCGCCCAGCCCACCCTACAGAGCGAGCCGTCGGGATCGACCGCTACGTCAGCGACGCCGACGGCGTCGGCGGCCGCCTCCGCACCGCGGACGACCACTTCCGCGTGCGCGAACTCGAGCGCTTCGACACCGAGTCCCTCGAGGCATCGACCGACGCCTACCCGCACCTCGTCTTCCGGGCGACGCTTCGGGGGTGGGACACGAACGACTTCGCCTCCCGGGTTTCGGACGCGCTGGGGATCTCCCGCGAGCGCGTGAACTGGGCGGGCACGAAGGACAAGTACGCCGTGACCACCCAGCTGTTCTCGGTCTACGGCGCCGAACCGGAGGACCTGCCCGACGTCGACGGCGCAGACCTCGAGGTACTGGGTCGGGCGGGACGGAACCTCGAGTTCGGCGACCTGGCGGGCAACGCCTTCGAGATCGTCGTCGGCGACCCGGAACGCCCGGCAAACGCCGAGACGATCACCGACGAACTCCGCGAGTTCGGCGGGCTCGAGCGGCAGCGGGGCGAAGACGGGGCCGACGGATCGGGAACGCCGATCGGCGTCCCCAACTTCTTCGGCCAGCAGCGCTTCGGCAGCCGGCGCCCGGTCACTCACAAGGTGGGCCTCGAGATCGTCCGCGAGAACTGGGAGGGCGCCGTGATGGCCTACCTGGGGAACCCGACCGACGCGGAGCCCGAGGGGACCCAGGAGGCTCGCGCCTTCGTCGAGGAGACGAGAGACTGGCAGGCGGCCCTCGAGCGCATCCCGAACCGCCTGCGCTACGAGCGCTCGATGTGTCACGCGCTGGCCGAGTGCGACGGGGAACCCGGCCCCGAGGAGTTCCGGACCGCCCTCGAGCGGGTGCCCTCGAACCTCCAGCGGCTGTTCGTCCACGCCGCGCAGTCCTACGCCTTCAACCGCACGCTGAGCGAGCGCCTCGAGCGCGGGCTCCCGTTCGATCGGCCCGTCGCGGGCGACGTCGTCTGCTTCTCCGATGCGGACGCTCCGGAGGGGCTCGAGCTGCCCGACACGGACCGCCTCCAGCGCGTCGACGAGCGCCGGGTCGACGCCGTCACTCGTCACTGCGAGCGCGGCCGCGCGTTCGTCACCGCGCCGCTGGTCGGCACCGACACGGAACTGGCCGACGGCGAGCAAGGCGAGATCGAACGCGACGTGCTCGACGAGCTGGACCTCGAGCCCGGGGACTTCGACCTGCCGGGGGAGTTCCACTCGACGGGCACCCGCCGGGCGATCCTGGTTCGGACGGACCTGGGGCTCGAGCGCGAGCCGCTGACGCTTTCCTTTTCCCTGCCGAAGGGGTCGTACGCGACGGTCGTCGCGCGGGAGTACCTGAAGGTCGACCCGATCGAGCTCGGCTGACTCCGCGACGGCGCTCCCGGGATCGGTACCGCCCGCGCCTGACAGGTTTTTGTCCGCCCGAGCCCTCTCTCGAGTATGCGAAGCGAACGCCTGCAGCGGGAGATCGACAGCCTCGTCGCGCGGGGGTGGACGATCGAGGACGAGGGCCGGGACAGAGTCGTCATGGTCGACCGGGAGTTCGGCTCCGTCGGCTCCCACGTCCTGGTCGCGATCCTGACGATCTGGTGGACGATGGGGATCGGGAACGTCCTCTGGGGGGCGTACAACTACGTCGCGAACTCCCGGCGCCAGGTCCTCTGGGAGGGGCGAACTCGGTGTCCGTCCTGCGGGGCCGACGCCGGCGAGGACGCGGCCTACTGCCCGTCCTGCGGGACCGACCTCGAGGCCGCGGCGACGGAGCCCGGACCGACGTGTCCGAACTGCGGGGCGGTCGCCGACGAGGGGGCGCGGTACTGTCGGGCCTGTGGAACCGAGCTCCCCGCCGGGTCGTAGGCTGGGCGAAAACGCGGCCGTTTTACACGCGCCCCACGAACCGCGGGTATGGAGTGTCGCCACTGTGGCTCGCCCCTCGAGAAACCCGGCGACTTCTGCCTGCGCTGTCGGGAGGAAAACACCGCGGCGATCGTGCTCGAGGCGGACCGCGAGCGGGCGACGCTGACGATGCTGGCCGAGGAGGACGCCGACGATCCCGTGATCGCCGAGACGACGATCACCACCACGCCCGAAGAGGGCGAGAACGAGGTCGTCGAGCTGCGGAACTTCGCGGGGCTGCTGGCCGACGAGATCCGACGCAAGCGCCCCGACGAGGTCTACGCCGGCGGCGAGCGGGACGTCGTGCGCGCGGTCAGACGCGACGTCCACCACCCCTTCTACCGGATCGACGACGACGACGCCGTCGAGGCGGTCCTCGAGCGCCGGGGGAATCGGGCGCTCGAGGTCGTCGAGACCCCGCCCGCCGAGAAGATCGGCGGCAGCCACTCGACGCTGATCGGCGGCCGAACCGGGATGCGAGCGATCCGAACCGTCGCGGGCCACCCCCACGTCAAGAAGGTCATCCCGGGACCGATCGACGCGGGCGGGAAGGGCTCGCAGTCGGGGCTGCGAGCGAAGGTGACCCGCGCCGACGACGGCGGCAACGTCCGGATGCTCATCCGAGACGGCTCGAGTGTTCAGGAAAACAGGGTCGTCACGACCGCCCCGAACCGGGAGCTCGGCGAGCGGATCCGCGCCGATCTCAACGACGTCCTGACCGACGCGGAGTTTCAGTGAGCGTTCGCGTCCTTCGTTCAGTCCTCGAGTAGGGAGCGATCAGTGTCGTCGCTCCGCGGAAGCGACAGGCGCTGCTGGTTCTCGGGCCCTTATCAGGGCGGGTGTAATTAGATATAATTAGCCATGCTCGAGCGAGCCGATGCGGTCCTGGCTGCGATCCCGCTGCTGGCGGTGAGCGGTCTCGCCCTCCGGACGGCGATCGCGGTTTCGGGGGTCGGAACGGGACTCCTCGCCGCGCCATTGGCCCCGGTCGGTCCGTTCGCGGCGCTCGCGTTCGTCTTTCGCGAGCTGCTCGCCGGCCCCGTCGCCGAGCATTCCGCGGACGAGTAGTCGCGACTCAACAGGTTTAAGAATCCAGTAGCGATAGGTAGCGGTACTATGGGTAATCAAGAAGTCGGCAGCGCGGGCCGTTTTGGCGCACGCTACGGTCGCGTCGCCCGGCGCCGCGTCAGCGAGATCGAAGACGACATGGAAAACGCCGAGGTCGACGGGGACAGCGTCACCCGCGTCGGTACCGGCATCTGGAAGAACGAGGAAACCGGCGAGGTCTTCACCGGCGGCGCCTTCCGACCGGAGACCCCCGCGGGTCGCACCGTTCAGCGCTCGATTCGCGCCGCGCTGGCCGAGGACGAATAACGCTCTCTCGCTCGCTACGCATGAGTTACAAGTGCTCCCGCTGTAAACGCGACGTCCAGCTCGACGAGTACGGCGGCGTTCGGTGCCCCTACTGCGGTCACCGCGTCCTCCTGAAGGAACGCAGCCGCGACGTCAAGGAAGTCGGCGTCCGGTAGCGAACCATGGCCGCCCACGGCGCGACCCTCGAGTTCGAGTACGACGGGCCGGCTCGAGCCCGCGTCGTCACCGAGTCGGTCGCCCGCGAGGTCGGCGAGATCGACGACGAGCGCTCGAAGACGGCGATCGGTCGCGAGGACGCCGTCGTTCGCATCGAGATCGAGGCCGCCGATCCGGTCGCGCTCCGCGCGGCGTTGAACACCTGGCTCTCGCTGATCGACGTCGCCGAACGGGCCGCGGACGTCGGCGACGGGATCGGCCGGAGGATGGGAACGTAGCAGTCGTCGGCCGATCGCTTTTTACCGCAGCCCTCGAGGACGCTACCATGAGCGACGCGCGACGCCGCCTCCTGCTGGCGGGCGGAACGATCGGGTTCGGGTTCGGCGCCGCCGTCGACACGGTGCTCTTTCATCTGACCTTTCAGACTCACCACCTCCTCTCGGGGTTCTACGACCCGTACAGCCTCGACGGCCTGCGGACGAACGTGATGTTCGACGGGCTGTTTCTGGTGTCGAACTTCGCGATCATGATCGTCGGCTTCGCCCTGCTCTGGCGACTCGTCAACGGCGCCGGCCGCCGATTCTCGACGCGGGCCCTCGTCGGGTCGATCGTCGTCGGGGCGGGCGTGTTCAACGTCTTCGACGGGGTCGTCGACCACTACGTGCTCGACTTGCACAACGTCGTCCACGGCACCGAGGCATGGAACCCGCCGTGGGTCGTCGTGAGCGTCGTCCTGCTCGCCGTCGGCTACCTCGTGCTTCGGGGCGCGGACGACTATGCGACCCGAGCCGGCTGATCACGCCCGCCGCCGATCCGTCGACTACTCGAGGGCGACTTCGACCGTCGCGGGCTCGAGGTCGAAAAACGCCGTCTCGTACCCCTCGTGGCGCGAGAGCTGCGGCGCCGCGTCGACGATCACGGCCAGTTTCGGGGCGGCCTCGAGAACCGTCCGGTCGACCGCGGCGCCGTAGTGGTGGCCGCGATCGGCCTCGAGACGCTCTGTAAGGGCCGTCCGCTCTCCGAACCCGTCCTCCCGAACCGGCGCGATCGACAGCCCCGCGAACGGGACCGAGAACCCGTTATATCGGGTGCGTGCGGTCGCGACGACTTCGGCCTCGCTTCCCGACCCGTCGACGCCGACGCCGAACTCGAGGTCGCCGCTGCGGGCGGTACCGAGCCACGCGTCCACGGCGTCCTCGAGCGCCGGTTCTCGGCCGTCCCCGTGGCTATCAGCGTCGCCGTGATCGCCGTGGCCGTCGCGGCCGTCCCCCGACCCGTGATCGCGGGCCATCGGCTCGACCGCGCCCGGCTCGCCGCGACCCTCGTCCTCGTCGATCAGCCGGCGTCCGAGCGACTCGATCTCCGCGGCCGCGTACTCGAACTCGACGTCGACGGTCCGGGACCGCTCGAGGCGGTCGGCGATCGCGCCGGCGGTTTCGACCCTCGTCGGTTCGATCCGGACCGTCGCGACGTGGGGGCCGTCCTCGCCGAGCGCGGCGTTGTCGCCGTGGTGAAACCCCATCCGCTGGGAGAGCATCGGCCAGAGGGTGCGCTCCTCGACCCGCTCCCCGCGGCTGCGGATCGTCGTCGTCACCGACGTCGGAACCGCGAGCCCGGTCTCGAGATCGGTGACCGTCGCCATCAGGTGAACGGCGTGGTGGTCCCGAACGTCCGCGCGCGCCCGTTCTGGGCCGGTCACCGTCCAGAAGGAGTGTGGCTGGGTCGCCGTCAGCGTCACCGCCAGGCCGTCGGCGGTCGCGGTCCCGAAGGTGGCCATCTCGTCGACCTTCGGGGGGACGTAGACTCCCTCGGGTGGGTCGACGACGAGCTCGCGCCAGGCGTCCTCGCGCTCGAGGGCGTCGAGACAGCCCGCCGACAGCGACAGCGAGAGGGCGCCGGCCGCGAGCACGTCTCGGCGTCGCATTGCCGGACACAGGCCGACGAGCGGGATAGGCGTCACGGTTGCAGGCTCGACAGAGCGCGTCGGTTCGCGGTCGAACGACAAAGCTTGGCTTTATCAGTCCGGAGGGCGACGGTCGAGACATGCAAGGAAACCTGCCGCCGGAAGCACAGGAGAAGATCGAGCAGCTCCAGGGTCTTCAGGAGACCGCCCAGGAGGTCGCCGTCCAGAAACAGCAGGCCGAGACCAACCTCGAGGAGGCCGAGAGCGCCCTCGACGAGCTCGACAACATCGACGAGGACACCACCATGTACCGTAACGTCGGCGACCTGTTCGTCGAGACCGACTACGACACGGCCGAGGACGACCTCGAGGAGAAAGTCGACTCCCTCGAGATCCGCCTCGAGACCCTCGAGAAGCAGGAAGAGCGCGTCCAGGAGCAGTTCGAGGGCCTCCAGGACGAGCTCGAGGAACTGCTCGGCGGCGCGGGCGGCGGCATGGGCGGCCCGGCCGGTCCGGGCGGTCCCGGCGCCGGCGGCGCGTAAATGCCGAGCGAGGAGCCGACCGACGAGGAGATCGTCCAGACCGCCTCCGACGCGGCGGAGGGGCTGATCTTCTCCCGGTACAAACAGTCCGACGTCCGCGACTGCGACGTCACGGTCAGCTTCGAGGACGGCGTCCTCGAGGTCGACGTCTACCTCAACGCTCCCGAGGGCGCGGCCGACCCCGATCGGGTCGCCGACGACGCGGCTCTCGCCGCGCGCGAGGCCGTCGACGAACTGTTCGCGGAGTGACGTTCGGGCCAATTCTTTCGACCGTCGAACCGACGTAGCGCCCCGCTTCGAACCGATACCCCACCGCGCGTCCAACCGAGTAGCGGGTCGCCCGCGAACGGCCGCGGTCGCCGACCGCCGTCCTCGCGCGTAGCCGCGGGCACGGCGCCCCCTCAGCGGCCCGGGCACGCCTTCAGCAGGTGCTCGCGGTAGATCGGCGCGGGAACGCGCGAGCCGCAGTACTCGCACTCGAGTCGCTCCGCGTCGGGTCGGTTCGCGTCGGGTCGGTCTGCCACGAGCGGTCGTACCCGCTCCGGAACGGTAGTCGTTTCGTCGCCGACCGAACGGTTATTCAGCCCGCGGCCCCGACCGTCCGTCGTGAACCTCTCGATCGTCGATCTCGCGCCGGTACGGGACGAAGAGAGCGCGACCGAAGCCTACGAGCACACGACCGAACTCGCTCGAGTCGCCGAGGAGCTGGGCTACGAGCGGTTCTGGGTGGCCGAACACCACGGGCTGGCCGACTCGATCGCCAGCACCACGCCCGAGGTGCTGATCGCCCACCTCGCCGCCAACACCGACGAGATCCGGGTGGGCTCCGGGACGGTCCTGTTGAACCACTACAGTCCGTTCAAGGTCGCCGAGACGTTCGCCTCGCTGGACGGGCTGGCGCCCGGCCGGGTCGACCTCGGGCTGGGTCGCGCGACGGGGATGCCCGAAGTCGACCGCGCGCTCGGCACCGAGCGCAGAACGCGCAACCCCGACCGGGATCACGCCGAGAAGATCGAGGCCGCCGCGAGCCACCTCTACGACGGCTTCGAGGCGGGCCACCCCTACGCCGACATCCAGCTTCCGCGTTCGGACGGCGACGTCCCCGAGATCTGGGTGCTCGGCTCGAGTCCCTCGAGCGCCGAGATCGCCGGCGAGCTCGGGCTGCGGTACTGTTTCGCGGCGTTCATCCGACCACAGCTCGCCGAACGCGCCTTCGAGGTCTATCGAAACACCTTCGAGCCCTCCGCGTTCGGCGCCGGTCCCGACGAGCCGACGGGGATGCTCGCGGTAAACGCCGTCTGTGCGGAAACCGACGAGGAGGCGGCTCGCCTCCGCTCGACGGCCGAAGCCTCGTACAAGCGGATGCAACGCGGGGTCGTCGGCTCGTTGCCGCCGGTCGAGGAGGCCGTCGACGAACTCGGCGGCGTTCCCGAGCCGACGCCGAACCCGCTCCCGGACGGCGAGTGGCCTCGCTCGATTTCGGGGAGTCCGGAGACGATGCGGGACCTGCTCGAGGGGCTCACCGACCGGGTCGGCGTCGACGACGTGATCGTCCAGAACCTCATCGCGGACCACGATGCGGTGCTCCGATCGCACGAGCTGCTCGCGGAGGCGGCCGCCCTCGAGAACGCGGGCTGAGCGGGCGGCGTTACCAGTGGGCCAGCACGTTAAACAGGTCGACGCCGACCGCGAACGGTAGCAGTACCAGCATGGCCGCGTACACGAGTCCGACCAGTACGGTATCCCGGGTGCTTCGATCGGGGAAATCGTCGGACGACAGCGAGTAGTGCACCGCGCTGAGCAGCTTCGTCGTTTCTTCGAACACCTGTTCGGTTCTGTTCATCGTCGGCGCTCACCCCCGTGACGGGATCTCATAACGACACTCACGACGGTATCGACGGTCGATCAAGATAACTGTATCTATTACAGTACGGGTTTCCGAGACGAACGGCCGCGGCTTCGACCGCGGCCCGGATCCGCCGGCGTTCGGCGCGTCGGAAGCGAACCGCGGCCGCGAGATCACTCGCCGAAGACGGAATCGAAGAACTTCCGCTCGGAGGTCCGCAGGTGCTGGTTGAAGGTCGCGGGCGAGATACCGAGGCGGTCGGCGATTTCCTCGCCGGTGCTCTCGCGGGGCCAGTCGAAGTATCCCGCGAAGTAGGCCGTCTCGAGGGCGGCGCGCTGTTTCTCCGTGAGGTCGCTCTCGAGGACCGACTCCGAACCCGACTCCGAGCGGTCGCCCCGTTCGGTCGTCCGCTGGGCGAGGTAGGTGACGTCGGAGCGGTGTTCCTTGAGCAGTTCGATCATCTGGCGGGTGTCCCGGCCGCGGGGGAGTTCGACGACGAACCGGAACTCCCCGTCGTCGATCGTCGCCGACTCGACCCGGCCGCCGTGGGTGGCGATCGTCTCGAACAGCGAGACGGCGGTGGGGGCGACGAGTTCGAACTCGAAGTAGTTCTTCCGGGCAGAGAGGACCCGCGCCTCGTCGAGTCCGTCGGTCTCCTCGATCGTCTCCAGAAACGTCTCCTGGTCGACGTCGGTCGCGGAACCGTAGACCAGCAGCGTCTCGTCGCCGTGGATCATCCGGTCGAACCGGATCGTACACGACTCCTCGGTGGAGAGGGCGATCAGCTCCGGCGCCATCTCCTCGATGCGGAACTCGAGTTCGATGACGGCGTCGCTGACCAGCGCGTCCTTGCGCTCGATGGCGGTGATCGCGTGGGCGATGACGTCGCCGATTCGCGAGAGGATCGTCGCCTCGGCGTCGGTAAACGAGCGGGGCGACTCCGAGTAGACGTTCAACACGCCGTAGACGAGGTCCTCGTGGACGATCGGGATCGCGACCGACGACCGGTAGCCCCGGTCGCTCGCGGCGTCGCGCCAGGGATCGAACGTCTCGTCGGTTCGGGTGTCGTCGGTAACCTGGACCTCGCCGGTTCGGATCGCGGTCCCGGCCGGGCCCTGCCCTCGCTCGTCGTCCTGGTCGGCGGAGACCTCGACCTCCTCGAGGTAGCCGTCCTCGACGCCGGCCGCCGCCGCCGGTTCGATCCGGTCGCTACCGGGGTTGACGCTGCCGAGCCAGGCGAACCGGTAGCCGTCGGCCTCGACGAGGCGGTCGCAGACCTCCTGTTCGAGCTCCGCGCGGGTCTCGGTCGTGATCACCGCGTGTGTGATGTCGTTGCCGATCCGGTTGAGCCGGTTGAGCGCCTCGAGCTGTTCGCGCTGGCGTCGGCGCTGTCGTTCCTGGTGGGCCCGCTCGATCGCGTGGTGGATCGTCCGGATCAGCAACTCGTCGGTCACCTCGTCCTTGACGAGGAAGTCCTGGGCACCGCTTTGAATCGCCTGCACGCCGACTTCCTGGTCGCTGACGCCGGTGAAGACGACGATCGGTGCCTCGTCGGCGACGTCGCTGACCGTCTCGAGGGTGTCGAGCCCGCGGCTGTCCGGAAGGTTGAGATCGAGCAACACGAGATCGGGCGGCGAGGACGATAGCGTCTCGAGGCCGTCCGCGAGGCGGTCGTCGTGGATCACCGTCGGCGCCCGGCTCGTCGACTCGTCGGGGTTGACCCGCTGGGTGAGTTCGGTCGCGTCCCGGAGCATCTCCTGGATCAGTCGGGCGTCGCCGGGGTTGTCCTCGATCAACAGCAACTCGAGCGTCCCGCCGGCGTCGGCGTCGTCGGCCGCTCCGGAGACGGCGTCGTTCATCGGTCGTCATCCTCCGGCGGGAGCCGAACCACGGAGAACCAGAACTTCTCGAAGGCCCGGACGGTCTCGATGAACTCGTCGGGATCGACCGGTTTCGTCAGGTAGGCGTTGGCGTGGAGCTCGTAGGATCTGGCGATGTCCTCCTCGGCTCGCGAACTCGTCAGGACGATCACCGGGATCGACTGCAGTTCGGGGTCGTCCTTGAGCTCGGCGAGGACCTCCTCGCCGTCCTTGCGCGGGAGATTGAGATCGAGCAAGATGAGATCGGGTCGCGGGGCGTCTTCGTACTCGCCTCGCTGGTGGAGAAAATCCAGCGCGTCGCTCCCGTCCGAAACGGTGTGCAGGTCGTTGTCGATCCGACCCTGCTTGAACGCCTCTCGGGTAAGTCGGACGTCGCCCGGATTGTCCTCGACCAGGAGCAGCTGGGCCGGTTCGGGAGTGTGCTGTCCTGACTCGCTCATTGCCGTTCGGTTCGTGCTCGACGGTCGTCTCTGCTTCGGTTTCGCGGGGGGAGGGCTCGATCCGACGCGGCCCGCGAGGACCAGCGCCGGTCGGCGTCCGGCGTCGCGGAACCCGCTGCGAGACTGCGGCGGGCGCAACTGTTCGGAGACAAGGTTACCTGTCTCGTTGTCGGTGGAGACGGATATACGTGCGGGCTGCATGGGCGCACCCACCCGCGTTCGAAACCCGGGTGCACTCGTCGGCCGCACCTGGACCGGTCGGGAGCGCGGTCGTTGCGGCGACGGCGAGACCGAGGGCCGGTTCCGTATCGTGGGATGCGATGTATCGCCGCCTCGAGAGCCGATCGGACCGTCGAGTGCGACCGCGCCGTCGCTAGCGCGGGTCGGGGCGGAAACCCGACGTTCCCGGCCCGCGTCGCCTCGGTCGTCGCCCGGGAGTCGACGCTCTCGAGGTCCGGGCTCGTCGGGGATCGGGAACGTCCGCGGGTCGGGAACCGCTTCGAGCGCGGGGAGGAGGACCCCTCCGGCGGCGCTGCGATCCGGCAACGCACGCACCCGGGATCCGAGACGGAACAGCGAGTTCGGGCTCCGAACCCGTCGGGGCTCGCGGTCGGTTTCGATCGCGAGGGACAACGGCGGGCGGCGTCGCTCGCGTCGCCGAAAGCGCGACTCGAGAACGACCCGCGCTCGGTAGCTCGAGGGAGATAAATTCTATACCGCGATAGTAAACGTAACGCCGGTTCGACGGGAACCCGTCGAGGGAGCGGCCGCGGTGTCGGCTAGTGGTTTCATACCGATCCCGTTCGTACGGTCGCCCATGGACGAGATCTCACTCGGCGTGCCGGAACCGCTGCTCGACCGACTCCCGGAGGAGGACGACGCCGCCGCGACCGATATGCAGGAGGCGGTCGGCGGGTGGGAGCGACAGCTCAACCGCGTCCTCGAGGAGTCCGCGGACGAACGCGAGGCCGCGGGCCGCGTCCTCGAGGCGATCGATCGCTTCGAGGAGCGCTACCAGACCTACGACGAGCTGGTCCCCGAGCTGCGGGCGTGGGGACAGTCGCCGATCTACGCGATCGCGTGGCGGACGCTGTACGCCGACGTCGTCGCCCAACTGTACGAGCACGACGACCTCGGCGAACACTTAGAACAGGAGCGAAACGCGCGGCTGGTCGAGGACGGAATTCGGCTACAGGACCTCTAAGAAGGGCGGTTCTCGCCCTCGAGCCCGCCTCGGCTGGACGACCCACAAGGGCTTTGATCCGGGCCTCGCTACCTGCAGGCGTGGCAGCGACCGACGACTCCCGCCAGCCGCTGGACCTGACGACGCGTCTCCGCCGCCGCGTGCTCCCGACCGTGCACCGCATCAAGGAGCCGCTGGGCGGGTTCGCGACCTGCACCCAACACCCCGACGAGTACGTCGGCACCGTCGACCGGACCGTCTCGGAGTTCCGGACGGATCTCGAGGCGATGTCGTTTACCCCCGAACCCGTCGCCTCGCTGAAGATCCACCGCGACGGCCGCCTCTCGGCGGGCAGCTGGGTGCGTCGGCGGTCGCCGCTCTCGAGCCGGCAGCTCCACGTCGCCCTGTTCAGAGCGGGCGGCGAGCGCCTCGAGGTGTTCGCCCACAGCGAGTACTCCTGGCTTCGCCACCCCTACAGACACTACACCGCCGAGGGGTGGGACACCGAGGCCGGCGTTCGCCGGATGCGATCGCTGCTGTCGGCCCGCGGCGTCGCCTTCTCGATCGAGTGACCGTCGGCGGAACCGATTTGTCCGCGGCCGGGAAACCCTCGATCGATGGCCGACACCGTCGCCGCGTTCACGGACCTCTACCGTCCGACGGTAAACGGCGTCGCCTCGACCGTCGCGCTGTGGCGCGAGCGGTGGGGTCGTCGCCGGGGCTCGATGGACGTCGTCTTTCCCGAAACGGAGGGATACGTTCCCGAGAGCGGGGAGTACGCGGTTCCGAGCGTCGAGGCGCCGCTGTACCCACGATACCGCCTCGGGCGCCCGATCGCTCCCGAGGGCGTTCCGGTTCCCGACGTCGTCCACGTTCACACTCCCTTTACCGTCGGCGTCGCGGGCGTTCGGTTCGCCCGGGCGAACGGCGTTCCCGTCGTCGCCTCCTACCACACGATCCTCGACGAGCGCGTCTCGGATCGGGTTCCCGATCCCCTGGTCGAACCGGGACGGCGGCTCTGCCGGGCCTACGAGCGAGCGTTTTTCGCCCGCGCCGACCGTGTCGTCGTGCCGACGTCGTTCGCCCGCCGCCACCTCCTCGAGCGGGTCGGCGCGGACGTCGAGGCGACGGTCGTCTCGAACGGGATCGACACCGATCGCTTCCGGCCGACCGACCCCGAGCCCCTCCGGAACCGCTACGGGCTCCCCGACGGGCCACTACTCGGCTACACGGGACGCCACGGTCCCGAGAAGCGACTCGAGGAGGCGATCGACGCCGTCGACGGGACCGACCACACCCTGGTACTGGCCGGCGACGGTCCCGCCCGGGAGAACCTGGAGGCCCGCGCGGCGGAGACGGGCGCCGACGTCCGCTTTCTCGGCTTCCTCGAGCGCGCGGAGCTGCCGGCGTTCTATTCGGTCCTCGACGCGTTCGTCTTCCCGAGCCCGGTCGAAACCCAGGGGCTGGTCGCGCTCGAGGCGACCGCCTGCGGGACGCCGGTCGTCGCCGCCGACGCGGGCGCGCTCGTCGACGGCGTCATCGAGGGCGAGACGGGCTACCGCTACGAGCCGGGCGACCTCGAGGCGTTCCGACTGGCGATCCGCCGAACGCTCGCCGAGAGCGATCGCCTGTCGGACCTCTGTCGGCGCCGTCGTGCGATGCTCTCGGTCGAGCACTCCCTCGAGCAGCTGGCGCGGGTCTACGAGGACGTCCGTCGGTAATCGGTACGCGAACGCACCCCAAGCGTTCAAATCCCGTGGCTCGGTAGAACGGGTATGGAGTTCGCCGTCTCGCGCGAGGGAACGACGCTCGTCACGTTGCACGGAGGAAGCGATACGACCGCCCGCGAGGACGCGGTCGCTGAGATCGAGGAGACGTTCGAGTCGCTCGCGGCCGAGGGACCGCTCGTCGACTGGGCGATCGGAGACGCGACGGTCCGGGAACACCCGACCGCGCCGTTCGATCCGTACACGATCGACGTCGAGTTCGACGTCGTCGTCGCCGTCGAAGCGGAGGACGCCGTCGCGGCCGGCGAGCGCGGCGCCGAGGCGATCGACGCGGCGCTCGCCGAAGCGGGCCTCGACTCGGTCACCTACCGGTCCTCGCCGACGGCGTCGGCCTGAGACGGACCGCCGTTCCGGGTTCTCGACGCAGCCGCGATCCGGACCGCGGTCGCGCGGGATCGACGGACGGCGGTCGGAGCGAGAGCCGGACTTATGGTCTCGGCCTCCGACCACCCCGTATGGAACTCGATCTACGGTTCTTCGCCACCTTTCGCGAGGCGGTCGGGCAGAAGGAGCTGGCGTCCTCGTTCGAGAACGGGGCGACGGTCGGCGACGTCTTAGGCGAACTCGAGGCCGAGTACGACGGGCTCGAGGGACAGCTGCTCGAGGACGGGGCGATCCGGCCTCAGCTGAGCGTGCTGAAAAACGGCCGCGACGTCGTTCACATGGAGGGTCCCGACACCGACCTCGAGGACGGCGATACGCTGTCGGTGTTCCCCCCGGTCGCCGGCGGGTGATTGACCCGGCGCCGCCGGGAAATCGGGAACGGTTTCGAGAGGGACTTATACGCCGTTCCCCGAGTCTCGAGTGGTGATGGAGACCGATTCCGAGACGGACTCGAGCGACGGCGACGCCGTCGGGAACGGCGACGCGGCCGACGATCGCGGTGCCGAACCCGTGACCTTCGGCCGGGAGGGGATCCGCGAGGGGCTGGTCACCTGCGTTCCCGTCGCCGTCGGCGTCGGCGGCTACGGGGTGGCCTTCGGCGTGCTGGCCGATCAGGTCGGGTTGAGCGTCGCCGAGGCCGTGTTGATGAGCGCCGTCGTCGTCGCCGGCGCCTCCCAGATCGTCGCGGTCGAGCTGTGGGCCGACCCGATCCCGATCGCCGCGATCGTGATCACGACGTTCGCGATCAACTTGCGGTACTCCCTGATGGGGGCGGCGCTCCAGCCCTGGTTCAAGCGGCTCTCGGCCGCGAAGGCCTACGGCAGCCTGTTTTTCATGGCCGACGAGAACTGGGCGCTGACGATGCGGGACTTCCGGGCGGGTAACCGGCGCGGCGCCTTCCTGCTCGGCAGTGGGATCGCGGTCTGGATCTTCTGGGTCGGCTCGACGGTCGTCGGCGTCCTCGCGGGCGGGGCGATCGGCGAGCCCGCGCGGTACGGGTTCGACTTCGTCCTCGCAGCGGTGTTTCTCGCGCTCGCGGCCGAGCTCTGGGAGGACCGATCGTCGCTGGTCCCGTGGCTGGCCTCGCTTGGCACCGCGCTGGTCGCCGCCGAACTGTTCCCGGGTCGGTGGTACATCCTGCTGGGCGGGTTCGCCGCCGCGCTCGCGGAGGTGATCCGCCGTGGTCGGTGACGCGCTCTCGCTCGAGCCCGTCGTCGTCGGCGTCGTCCTCGCGATGGCGGTCGTCACCTACGCGACCAAGACCGGGGGGCTCTGGCTGCTCAACCGGATCGAGACGACCGAGCGCCTCGAGGCCGCCCTCTCGGTGCTGCCCGGCGCGATCGTGATCGCCGTCCTCGGGCCGGAGCTGGCATCGGGCGGGCCCGCCGAGTGGGGCGCCGGCGTCCTCGTGGTCGCGGTGATGTGGCGCACCGAGAGCATTCTGCTGGCGCTGTGTACGGGGGTCGTCTCGGTCGTTTTGCTCAGGGGACTGCTCTGAACCGCGAGGATGCGTTTATTTTCCCGGCGGTCCAACGAAGGGGTATGGCAGAACGAACGCGGGTCGAGCGCTCCTTTCGAGGCATCTCCGAACGGCTCGCGAGGCGGTACCTGACGAACCTCGGCGGGGAGCGGGTCGACGAGGAGACCGTCTCGGGCGAGGGCTGGACGGCGACGCTCTCCTCCGAGACCGTCGGCATCGGCCCGTCGCTGACGCTAACGGAGGTGACGGTCGTCTTCGAGGGCGATCCCGACGCGCTCGACGGACTGATCGACGACTTCGCCCAGAAGGCGATGCGCGCGGGCGGCTGATGGCGGGGGAGCCGATCGAGGGGCAGATCCTGTTGCTCGCCGCCGCGAAGTCAAGCGTCACGCCGACCCGGCTTCCCGATCTGGTCGACGTCGTCCAGCGGCATCTGGCGGCCGACCGCGAGCGCTACCGCCGCGAGTACGAGCGGCTGTACGACGACGACGACCTCGAGGCCTTCGCCGTCGAGACGGGCCACTGGGCGGGGCTGGGCGCCGAACTCGAGCTGGGCGACCGCGAGCTGTCGGCGGTCCGCCGGGCCCACGAGGAACAGCTGTTGCGCATCGGCCGGCGCACCGACCGCGAGGACGAGTTCGAGACCGCCCTCGAGATCCGTGATCCGGTGGTGATCGGGACCGGGGCCGACAGCGGGTAGCTCCGGGAGGGAACCGGTCGTCGAGTTAAGTGGGTCGACGCCGTACCGGTCGGTCATGACCGCGACCGGAGTCGGCGTCGGGCTCGCCGCCGCCCTGTTTCTCGTCGGCGTCGCGCTGGTGATCTGGTGCGTCGAGGTCTTCATCGAGGCGGTCGCCCGGAGCGCGGTCGCGTTCGGGATCTCCGGATTCTTCCTCGCGGTCGTCCTCGCCGGGATCGACCTCGAGAACGCCGTGCTCGGGCTGACCGCCGCCGGCGTCGCGCTGCCCGATCTCGCCCTGGGGACGGTCTTCGGCGAGGCGCTGTTCGTCCTGACGGTCGCCGTCGGGCTCGCGGGCCTGCTCGTCCCGTTCGAGCCGCGGGTCCCGCGGGCGTACCTGGGATTGCTGCTGGCCGTTCCGATCCCGGCGTTTGCGATGTCGCTAGACGGAACGATCGGTCGCGCTCGAGGAGCGGTGCTCCTCGCGGCCTTCGTCCCGCTTTTGGCGGCGATCTTCTGGCGCGAGCGCGGGTCGGAGACGGCGTACCTGCTCTCGGGGGAGGTCGCCGAGGTCGTCGACCGGGAGGACCCCCAGGCGGCCGATCTCGAGGCCAACGGCGGAGCGGGCGAGCGAGCGCGGGAAGCCGAGGACGGCGGGCTCGAGCTCCCCGACCTCGACGCGGACGAGTTCGTCCCCGACCTCGAGGACCGGAGCGGGCCGTTCGCACTCGGGGTCGCAGCCCTGGCGACCGTCGGGCTGACCGCCGGATCGCTGCTGACGGTCGTCAGCGCGGAGCAGCTCTTCGTCGCGGCCGGAATCTCGGGGCTCGCGTTCGGGGCGACGGTGCTGAGCTTCGTCGCCTCGATCGAGGAGCTGGCGCTCACCCTCGAGCCGGTGCGGCGGGGGCAATCCCACCTCGCCGTGGGCAACGTCGTCGGGAGCACGGTCTTCTACCTGACCGCGAACGTCGGGCTGATCGCGCTCGTCCGGCCGATCGACGCCGGCGGGGCGGTGCTGACGGTTCACTGGCCGGCGCTGGCCGCGGGGCTGCTCGTCGTGACGGCGATGCTGGCGCGGGGTCGCGTGACCCGCGGCGGCGGCGCGGCGCTGCTCGGGCTCTACGTCCTCTACTGGGTCCTCAACTACGTCTAGAGACGAAGGCGACCCAGCCCGTCAGGCGCCGTCGCCGGAGCCCTCGAGTTCGCCGACGGTCTCGAGGCGGGACTGGCCCAGGTACCGCCCCATCCCCTCGGTGGCGACGAACTCGACGGTCTGCGTCTCGCCCGCCTCGCTGGCGAAGCTCGACCGAACGTCGGTGTTCTACGCGGCGGTCTCCCCGCTGCTTGCGAACGTCGGTCACAACAGGAGCGCGATTACCGCGAGGACGATGAAAATCAGCACGAAGATACGCGCGATCTCCATCGAGACGCCCGCGACGTCGCCGGCGCCGACCGCGGCGGCGACGAGCGCGAGGACGAAGAAGACGACCGCCCAGTAGAGCCAGTCGACGCCGCCGAACTGGAGCGGGACCGCGGTTGCGAGCTCGTGCATGTCATCCCTTCTCACGGCGGTGCGCATAAACGTCGGTGCCGGCGCGTGCCGACTCGGGTCGGTCGCGCCTCGAGAGTACGGTTCTCACTCCTCGCCGAAGAACGCCCCACAGAGCTTGGCCTCCGCTCCGCGGAGGTGTTCGTGGAAGGTCGGCCGCGAGACGCCCATCGTCTGGGCGAGCTCCTCGCCGGTCGTCGGGCGGGGCCACTCGAAGTAGCCCGCGAGGTACGCGCGCTGTAACGCGGTGAACTGGCGGTCGGTGAGCGACTCCTCGAGCCGGGAGGCGAACTCCTGTCGGGACCGACCCTCGCTCTCGCGCTGGCGAAAGGAGACGACGTCGGTGCCGTCGTACCGGTCCTCGATCGCCTCGACGACCGAGCGGACGTTCGCCGACCGGGGGATCTCGAGGTCGAGCCGGGCGGCGCCGCCCTCGCTTTCGATCGCACGGGTCCGGACCCCGCGCTCCGAGAGCCAGCCGACCGGGTCGGCGTCGTCGGAGAGTTCGATCAGGCAGCTCCCCTCGTGTTCGACTAACACCTCGAGGGCGACGCCGGGGAGTTCGGCCGCGGCCGCCCGGAGCTCCTCGCCGGTCGCCCCCTCCGCCGTGAACAGCGACGACGTGCCGTCGCCGGTTCGGTGGACCGAGCGGCGGTACTCGAGGCGGGCGTCCGTCGCCGCCGTCAGCGCGACCGGGGCGACGGACGGGTCCGCGAGTTCGATCTCGACGGCGACGACGGCGTCGGTCGCGAGCGTACGGCTGGTCTCGCGGGCGTTGACGCCGCTGGCGACCGCGCGAGCGAGCGCCGAGAGGATCACCGACTCGCGGTCGTCGATCGCCCGGTCGCGGTCGGTACAGACCGTCAACACGCCGTAGTCGATCCCGTTGTACCGCAGCGGGAACGAGGCGCGGGTGGTCTCCCGGTCGCTATCGACGGCGACGGCACCCGTCTCGAGGGCAGCCGCGGCGGGGTGGTCGTCCCCGACCGAGGACGCCTCGACGGAGACGCCGGCCTGCTCCCGGATCTCGATCGCCTCTGTCGCCGGATCCCGCTCGCCGATCCAGGCCCCCTCGTAGGCCTCCTCCGCGGCGATCCGCTCGCAGACCGCGGCCTCGAGCTCCGGGCGGGAGGTCGACCCCGCGACGACGTCGGTGACGTCCTGGATCAACCCCTCGACGCGCTCGAGAATGTGCTCCAGCTCCTCGGTCCGGCGCTCGAGCTCGAGTTCGGCCTCCTTGCGGGCGGTGACGTCGTTCTGGAAGCCGACGTAGTGGGTGACCTCGCCCGCGTCGTTGCGAACCGGAGCGATCGTCACCTCGTTCCAGAAGGCGGTCCCGTCCTTGCGGTAGTTCGTGAGTTCGACCGTGACGGGTCGTTCCTCGTCGATCCCCGTGCGCATCTCGGCGACGGCTTCGGGATCGGACGCCTCGCCCTGCAGGATTCGACAGTTTCGACCGACGACGTCCTCGTAGTCGTAGCCCGTGATCTCCTCGTAGGCCTCGTTGATGTAGACCAGCGGGTTGTCCTCCCGGCTCGGATCGGAGATCGTGATCCCGACCGGCGCCTCGTTGATCGCCCGGTCCTTGACCGTTCGATCGCTGGCCGGCGGCTCCTGCTCGCCGAGTCGCTCGAACGCGATCGTCGCCCCCTCCTCCCCGCGGTGGACCCGCACGTCGTACCCCGCGGTCTCGAGGGGGACGTGTCTCGTCGTTCCGACCGTCGTCTCCGTCAGCGCCGCCTCGATAGGGCCCCAGTCGGACCCGAGAACCGGTTCCGGCTCTCGCGGAAGGGTTCCCTCCGAGAGGTCGAACTCGTGTCGCGCGGCCTCGTTCGCGAACGTGATCGCTCCGTCCGCGACCGCGAGGACGGGGTCGACGAACCACTCGAGGGCGGCCGCCGCGGACGTCCCGCCCTCGGGCTCGTGAGTCTCGCTGACGCTGTCCATACCGGTCCTACGAAGGCGACCCCTAAGAACCATGTCGTCGGCGCGGCCGAACCTGTAAGCGAGAACGTATAACCGAATCCGTAATGAACGTTATGTCGGTTCGTGATAGATGTTGTCATATGTCAGTGTATCAGTCACCCTTCGAACGGCTGCGGGAGAAGTTCGACGACTCGGAGCTGAAGTGTCGACACTGCGGCTACCGCGACGACGGCAGTTGGAACGTCTCGACGACCGGGGATCGGGTGCAGTACCGGTTCGTCTGCTCGTCGTGCGAGGCCGTCGAAACCAGGGAGATGCGACTCTAGTCCTCGAGTACCGTTCGTCGGCTCGAGTCCCGAGAAAGAGCGTCGCCTCCAACTCGACGGGGTCGAGTCTTCCGAACGGGGGCATCGTCGACCCGCTCCCAGACGAAGGCGCTTTAGGTGCCGGAGCGCTTTCCTCTCCCAATGAGTCACCCCACGCCCGACGTCTACGAGCAGGGCAAGGGCATGGACGCCCACAACCAGGTCATGCGGGAGATCCGCTCGCGCAAGGAGGCCAGCTACGACCCACACGAGCCCACCCGCGTCTGGCTCGACGAGGACAACACCCCCGACGGCGTCAAGCGGAGTCTGACGATCATCCTAAACACCGGCGGCTGTCGGTGGGCCCGCGCCGGCGGCTGTACGATGTGTGGCTACGTCGCCGAGAGCGTCGACGGGGGGAGCGTGAGTCACGAGGCGCTGATGGACCAGATCGACGTCTGTCTCGCCCACGAGGCCGAAAACGGGGACGAGCCCGCCGACCTGATCAAGATCTACACCTCCGGGTCCTTCCTCGACGAGCGCGAGGTCGGCGCGGAGAGTCGGAAGGCGATCGCCGACACGTTCGCCGACCGCGAGCGGATGGTCGTCGAGTCGCTGCCCGACTTCGTCGACCGCGAGAAGATCGCCGACTTCATCCGACACGGGGTGGATACGGACGTCGCGATCGGGCTCGAGACGGCGACCGATCGGGTGCGCCACGACTGCGTGAACAAGTACTTCGACTTCGCGGACTTCGAGGACGCCTGCGCGGAGGCCGCGGCCGCGGACGCGGAGGCCGGCGGTGACGCCGACGCGGGGATCAAGGCCTACCTGCTGATGAAACCGCCCTTCCTCACCGAATCCGAGGCCGTCGCGGATATGATCGCCTCGGTCGAGCGCTGCGCCGGCGTCGAGGGCTGTCACACCGTCTCGATGAACCCCTGTAACGTCCAGCGCTACACCATGGTCGACGACCTCTACTTCGAGGACGGCTACCGGCCGCCGTGGCTCTGGTCGGTCGCACACGTCCTCCGCGAGACGGTCGACGTCGACGCTATCGTCGTCTCGGACCCGGTCGGCCACGGCTCGGATCGCGGTCCGCACAACTGCGGGGAGTGTGACGATCTCGTCCAGAAGGCGATCAAGGACTTCGACCTGCGCCAGGATCCCTCGGTCTTCGAGCAGGTCTCCTGCGAGTGCGAGCGGACCTGGGAGGTCGTGATGGAGCGCGAACGCAGCTTCAACCAGCCGCTGACGCACTGACTCGCTAGGCCGTCTCGAACCCGCGCAACACGCCCTGTCCGTCCGTCGGGCCGACGTCGGGCAGCGTCGCGCGCTCGGGGTGGGGCATCAACACCGCGACGGTCTCGCGCTCGCCGAGGACGCCCGCGACGTTGTGCTTCGAGCCGTTCGGGTTCGCCGCGGCGCTTGGCTCGCCGTCGGCGTCGCAGTACCGGAACAACACGCGGCCGTCGTTCTCGAGGGTCTCGAGGCGGTCGTCGTCGATCTCGTAGCGTCCCTCGCCGTGAGCGATGGGAACTTCGATGACCTCGCCCTCCTCGTAGGCGGCCGTCCAGGGCGTGTCCGCGCGCTCGACGCGCAGGTGGACGCGCTCGCACTGGAACCGCGCACTCTCGTTCGTGGTGAACGCCCCCTCGGTGAGTCCGGACTCGCAGCCGATCTGGGCGCCGTTACAGATTCCCAACACCGGGGTGCCGGCGGCGGCCGCCTCCCGGACCTCGGCCACGATCGGCGAGCGCGCGGCCATCGCGCCCGCTCGCAGGTAGTCGCCGTAAGAGAACCCGCCCGGGAGGACGACCCCGGTCGCGTCGGCGGGGAGGCCGTCCTCGTGCCAGACGATCTCGGCGTCGATCCCGAGGTGCTCGAGGGCTCGTTCGGCGTCGCGGTCGCAGTTCGAGCCGCCGAATCTGACGATGGAGACCGTCACAGTCGCCACCCCGCGGTGTTGCGACCGACGGTCTCGATCGTCGCGATGGAGACCGTCATCTACCGCTCGTCGACCTCCACGTCGTAGTCGTGGATGGTCGGGTTCGCGAGCAGTCGCTCGGCCATCTCGTCGGCCCGCTCCCGGGCGCCGTCTGCGGAGTCCGCCTCGAGGTCGATCTCGAAGCGGTCGGCCGAGCGCAGCGCCTCGAGTTCGAAGCCCAATCGCTCGAGGGCCTGTTTCGTGGTCTCGGCCTCGGGGTCGAGGACGCCGCGTTTGAGTCGAACCGTCACCGTCGCGGTGTAGGCCGTCATTACTCGATACCCCGCATCCGTGATCAAAAACGCTTTCGGCTTTCGTTCGGAATCCACGTTCGTGGATACTCGAGGACCGGACGCGGTCCCTACGGATGGTGGATGCAGCGCGGATGGTGGATGCGGCGCGGATGGTGGATGCGGCGCCGGCGGATAGAGTCGAGACCGCTGGCGGGCCGAGAGCCCGAGTCCGGAACGGAGAGTATCGGTTCCCCACCCCCTCCCCCCACTGTGTCCAGTGTCTTCGGGGGAAGGGGCGGAGGGTCGGTTACCGTTCGGCATCTCGTAGAGTTCGACGACGCCGTCGCTAGTCGATTTGAATGTCGTTCGGACAATACGTCCACCACACAATTAAAACCACCTGTTTCTAGAGAACCGTCCGACTCCCTCCCCCCACCCCGCCTCGTCTCGGGACACTGGACACAGTGGGGGGAGGGGGATGCGGGACGGCGGGCTGACAAAAGACACACTGGACGCACTGGACGCACTCGACACGGTGGCTTTATGACGGTCGCCGGGCGTGCACGAAGTATCGGAATGGGATTGTTTCAGCCAGACACCGAGATCTTCCGGCACCGGGACGCGCTTCGCGAGGACTACCAGCCGGAGGAGATCATCGGTCGCGATCAGGAACTCCAGCAGTACATCTCCGCGCTGCAGCCGGTTATCAACGGCGACCAGCCCGCGAACGTCTTTCTGTACGGAAAAGCTGGCGTCGGCAAGACCGCCTGTACGCGCTATCTCCTCTCGGAACTCAAGGCGGACGCGACGGAGTACGGCGTCGATCTGACGACGGTTCGGACCAACTGTGAGGACCTGAACACCAGCTACCAGGTCGCGATCCAGCTGATCAACGAGCTTCGACCGCCCGACGACCAACTGAAGCCGACGGGGTACCCGCGGCGTCAGGTCAACGAGTGGCTCTGGGAGGAACTCGACGCGATCGGCGGCACCGTCGTTATCGTCCTCGACGAGGTCGATCACATCGAGGACGACTCGCTTCTCTACCAGATCCCGCGAGCCCGCGCGAACGGCAACCTCGAGGAGTCGAAGGTCGGAATCGTCGGCATCTCGAACGACTTCAAGTTCCGCGAGAGCCTGAGTTCGAAGGTGCAATCGAGTCTCTGCGAGAAGGAGATACAGTTCCCCGCCTACGACGCCAACGAGCTCCGGGCCATCCTTCGCCGGCGGGCCGAAGTCGCGTTCTACGACGACGTCGTGCCGACCGAGGTGATCGCGAAGTGTGCAGCCTTCGGCGCGAAAGACGCCGGCGACGCCCGCCAGAGTCTCGACCTGCTGATGGAGGCCGGCGACGTCGCCGTCGAGCGAGGGGTCGAGCGGATCACCGAGGCCCACGTCGACGAGGCGCGGGCGTCGCTCGAGCGGAGTCGTATCGTCGACGGCGTCGCGGGGCTCACCCAGCAGGGCCACCTCGTCCTCTACGCACTGGTGATGCTCCACGAGGAAGGCGAGACGCCGACGCGAGCGCGCGCCATCCAGGACCGCTACGAGATCGTTTGCGACCGCGCCGCGGCCGACTCGCTGGTTCCGCGACGGATGCGGGATCACCTCAACGAGCTCGCGATGCTGGGGATCGCGAGCCGGGTGGAACGGAACAAGGGCGAGGTGGGCGGACGGTACTACGAGTACTCCCTCGACACGAATCCCGACCTGCTGCTCGAGGCGCTCGACGAGACTGTGGACGTGGTGGGGGTAACCGAAGCGATCGAGAACCGTCTCGACCGCAGCGCGTGAAAACCCGTCTCGATTGCGGCGCATGAATTTCGACCGCAGCGCGTGAAAACCCGTCTCGACGGCGGCGCATGATCGATCCGTGTGCCGATCTCGGGCCGAATCGGCTCGAACCGTCGATCGGTTCCGAACGCGCGCTCACCCGCTCGCTCGAGCTCGGACACTGGACGCGATGGGGAGGGAGGGAAAAATTCGAGATCGCTCGCGAACGGGTCGGGAGACACTGGACACCGCGGGGGCGGACCGGATTCGAACCGCTCGAGGCGGCGGACCCGAAGCGCCGAACGCGATCCCCCCCGGACACTGGACGCGGTGGGGTGTGTGTCTCGTTCTCGAAGACACCGGACGAAGTGGGGGGACGCCGGGCGGAACCCCGACGTATCGATCGTCGACGATACTCAGGCGTCGGATAGCGTCACGAAAAACGTCGATCCCTCGCCGGGCTCGGACTCGACCTCGACGGTGCCGCCGTGGCGCTCGGCGATGCGCCGACAGAGCGCGAGACCGATCCCGGTCCCCTCGTACTCCTCGCGGCTGTGGAGCCGATCGAAAACGTCGAAGATCCGGTCCTGATCGTCCGGATCGATCCCGATCCCGTTGTCGCTGACCGCGACGATCCACTCGCCGTCGCTCTCCTCGGCCTCGACGTGGATCCGCGGGGGCTCCTCGCCCGAGTACTTGATGGCGTTCTCGAGCAGGTTCTGGAACAGGCGCCGGAGCTGGCTTCGATCGCCCTCGATCGTCGGCAGCGACTCGACCGTGAGCTCGCCGCCCTCGTCGTCGATCGCCACCTGAAGATCCGCGCTGACCTCCTCGAGGACGGCCTCGAGGTCGACGGGCGCGAACGGATCGCCCCGGGTCTCGACCCGGGAGTACTCGAGCAACCCCTCGATCATGTCCCGCATCCGCTCGGCGCCGTCGACGGCGAACTCGATGAACTCCCGGCCGTCCTCGTCGAGTTCGTCCTCGTAGCGGCGCTCGATCAGGCCGAGGTAGCTCGTGATCATCCGCAGCGGTTCCTGAAGGTCGTGGGAGACGGCGTAGGCGAACTGCTGGAGGCGCTCGTTGGACTCCTCGACGCGCCGTTCGTTCAGCTTGCGTTCGGTGATGTTCCAGTGGGAGACGATCGCGTACGGCTCGCCCTCGTAGGTCGTCCGCTTGACGCGCAGCTGAAACCACCGCTCGGAGTCCGGCGAGTGACAGGGGTACTCGAGCGCGAACCGTTCGCGCTCTCCCTCGAGCACTGCCCGGATTCCCTCGACCGCTCGATCGGCGTACCGACTCTCGCTGTCCGCATAGACCTCGAGGTAGTTGACCCCGACGCTGTCGACCGGCGGCTGGAGCTCGTTCTCCTCGGCGAAGGACTTCCACGCCTCGTTGGTGCCCAGGATCGTCCCCTCGCCGTCCAGAACCGCAATGTTCGGCGTGAGATTGTCGAGGACGTGCGACCCGAGCCCCTCGGATATCTCCATACGAACGAATCCGGCTGCGGGTGTAAATGCCGTTCGATCGTTCCGCTCTCCCGCCGAGACGACCGGGCACGGTCCGCGCCGGCGAGACCGGTCGCGAAGGACAACGCTCATGAGACCCGATACGAAACGGACGGCCGAGAGTAATGACCCTCGCCACAACCGGAGGACTCATCGCGGGCGTCGTCCCCTTCGGGATCACGACCGTGGTGATCGCGATGCTGGGAATATTCATGTCCGCGATGGTGTTGCTCGCCGTCGCACCGCTGCTCTCCGAGAACAGGACCGCACAGCTCGGCACCCCCTCGAGGAGCGACCGCGCGACCGTCAGTGACCGCGCGACCGTCGGTGACCGTGCGACCGTCAGTGACCGCGCGACCGTCGAGACCAACGAAGCCGATTGACCGCTGCGGAGGACTCGAGTCCGCAACGTCGGGAACCGCGTTCGAACTCGTCGTCCGTCCGCCGACGGAGCGTTCGGTGCCCTACCGTTCGAGCCCGTCGTACTGGTCCCGGACTAGGTGAGCGATGCCGCGGTCCTCGAGGACGTCCATCGGCGCGAGCATATCGAGCTGGACGACGCCGGGCAGCCGACCGATCTGGACGCCGCCGGTGAACGTACACCGCGAGCGGACCTCGCCCTCGCTCATCTCGAGCAACGTACCCGCGCGGTCGAAGGCGTTCTCGGTCGCGTCGTTGATCGTCGCCCCGGTGCCGACGACCTGGATCGGGCCCATCTCCTCGAGCAGGTCGACGCCGTGGTCGTCGGCGAGCGCGCGCCCGCTCTCGAGTTCGTCGTCGCTGTACGGTTTACTGATGAACGGCAGGTCTTCCTCGTTGGGCAGGAGGATCGGGCCGTCGATGTCGAGACCCTTGATCACCTCGACGTCCATCTCGACCGTGCCGCTGACGTCGGTCGTGTGCAGGGAGAGCTCGCCGTCGCCCTGGTTGGCGTGGAGGTCGCCGACGTAGACGCCGGCGCCGTCGACCTTGACGGGGCAGATCAGCGTCGCGCCCGCGCGAACCTCGGGGATGTCCATGTGGCCGTCGGTGCGAGCCTCGAGTTCGGCCTCGCTGTCGAGCCCCCAGTCGTGGTCGGTCTCGAGGAGGAACTGGCCGAAGTCGCCCGCGTTGTGGGAGTCCGGCAGCTCCACGGGCGGCGTCGTCCCGACGTTGCCGATGAACGGTCTGAGCCGACCGAGCGTGCCGGGCATCTCCCCGGGCGCGTACAGCAGGATCGGGTGTTGTCGGGAGTTCTCGGGGATGTCCATCAGTTCCGCGGCGTCCTCGGCGAGGTCGTGTGCCGCGTCCTCGTCGACCGTGATTCCCACCGTGCGATCCTCGTCGAAGACGACGGTGTAGCCGTACTCGAAGCCAAAGGAGGAGGCGTTGGCGCCACACTCCGCACAGCGGATCGCGCCCTCGCCGGTGCCCTCGATGATCGATTCGGGCCACTCCGTCCCGCACTCCGGACAGCGGTGGTCGACGAACGGATCGTCGCCGAACGCCTCGGTTCGCTCGCGCATCGAGCCCGTGCTCGTCGCCAGGCTCGTCACCTCGACGTCGCGGATCGTCAGCGCGACGGCGTCGCCGACCTCGGCGTTCTCGACGCGGATCGGCCGGGTCACCTCGTGGCCGCCCCGGAACTCCGGCGTGATCATCGGGCCCCAACAGCCCGGCGGCGTGTACGTCTCGATCCGTCCGCCGTCGGCGACGGTGCCCGCCCACTCCTGGTCGGGACTGACGAGCCCGAGCGTGTACCGGTCGACCGACAGCTCCTGTTGGACCTCTCGCTGTGCCATGAGTGTACGTATCTCATCGGAGCACATAAACGCCGCAGTGGCACACGCGTCAGTACCCCCGAATCGACGGTCCTCGGCGTGACGATCGGGTCCGCCGACGCCGCCCTCGAGTCGCCGTTCACCGGTGGCGGGGGCGCCCGTCGAGTACTTGCATCTGAGGGCCGAACCCCGATACCGCTCACCGTGTAACCCCCGTCCATGCAGGAAAACGAGTTCTACAAGCTCGTACAGGAGGCGAGTCACCTCGAGACGATCGATCGCGCACAGGTCGCCGCCGAGGCCGTCTTCGAGACGCTGGGCGAGGCCCTGACGGGCGGCGAGGCCGAGGACGTCGCCGCCCAGCTCCCCCCCGAACTAGCCTCGATCGTCGAGGACGCCGATCACGACGGCACCGGGTACGACCGCGAGGAGTTCGTCGAACGCGTCAGTGACCATCTGCAGGGAACGGACGTCGAGGACGCCGACGCCGAGCAGTTCGCCGACGGCGTCACCGACGCCATCGCGGCCACGCTCACGCAGGGCGAGCTCCAGGACCTGAAGGCCCAGCTCGACGGCGACCTCCACCCGCTGTTCGAGGGCGTGGCGGTCGACCCGAGCGACGCCTAACGCCGATTGGGCCGGCCGATACCGCCGCAACGGGATCGTTCAAGTGACTGCATCCTATTTTCGGGATCGATGACTGGTTCGAACGACGAGGGCGCGCCGGCGTGTCAGACCTGCGAGGACCCGGTGACGGAAAACGGCGAGCGTCGGGTCGTAAGCGTCGTCGAGAACGGCGAGGCGGTCCACTACGAGTTCTGCAGCGTCGACTGTCGCGAGGCCTGGGACGGGGCGCCGAACTAGTTCGCCGGCGGCTCCGGCTCGGTCTCCCGATCGGCGTCCTCGCTTTCCGCGTCCGTCGCATCGTCGACGACGTCGACGATCCCGTCGACCGGTCGGTCCGGCGTGAGCTCGTCCACCTCGTCGGGAAGTCCCAGCTGGTAGTCGCGTTCGCCCTCGCGGACGCTCGTCCGGCCGCGGTGGACCGAAACGTCGCCGTTCAGGTGGAGCCGAACCGCCTCGAGTAAGGCGTCGGCCTCGAGGGGCTGTCCCCGCCGCTTGATCTCCTCGAGGTTGGCGTCGTCGGGGACGTCGAACGCGCGCTGGGTGATGATCGGCCCCTGGTCGAGGTCGGTGGTCACGTAGTGGGCGGTGACGCCCGCGACGCGAACCCCCTCCTCGAGGGCCTGGCGGTAGGCCTCGGCGCCGGGGAAGGCGGGAAGCAGCGAGGGGTGGACGTTGATGATGCGGTCCTCGTAGCGAAAGACCACGTTCGGTCCGAGGATCCGCATGTACCGCGCGAGGACGATCAGGTCGACGTCGTACTCCGCCAGCACCTCGAGCAGCCGCTCCTCGTTTTGCTGGCCGTTCTCGTCCCCGATATCGTGGAACGGAACGTCGTAGCGCTCGGCGAGGGGTTCGAGGTCGTCGTGGTTCCCGATGACCACGCCGATGTCGGCGCCGAGCTCGTCGTTCGTCCAGGCCTCGAACAGCGCCTCGAGGCAGTGGCTCTCGCTGGTTCCGAGCACCGCGATCCGCTGGGTCTCGCGGTCGGCGGGGAACCGGACCTGCACGTCGAGCCCGAGGTCCTCGCCGAGCTCGTGGAGATCCGCCCGGAGCGTCGCCTCGGTACAGACCATCTCCGCGGTGTCGACGGCGAGGGTCATCCGGAAGACCCCGTCCCGAACCGCCTGGTCTACGTCCTCGATGTTGGCTCCGCGCTCGAAGAGGAGGCTGGTCACGCGGGCGACCAGTCCGGTGTCGTCGTCTCCGATCACGGTGATCTCGGTCAGGTCGGTCGTCATCGCGGCCACCTCCGCTCGAGCGGTCGTCGAGTCATCGGTATCGGTTCCAGTTTCCGCCCGGCTAAAAGCGCCGCGACTCGTCGTTCCTGATCGTTGCTGTCAATTGAGGACGGACGGTCGTCGGCGACTGGCGCTCGAGCGCGGTCGCACCGGTGTCGATCGCGCTCGTCGCTCCGGGTCGTCGGCCCGCCCGCGAGGACTGCGTCTTCGGTCGAGTTCGAAAGCGAAAAGCGGCGTCTACAGCCCCTGCACCGAGCCGATCGCGCTCGAGAGCGGCGGCGCGTCGAAGACGTCCATCCCGGTGTAGGTGTTGGTGCCGGCGCAGTACATGTTCCGGGCGGTCTCGAGCACCCGGTCGTCGAGCGGTTTCGGTTCGATATCGCAGAGCGATTTCCAGTCGGCAATATCCTCCTGTTTCGCCCGGGCCTTCGCGGCCTCGACGGCCTGGACCCACTCGGGCTGGGTTCGCTTGTGGTACTGGCGAAGCACCTCCTTCGAGAGCTGGGTCGCCCCGTAGCTGAAGCGGTTCTCGTCGAACGTGCCGACGACGTCGGCGACGCCGATATCGCCCTCGTAGTAGAGACACTCGATTTTGCCGTCCTGGTGGACCAGCTCGGTCTCGGCGGCCTGCTCGGTGATGACCGCGTTGACCTCGAGGGCCAGCTCCTCGAGCTCGTCGAGGTCGGCCTTGCCGGCGATCGCGTCGGCCTCCTCGCGGTCGAGCTGGCGGTCGGTCTCCTCGTACTTCGTGGTGAACTCGACGATCGGTTCCTCGAGGTCGACGGGTTCGTCGGGCCACGTCTCGAACTCGAGGCCGTGGTCGGCGGGCTCGGTGCGCCGGCGCAGGCTCGAGCCGACGGGAACCCGGTTGCGGAAGACGATCTCGAGGGGGATCAGGTAGTTCTCGCCCGCGGCCTCGTGGTAGCTGTCGTAGTCGTACTCCAGGCCCTCGTTGGGCAGGTCGGGCACCTGGGTCAGGTCGATCGCCATCTGCCAGGGCGGGCGGGAGGCCTCCTCGAGCGAGCACACCTCCCCGTTCTCGACGACGCCGCGGTAGTGGGTCGGGATCCCCGCGTCCTCGAGCAGCTCGAAGTTGAACGCGCCCATCGTACAGAGGCTGGCGCCCTTGTCGGGGATCTGGTCGGGCATCTTCCCCCAGTCGAACACCGAGTAGTCGTCGGTGAAGACGAACGAGCCCGTCCCGAGGCTGTCGGCGGTGGCCTCCTCCTGGACGTGAAACTCCTTGACGCTCGTCATCCGAGACACCTCTGGGCAGCCGGGCGGCCGCGGTTCATGTATCAGTTGCGGAGGCCGGGCGGTAAGAAGGTTTCAGTATTCGGGCGGGCCCCGACGATCGGGGTCGAAGCCCCGCGGTCCGCTCGGGGCGTTCGGTTCCGGGGACCACCATCCTTTTCTCGCTGTACGGGTATCGATACGTCGATGGAGCGACCGGTGACCGAGGACGACCTCACGTTCGATCACGTTCCCGAGACCGACCAGTCCTTCGAGAACGCCCTCGCGAAGGCCCGCGACGGCGACCGACTCGCGGTCGACGACGCGATCGAACTGCTCACGACGGGCACGGACGGCGAGGGGATCGACCGCCGACGCAAGGAGCGGGTGCTCGAGGCGGCCGACCGTCGCCGGGCCGAGGACGTCGGCGAGGAGGTCACCTTCGTCGCGAACCTGAACAACAACGTCACCACGGCCTGCAACGTGGGCTGTCTGTTCTGTAACTTCAAGGACGCCGCCCACACCTTCGAGAGCGAGTACGAAGCCGAGACGGCCGGCTTCACCAAGACGCCCGCCGATTCGCGCGAGATCGTTTCCGACGCCGTCGACCGGGGGGTCTACGAGGTCACCTCCGTGTCGGGACTCCACCCCGCGTTCGCGCTCGACGACGAGCACCTCGAGATCCTCCGCGCTCACCCCGAACCCAAGGAAGTCAACTTCAAACCGCCCGAGCGGTACGGGACCGATCCCGGCACCTACGCCGACCAGCTCGCGGCGATGAGCGTCGACGGCGTCCACGTCCACTCGATGACTCCCGAGGAGGCCTACCACGCCCGCCGCGGGACCGACTGGTCCTACGAGGAGGTCTACCGCCGGCTGCACGAGGCCGGCCTCGATACGGTTCCCGGCACGGCCGCCGAGATCCTCGTCGACGAGGTCCGGGAGGTGATCTGCCCGGGCAAGATCGGCACCGAGGGCTGGCTCGAGGCGATGGAGGCCGCCGCCGACGTCGGGATGGGCCTGACGGCGACGATCATGTACGGCCACGTCGAGAACGAGGCCCACCGCGCGATGCACCTGAAACGGGTCCGCGACCTGCAAGAGCGCGTCGACGGCGCTATCACGGAGTTCGTCCCCCTCTCCTTTATCCACCGGAACACCCCCCTTTTCGAGCACGACGTCGTCTCCGGCGGCGCGAGCGCCGACGAGGACGAACTCCTGATCGCCGTCTCGAGACTGTTCCTCGACAATATCGACCACATCCAGTCCTCGTGGGTCAAGTACGGCGACCAGCAGGGCCTGAAGATGCTCTCCTGTGGCGCCGACGACTTCATGGGAACGATCCTCTCCGAGGAGATCACCAAGCGCGCGGGCGGCGAGTACGGCGAGTTCCGCTCGTTCGCCGAGTACGTCGACCTGATCTCCTCGATCGGCCGCGTTCCGGTCGAGCGCTCGACCGACTACGAGCGCCGCCGCGTGATCGATCCCGACGAGCCGCCGTTCGGCCCCGAACTGGGACCGAAGGCCGACGGCACGCCGCTGCTCGAGGCCGCCGAACGGACGGCTCCGGCCGACGACTGATCGCCTCGGCGTAGCTTTTTCCACCCCCCGGGCGTGCGACCGGGTACGTACGATGAATCACCTCGTTCCGTCCGGCGACGACGCCTGGCACCTGCCGAACCACGCCCACCTCGTCGTCTACGAGCCCGCGGACGGGCGCGGACTGCTCACGATCTACGACTGCGGCGCGACCCCGGGGCCGCCGAAGGCCCAGCTTCTGGGAACGCTCGAGACCGTCGCGGCCGACGCCGCGACCGAACCGACTCCGACCGGTCGCGTCGTGAGTCTGCGCGAGGCGGCGACCCTCGAGCGGATCGGCGAGGACCGGTACCGGATCGCCTGATCTCACTTCGCGCCGCGGGCGACCCCTGGTTCCTCGCCCTCGCGCTCCTCGAGTTCCACCGACGGCTCCTCGCCCGCCGCGCGGGCGACCGCGAGCGCGAGCGCGGCGACGCCGATCAGGACGATCGCGCCGCCGAGGACGGAGACGAGCGAGAACCCGCCCGCGAAGAGGCCGCCGACGAGGATCGCCGCGCCGACGGCGAGGGCGAGAAGCGGTGCGCCGAACGCGATCGTGTCGCTGTGCATACGATAAGTACGGCCCGAGAGAGCATATACCCCTCTCCCCACGGATCGGGTGCCTGTCACGTCTCGAGCCTGACGATCCACACGTCCGGCGCCACCGTCGTGACGTGTACGAATGAACCGGCGACTCCATCTCGGCGTTCCCCGTCGGCGAGCGGTCCGTAGCGCCGCCGGGAGCGGTTTTCTCCGGCGCCGACGGTCCCGGAGAGCGACGGAACGCTACTCGAGCGCCGTTCCCCGAAGCACGCGCCGATACCGCTCGCCCGCCGCGTCGGCGGCCTCGAGCGCCGCCCGGATCGTCGGCGAGACCCACTCGCGGTCGGCGTCCTCGCTCCGGCGGCCCGTCGCCCCCGCGGTTCCGTCGGCCGCCGCGCCGTCGAACCCATCCGTTCGCAGGTCGCTGGGAAGGAATCGCTCGTAGACGGGCAGGCGCTCGCACAGCGGGGCGCCCGCGTCGTCGGCGATCCCCTCGAGTTCGCGCAGGGCGGGCCAGCTGTAGTCGGGGTTGATGTGGTCGTCGGTGATCGGCGAGACCCCGCCCAGGTCGTCGACGCCGCAGTCGATCAGCTCGCGGGCCGGGGCGAGATTGGGCGGCACCTGCACCGAAATCTCCTCGGGCAGGGCGGCGCGGGCCATCGCCGTGACTCGGCGCATCGTCTCCAGGGTGGGGCTCCCGTCGGACCAGCGCTCGTTCTCGGCGACGGGCTGGACGATCACCTCCTGGACGTGGTCGTAACGCTCGTGCAGTTCACGGATCGCGAGCAGGCTCTCCGCGCGTTCGCGCCAGTCCTCGCCGATTCCGACGAGGATCCCCGTCGTAAAGGCGACGTCCAGTTTCCCGGCGTTCTCGATGGTTCGCAGGCGCTGGCCCGGTTCCTTCCGTCGGGGACCCGCGTGGGCGCCGACCTCGGCGGTCGTCTCGAGCATCACGCCCATGCTGGCGTTGACGTCGGCGACCGTCTCCAGCTGCTCGATCGTCTGGTCGCCCGGATTCGAGTGGGGGAGCAGGCCCTCCTCGAGGGCGACCTCGCAGGCCGCCCGCAGGTAGTCGTGGATCGAGTCGTACCCCCACGCCTCGAGCTGGGCGTGGATCTCGGCGTAGCGGTCGTCGGGGTCGTCGCCGAAGGTAAACAGCGCCTCCGTACAGCCGGCGTCGGCGCCGCGCTCGCAGATCTCCCGGACCTCCTCGAGGGAGAGCAGCGAGGCCTCGCCGGGCGGGTCGAAGTACGTACAGTAGGTGCAGGTGTACCGACACGCCGTCGTCAGCGGGACGAAGACGTTCCGCGCGAAGGTCAGCTCCCGCGGCGCGGCGACGTCCTCGGGGGTAACCGCGAGCAGTCGCTCGACGGCCGCGTCGTCGATCTCGAGGGCGACGCCGTACTCGCTCGCGCCGGGAATCATCACCCGAAACTGTCGGTCCCGAGTACATAAGGACTTCACGTTGCCGCGGCCCGGTCCGAGCTGGCCGTCAGTTCGAGGCCGCGTTCCCGGCTCGAGCGACGCCGACGCGTCCGCTCTCGGCATCGAGCTCGAACCCCAGCTCCCGGAGGACGGCGGGGGCGCGGTCGGTGCCGTGGACGAGCACCTCGACGAGGTCGTCGGGCTCGTCGACGTCGGTCCCGAGCCGGAAGGAGTCGACGACCGCGAGGTCGGCCCCGATCTCGGCGGTGATCTCGCGGTGGTCGAGGAAGGAGCCGCCGTGGTAGTCCACCCGAAACTCGGGGTGGCGAACGACGAGGGCGTTGGTCCCCGCGCCGCGGCCGGGGGCGATCGCGACGTCCCCCGCGGCGGCGAACAGGTCCTCGAGCGCGCCGGGGGTCGCCAGCGCGAGGTCGGCCATCACGACGGCGACGGGGTCGTCCCCCCGGGCGGTCGACAGTCGTGCGTTGACGGCCGGGGAGAGTGGGCGGTCGTCGACGACGACTCTCGCTCGCGGCGTCTCGAACGCCAGCGGCGCCGTCGAGAGGACCGTGGGCTCGCCGCCGGCGGCGTCGACCGCGGCCACGACGTCGCGCAGCATCGCCCGGGCGAACGCCGTCCGCTCGTCGGTCGAGAGGACGCCCTCGAGGCGGGTTTTGGGCGCGTCGGCGGCGAACGGAACGAGGACGCGCATTCGGCTACCGTTGCCCGCACGCGCCCAAAAGCGCGTCGGAGCTCGGCGGGGGGTCGAGATCGTGCCGAGGTCGGTCGCCCGATTCTCGCGCCGTCCGTCCCTCAGTCTGCCGCCGGCGCCTCGACCTCGAGACCGAGGTGCTCCCGGAGCGTCGTCAAGTCCTCGAGTTCGACGCCGAAGGCGGTGACGTCGTTGTCCGCGAGGGTGTTGTCCATCTCGAGCGAGCGGGCCTGGTCGGGGCCGAAGGGGATGAACGGAACCGACTTCGCGGCCGTCAGCCCGAGCTTCGCGAGCTCCATCGGGATCGGGACGACGGTGACCGACTTCCCCTCGGCCTCGTAGGCCAGTTCGGTGACGTCGGCCAGCGTGGCGACCTGCGGGCCCGCGAACTCGTAGGTCTCGCCGACGCGGGCGTCGTCCTCGAGGACGTCGGCCAGGATCGGGACGAGGTCCCCGATCCAGATGGGCTGGAACCGGGTCCTCCCGCCCCCGGGCAGTCCCGTCACGTACGGCGTCGTCAGTTCCTTCGTAAAGTCGACGAACTCGCCGCCCTCGCCGAAGACGACGGAGGGGCGAACGATCGTCCACTCGAGGTCGGACTCCCGGACGACCGTTTCGGCCTCGCCTTTCGCGCGGATGTACGCGGTCGCGCCGTCGGGGTCGGCCCCGAGCGCGCTCATCTGGAGGAACCGATCGACGCCCCGTTCCTCGCAGGCCCGCACGAGGTTCTCGGTGCCGCGGAGGTGTACCTCCCGGTGGCCGGTCCCCTCCGGGGGCTCGTACAGCGGCGACAGCGAGACGAGGTTAACGACGGCGTCGTGGCCGTCGACGTCCTCGACGATCGAGTCGTAGGCGCTGGCGTCGCCCATCGCCAGGTCGATCCCCGGCGGGAGGTCGGCGTCGTCGGGGCTCCGCGAGAGCGCGGTCACGTCGTGGCCCCGCTCGTGGAGTTCCGTACAGAGGTGCGTTCCGATGAAACCCGTCCCGCCGGCGACGAGAACGTTCATACCACCACTAGGTCCCTCGACGGACAAATAGGGGACGGCGACACTGTAAGGGTCGCCGGCCTCGCGGGTTCGTCAGAGCCATGTGTCCGCCCCGGCCAGTTCGAGTATGCTCGTGACCCTCGAGGGACTGGACGGGAGCGGGAAGACGACGGTCTGGGAGGCCCTGCGGGACGTCCACCCCGACGCGACGTTTACCACCGAACCGACCTCCGGCGAGACGGGGTCGTGGTACGGCGAGGCCGTCTATCGTTCGATTCAAGACGAGGACGCCGACCCGCTGGCCGAACTGTTCCTGTACACCGCCGACCACGCCGACCACCTCACTCGGGTGATCGAGCCCGCCCTCGAGCGCGGCGACCTGGTGATCTCGGATCGCTACTCGGACTCCCGGTACGCCTACCAGGGGGCGACGCTGGCCGAGGACGGCCGGATCACCCGCCCGCTCGAGTACGTCGTCGGGATCCACAGCGCCTTTTCGATCGAGCCCGACCTGACGATCTACCTCGATATCGATCCGGAGACGGCCGCGGCGCGGGCGGGAGCGACCAACAAGTTCGAGCGCGCCGAGTATCTCTCGAGGGTGCGGGACAACTACGAGCGCCTGATCGAGCGCGACCCCGACCGGTTCGTCCGGATCGACGCCACCCAGTCGCCGGAGGTCGTCCTCGAGCGCGTCGAAGACGCCCTCGAGAACCGGATCGACGCCCGCTACGAGGACTGACTGCTTGCGGGACCCGTCGCGGACACCTCGGCCACCACAATCGCTTTCAGCGTCCCCTTCGAGGGAACGCGCATGCACCTGTCTCTTATACACATCTNGCCATCAGAGATGTGTATAAGAGACAGCGTCGGTTCGACGAGCGGGCGCTGGCCCTGCAACGGCGCGGCTGGATGAGCGGCTACCCGCCCTACAGGGGTCAGGAGGGATCGCAGGTCGGGGCCGCACACGCCCTCGCGGCCGAGGACTGGCTCGTGCCGACGTACCGGTCGAACGCGATGCAACTCGCCCGCGGGGTTCCGATGAGCGATATCCTGCTGTTCCGTCGTGGGTACCCCGAGTACGCCTCCGACCACGACCTGAACGTCTTCCCCCAGGCGGTGCCGATCGCGACCCAGATCCCCCACGCCGCGGGGCTGGGGATGGCCGCGAACTACGGCGACTCCGAGGAGGCGATCTGCTGTTACCTCGGCGACGGCGCCACGAGCGAGGGCGACTTCCACGAGGGGCTGAACTTCGCCGGCGTCTTCGAGGCGCCAGTCGTCTTCTTCTGTGAGAACAACGGGTGGGCGATCTCGACCCCGCGGGAGCGCCAGACCGCCAGCGACACGATCGCGCGCAAGGCCGAGGCCTACGGCTTCGAGGGGGTTCGGGTCGACGGCAACGACCCCCTCGCCGTGCGGGAGCTGGTCGCGGCCGCCCTCGAGCGCGCCCGCGAGGGCCGACCCGTCCTCGTCGAGAGCCTGACCTACCGCCAGGGCGCCCACACGACCAGCGACGACCCCTCGCGGTACCGCGACGAGCCCGCGGCGCTGCCCGACTGGCGCACGGCCGACCCCCTCGAGCGCTACGACTCGTTCCTCCGCGAGGAGGGGGTCCTCGACGACGACGACGTCACGGAGATCGAGGACGAGGTCGAGGCGGAACTCGAGGAGGCCGTCGAGGTAGCCGAGTCGGCGCCCGAACCCGAGCCCGGGGAGGTGTTCGACCCGGTCTACGCGGAGCCGACGCCCCGGCTCGCCGAGCAGCGGGCGCGTCTCGAGGAATTCGCCGACCGCGAGGACAGACGCGACCTCGAGCGTTGAACCGACGGCGTGAGGTCGATCGCTCCGCGGATCGCGGTCAGTCCATCGCGATGTAGGTCTTCGTGTCGGTCACGCCCTCGAGACCCTGCACGTCCGACGAGACGGCCTTGAGGATCTCGTAGACCTCCTCGGTGTCGACCTCGGCGATGATGTCGTAGTTGCCCGCGACGATGTGGGCCTCGGCGACCGACCCGAGCCCCCGGATCGACTCGAGCAGCCCTTCGGACTTTCCGGCGGCCGTCTTCACCATGATGAAGGCGTGAACCATCTCTCGCCGGTGTGGTACTCCGTGCCACGACTAAAGCCTTGCGTCGGCACCCGTCAGAGTGGCATGGGTAACCAGGGCAAACTTATTGGCGGGGGCGGGCGTACCCTCCGCTCATGCGGTTCGTGATCATCGGCGCCGGACGGGTCGGCCTGCGCACAGCGCGTGTCTTGCGCGAGGAGGGACACGAGGTGACCGTCATCGAGCGCGACGAGACGACGGTGCGACGCGCACGGAACGAGGAGTTTTCGGTCGTCGAGGGCGACGGCTCCCGCGAGGCGGTCCTCGAGGAGGCCGGCGTCGGCGAGGCCGACGCGGTGGGCGCGCTGACCGGCGACATGAACGTCAACTTCACGGCCTGTATGATCGCCAAACACCACGGCTGTCGGA
This sequence comes from Natronococcus jeotgali DSM 18795, assembly GCF_000337695.1. Lineage (GTDB taxonomy): Archaea > Halobacteriota > Halobacteria > Halobacteriales > Natrialbaceae > Natronococcus > Natronococcus jeotgali. Next base: position 68,957 of record NZ_AOIA01000166.1, read on the forward strand.
CGGTCATGCGCATCGACGAGGCCTACCGCGAGGGGATCTACCGCAAGTACGCCGAGGAGGTCGACGAGATCGTCTACCCCGAGCGACTGGGTGCGATCGGGGCGAAAAACGCCCTGCTGGGCGGGACGATCCGGGCGATCGCCGACGTCGCGCCGAACCTCCAGATCGTCGAGCTCACCTTCACCGACGAGGCGCCGATCAACGGCTACTCGATCAGCGAACTCGAGTTGCCGGCCGACGCGACCGTCATCGCGTTCGGCAAGCGCGACCGCCCGCTGGGGATCCCCTCCGAGGACGAGTCCCTCGAGACCGGCGATCGGGTCGTAGTGCTGGCGGATTACGAGGTGTTGAGCGAGGTCAGACAGCTGATCGTCGGCGAGCCGGCGACTCGTGCGGCGGCGAACGCGGGCGCGGGAGGTGTCAACTGATGGTTACGGCGTACGTCATGATCAAGGCGAACACGGGCGAGGCGGACCGACTCAAAAACAGCGTGCAGTCGATCGAGGGCGTCGAGGCGGCCCACATCGTCGCGGGCGACGTCGACATCATCGCGAAGGCGGCCGTCGACACTCCCGCCGCGGTCAAGAAGATCGCGGCGACGGAGATCCAGGGGATCAACGGCGTCGAGGACACGCAGACCTACATCGCGATGGACTGACGTCGCCGCGGCCGAACCGGCATCGTCGGGGCGTTCGGGCGTAGCGTCGATCCCGCCCTCGAGCCGCGCTCGCCGCGTCGCCGACGCTACATCGGCGTTCCGCCGCGCTCGCCGTCCTCCGCGGCCTCCCGGCCGCGACTCTGAGCGTTCTCGAGCAGCGTCGCCGCGGGCCCGCGGTACTCGTAGCCGGGGATCAGCCCCTGGGCGTAGGTGCCCTCGACGTACTCGACCAGGGCCTTGGCGTCCGCGACGCCCTCGGCTGCGTCCCGGGCGACGTACTCCAGCGTTACCCGCACCGTCTCGCCGTCGCGGTCGACGGTCGACTCCTCGCGGGTGTTCGCGTGCGCGACGGTGAAGGCGTCCGCGAGCCGGCGCTCGAGGGTCTCGAACCAGCCGTCCTCGACGACCGATGCGACCGTCTCGTCGGCGACCGCCGCGTCCAGCGCGGGCAGCGAGACGGTAACGCGGAACCGTCCGTCGCCGTCGCCCGCCGCGCCGCTCGCGGTCGCCGTCGCCTCGAACACCGTCGTCGTCAGCTCGTAGCCGTCGTCGCTCTCGTCGAAAGCGTCGTGTCTCTCGAACTCGCGCTCGACGGATCGGGGAAGCTCGCTCATTACTGACACGAACGGGTCTGGGCCGAAAGGGCGTTGCGCTTCGCGCGGGTCGGCGGCGGTTCGCTCGAGCGGTCGACGCGGACGGCGTCGACCCCGCTTGCCGTCCCCGAGCAGTTGGTCCCCGATACCGTACCCGGGGGCGAGCGGTCGGCTCGGCGGGATCGGGCCGGAAGCGGTCGCTTCGACCGCTCCCCGGGACCTATAGTAGCCACTGAAAGTCAGTGCGCACCCGATCGCACGGCTGCTGTGCGATCGGTGTGCAAACAGTTTCAGTTGTTACTATAGCGTGGGGTTTCTCGTCTCTCGAGGTCCCCGTCGCGGACTCGCCGCTCACGCGTCGGGGTCGGCGTCGTCCGCGATCGCCTCGAGGAACCGACGGCCGATGCGGTTCCGAATCCGGTCGACGAGCGCGGCCTCGTCCTCGGTCGCGTCGGCGACGTCGCCGAGGGGCAGTTTTCCCCCGGCCATGTCGTCGTGGCCGCCGACGTCGCCCCGATCGCCGAACAGGCGGGTGAACGACGCGCCGAGATCGAGCCCCCGTCTGGTGGTTCGACCGCTAAGGTGGATCTCGTCTCCGACGATACCGCTGACGAAGACGGTGTCGACGCCGTCGACGTTGAGGAGGAGGTCGGCCCCCTGCGCGAGCGCGACCCTGTTCTCGAGGCGGCCGATACAGGAGACCAGACAGGAGCCGCGTCGGGTCCGGTTGCGGATCACGTCGCCGAACGCGTCGACGCTGTCGGGCAGAAACGAGACGCCGTAGAGCTCGCGGAGCCGCTCCCCGTCCGCGCGCTCGTGGAGGGAGGCGGCGACCGCGTACTCCCGATCGGTCGGCTGGCGGTAGAAATCGAGCCGTTCGCGGTGGATACCGAACAGCAGCGCCGAGGCGATCCGCGGCGTGAACTCGATCCCCGACTCCAGGAAATACTCGGCGAGGATCGTCGCCGTCGCGCCGTAGGACTCGCGAACGTCGACCGCGTCGGCCGGGATCGCTCCCTCCGAGGGGTGGTGATCGATCACGATATCGATCGGCGTCTCCGCGGGAACCGAGTTGTGCTCGCCGGGGACCGAGTGGTCGACGAACGCGATCAGGTCGGTGGCCGCGAGCCTCGCGTCGCCGTAGCGACGTGGCGTGACGTCGAACAGCTCGACGAAGGCGCGGTTCTGCTGGTGGACGATCGACCCGCCGTACAGGATGTCGACGGTCTCGACCCCGACGGTCCTCGCGAGCGACTCGAGCGCGATCGCCGACGCCAGCGAGTCCGGGTCCGGATCGTCGTGACAGACCACGGTGAGCGACGAGGCCGATCGCAGCCGGGAGAGCACCGCGGCGGCGTTCGACATAACCGGGAGTTGGCGCTACGGCAGTGTTAACAATTATCGTCTGCTCGGTGAGAGTCACGGCGAGCGGGACCCGGCGGGACGGCGCCACAGGCGACCGAGAGATCCTGAAGTATTTAGGAGCCATCGACGATTCGTTCGCTATGGGCGGAACCTCCGGTGGGAAACGGTCGACGACCCTCGGCGAGGACCTCGACGAGACGACCGCGGCGATCATGGATGCGGTCTACCGAGCGCTGTCGCGAAACGGGTACCCGGCGACGACGATGTCCGAGATCGCCGCGGAGTTCGAGAAGAGCAAGTCCCTGCTGTACTACCACTACGACAGCAAGGAGGAGATCCTGAACGACTTCTTCGCCCACCTCTGTGAGCGCCTCGAGGCGACGCTGGTCGAGGACCGCTACGACGACCCCCGCGAGCAGCTGCTGGCGCTGATCGACCGGCTGCTCCCCGCGGAGATGGACGACGAGGAACTCCGGTTCCGCCGGGCGTTCTTCGAGATCCGTTCGCAGGCCCCCCACAACCAGTCCTACCACGAGCAGATCGAGCGCTCCGACGAGATCGTCCTCGAGGCGCTGACCGAGACGATTCGCCGCGGGGTCGAGGAGGGGCGGTTCGTCGACGTCGATCCGGAGCGGGAAGCCGAGTTGCTCTTCTCGACGAGCTACGGAATCATGGAGCGCGGCGTCGCCCTCGAGGACCGAGGGATTATCGAACGAAACAGGGCGACGCTGCGCGACCGCATCGACCGCTGGCTGCTCGAGGAGGAGTGACGCCGTTCGCGGCCGACGCGTCGGAACGACCGTAGAAGCCTGCCCTACGCGATCGGATCGGCCGGCTCCCGATCGAGGTGTGTCTCGAGCACCGCCGACAGCTGCTCGCGAACCGACGCTCGGGCGGCCGGCGGACACGCCTCGAGCAGCGGGTCGATCGGTCGGGATCGATCGGTCGAGTCCCGCGTCCGGTCGGTCGAGAGCCGGCTCTCGGGGCGGTGGCGCCGGACGTAAAAGCCGAACCTGCTACCCCGTCGGGCCAGCTCCCGGCGCGAGTCGACGCCGGTAAGCAGCGCCGCGAGTTCGGCCGCACACCCGGTGAGCGCGCCGATTCGGCGCTCGTCGGCGGGATCGAGCGCCTCCGGGTCGATCTCGGAGGCTGCGAGCAGCGACTGTCCCTCCTGGACCGACCGGGTCGCCTCGACGAGGGCGCCGAAACAGCGCTCGACCAGCGCCGGCTCGGCGTCGAACTCGGTCGCCAGTTCGAACGCCTTCGACTCGAGGAGATCCCCCGCCAACACCCCCTCCGTCGGTAGCGTCCCGGACCGGCGGAACCGCTCGAGCGCGCGTCGGTGGAGACGCGTCTGCAGGGAAACCAGTTCGAGCGACGCCGCCAGCGGGACGACGTCCTCGAGGGACCGGTCGGAGTCGAACCCGTCGACCAGCGCCAGGAACACCTGGCCCCGGAACCGCGAGCGGTTCGACTCGAGCGATTCCTCGGTGACTCGATCGAACGCGTCTGGCAGGCGGGTTCGGAGCGCGCTCTCGATCGCCGCCCGTCGTCGCGCAATCGTTCGTCTCATGCGTATCCTCGGCGTCCGCTGCCGGACTCGAACCCGAGCCCGGCTCCGGCCGGCGGAGGCGTCGGTCGGGGCGGCACTGACTGAACGATTGTTCAGGGCGCGTCATAAGCGTTGCGGGCGCGCTGGTACGCGCCCGGACTCGACTCAGATCGACTCGATCGCCCGATCCAGATCGGCGATCACGTCCTCGACGTCCTCGATGCCGATCGAGAGTCGAACCAGGTCGTCGGTGACGCCGCTGGCGAGTTTCTCCTCTTCGGATAGCTGCTGGTGGGTCGTGCTCGCGGGGTGGATAATCAGGGTCTTCGCGTCGCCGACGTTCGCCAGCAAGCTCGTCAGTTCGACCTCGTTGCAGACCGTTTCGGCCGCGTCGTACCCGCCCTCGAGCCCGAAGGTGATCATCCCGCCGTACCCGCCCTCGAGGTACTCGCTGGCGTGCTCGTGGGTCTCGTGGCTCTCGAGGCCGGGGTAGGTGACCCACGCGACGTCGGGGTGATCCTCGAGATACTCCGCGACGGCCATCGCGTTCTCGCAGTGTTTCTCCATGCGCAGCGGGAGGGACTCGAGTTTCTGGAGCGTGACCCAGGCGTCGAACGGCGACTGCTGGTTGCCCAGATCGCGCAGCCCGCGGGTGCGGGCGGCGATCGAGAACGCCTGTTCGCCGAACGTCTCGGAGAAATTGATCCCGTGGTAGGCGGGGTTGGGCTCGGTGAGTTCGGGGTAGTCGCCCTCCGGCCACGGGAACGAGCCGCCGTCGACGAGGACGCCGCCGACCGTCGAGCCCGCGCCGTGGAGCCACTTCGTCGTCGAGTTCCAGACGAGGTCGGCGCCGTGCTCGAGCGGGCGACACAGATAGGGCGTCGCGAAGGTGTTGTCGACGAACAGCGGGACGTCGTGCTCGTGGGCGATGTCGGCGATGCGCTCGAGATCCGGGGTAACGAGCGCGGGGTTACCGATCGTCTCGAGGTGGACGAACGCGGTGTCGTCGTCGATCGCCTCGGCGTAGGCGTCGTAATCGAGCGTATCGACGAATTTGGTCTCGATGCCGCGTTTCGCGACGGTGTGGGTGAGGTAGGTGTAGGTGCCGCCGTACAGCGACGACGAGGAGACGATGTTGTCCCCGACGTCCGCGAGGATGAACGTCGCGAGGTCGAACGCGGCCATCCCCGACGATGTCGCGAGCGCACCGACGCCGCCCTCCAGCGTCGCGATGCGCTCCTCGAGCATCGCGTTGGTCGGATTCATGATCCGCGAGTAGATGTTGCCGAACTCCTCTAAGCCGAACAGCGCGGCCGCGTGCTCGGTGTCCTCGAACTCGTAGGAGGTCGTCTGGTAGAGCGGCGGCGCCCGCGCGCCCGTGGTCGGGTCGGGTTCCTGGCCCGCGTGGACGCTGTCCGTCGCGAATCGTCGGTCGGAATCGTCTCCCATACCCGCCCCTTCTCAAGTCGAGGTGGTAAATGGCTAGCTCGAACGGGTTCGGCCGACGACCGTCGGCCGTCCGTTCACCGCACCCGACAGGGGGTACTGCAGTCGAGGCGACCGTCGGTTCGAGCGCGAGCCGGAACTCGCGACCGCGGCTCGGCGCTCAACACTCCCGTTCGCCGTCGGCGCGGGCGGCGCCTCGAGCCGCGGGGTCGTACACCCAGAGGGCGTCGTTGGGGTACGAACGGCCGAAGCTTCCCTTGTCCTCGCAGAGCAACACTCGGCCGTCCTCGAGTACCATCACGTTGTCGACGTTGATCAGCGAGGCGTCCTGCAGCGACTCCGAAGCGCTCGCGTTCGGGCCGACGACGGCCGGCTCGAGCCGGGAGACGTCGTAGTCGCCTTCGAGTTCGGCGCGGTAGACGACGCCGCTGTCGACCTCGTCGAACCGCAGGTCGCCGTACTCGTCGGTCATGGAACCGCCCAGCGACGAGATCCCGAAGTAGACGGGGTCGCCCGGCTCGGCCTCGTCGTGGGAGTCGATCCCTTCAGCCTTGTTGAACTCGACGCTGGCGCCGATCTCCTTGGCGGCCGCCCGAGTCTCGAGGAAGGGGACCCGGCGGAGCTCCTCGTCGACGCCGTCGGGACCGCACCGCTCGTACTGGTCGGCCCACTCGACGATCTCCTCGTCGGTGATGTAGTCCCGGTTGCCGTCGACGGCGACTTTCTCGTCGGCCTCCGCGAGGGCGGCCTCGAGGTCGTCCTCCCAGTCGGTCTCGGCGTGGGTCTCGAGGTAGTCGACCTGCGTGACGTCGTCGTAGTCGGCGATCCAGGACTCGACCTCGGCGTTGCTGGCGGTCCCGAGCGCGAGCCACTCGACCTCGAGGTCGGTCGCACCGACCGGGCCCTTTCCGACCGGGGTCGCCTCCATCGCGTACAGCGTCCCGCGGACGTCCATCGGGTCGTCGTACGACGGGATCGGCTCGTCGGCGACGAACTTGTAGATCCCCTTCGCGCCGCCGTCCGAGGCGAGGTAGACGGTGCGCTCGTCGGGCAGCACTTCGGGACACTCCCAGGCAGCCCGGCCGAAGACGTGGTGTTTGACGGGCACCGGCTCGTCGGCGGTCGGCTCGGTGATCTCGACGATCTTCCCGTACCGGTAGCGGTTCGGGAACGCTCCGTCGCCGATTGGCCGGGTCGTATCCTCGCCGTCATCCTGGTCGACCGGGTCCGCGCCGAGGTGGTAGGCGAGCTTCTCGGTCCCGGTGTTTGCCCACAGCTCCATCGGCGTCCAGGCGTCGTCGCCGAAGATCTCCGCGAGGGCGTCCTCGAGGTCGGCGACGTTTGGACGGTTCCAGAACTCGCTGGCCCCGCGCAGGCCGACCCCGCTACCCTCCTCGACGATCTCGCGGACGGTGTGGAGCCCGTTGACCCGCGGGTGGCCGTACTCCTCCTCGGCCGACAGCGGCGTCTCCCAGGGGCTCAGGTCGCCGTAGCAGTTGATCTTCGTCCCGCCGATCTCGCGGAACGCGTCGGTGTTCTCGATCTCCATGGCGTTCTCGGGATCGGCCTCCCAGCGCCCGCTCGCGCGGCTGAGCGGGGTTCGGGTGATCGCGCCGGGGCGGGTCTCGTTGTTCGTAAAGAGGTAGCCCTCGGTGCCGTCCTCGTTCGTCGAGACGAAGAAGTTCATATCGGTGACGCCCCCGACGCCCTCGTAGCTCTCGTCGACGACGTCGGCGACGTCCTCGCCGTCGGGCGTCTGGGGATGGCCGAATCGCTCGGTACCGCCGTTTATCGGTTCGCCCTCCCGAACGAGCAGTCGGTACTCCCCCGCCGCCGAGAGCACCTTCCCCTGCTTCTCGGTCGTCCGCGGGGGCTCGAGGTCCTCGAACTCGTCGGTCTTCCCGTTGAACGTAAACTGGAAATCGTCGAAGACGCCGACCCCACCCCGGTCGAACGGCTCGGGGTTGTCCTCGCTGGGCGCCTGCAGGCTGTAGAGCAACTCCCCGGTCTCGAAGACGAACGGGCCCGTGACCTCGGCGCCTCGAGCCGTCGTCGAGAACCGCGTGATGTCGCCGTCGACGTACGGCGCGTGAGGCGTATCGTGCTCGTCCCCCGCAGTCGCGCCCGCCGTTCCCAGCGCCCCGACTCCGAGCGCCGCCGCCGTCGACGACGCCATCAGCGTCCGCCTGGTGTATTCGACCATTGCGTTCGATTCAGGTTTCCGTTATTATTTCAAGACTTATATGAGCAGACTAGCGTCTTACGTGGCCGTTCGGACCGAACCCGAGCCCTCTGTGCGGTACTGTCGGCTATATAGCTCGCCGTTCGGCCGAACCCCGGCACCGATACGGGTCGACGGTCGGCGCGGGCGTCGGCGTCGCGGCCGTCGCGGCGCGCTACTCGGGGCGGTCTCAGGCGCGAAAAGGAGCGACCGTCGCGGCGCGCTACTCGAGATCCGCCTCCTCGGCCCGCCGCCGGATCTCCGCGGCCCGGTCGCGGACCCACGAGCAGTAGCGCTCGATCTCGGTCGGCGTCGCGCCGTAGAAGGAGGCGACCCAGTTGACGTCGGCCCAGGGCAGCGTGCGAAGGTAGGCCGCGAGCGTGTCCTTCCCGGCCTGGACCACCTCCGGGGGGACGCCCCGTCCCCCGGTGTCGGCCTCGACGAACCCGTTGACGTCGAAGTAGACGTCGGCGTACAGGCGGGCGTCGTCGGGGTCGTCGAACGCGATCGCCGCGTGTTCGGGCGCGTCGAACCGGTACCGCGTCGCGGTCTCCTCGCCCCCGTCGATTTCGAGGATGCTAACGTCGAGGACGTAGTCGTCGACGACCGTGCTATCGGGTTCCGTCGGCGTGTCGGACGTAGCCATGGTCTCCGTTTCGACGGGGAACGGTCGAACTATTGAACGTTCGTATGAGGGCTATAGTCCCCTCCCGAGCGGTTCGTAGCCGACCGGTCACTCGAGCAGGCTCTCGCCGGTCATCTCCGGGGGCTGGTCGAGCCCGATCAGCTCGAGGATCGTCGGGGCGATGTCGGCGAGGGTGCCTCCCTCTCGGACCGTCCGTCCGCCGCCAGTACCGTCCGGCGCGACGTAGACGAGCGGCACCTCGTTGTAGGTGTGGGCGGTGTGGGGCTCCGCCTCGGTGCCCATGTCGTCGGCGTTGCCGTGGTCGGCGGTGACGAGGACGTGCGAGCCGGCCGCCTCGAGGGCGGCGACGAGCCGGCCCAGCTGGGTGTCGACGGCTTCGACGGCCTCGATCGCGGCCTCGTAGTCGCCCGTGTGACCGACCATGTCGGGGTTGGCGTAGTTGAGTACGAGCACGTCCGGATCGTCGGACTCGACCGTATCGATCGCCGTATCGGTCACCTCGGGCGCGCTCATCTCGGGCTGCAGGTCGTAGGTCGGGACGTCCGGGCTCTCGACGATCTTCCGCACTTCGCCGTCGAACTCGATCTCTCGGCCCCCGTTGAGGAAGTAGGTGACGTGGGCGTACTTCTCGGACTCGGCGATCCGCAGCTGGGTTCGCCCGGCGTCGGCGAGCACCTCGCCGAGCACCTGTTCGGGCTGGTTCGGCGGGTAGGCGACGGGGAGGTCGAAGGTCTTGTCGTACTGGGTCAGCATCACGACCTCGGCGTCGGGCGGACTGGTCGGGAACTCGTCGGCCCAGTCCTCGCTGCGGATGTCCGCGAGCATCCGCGTGAGCTGGCGCGCCCGGTCCGAACGGAAGTTGAACCAGACGACCGAGTCGCCGTCCTCGAGGGCGGGCTGGTCGGCGATACTGGTCGGCTCGACGAACTCGTCGGTCTCGCCGCGATCGTACGAATCCTCGACCGCCTCGAGGGCCGAGGCGGCCTCGTAGTCGGCCTCGCGCTCGACGATCGCGTCGTAGGCCCGCTTGGTTCGCTCCCAGTTCTGGTCCCGGTCCATCGCGTAGTACCGCCCCGTGACGGTCGCGACGTCGCCGGTGCCGTGTTCGTCGACGACGCCCTCGAGTTCGGCCAGGTACTCCCGGCCCCCGGTCGGCGACGTATCGCGGCCGTCGGTGATCGCGTGGGTGACCGCCTCGACCTCGCGGTCGCCGGCCAGTTCGATCAGCGCGTGGAGGTGTTCCTGATCCGAGTGGACCCCGCCGTCGCTGACGAGGCCGACGAAGTGGACCCGACCGTCGTTCTCGCGGGCGCTCTCGAAGGCGTCCTCGATCGCGGCGTTCTCGCGAAAGGAGCCGTCGGCGATCGAGTCCGACACGCGAGTGTACTCCTGGTAGACGACCCGGCCAGCGCCGATGTTCAGGTGGCCGACCTCGCTGTTGCCCATCTGGCCGTCGGGGAGGCCGACCCGTCGGCCGGCTACCTCGAGGCGGCCGCTGGCGCCCGCCGTCGAGAGCCGGTCGAACGCCGGCGTGTCGGCTGCCTTCACCGCGTCCCGTCCCGTGTCGTCGCCGAGCCCCCAGCCGTCGAGGATGATCAGCGCAGCGTCCATACCCGATGGCTGCGTCGCCCGGCGTAACTACTTATCGCTGTCGGCCAACGTCGCGGCGCCGACCGCGGGATATTTGACAGTGGGGCGGAACGCCACTGGCATGACCCTCGATCCCGTCCACTTCGACGGCATCGCCCAGCTCGCGGGACGGATCGACCACGGCGCCGACGAGCGCGACCGCCGCGCGTTCGCCGAGACGGTCTGGGTGCAGTTCCTCGACCCGCTTCGCCAGGACGGACGGGTCGTCCTCGAGCCGATCGACGAGCGATCCCGGCGGCTGGTCGACTGCGAGGACGTCGCCCTGATCGATCCCCCGTTCCCGACCGAGCACGGCCTCGACGCGGGGACGATCAACCCGACGCCGTTCAAGAACGGCCTCGTCATCGACGTCGCCCAGGCGGCGATGAGCGCGACCCCCAGCGACCTCGAGCTCCACCGCTCGCGAACCGCGGTGATGACGGTTCACTCGAGCGACGCGACCGCTCGCGTCGAGAACGACGACTGGGACCGCTTCGACGAGGGGACGAGCAAGCGGCGGGTGATCCGGGTGGGCCGCCTCGATCGGTTCGCCGAGGGGATCGTCCACGCGCTGGCGCTCTATCTCGCCGAGAGCGAACACGCCCACGAGCACGCCGACGCGGTCTCCGACCTGCTCGTCCTCGACGGCCCGATCTACCCGCGCGGCCTGTTGCGCTGGGCCGACCAGCACCCCGACCTCGCCGACTTCCTGCTCGAGGATCCGCGACCGACGACGGTGCTCGAGAACTACGTCCGGCTGGTCGAACGGTTCGTCGAGCGCGGGGTCCCCCTCGTGGGGTTCGTCAAGAATCCGGAGACGAAAGCGCTCACCCGGGCGGTACGGGAGACGACCGACGCGAGCGCCCCCTGGACCAACGACGCCGCGATGTTCACCCGCCTGCTCGAGCGCGGCGAGTACGTCGACGACGTCGACGGCGAACGCTGGGAGCGGGACACCTCGGCGCTAACCTACACGAACTGGTTTCGGTCGCGAGCCGGCGTCGATCGTCCCCTCTCCGCGGAGGGTGACGCGCTCGGGGTCGACCGCGAGCTCCCCCGCGAGGACTACGAGGTCACCTTCTTCGTCGTCTACGACCCCCGCGACGACCTCCTCTATCGGATCGAGGCCCCCTACGCCGTTACCCGCGACCCGGAGACCCGCCAGCGGCTCGCTCGGCAGCTGCTCCAGGACGTCGCCGTCGCCCACGGCCCGCCGACGATCGTCGGCAAGGCCGACGAGCTCGCCCGGATTAGCAACCCGGAGAAACGGTCGCTGCGCGAGACCCTCGAGGAGCGTTTCGAGACGAGCCGGGATCGCAGCTACGACGAGCACCGCTGGCCCGGGGACGGGTAGAGACGTTCGTTCTCTACCCGGAACTATCGTCGAAATCGCGGTACGTACGGCTCGGAAGAGTCTCGAGTCACGCTCGAGACGGATCCGATTCCGGTGGCGATGGTCGTCTCGCTCGCGGCTCGTCGGTCGAACTCAATCGTCGTTGGTCGACGGGACCTTCGGTTCGATCCCCTCGGGTGACGGTCCGCTCTCGGTCAGGTTGCCGTCCCGCCAGGTGTCGCGCTCGAACCAGAGATACGCGACGATCCCGCCGACGACGTTCGAAATCGGGAAGGCGATCCACAGTCCCATCACGCCGAGCGGCTCCGAGGCGATCCAGGCGACCGGAAGACGGACGAACCCGAGCGTCACGAGGGAGATGACGGCCGCGATCATCGTGTGACCGGAACCGCGGAAGCCGCCGGTGTAGGCCCGCATGACGCCGATGAAACCGAATGTGAGCCCGGTTACGCGGAGGAAGGTCGCGGCGTGGTCGACCACCGCCGGATCGGGGGAGAAGATTCCGGCGATCGGTCTCGCGGCGAGCACGATGAGTCCGCCGCCCACCGTGAGGAGCACGAGCATGGCGCGTGCACCGAAGTGGTTCGCCTCGGCGGCGCGGTCGACTTCCTCGGCCCCGATGTTCTGACCGGTCATCGTCTCGATGCCCTGCGAGACGGCAAGCGCCGGCAGGAAGATCACCGAAAAGACGCGCGTCCCGATGCCGTACGCCCCGCTGACCGCGTTCGGGAAGGTTGCGACGACGACGAGAAGAACGGTGATAGAGAGCGATCGGGCTGCCCCCTCGACGGACGCCGGCAGCCCGATGTCGACGATCGTCCGCCCGAACGAGCGGTCCGGGGCCATCTCCGAGAGGCGGATCCGAACGCCGCGATTCCCGCGGAACATGACCGCGAGCCCGATCGCCAGCGCGACCGCCCGCGAGAACACCGTCGCTACTGCGGCACCGCCGATCCCCCAGCCGGTGAAGCCGGTCGCCGACAGCGCGGACGCCTCCAGCCCGCCGAGGCCGAGGAACGCGAACAGGGGATTGGCTTCGAAACCGAAGATGAGGATCGGGTCGAGGACGATGTTGAGGGCAACCGAACCGGCCATCACGTACATCGGCGTCACCGTGTCGCCGTACCCGCGCATTAGCGAGATGAAGACGGCGAAGCCGAAGACGGCGAACAGGCCGACCGCGTAGACGCGCATGTACTCCACGACCAGCGGGGCGACGGTCTCGTTGACGCCGAGGAGCGCGGTGATGTCGTCGACGAAGACGTATCCCAGGACGCCGAGGACGAGCGAGAGGATGGCCGCGTAGGCCATCGTCTGCGAGGCGGCGTACGCGGCACGGTTTTCGTTTCCTGCACCGACGTGCTGGGCGACGAGGACGCTCCCCGCGACCGAGACGCCGAGGGCGAGCGAGATCATCAGGAAGACGACCGGGAACGCGAACGTAATCGCAGACAGCGCCTCGGTGCTGTGACGACCGAGCCAGAAGGTGTCGGCCAGGTTGTACAACACCTGGAAGAGGTTCATAACGACGATCGGCAACGAGAGATAAAAGAGGGGCCAACCGATGCCGCCCGACGTGAGATCGAGTCCCTCCGGACCCCTGAAGAGCGAGTCGACAGTCTCCCTGAGCCCCATCAGGCGGTCACCTCGGGTGCGCTCCCGTCGACGAGATACGTCTCGACGTACGTGCGCGCGGTTTCGTAGGAACGGTCGAGTGGATGTCGAACGGCGACGTGGCGCGTGTGTGCGCCCCTGATCGTCGTCGCCAGGTGGTCGGCGGCCATACCGGGCTCGACGCCGTCATCGAACTCGCCCGCATCGACGCCGTCGGCGATCGTCTCGCGAAGTCTCGAGACCAGCGCCTCGTCGAACGCGTTCAGCATCTCCCGAATGTCCTCGTCGTAGGGCGCCTGTGCGCGCACCTCGAGCATCGCGGTCTGAAAGTTGATGTCCGGGTCGGTCTCCGCGTCCGTGAGTTCCATAGTGAGCAACGCGTCGAGCCGATCGCGTGCGGTCCCGCCCGACACGTCATCCAACCGGTCCGAGTACCGCTCGTAGAGGTACTCGAGGAACCGCATGAAGAGGCGGTTCTTGCTGTCGTAGTGGTAGTGAATAGTCGCCTTGCTCAGATCCGATTCGTCCGCGATCCGCTGTACGGTCAGCTCCGCGTAGCCGTGTTCGCAGAGAGCGCGGTAGGTCGCCTCGAGAATCGCTTGCTCCGGGTCGTCCATTCGAGTACCGGACTTACTAACCAGTCAGTCAAAAGCCTTGGGAAGCCGGACGCCCGATAGGTGTATGGGTCTCACGAGGCCCGATCGATCGCTCGAGGATCGGCCGTTCCCGAGCCGACGCGTGCAAAACTGTTATCCCTACACGGGGTTGAATGCGCCCGATGGCCGACGCGCCGGACCGCTCGAGTGAGGCTCCCGACGACGCGATCATGCGCGCGACTTACCGCGCATTAAGTACCCACGGGTACGCGGGTCTCACGATGAAACGGATCGCCGACGAGTACGGCAAGTCCGCGGCGGCGATCCACTACCACTACGACACGAAAGACGACCTGCTCGAGGCGTTTCTCGACTTCGTCCTCGATCGATTCAAGGACACCGTTCACGAGGTCGAGACGACCGATCCGGAACGACGACTGGAACTCCTGCTCGATCAGTTGCTGGTGAACGCGGGCGATTACCCCGATCTGTTGATCGCGATGCTCGCGATGCGAAGCCAGGCGCCGTACAACGAGTCGTTGAACGAGCGGTTCCAGCAAAACGACGTCTACGTGCGGTACCTACTGGAGACCGTGATCGATCAGGGCATCGACGCGGGTGTCTTCGCCGACGCGGACGCCGAACACGTCGCTCGAGCGCTCATGACGATCGTCGACGGGGCCCGAACTCGAGCCGTCGTCCTCGACCGGGAGACGGCGCTGTCGACCGCGAGGCGAGCCGCCACCGAGTACGTCGCGGCGACGCTCGGTCACCGGCCGGAACGCTGACGCTGCCAGACTTCAAAGTCGACGTCCGCTTGCGGGTCCCGGCGCCCAACAGTTGCGTACGTCGCGGGTGGAGTCCGTGCACCGTCTACGCGTGAACCGTCACGGGGTCGAGTCGTTCGAGAATCCCCGATTCTCGCGAGCGAAGCCACCAGTTTCGCGGACCTCGGGGAATGGATCGAACGGCGTCGAGGACACCGGTTGTCGTCACGCGACCAACCCGACCTCGGCACGATCGCCGAACGCAGACGCCGTACTAGGGCTCCCGTTCGACCTCGAGTTCGACGGCCTCGCGGTCGACGCCGATCCTGGCGAACTGCGTGCGAACGTGTTCTCTGGCCGCCTCGAGGGCCTGCTCGCGGGTGTCGAACCCGCGGGGCATCGGCGACTCGAAGGCGAGGTGCACCTCGCGGCCGTCGATAACCTGCACGCTGCCGCCGCTGTCGACCTCGTAGAATTCGTCGCAGATCCAGACGTACGCGGCGTCCTCGTCGGGTGCGCCCCGGAACGAGGGGGATCGTTCCCCGCGTTCGTACACCGTTCCGGTGAGCTCGGTTCCGCCCGCACGACCGCGAACGATAAACATGCGTCGAACTACGGCGCCGAGATGCAAAAAATACCCGCACGTGGTACCCCTTCGCGTCGAAATCGTCCGAAACGACGGGACGCAACCGCCCCCGATACCATCCCCGAGAAACTAGCTGTCGGTTTGCAAGCGCCGACGGGCCGAACCCTCGGGATCTCCGCGAACGTATCGGATTTCTAATCCAAACTGTTTCGGGGCCGAGTTTATTCCTATAGCAGTGCTGCCATTCGATAATGAGTTCGGACGCACAGGTCAGCGGCGACGCGTCACGAGGGGGGGTAGCGGGGGTTTCGCAGGAGTGGTACGACGCCCTTCGCCACCCGAGACGGCTGCACGTGCTTACGGCGCTCGAGGACGGCGCCTGCACCCTCGCGGAACTCGTCGACGCGGTCGCCGCGCGGGAGTCCGCCGATCGGGGAGCGACCCGGATCGAACTCGTCCACAACCACCTGCCGCGACTGGCCGATCACGGAATCCTCGAGTGGGACGGCGAGACCGCCTCCCTCTCCCTCGAGCGCTCGCCGCCGGTCGCAGAGCTCTCGGCGCTGCTCGAGGACGGCGACCCCGCCGGCGAGCGCACGCTCGAGGTCCTCGTCCACCCGGTCCGGACGCGGCTGTACGCCATCCTCTCGGAGTTCGATCGTCCGATCTCGATCGAGGCGCTGGCCGCGGAGCTCGTCGATCGCGAGATCGGCTCGTTCGCGGATCGCTCGGCGGCGCGGCTCGCGCTCCACCACGTCCACCTCCCTGCGATGGTCGACGTCGGCGCCGTCGAGTTCGACCCCCGAACCGGGACGGTCCGGGGTCCGGGACGGTAGTCGGCGACCGTTCGACACGTGCCCGAGTATTTTCCGACCCTGCTCACGCCGGAGGGAAACGCGTTTGTAGACGGCCCCGCATTGCCGTGTTATGACGGATCTGGGTGATTTCAGCGAGTTCGACGCCGGCGGGGACGCCGATTCGACGGTCGAGTCGGACGCGTCGCCGACCGAGAGGTCGACGGACGTCGACGGGTTCGAACCCGCGGCCGTGGAACCCCGCGGCGAGGACGTCGGTATCGGAACGATCTGTGTCTCCCAGGGGCTGCGCATCGCCGAGGACGCCGAGGAGACGTCGCTGCGGGCCTACGTCACCAGCGGCAACCGCTCGTCGGTCCGGATCGGCAGCTACCTGGTCGCGCCCTACCCCGACGGCGAGACGCTGTTCTGTCGGATCACCGGGCTCGAGTACGCCCAGCAGTACCACGCCGACGACGCGACCGAGATCCACGCCCGACGCGCGATGCGCCGGGACGACGTCGACGAGGCCGACTACAAGTTCGTCGCCTCGCTCGAGCCCGTCGCCGTCCTCTACGAGGAGGGCGGCGAGCTCAAACGGCGGATGACCGACCGCGTCCCCAAACCCCAGACGGTCGTCGGGCAGGCGAACGATACGGCCGAGATCAAGACGGGGCTGAAGATTCCCGAGGACGGCGTCTTCCTCGGGCACCTCTCGGTCGGCGGCGAGAAGGTCCGAACCGCCGCTACGCCGCCGACGATCGACTACCGACTGAAAGACGACTACGAGGCGGGCGATCCGCTGGTCTTCCGACACACCCTGGTCGCGGGCGGAACGGGGTCGGGAAAGACCCACGCCGCGAAGAACGTCCTTCGGCAGTACCTCGCCGACGAACGGCGGTATCCCATGGAAGACGGACGCACGGTCGGCCCGGCCGTCGTCCAGTTCGACCCCCAGGACGAGTACGCCCAGATGCACGACGACAACCCCGACCTCGACGGCGAGTTTGCCCGTCGGCTCGAGCGCGAGGGGGTCGCCCACGGCGGCGTCGACGATACGACCGCGTTCGTCCCGAAGGTGGGGGACTCGACGTACTCGGCGGGCCACCACCGCGCCGAGCAGGTCGAGTTCACCATCCCGTTCTCGATGGTCCACGACAACCCGTTTCTCGTCGCCGGCAGCGGGCTCAACGACAACCAGTACGGCGCGCTCGTGAGCGTCCTCCTGCCGCGGTTCCGCCAGCAGTACGGCGCCGACGGCACCTACGAGGAGTTCACCTCGTTCCTGGACGACCCCGCCCTGCGCGAGGAGCTAGACGAGTCGGGGCGGGTCCACGAGGCCACCTTCGACGCCGTCCGGCGGCGCGTGCTCGGGTTCGGCCACGTCTTCGACCAGGACGCCCGCCCGATCACCGACCTCGTCCACGAGTTCGTCCGCCCCGGCGGGCTGACCGTCGTGCCGACCTACCACGTCTCGGACTCGCGGGCGACCGAGACGGTCGTCCTCGCGCTGTCCTCGCTGCTGATCGACCAGAAGCTCTCGAACGACCCGACCTACGAGCGGATCAAGGAGACCCCCCTGATCCTGGGGATGGACGAGGCCCACAACTTCCTCACCGACGCCGACAGCGTCCAGGCCGGGAAGGTCATCTCGAAGTTCACCGAGGCCGCAAAGCAGGGCCGGAAGGAACGGCTCGGCCTCTTTCTCATCACGCAGGATCCCCAGGACATCGACGACGCCGTGTTCAAGCAGCTCAACACCACCGTCGTCCTCAACCTCGGCGACGAGGACGCGATCAAAAGCGTCAACATTCCCTCGAGCCTCGAGTCGAAGGTCCCCTACATGGAGAAAGGGCAGATGGTCGTCTACTCGCCGGACAACTCCGAGCCCGTCGAGCTGATCGGGCTGTCGAAATGTCTGACCAGACACGGGCGGGACTGAGCGGGCCGATCAGGCGACGATCCGGTCGGTGCGCTCGCCGTAGGCGCCGTAGATCGAGACGAGTTCGTCGTAGATCCGCTGATCCAGGTCGTCGAACCCGTCCGCGACGGCGCTGAAGCGCTCGAGCGGCGGTTCGTGTTCCGGTCCCCACCAGACGGGGGGGGTTAGAACCTGTCTCTTATACACATC
>NZ_AOIA01000167.1 GCF_000337695.1 Natronococcus jeotgali DSM 18795
CCATCCCGTCGATCCGTCGCGGTCCGCCGAGAACCCGGCCGGCGGGCCGGTGAAACGACACCGATCGCACCGGCCGGAGGTCGAGCGCCGCCAGCCGGCGCCGTCCGTCCGTGATCCGTCGGTGCTCGGCGGCGGTGAGCCCGCCGTCGGTCGGTTCGGCACCGTTCGCCGCCGGACCGAGATCGCAGTGAAGGCCAATCTCGTGGCCGAGTTCACACAGGTGGTGGAGAACGTCGCGGTTCTCCTCGAGGTTATACAGCGGCGTGTCCGGGAGGACCATGTACGTCGAGCGTACGCCCAGTTCGTGCTCGATCTCGGCCAGTTCGACGGCGCGCTCGAGGCAGACGTCGACGTCGTGTCGCAGGAACGCCGTGCGCTCGCCGTCGCGGCCCCCGGGGAGGCGCTCCGAGAGCGTCCGGAGTTCGAAGGCCGCCCGCAGGGCGTGGAGCAGCGTCCGGTAGTAGCCGTAGCTGAAGTCCTCGGCCCAGCCGTCGGCCGGCGTTCGACCGCGGTCACGCATCGGCGCTCACCGACCGAAGGAGATCGCGCGTACCGTCGACGCCGGCGTTCGCCAGGACGTCGACGATCGAGAGCGCCGGAACGAACCCCCCGAAGCGCTGCTCGTACTTGGGGTGGTCGAACGACTGGTACTCGAGGGCGACGCCGACCCTCTCGAACCGCGAGGGGTCGTTGTAGGCGCGGGCGCCCTCCCCGGAGTAGTACCGATCGGCACCGAGTTTCGAACAGAGCCGAACGATCCGCTCGCATCCCGCGGCGTCGACGTCGAGCGACGACGAGCGGACGAACTCGGAGTCGAGATCGAGCCGATCGGCGAGGCGCCGAATCAGGTGGACGTTCAGTTCGCAAAGTGAGTCCCACGGGCGCGCGTACGGCTCCTCGAAAACGACGGCGAGGTCGTCGAACGCCGCGGCCTTGCCGTAGTTGAACCGGAGGCTCTTGCGGTGGGCGGTCCGCCAGTCGTCGCCGGCGATCTCGACGTCGGCGATCGACCCGCTCGAGCCCCGGACCGGGACGGTGAGCCAGGTCCAGCCGTCGGGCGTCTTGATCCGGTTGCGGTTGATCCAGGAGCCCGAGGTGTACTCGACGTCGTCGAGAAGGACGAAGACGTCGCTCCGGCGGATCTTCTCGAAGTAGCCGAGCCATGGGAGGTAGTTCGGCTGGTGGACTGCGACGGTTCGATCCGCCGTCGACCGCCGGTCGGTCGGACGGTCAGGGGAAACGGCGGCCGCGGACGACGGCTCTTCGCGGGCGCCGTCGTCGTCCCGGCCGATCGTCTCATCCATCGACGCTCACCCCGCTCGACGCCGCGTGCGAGCGACTCGCCTCGAGCGTCGGCCGCCACGGCGACCGCAGTTCCGTCAGGATCATTGGGACCGTATCGAGCCGAACAGTTCCCGGCACATTGTTAAGCGCTCGAGGAAGACGCGAGATGCGACGATTGTCCGCGCGTACCGATCGGCAAGGCGGTCGTTACCGATCGAGGCCGCTCCGTTCGGTCGCCGTAGGGTATCGTTTCCGGCGGCCCTCGAACCGCGCCGAGCCGACGGCTCGACCAGCGTCGCCGTCGAGTTACGGGCGTTCGAACGCGCTGGCGAAAAACGCCGCGACCGCCTCCGCGATCTCCTCGCGGGTGCCGAGGAAGAAGTGGTCCGCCGGGAGGGAGACGACGTCGTCGCCCCGTTCGCGGGCTCGCTCGAGAACGGGCTCCCAGTCGGCGGTCGTGTCGCGCTCGCCGTACAGCACCAGCGCCGGGGCCTCGAGGGCGGCGAGCGCGGCGACCGCGTCGAGGTCCGGGCCGAGCGACGCGGTCGGCGCCAGCGCGGCCACGCCCGCGATCGGACCGTCGAGGTCGGCGGCCGCCAGCAGCGCCTGGGAGGCCCCGAAGCTGTAGCCGAACAGTCCGACCTCGTCGTACCGGTCGTCGGCCCACCGGACCGCGTTGCGGACGTCCTCGCGCTCGCCGCGGCCCTCGTCCCACGCGCCGTAGTCGAACCGCAGGCAGGCGATCCCCGCCTCGCCGAGGGCCTCGCTCACGGCGACCAGTCGCTGGTCGCTGCGGGAACCGCCGTGTTGGGGGTGGGGCGGGCAGGCGATCACGACGGACTCGGTCTCCGCGTCGGGCTCCTCGAGTCGACCCCGAACGTCGCGACCGCCGGGGATGGGGACGTCGCTCATCGGCGGCGGTTCGCCGCGGACGGTAATCAAGACTGCCCACTCGATCGGCCGACTGTCGCTGATGTGATGTTTTTAAGGCCGGGGAACCATACGTAGGGACATGGGCATCCTCTCTCGGACCTCCTACGTCATCCGCTCGAAGATCAACTCGGTGCTCAACCGGGCCGAGGACCCGACCGAGACCCTCGATTACTCCTACGAGCAGATGCGCGACCAGCTCCAGCAGGTCAAACGCGGGATCGCCGACCTGACGACCCAGAAAAAGCGCCTGGAGATGCAAAAGAAGCGCCTCGAGGAAAACGTCGAGAAGCACAACGACCAGGCTCGCACGGCCGTCCAGCGCGACCGGGAGGACCTGGCCCGGCGCGCCCTCGAGAAGAAGAAGACGAAGATGGCCCAGATCGAGGATCTGGAGGGACAGATCTCGAAGCTCCAGAGCCAGCAGGACAAGCTGATCGACCAGAAAAACGAACTCCAGAACCGCATCGAGGAGTTCCGTACGAAAAAGGAGACGATGAAGGCCCGCCACGAGGCCGCCAAGGCCAGCTCGACGGTCTCGGAGGCGATGACCGCAACCGGAGAGGAGTTCGAGGACGTCGGCCGCGCCATCGAGCGCGCCGAGGAACAGACCGAGGACATGGAGGCCCGCGCAGCCGCGCTCGACGAGCTTCAGGAGTCGGGCGCGTTCGAGGACGTCCTCTCGGACAAGGACCAGATCGACCGCGAGCTCGAGGGCCTCTCGACCGACAGCGGCGTCGAGGCCGAACTCGAGACGCTCAAGTCGGAGGTCGGCGGCGGGGAAGTCGACGAGACGGACGTCGCCGAGGCCGAGGAGGACGTCGAGGAACTCGAGGCACAGGTCGACGACGACGAGATCGACAGCGAACTCGAGGAGCTCCAGGAAGAGGAGAACTCGTAGGTCGACCGCGCCGACGGCGTTTTTTGCGGTTGCAACTGGGGGAAACAGCTACCACCCAGCGCGTGGTAGGAACCCGTATGGTGGCAGACGTGGAATTCGACTCGCTCTCGCTGACCGAGCAGCTCGTTCTGGCGGCCGTCGCCGACGCCCACCGGAACGACGAAACGCCCGCCCAGACCCACGAGATTCGTCGCACCTGTCGGACGCGGGCGGCCGACCTCGAGTCCGAGGTCGTCGGCGCCGTCACCGAGGCCGACGTGATGCGATCGCTGTACCGCCTCGAGGACGAGGGGGTCGTCGAGGAGATCCGGCCCGACGAGCGCTCGCCGACGGGGAAAGGACGGCCGGCGTACGCACTCGCCGGGAGCGCAGCGGCGGTCTACGAGGGGGTCGCCGACCGGTTGGTCGAGTAGCCCTCCGAGCGCGAGCCTACGACGCCGGCGTCCCGAGGGCGGCGACGTCGTACTCGGCGATGTCGGACGGCGAGAGGAGCACGACGACCATAAACTGCCAGCTCTCGCCGGCGTCGAGGTCGCCGACGGTGTCGGTGTACAGTCCGAGCTGCTCGCCGCCGTCGGTGTAGAACCGGGCCCTGACCTCGGCGATCTCGACGCGTTCCTCGCGGTCGTTCTCGACGGTCCCCTGCACGGTCGCGCCCCGGAACCCGTCCTCGATGACGAACTCGTGGGACGCGATCGAGAGCGAGTCCAGCGGCGTCACGTTCGTGTTCGGTTCGCTCTGAGCGAGCTGTCCGGCCGCGGACGTTTCCGAGGCGTTCCGGCTCCCGTTGGTGACGTTGCCGACTTCGCCGCGCTCGTAGGTGGGGTTGCCGCTGCTGACGCCGTCGTCGTCGCCGAGACAGCCGGCGACGGAGGCCACAGCCCCGGTCCCGAGCGAGGCGAGCACGGCGCGTCGGTTCCGCCGCTGATCCCCGGTCATCGGTACCCCCTCCGCACGAGCCCATCCCGTCGGGGGATGCTGCAGTCGATCATGGTAGCACCGACGGCGCGGCCGCATTTCAACGTGAGCCTTGCTCGGTCGACGTCCCGGACTACTCCGCTCGGGCGTCCCGCGGGACGAAGCCGAACCGCTGGGCCAGCGGCGAGATGACCTTGTCGTGGAGGTACCACAGGACGGCGACGGCCGCGACGATGACGGCCGAATCCGCGAGCCCGCCCATCAGCCCCAGCGCGATGATCAGGGTCGTCGCACACGCCGCGGCGTGGTTCGTCTTCGTCAGCAGCATCGTCGTCGTCGTCAGCATCATCGCCAGCGTCGCGCTCGCCCAGAGGTAGACGATTTCGACGCTGAACGCGGGGTCGGGTCTGGCGAACACCACGTACGAGCTGGCCTGGTTGCCAACCAGCGCGTAGGCGATCAACCCGCCGACGACCGCGACGGTGTGCCCGCCGATGACGTGGTACGCGCCCTCCGCGCGGGGCTGTTCGCCGGTCGCGATCAGGTACGCCGACGGCCCCAGGCTCGGGAACAGAAACGGTCGGCCGGTCGCGAGCGCGATCGTTCCCAGCACGGTAAAGTGGAGAAACACGTTGACGGTCGCGCTGTACTCGTCCTTGAGAGAGAAGTCGTTTTCAGAGCCGTCGAGCTCGAAGTCTAACCCCAGCAACGTGAGCCGAACATTGCAGCGGACCACCAAAAGCGCACCCGCTGCAGCTTCTTTCTCCGTCCGGACGGATGAATCGATAGCTCCGGCCTCGAACCGGGCGCTTTAGCGCCTCGAACTCGAAAGCGCTTCCGATGAACGGACGGGGGTCGACTCGTCGGCAGTTGTTGGCCGCCGGTGGAGCGGTGCTCTCGGCCGGCGTCGCGGGGTGTATCGAAGGGAAACTGGGAGGAGACGATCCGCTGCTCGGCGATCCGAAACCGTACCTGGAGGTCGAACTAATCGACGGAGCGGACGGGGCCCGCATCGATCCTCCGATCGCCCACGTCGTCGCCGGCGGGACCGTCGAGTGGACCGCCGAGAGCGGCACCCACGAGGTTGCCGCCTACCACCCCGAGACCCACGGCGACCAGCGGCGGCTGACCGACGGCGCCGATCCCTGGCGGAGCGCGGTCACCCCCTCGAGTCCGTTCGAGCGCGTCTTCGACAACGAGGGCGTCTACGACTACGCGTGTCCGACCCACGAGGACCGCGGCGCGGTCGGGACCGTCGTCGTCGACCTCCCGGCCCCCGAGGACGAGGCCGGCCTCGAGCGCCCCTCGGAGGCGTACCCCGACGCGGCGAGCGAGGCGCTCGAGGCGTACAACGAACGGGTGCGGAGCGTGCTCGCCGACGCGCACGGCTAGGTCTCGCCCCGCGGGCCGACGGGGAGCCGACCCCGATCCCGGCCTCGCCCTCGCTCGCGGGGTCGCGCCGCGAGCTTTTCGCTTCGGGTCCGGACGGCGTCGTCCGTCTCCGGCGGGCGCTGCAAGGCGGTCCGTTTTCATCGCTCCTCTCGAACACCAGAACATGGGGTCCGTCGACAGCGACGAGACGCTGGACTCGTACGGAGCGGACGTCAACCGCCAGAACAGCGCCGTTCGTCGAATCGTTGACTGGGTGTTGTTGCAGGGCAACCGCATCGTCATCACCGCCGCGCTCACCCTCGGCGTGTTCGCGCTCCTGGTGGGACTGCGTAGCCTCGGCCTCGTCGCGTTCGTCAACAGTAACTCGCTCACGCGGATGGTCGGCGGCATGATCGCGGGAACGTTCTCGCTGATCACTCTCGTCGTCTCCGTCAATCAGATGATCCTCTCGCGGGAGTTTCGCTCGGCCGACGAGTTCCGGAACCGGCTGGAGGGGGTCATGGAGTTCCGGCGGGATATCGAGGACGCGACGGGCGTTCCCGCCACCCCGGCGGCGCCGGCGGGACAGCTCGAGCTCCTCGTCGAGGAGATCGACTACCGGGCGGACCGAATCCGGGCGGCGGTCGCGGACGATCCCGACGGAACGGCCCGGAGACGGGTCGAACGGTTCGTCTCGAGCGTCAAGAAGAGCACCGACCGAGCCGAGGAGACGCTCGATCGGGCGCGGTTCGGCTCGTTCGACGCCCTCTCGTCGGCGATGGGGTACGACGACGCCTGGCAGATCTACGCCGCGAGACACCTGCGCAACGACCACGCCGACGAGCTGTCGGACGCCACCCGCGAGGCGCTCGAGGAGCTGATCGAGTCGCTGAAGCTGTTCAACACCGGGCGAGAGCACTTCAAGACGACGTACCTGCAGCGGGAGCTGACCCGCCTCTCCCAGCTGACGATCCTGTTGGGGATTCCGGCGGTGCTGGCGGCGTTTCTCCTGGGACTGCTGTACGGCGGCCTCGGCGGGCCGACGGTCGGTCACTCCGCCGCGCCGATCGTCGTCAGCGGCCTGATCGCGGTCGTCTTCTCGCCGCTGGCGTTGCTGTCGGCGTACATCCTCCGGACGGCCACCGTCGCGCGCCGGACCGCCTCGATCGGGCCGATGCTCCCCCAGAAGGGTCCCGACGAGGGGCCGTTCGAGGTCGGCCACGACCGGGACACGCAAGTCGAAACCGATGCCGACTGAGACGGGTTACTGCGAGTCAGTTCCGGCGTTCCAGCGGGAACCCGACGCTGCTCGCCGCCGGCTGTACGTATTTCCCGGCCGTCGCCGTACCGCGGCACGAACCGATGAGCGACAGCGGTACAACCGCGAACCGTCTGGCGGTTGCGCCGAGAAATCGGTACAGCAGACGGTACGAGGCGGTCCGCTCCGACGGAATCCGAACGCGGAAGGTCGTCCGGCACCTCTCCGAGCGCGTGATCGTCGTCATCTGCGGGCCGCCCGGCGCGGGCAAGACGACCGTTGCGACCCGCGTCGCCGACCGCCTCGATGCCCGCGGCGAGTCGGTCCGGCTGGTACACTCCGACGAGTTCTCGAGGCGTACCTACGAGCGCCTGTACGCGCGGGTCGCAGGGGGCCCGACCGACGCGATCCGCCTCGTCGACGGCACCTTCTACCGCCGCGAGTGGCAAGCGCGGTTCCGATCCCTCGGCGACGTTCGGTTCGTCCTCGCGACCGCGAGCCTCGAGACCTGCCTCGAGCGCAACCGCCGCCGCGAGGACGCGATCGACGAGCAGGGGGTCCACGTCGTCTACCGGGAGTTCGAGGCGCCCGAGGCGGATCTCGAGCTCGACACCGACGAGCTGTCGGCCGCGGCGGCGACCGAACGGGTCCTCGAGGCGCTCGAGCGGTGGCGCTCGGCGTAGCGGGCGGGACGGTTACAGTCCGAGCCCGTCGGCCAGCGAGAACGACTCGGGGAGTCGATCCGGAACCGCCTCGTCGGGGAGCACGTCCCAGCCGAGTTCGTCCTCGCCCGGCTGCGAGTCGGTCTCGAATCCCGGGTCATCCGGCGGTTCGCGCTCGCGATACTCGGGCGGCGGTCCGTCGTGGGCGTAGACCCCCTCGGGGTGGTCGACCGTCCAGACGTGCAGCATGCAGGGCGTCCGGCAGGGGGGCGCCAGCTCGCCGTCGCGGTAGGCGTCCTCGTAGACCGTCCGGTAGTACCACCAGGCGAGCCTGCCCGGCGCGCCGGCGTGGTAGTGCCACGGCGAGCAGCGGTCCGAATCGCCGTCGGGGTGGTGGTCGTCGTGCGGGTGGTCGTCATCGGACGGGTGATCGTCGCCGTATCCGTCCGCGTCGTGATTCTCTCCGTAGTCGTCTTCGGGCGGCCCGTCCCAGCCGCCGTCGCCGGCCTCGTACACCGCCGGCGGGGAGATCGGCTCGTCGCCGCGGGTCGCGATGAACATCACGCCGATCGAGCGCCAGGAGTCGTCGTCGACCAGCACCGACTCCGGGCGTTCCGGATCGAGGACGGCGTCGTCGCCGACGTACTCCGGATGCAGCCAGTGGGAGTAGCCGCCGTCGTCGCCGTCGAGGGTGTCGAAGTACGGCTTGAAACCGGCCTCGAGCAGGGCGCCCGCGTCGGGGTATCGGTCCTTGAGGATGTCCGCGACGGCTTCCCGGAGCTCGATCGTGGCGGGGTGGTCGTCCGCACAGCCCTCCGTGCTCGCGCCCGCACAGTGGCCCATGCTCGGTCGGATCGTCGCGTCGGGACACCGCCCCGAGAGCGTCCCTCGAGTGCCCTCGCCGGCGGCTTCCGCGGTACCGACGGTCGAGAGCGCGACGGCGCCCGCGCTGGCACGTAACAGCCCTCGTCGCGAGACTCTCGGATCGCCATCGCTGTCGTCCATGGCAGAATTTCGCACGGGATGCGCCCTGTTAAACGATGTTGGCTGTCGCGGCGACTGTCGTCGATCCGAACTTGCGCGTTCCGAGGCGGTCGCGGCGGGACTCGATCCGGAGACGTTTCAGACGAGGCGACCGTACTCGACGAACCGAGATGATCCCCGTCCCGCTCGAGATCCTCCTCGCGCTGCTACTCGTCGCCCTGCTGTCGGGCGTGGGCTGTACGACGGTCGGCGCGGGCGGGATCTTCGTGACGATCGCGCTCTACCTGCTGACGCCGCTGTCCTCGTCCGAGATCGCGGGAACCGCCCACGTCCTGTTCGTCCTCGTCGGCGCGGTCGGCGTCGTCGGCTACGCGCGCTCGGGCGAGCTGGTCGGCTCGGAAGGGCGGGCGCTGGCGACGGTCCTCGCGGGCTCGAGCGTGCTCGGCGCGCTGGCCGGCACCGTCCTGAACGCGTTCGTCTCGCGGCGACTGTTCGGCGTCCTCCTGGGGATCCTTCTCGTCTGTACGGGCGTCGTGCTGGCGTACCGACGACTCCGGGGACTGCCCTCGCTGGCGGCCGTCGACGCGGAGACGGGACGAGGACGGCTCGTCTTCGCGGGGACCGGGCTCGCCCTGGGTACCGTCGCCGGCCTGGTCGGCGTCGGCGGTCCCGTCCTCGCGGTGCCGGCGCTGGTCCTGCTGGGCGTCCCGATGCTGGTGGCGCTGGGGGTCGCGCAGCTCCAGGCGATCTTCATCTCGGGATTCGCCGTCGGGGGCTACTACCTGCAGGATTCCGTCTCGGTCGCGCTCGCGGGGCTGCTCGCGCTCCCGATCGTCGTCGGCGCCGTCGCGGGCTGGCTGGTCGCCCACCGGGTCGATCCCGCCCGGCTCGAGATCGCACTCGGCGTCCTCCTGATCCCGACCGGGATCTACCTGATCCTCTAGCTCCGGACGGCGCCCGTTCCCGCTCGCTCGAGCCCCGCGAGGTCGATCTCGCCGCCGGGCATCGCTACTCCCGAGTACGGGTCCTCCTCGAGCAGCAGCGAGCCGTCCAGATCGGCGTAATCGAGCAGCGGCGCGAGGTGGCAGGCCGCCGCGATCGAGGCGTTGGACTCGGTCATGCAGCCACACATCACCTCGAGGCCGTGGGCGCGAGCCGTGTGGATCATCCGTTTCGCCTCCCGCAGCCCGCCGCATTTCATCAGCTTCAGGTTCGCGATGTCGCAACGGTCGGCGATCTGCGGGACGTCCTCGAGGGTAACGCAGGACTCGTCGGCCGCGATCGGCAGCCGCGAGCGCTCGTAGACGAACCGTAGCCCTTCGGGATCCTCCGCGGCGACGGGCTGTTCGACGAACTCGAGGTCGAACTCGGCGAGGCGGTCGATTTTCGACACCGCCTCGCGGGGCGCCCAGGCCTCGTTGGCGTCGACGAACAGGTCGACCTCCGGCGCGACCGATCTGATCGTCCGGACGATCTCGACGTCGCGGTCAGTGCCGAGCTTGACCTTCAGGCGAGAGTGGCCCCGCTCGAGCGCGGTTTCGGTCTTCTCGCGCATCGTCTCGGGATCGTCGAGCCCGATCGTGTAGGAGGTCTCGAGGCTCCGATCGGGGTCGAGCCCCCAGTAGCGATAGAGGGGGACCCCCAGCCGTTTGGCGGCCAGATCGTGGACGGCGATGCTAACCGCACAGCGGGCCGCGGGATTTCGCCGTACCGTCTCGCGCATACGGCGTTCGATCCGCGAGAGCTGGTGAGGGTCGCCGACGTCCTCGACGATCTCGAGCAGCTCCGGGAGGACCGCGGCGACGGTGTCGGGCGTCTCTCCGTAGTGGGGCGACGGTCCGGCACCGCCGACGCCGACGGTGCCCTCGTTGTCCTCGATTCGGACGGTAACGACCTCGGCTTCCGTCGCCGTTCCCCGCGAGATCCCGAAGGGGAACTCCAGCGGAAGGGTGTGGCGTTCGAACGCGGTCTCGAGGCTCATTCGAGCAGCGCCTCCAGCAGGTCGTCGGTGCCGAAGCGGATCGGGTCGGCCGCGGGGGCGTCGATCGCGTCGGCGTACTCTCCGACCGCGTCCCGGGCCGCGTCGTCGTCCTCGAGACCCGAGGTGTTGAGCGCGCCCGCGGTGACGGTCGCGTCAGAGACGGGTTCGGCGAGGTCCTCGTAGCGGTCGACGTAGCTCGGGATCGAGGGCAGGGAGAAGGACTCGTAGCCGTGGATCGCCTCCTTGCCCGCCTCGTGACAGAGCACGAGCTGATCGGCCATCGAGCCGTGGAGGATGCCGCAGGTGACCGCCGAGTAGGCGGGGTGGACGATGCTGCCCTGGCCCTCGACGAAGAGGTAGTCGTGCTCGTCGCCCTTCTCGAGGATCATCTCCTCGACCGCGCCCGCGGTGAAATCGGAGACGACGCGGTCGATCGGGTTGCCCCAGCCCTCGATCATGATCCCGGTCTGGCCCGTCGGGATCACGGCGGCGTCGTAGCCGGCCTCGCGGGCGTCCCGGGCCAGCTCCATCGAGACGGTCATCTTGCCGACCGAGCAGTCGGTGCCGACGGTCAGAACGACTTCGGCGTCGACGTCGCCGGCGGCGCCCTGGCTGACCGTCAGCTCCTCGTGAGGTTTCCGGACGTCCCACAGCTCACAGTCGTTCTCGGCCGCGAGGGCGGCGAACTCCTCGTCCTCCTCGAGGAAGTAGTGCAGCCCCGCGATGACGTCACAGCCGCGCTCGAGCGCGGTTCGGACGTCGTCGCGCCAGCTCTCGTCGAAGCCGCCCCCGATGGGGGCGATCCCGATCAGCAGGGCGTCGACGTCCCCGACCTCGTCCATCCCCGCGACGATCGGGGCGTCCTGTACGTCGGGGACGTGATCGGCGACGCGGTCGCCGGCGCTGTCGCGGTCGAGGACGGCTTCGACGTCGTAGTCGGCGTATCGGAGCACTCCCAGGGCGGTCTTGGCGCGACCGGGGAACTTCTCGTGGGCGAGAATCGCGATCTGCATACGGGGCCATCGGGCGAGCGACTACTTAACGCTAGACATCCCGTCGGCGTCACGGTTCGAGCGCGCCGACGAGTGATTACAATCGGTAACCGATCGTCCCGACGGCGCTCGAGAGACGGTCGTCGGCAGTTGCGATGGGACAGCTACGAAACGACGAGCCGTCTTTACAGATGTATTGATATTCAGCCAGCATTTCACAAAATCTATAACCGCTACGACTGGTTATTCGGAACCGATGTCTTTGGGGGAGACGGTCCCGGGAATGAAACGGGGCCGAACAGGACGAAACGTCGCTGTCGGTACGGGATATCTTTTCGCCGTTCCGCTGATTATAGCGTTTTCGCCGGTCGTAGTGGGACTCCTTGTCGGAACGAACTACCGGGGAATCGCCGATCGCCTCGCAACCGTTCCCGGAATCGAGTCGGGTGGAGGCCTCAAGTCGGGTGCAGTAGCTGCCGTCGTCGGATTCGTTCTCCTGGGAATCGTAGCGGCCGGCGGCGATACGGGCGATAGCGGAATCGAACCGGATCTGCCCGAGTCCGAGGATCCGGAACCCGAATCGTCTCCGCAAGCGGACGCCGATGATCCGGAATCCGAGTCACCGCCGGCCGAAGACGCTTCCGAGTCGGAACCTGATTCCACGACAGAACCGGATTCGGAGGCTTCTACTCCGGATTCTAACTCCGATGAAGCGGAGACGGAGTCCGACGACGACCCTACTACGGACGCTGATTCGAATGAGTCGGAGACGAATCCAGGCGGATCGACCGACGACCCTACTACGGACGCTGACTCGAGCGAGGCAGAGACGGACCCGGACGGGTCCGCCGACGACTCCTCGACGGGAACGGAGTTGAACGCTCAGGAGTCCGACTCGAGCGCGGAATCCGAATCGGACGACTCCGAGTCGGACGACTCCGAAACCGAGTCCGCTACGGAGCCCGGCTCGAGCGACTCGGAAACGGACTCGTCGGAAGCGTCCGAATCGACGGCCCGGACGGAATCTCCCGTCTCGGTTCCGGCGGAGGTTGCCGGCGGTGAGGCCCGCCAGGCCACGGTTACACGCGTCATCGACGGCGACACGATGGAGGTACGATTCGCCAGCGGCGAGGAAGACACCGTTCGTCTCATTGGGGTAGATACACCCGAGACCAGTCTTGGAGACGTCGCTCCGGGGGAGTACGAAACCATCCCGGACACCCCGGCAGCGCGCGATCACCTCTACAACTGGGGCCAGCAAGCGAGTCGGTACGCGACCGACGAACTCGAGGGTCGAGAGGTCCGGGTCGTCACCGACGTGGAAGGTGATCGCCGCGGGAGCTTCGGCCGTCTCCTCGCGTACGTCTACGTCGGTGACACGAACTTCAACCTCGACCTGCTCGAGGGAGGGTACGCTCGCGTCTACGACTCCTCGTTTAGCTTGCGCGACGAGTTCGATAGCGCCGAGTCGGAAGCGCGGTCGAGCGACGTCGGTCTCTGGGACTTCGAGGCCGAGTCCTCGTCGTCCGAGGCCGACGCGAGCGATACCGGAAGCGACGAAATCGACGTCCCACCCGTTCCCGCTGACGGCGATTACAACTGCGGCGACTTCGATACACAGGAGCAAGCCCAGTACGTCCTCGAGAACGCGGACGGCGACCCCCACAGGCTCGACGCGGACGGCGACGGCATCGCCTGCGAAACGCTGCCGTAGCGTCCGGCTCTCCTCGTCCAAAGTCGCTCCGAGAACGACAGCACCTGGAAGTCACACGAACGACCAGCGGTCGAAGGGAACCGTCTGAACCGTCTTTCGGAGAAGGAAACCGTCTGAACCGTCTCTCGGAGGAACTTCGCCGCGGTCGTCAGTCGACGGACCGGTTCGTCGTGTCGAGGTCGACCCGCGTCGGGGAGTCCTCGCCGACCTCGAGGGGGAACGCGCGGTCGTCGGCGTCGGGGTCGCCGGGGGCGAGTTCGGCTTCGACTTTCTCGACCAGCAGGTCGACGGCCATCCGGTTGGCTCCCTCGGGGATGATGATGTCGGCGTTTTTCTTCGTCGGCGCGACGAACTGTTCGTGCATCGGCTTGACCGTCTCGAGGTACTGGTCGATGACGCCCTCGAGCCCGCGGCCGCGGTCGATGACGTCGCGCTCGATCCGCCGGAGGATGCGGACGTCGGCGTCGGTCATCACGTACACCTTCAGGTCGAGCATCTCGAGGACCTGCTCGTCGAACAGCGAGAGGATCCCCTCGAGAACGATCACGTCGGAGGGTTCGACCCGCACGCGCTCGTCCCTGCGGTTGTGGATCTCGAAGTCGTACTGGGGCATCTCGACGGGCTGGCCCATCAACAGACTGTCGAGTTGCTCGCGAAGCAGCTCCCACTCGAAGGCGTCGGGGTGGTCGTAGTTGACCTCGGCACGCTCTTCGTACTCGAGGTGGGAGAGGTCCTCGTAGTAGTTGTCCAGGGGAATCCGCGTGACGGCCTCGCCGACCGTCTCGGCGACGGTCCGGGAGACCGTCGTCTTTCCGGCGCCCGTGCCGCCGGCGATGCCGATGACGAACGACGGGATACTCATCACTCGAGGGTCGGACGGCGCGGTAATGAATGCCCTGATGTTCGCCCGGTTCGGCGGTCGGGACCGCCACGCACGCGGCGTTCAGACGACCGTCAGCGTCGTCGTCCAGAACGAGCGGCGGGCATCCTCGAGGGCCGCCTTCGGATCGCCCGTGGCGTCGACGGCGGCGGTCGCCGCGGTCTCGAGGTCGGCCTCCTCGACGAGGGTATCGACGACGCCGCGCTGGCCGACGACGTAGAGGCGGTCGGCGTCGCGCTCAGCGAGAACCTCACGGCAGCGATCGAGGTGGTCGTCGATCTGGTCGTCGCGGATCCGTTCGAAGCGGGCCTGCGAGAACCCGCCCTTCGAGTGGTTGCCCTTGACGTCGCTCTCGAAGCCGCGGTAGTCGACGCGCTCGTCGCCCTCGTAGACGCCGAGCGCGAACAGGTCCGCCCGCACGAGCGCGAGGGCGTGGCGGCCCGTCGGCAGGAACCACTCCCGCTCGAGGTCGAACCGGTCGTCCCAGGTCGGTTCGAGGGCCGGGTCGATGGGCGACTCGAGCGCGACCGAGACGAGACCGGCGTCGTCGATACAACACAGGCAAGGGGCGGCGTCCTCGAGCAGGGCGATCCGGGCGTCGAGCACGTCCGCGAGGTCCTCGCGGACGGTGCCGGGGACCTCGTCGTCGACGCTCGCGGTGAGCGCCCCTTCCGAAGCCGTTCGGATCGACCGCAGCCGTTCGAGCGCCTCCTCGAGGCGGGCCCCGCGCAGGTCGACGCGCCGGCGAACGGTCGGGTCGCCGTCGTCGGCCTCGACCCGTTCGAGCTCGCCCTCGAGCTGGGCGATGCGGTCCTCGAGGCGGTTCCGTTTCTCCTCGGCGTCCTGTCGGGCCGTCACCGCCTCGGATCGGCGCTCGGATTCGGCCTCGTAGCGCTCCCGCAACCGTTCGTTCTCCGCCTCGAGCTCGTCGATGCGCGCCTTGAGGGAGGCGCGGCCGAGCAACTCGTCAAGCATCCGACCGAACACGGGGAGCGGGAGTACTTCTAGGTTCCGGCGCCGGGATACTCATCGGGGTCGAAGTCGGTCGGATCCCAGCCGGCGAAGCTGAGCAACCGCTCGGCCTGTTCGCGGCGCGCGAGCAACACCTCCCGGAGCGACGGGGGGCTTCGGACGTCCGTGTTCTCGAGTACCGACTCGGGGAGGGCGAGCGTGTTCGCCGGCACCGACGAGTCCCCGTGCACCGGGAAGTGCTGGGACTCGAGTTTCATCACCAGCGGGGCGTCGAGCCGTTCGACGCCCTCGCCGGACGTGTACACCTCCTCGTTGAGTCGCTCGTGCTGTTCGTCGTGGATGAGGGCGCGGGGGTGGTCGGTCGGGGTGACGTAGAGGCGACCGAGGTAGTAGCTCCGGGAGAACACCTCGAACATGTCACTAGGTACCAGGGAACGAGGACGTATAACCTTTCGGCCGACGACCCCCATCGTGTCCGCAGCGCAATCGACAATCGGTCGTTTCCGACGGTCGGACGACCGGTCGCTCAGCCACAACAGTTCATAACGCCGACGATAAGCGCCGCGAAAACGGCGCCGATCGCGGGTAAGGCTCGAGTTTTCGCCGATGAACGGTTTGAACGATCGGGCAGAGAAGGGCTCGGGACGCGCCGTCGCCGACCGCCCGTCGGGCGCCTCGGGGCGCTGCAACGCCCCGGCTAAACTCGGCGTAAACCCCCGGCCAGTTTCGAACGGCGCGATCGGGGGCGTAAACGATCCGAACGAAGGTCCGATTTTTTAGGCCGATCGACGGTCGGGTACGGTAATGAACTCCGCACGGTCGGTTCCCCTCCTCGTTGCGATCCTCCTCGTCGGGCTGGCGGTCTCCCCGGTCGCCAGCGGGACGTTCGCCAGCGCCGGGGTCGACGACGCATCGAACGAACAGCGCGAGGCCGACGTCGAACGGGGCGTCACCGCCTTCATGCAGTCGAGCGCGGCGGACACCGCGACGACCGTCGAATCCGAGATGTTCGAAGCGAAGTACGATGCCGCCGACGACGAAACCCGGGAGCGACTCGTCGACGAGCGGGTGGACGAGCTGGCGGCCCGGTACGAAACCCTCGAGCGCGAGCGCGAGCTGCTCCGAGATCGGGGCGACGAGCTCTCGACTCCGCAGTACCAGGCCCGAATGACCCGGCTGACCGTCGAGATCGCGGCCCTGGAGCGGTCGATCGCACAGACGAAACCCGTCGCCGCCGACAACGAGGTCGGGGTCGATCGCCTCGAGTCCCTCGAGTCGGACGTCGCCGCCCTCGGCGGCGAACAGATCGCGGCCGTCGCGACCGAGGTCGTCGGCTTCGAGCGGTTCCTCGAGGCGGGTGACGAGGAGGGGGCCGCCGACCGGAACGAGAGCGGAAACGAAACGCCCCCGGTCGGTGAGGTCGACGCCGAGTAGCCGCGTTCCCGGAACGAGGGGGGAGAGGACACGCTTTTCAGCGACGGCGCACAACCTCTCGTACGAATGGACTCCGCCGCCCTGTTGGACCTTCTCGGAAACGAAAACCGGAGACGCATCCTCCGACTGCTCGCGCGAAAACCGTGCTACGTGACCGAGATCTCCGAGTACCTCGGCGTGAGTCCCAAGGCGGTGATCGAACACCTGCGCAAGCTCGAGGAAGCGGGGCTGATCGAGAGCCGCGTCGACGAGCAGCGCCGGAAGTACTTCCACATCGCGCGCAACCTCCGCCTCGAAGTAAGTCTCTCGCCGTACGGCTATGTCAGCAAGAGCGCCTACCCCGCCAACAGCAGCCTCGACATCGCGACCTGCCGCCACCTCGAGATCGACGTCTCCTGGAACGAAACCGACGACGTAGAGGAGCTGCTGGCGGCCCTCGAGCAGCTCGAACAGCTGGAAAACGAGCTGTCGCTGGCCCAGCGCTGGGTCCAGCGCCAGGTCTGCGACGTGCTCGATCAGATCTCCGAGTCGGTCGGCGCCGGCCCCGAGAGCCGGATCTACGCCGACGTCCTCGCGAGCGTCCGCTCCGAACCCAAATCCGTCACCGAACTCGGCGAGGACGTCGACGCCCCTCGGGAGGTCGTCGCCGAGATCCTCGAGTTGCTGGCCGACGAGGGGATGGTCCGGCGGACGAGACGCGGCTGGGAACTGGTTCCCGATTCCGAGGAATCGTAGCGGATCGTCGAACGGTAGCGCGTTCTCTCGAGAACCCCGTTCACTCGAGGTCCCGGAACAGTCCGTTCCGGAGGTCCCGACCGAAGTAGTAGCCGACGAGACAGGCGACCAGTCCGGCGGCCACGCCGACCGCGAGCACCGCCCGCCCCGAGCCGGCGACCGCCAGCACCGCGTTGCTCGCCACCGCGGCGATCCCGCCGACGGCGGCCCCGGCCGCGCCCACCTCGAGGTAGCGCCGCTTCGAGGTGGCGAGCCCGATCGCGAAGGCGACGGCGAAGGTACCGACGAGTTCGCCGGCGATCGGGACCGCCAGCCCGCCCGCGACGAGCCCGACGCCGAGCGCGGCCACGAGCGCGAGAAATCCCTTCGGCGAGAACCGCGCTCCGAGCGAGGGGCGGGGAAGCGACGGCAGCCGCGACCGCGACGAGGCGTCCTCGGTCGCACCCGCGTTCGTCGGGGCCGCGGCGGACGCGTCCGCGCTGGAATCGGCGTCGACCTCCGCGTTCGGCTCGGAGAGCAGCCGCTCCGTCTCCTCGAGGAGTTCGTCGGTCGGACGCTCCCCGCGATCGGTCGCCTCGGCGACCTCGTCCGAGCGATCGCTCATACGCGAGTGCAAGCTCCCCGACACCATGGCCTTTTCCCACGCGACGCTTCCGCCCCCGTTCGGGCGACGGCTCCGACGGGCGTTCTTTTTACTCTCGCCGACGTAGCGGGTGTCAGTGACTACCGAGCTGATCGTCTTCGGGATGCTCTCGATCGCTCTCGGGGGCGGACTGTTGTACGTCGGTCGCCACCTCTACCCGCGGCTCGATCTCTCCCGCGACGACCTGAGCACCGTCCGACTGCTGACGGCGATCATCGCCGGCGTGCTCCTGTTGATGGGGGTCGGGCTCGTCGCGGTCGGCCTGGCGACGTAGCCGTCCCGTTTCGGCGACGCTGTCGCCCCCGTTCCGGCGACGCTGTCGCCCTGACGGCGAAAGCGTGCCTTCAAGTCCAGCGCCGCGCAACGAGGGCACATGAACCCAGGCGACCGCGTTCGCGTCGATCGCGCGGACCGCAGCTACGAGGGCGTCCTGTTGCCCTCCAGCACCGACGAACAGTTCGTGGTGAAACTCGAGGGCGGGTACAACGTCGGGGTCGACCGCGAGGCCGCCGCGGTCGAGGTCCTCGAGGAGGACGTCTACGATATCGACGGCTCGGCCGACGAGGGCGAGGACGGCTCGACCGTCGAGTTCGACGAGGAGCTGCCGACGATCGCGTTGATCTCCACTGGAGGAACGATCGCCTCGACGGTCGACTACCGCACCGGGGCGGTAACGGCGCAGTTCGACGCCGAGGACGTCCTCCGTGCCGTGCCCGACCTGGCGGGGCGGGCGAACTACCGCGGACGGGTCGTCGCCAACATCCTCTCGGAGAACATGGAGCCCCCGATCTGGCAAGACCTCGCCGAGGCGGTCCGCGAGGAGATCGAGGCGGGCGCCGACGGCGTCGTCGTCATGCACGGCACCGACACGATGCAGTACTCCGCCTCCGCGCTCGCGTTCATGCTCGAGACGCCGGTCCCGGTCGTCTTCACGGGCAGCCAGCGCTCGGCTGATCGGCCGTCCTCCGATAACGTGATGAACGCCGTCTGCGCCGTCGAGGCCGCCAAGAGCGACTGCGCCGAGGTCCTGGTCTGTATGCACGCCTCCGAGAGCGACGACGTCTGCGCGCTCCACCGAGGGACTCGAGTGCGGAAGAACCACACCTCCCGGCGGGACGCCTTCGAGACGGTCGGCGCAGAGCCGCTGGGCGAGGTCGACTACGACTCCGAGGCGGTCACGTTCGGCCGGGAGTATCAGCAGCGAGGCGAGAGCGAGGTGGACCTCGAACTCGAGCCCGCCCTCGAGGACGACGTCGAACTGCTGAAGTTCACGCCCGGGATGGATCCCGCCTTCCTCGACGTCGCCGCGGGCAGCGAGGGACTGGTCCTCGAGGGGACCGGACTGGGCCACGTCCACACCGATCTGATCCCCCGCATCGAGGAGCTGATCGCGGACGGGACGACCGTCGTCATGACCAGCCAGTGTCTGGAGGGGCGGGTCTGCGACCGCGTCTACGACACGGGTCGGGACCTGCTCGAGGCGGGCGTGATCGAGGCCGGCGACACCCTGCCCGGCACCGCGAAGGTCAAGCTGATGTGGACGCTCGAAAACGCCGACTCGGTCCCGGAGGCGATGGAGACGTCGCTGGCCGGCGAACTGCAGGCGCGGTCGACCCCCTGGAACTGAGATGGCGCTCGGGATCGAGATCCGACGGGCGACCCACGACGATTACGAGGGCGTCAGATCCTTCACCGAGGACCTCTGGGCGGATCGGGGCGGCGACTACATCCCCGAGATCTACCACGAGTGGCTCGAGGACGACGACGAGCCGAAGAAGACGTTCCTCGCGGACGCCGGCGACGAGGTCGCGGGGATCGTTCAGGCGGCGATGGTCTCGCCCGACGAGGCCTGGTTCCAGGGGATGCGGATCAACCCCGACTACCGGCGTCGAGGACTGAGCGGTCGGCTCAACGAGGCCTGCTTCGAGTGGGCCCGCGAGCGGGGGGCGACCGTCGGCCGGGTCATGATCTTCTCGTGGAACGCCGCCTCGCTTGGCGCCGCCCGAACGAGCGGGATGGAGCCGATAACGGAGTTTCGCTTCGCCCACCC
Source organism: Natronococcus jeotgali DSM 18795 (assembly GCF_000337695.1). Classification (GTDB taxonomy): domain Archaea; phylum Halobacteriota; class Halobacteria; order Halobacteriales; family Natrialbaceae; genus Natronococcus; species Natronococcus jeotgali. The sequence continues at coordinate 19,710 of NZ_AOIA01000167.1, forward strand.
CGAGCCCGATCCGGACCGTCGACGTCCGGATCGGGTCTCGAGCGATCCGGCGGCAGCCTGGCGCTACTGGACCCACAGCGACGCCCGCGAGCACCTCCGGGGGCTCGGCCTCGCCCCCGAGGAGACGTGGGCGGTGCGCGAACTCGACCGCGAGGACTTCGAGCGCTTCGCCGACGAGACGGCCGTCTTCGCCGTCGCTCGCGAATCGGGGACGGCGGGCGCCTCCGTCCGGATTCGAAGCGACGACCGCGAGACCGACGACGGCGGGACCGAGACGTGGGCCGAGTACGGCGTCGCCGCCTGGGACGACGTCGACGCGGCGCGGTCGCTGTTCGGCGCGATCGCACGGGACGCCGCCGAGATCGGCGCGGATCGGACTCGCGTGGTGCTCCCCGAAACCGCCGAGTACGTCAGCGACGCCTCCTACGCGGGGGCGCCGATCGCCGAGGAGCCCGACTTCGTCCTCGGGATCGATCTCGCGTCGGGAGGCGGCGAGAGCGGGGAGTAACGGTCGCTACCCGGGACGGCTCGAGCGCGCCGCGATTACGCGTCCTCGACTGCGACCGACATCCGACGGCGGACCGTCTCGAAGCCGCGCTTCTCGTAGAAGGCGATCACGCGCTCGTTGTCGACGTCGACCTCGAGCGCGAGCTCCCCGCAGCCGACCGCCCGCGCCCGTTCGGCGGCGCGCTCGAGCAGGTCGTCGGCCAGCCCCGTTCCCCGGTACGGCTCGCGGACGTAGATATCGCCGACTACCAGCCGATCGGGGCGGTCGAAGACGGACGGACACTCCTCGACGTCGGTCGCGACGAACCCCGCGAGGACGTCGTTTTCCGCCCCACCCGTTTCGGGGCCGTCCGCTCCCGCGTCGTCGACGGCGAGCCACGTCCGGTGGCCGTCGGTCCCGAGGCGCTCGCGGCGAAACGGGACCTCCTCGGCGACGAGGTCGCCCTCCGCGAGCGCGTGATCGTCGACGATCGCCTCGAGCTCGCGGTGGTAGGGCAGCCACAGTCGCCTGACGAAGCGGCGGACGGCGGCGTCGTCGGCGCCGAGGCGGCGCAGCTCCATCAGCCGCCGCTGACGGGGGGAAACAGCGCCAGCTCGTCGTCCGCCTCGAGGTCGGTCTCGAGGCCCTGTTCCTCGACGAGGACGTTCGTTCCGTTGCGCAACACGTTGATCTGGGAGCGCAACTCGCCGTCCTCGAGCACGCGATCCTCGAGCTCGGGACGATCCTCGAGGAGGTCCTCGAGGGCGTCGCCGACGGTGTCGCCGGCCCCGGCCTCGACCGCGACGCGTTTGTCGCCCGCCCGCTCGGCGAGATCCGCGAACAGCTTCCACTCGGTCATGGGTGGCGCTATCCGCGCCGCGGGCAAGTAGCTACCGCTCCGGGAGCCGGCGCAGGGCGTCCGGACGACCGAGGACGTGCGCGACGTCGCCGGCCGCGAGACGGTCCTCCTCCCCCGGCAGCGCGAGGACGTCGCCGTCCCGCTCGATCGCGAGCACGAGGGCCGGCAGCGAGCCGACCGCGGCGCCCTCGAGCGCGCCGCCGCCGTCGACGGGAACCGCGGCGACGGTCTCGTCGGCCGCCCGGAGCGCGGAGACGAGCTCCCGCTCGGCGTCGGGCGTTTCCGGCAGCGTGACCAGCCGATGGTCGGCGTCGCTTCCGAGCGCCCGAGCGTCCTCGCGGTCGAGTGCGACGGTCGCGACGTCGGCCGCCGTCCCCCGCAACTCGCCGTCCGCGACGCGTCGGTAGTCGTCTCCCGCTCGGGCCCAGATCCGGACGGCGTCGCCCGGCGCGGCGTCGGCGGCGGGATCGCCGCGAACCGCGACGGCGACGCTGCCCGGCGCCAGCGTAGGCCCGATCCCCGTCGGACGGCTCCCCAGCGCGAGGTACTCGACCTCGCCGTCGGCCGCGAGGTCGACGTCGACGTGGCCGACCCCGTAGTCGCGCTCGAGGCGGGTCGCGAGCCGATCGCGGAGCTGATCGACGGTCAACCCCCGCGGAAAGCGGAGGGTCTGGCCGGCGAGGGCGGCCTTCGTCGCCGCGTCGACGGGGTCGTGGCCGTCGGCGTCCCCGATCGACTCGGGAAGCTCGACGGCGATCACGCGGCCGACCGACCGCACGAGCTGTCCCACGTCGTCGATCGTCCCCGGGGCGACGCCCGCGAACGCGCTCCGAGCGAGGCGATCCCCGACGCGACGACCGCCGTCGGCGGCGATCGCGCTGCCGACGAACGCGGCGACGGTGTAGATCGCGGTCTCGGTCTCGAGCAGCGGCGTCGTGCCGAGGATCGCGTCCTGCAGCGCCGTCTTCGTGTTCAGCCAGACCGCGACGGCGGTCGCGCCGATCAGGATTCCGATCCCCTCGGCCAGCTCGTCGGCGCTGTACCACCGAAAGAGGGCCGCCGCGGTCCCGGCCGTGCCGAACGCCAGGAGAGCGAACCCGAGGAGCCGAACGAGGGCGTCGAACAGCGCGTCGGCGAGGAGTTCGGTCCGGGCCGCCTGTTCGACGACGGGCTCGATCACGCGCGATCACCGCGACTCGAGTCGTCGGTCTCCGGGTCGGCTCCGCCCGCGGGCGCCCGCTCGGGAGCGACGACGAACGCCTCGTCGCCCGGCTCGAGCGGGCCGTCGAGACCGGGCGCGAACCGCCAGGGCTGGCCGCGCCCGTCCCCGCCGCGCTCGCGGTCGCGAACCGCGAGCACCGTCCCCTCCGACGGGTCGATCGCGTCGGGGGCGACGCGTCGGACCGCGTAGCCGGCCCGCTTGAGCAGCGCGAGCGCCTCGAGGTCCCGGTTCGTCCCGCGCGAGCGAACGACCAGCCGCGGCGCCTCCGCCCGGAGCAGCGGTCGCACGTCGCCGTCGTCGACGACGACGGTGACACGGCCGCTTCCGCCGGCGCTCGCCCTCGCGCCCCCGGTCGCGGCGCCGGCGTCGTCCGCGGGTGCCGCTCCCGGCTCCCGGTCGCCGGACGACGTTTCGGCGCCGGCGTCGCCCTCGCCGGGGTCGGTCTCGCGCTCGTCGTCGAGGTCGGTCCCGACGCTCAGCACCGTCCCCGGGATCGACCGCGCGTCGGTTCGAACGGTCACGTCGTCCCCCCGAGCCAGCCCCGTCGGAATCAGCGCTGCGATCGACGCGGCGCGTTTCCCGTCGGGCACCCGACGCGAGAGGCCGCCGACGGGCGGCGCCGCGGTGATCGACGCGCGGGCTCGCTCGTCGAGCGAGACGGCGACGTCCGCGAGGTCGTGGTCGGTTCGCAGCCGCTCCTCGAGCCGGCGCTCGAGCTCCGAGAGCGGCAGATCTGCCGGGAGCCGCCAGGAGCCGTCCTCGAGCGCCGCGCGGACGGACGACGGGAGCGGCGGGTACCCCTCCATATCGCGGATCTCGCCGGTCGGTCGGATCGTGACCCGCCCGGCGGCCCCGACGAACTCGATCACGTCGGCCGAGAGGGTGCGCCGGCGGAGCCGGGAGAGCGAGAGCCGCCGAGGAAGCTCGGCGCCGAGCCTGTCGCCCTGGTTGTGCGCGTACAGCGCGAGCATCAGGACGACCAGCACCGCGACCAGCAGTCGGGGAGACTGAGCGATGGTCGGTTCGACGAGTCCCAGCAGGCCGCCCTGCACGCTGGCGATCGACAGCGCCAGGACGAGAACGCCGAAGCCGGGAAGCGACACGCCCGTGACGTACCGGACGAGAAACCCCAGCCCGCCCGCGACGAACGCGGGGACGATCCCGGTCAGGAGGCCGAGGTAGAGCCCGAGCAGTACTTCGACCGGAAGCGACATTACCGGCCGATCGGCGGGAGCCGTTAAACAGGTACCGGCTCGCCCCGGACCCGGCCGGGACGACGAGCGATCGACGACGAACGGGTCGGGAGCGGATCCCGTCGCCGGGCGCAAACGACGGCGCTTAAGCCGTCCCGCCCCGGACCGACGGTATGGTCGGCGCGCGCATCGTGGATCGACTGCCCGACAACTGGCGCTGGATCGTGACGACGCGGGCGTCGGTCGTCCTCGCGTTGCTGGTCGCCCTGCTCTCGGTCGCGACCGGGATCGTCAGGATCGATCAGCAGGCCGCCGACTTCGGCCCCCTCGCGCCCCACGTCCCGGTCGCCGTCCAGGACGCCGTCGGCTTTACCGGCGCCCTGACGGGTTTTCTCATGGTCGGCAGCGCGCTCGCGCTGCGGCGACGGCTGCGAGCCGGCTGGTGGGCGACGGTGTTGTTGTTGCCGCTGACGGCGATCCAGGGCCTCCTGCAGGCGAGCCCGTACTCGCTGCCGCTGGTCGTGCTCTCGGCGTGTGCCCTGCCGACCCTGTTTCTCACCCGGCGGCAGTTCGACCGCTCGCTCTCGCTGACGACGACCCAGATCGCGGCGGGGGCGGCGCTGGTCGGCGTCCAGGCCTACGGGACCTTCGGCTCCTACGCCCTGCGCGAGCAGTTCGACGGGATCGACCACCTGCTCGACGCCTTCTACTTCACGCTGATCACCTCGAGCACGGTCGGCTACGGCGACATCGGGCCCGCCACCGAGGTGGCGATCCTCTTTACGATGTCCGTCGTCGTGCTGGGGGTCGCCAGCTTCGGTATCGCCATCGGGGCGCTCGTCGGCCCCGCGATCCAGGCGCGCATCTCGAAGACCCTCGGCATCATGACAGACTCAGAACTCGACCTGCTGGACGACCACATCCTCGTGCTCGGCTACGGGGACCTGACCGAACCGATCGTCGACGAACTCCACGAGGCGGGCCGACAGTTCCTGGTGGTCACCCGGGACCCCGAGGCCGCGAGCGCGCTCGCCGACCGCGACATCCGCGTGCTGACGGCCAATCCGAGCGACGAGGACCCCCTCCAACGGGCCCGCATCGAAAGCGCCCGGGCGGTCCTCGTCGCGACCGACGACGACGCCCAGGACGCGCTGGCGGTGCTGACCGCCCGCGAGCTCCGACCCGACGTCCGGATTGCCACCGCTGCCACGGACCGCGAGAACAGCCGCAAGCTCGAGCGCGCCGGCGCGGACGACGTGATCAGCCTCTCGGAACTGGGCGGCCACCTGCTGGTCCGCTCGGCGCTGGGCGAGGACGAGTCCCCAGTCGTCTCGCGGCTGCTCGAGGACGAGCAGCCGTCGAATGCGAACTGACCCGACGGTGCCCCCGAGCGATCCCGACGCCGACTACCGACGTCGACCGCGGTGGACGATCGCGACGTCGCTCTCGAGGTCCCCGAGTTTGCGAAACGTCGGCGGCGAGACGAACCGCGAGGCGGTCGACCGGTCGGTACTCGAGCCGATGAAGACCACGTCGTACCGGGACGCGACCCGCGAGAGGTAGTCCTCGACCGGTTCCGTGACGACGTGGGTCTCGAAGGGGCCGGAGAAGGCGTCGACGAGGTCCGCGAGCGTGGTTTCGGCGCTCCGTCGGTGCGACTCGCGGTCGATACAGGTGGAGACGCCGACCGGCCGCCGGGAGTCGGCGATGCGCAACGCGAAGTCGACCATCGCGCGGGCGGTGTCGCCGGCGCCCCGGACCGCGACGAGACTCCGACGCCACCGGCTGCGCCCGTCGCTCGAGCGGAAGGCGATGACGTCGATCTCGCTGTCGAACAGGCCCGTAATGAACCCCGAGAGCCCGCCCCGGTCGCTCTCGGCGTAGGGGGCGACGATGAGATCGCAGTTGTTCTCTCGTGCGGTCCGGAGAACGAGTCCCGACGAGCGGCGGTCGCCGGCCGCGACGACGACCTCGCAGGGGACGTCGTACGCGGCCTCGAGGTCGCCCGCGAGGGATTCGGCGGTTCGCACCGCGTCGTCAGCGCGCTCGAGGGGTGCCGCGTCGGCCTGGCCGGGGTCGCCGCTCTCGACGGGGTCGCCGTCGTGTCGCTCGCTCGCTTCGGAGACGACGTCGAAGAGGACGACTTTCCCGGCCTCGTGGGCGCCGGCGAGCGCGGCGGCGAAGCGCGCGACCGGTTCCGCGTCCGGGCCGCCCACCGGAACGAGCACGTGGTCGTCGCCCTGGGTCGTCTGGTAGAGGTACTGCGCTCGCGCCTCGTAGACGCGGTCGCGCCAGACGACGAACGCGGCCGCGACGAACGAACTCGAGACGGCGATCCCGAGCACGTACGCCAGCTGGGCGTTCCCGGTGACCAGCACGAGCAGCGCGGTCGAGAACGCCGTCGGCTCCTCGAGGTCCAGCGCCCAGGTGGCGGTCCCGGTCAGGAAGACGCCGAGCGCCGCGCCCGTCGCGCTGACCCCGTCGCCCGCGGTCGCGACCGACGCGACGGCGAGCCAGCCACAGAGCGCGCCGACGGTCATCCCGCCGACGAACTTCCCCGGCGTGGAGTACCGACCCTCGGGGTCGGCAAAGAGCGTGTACGTCCCGGACGCCAGGGGCGGAAAGAGGAGAAACGAGACGGCGGCCGTCGCGTTCGACAGCCACGTCACCGCGGCGATCAACAGGGGGACGAACACGACCACCGAGAAATGCAGGAGGTTTCCGGTGCGTTCGATCCACCGCAAGAACGCGTCGAGTTCGCGCCGTTCCAGTCGCCGCAGCCGGTTCGCGAACGCGCGGGTCCGGGCCCGCAGCCTCTCGAGCATGGGATCCGTTCACTGGGGGACGACGAAAGCCGTTTGGATCGCCACTCCGCTCGAGGATCCCGACGCCGAACGCGGCTACTCCGGCGCCCCCTCGAGGATCTCGACGCCGCTCGAGGCGCCGATGCGCTCGGCGCCGGCCTCGAGCATCGCCATCGCCTCCTCGTAGCTGCCGACGCCGCCGCTGGCTTTGACCGGGAGGGACTCGCTCATGAGCTCGACGTCCGCGACGGTGGCGCCCCCGTCGGCAAAGCCCGTCGAGGTCTTGACCATCGCCGCGTCGGCCTCGCGGGCGGCCTCGCAGGCGCTGCGTTTCTGCTCGTCGGTCAGCAGCGCCGTCTCGACGATCACCTTCACCGGGATCGGCACCGCCGCGACGAGTTCGGCGAGCTCGTCCGCGACGGCCTCGAGCTGGCCCGCCTCGAGACGGCCGACGTTGATGACGACGTCGAGCTCGTCGGCGCCGGCCTTCCAGGCGAGAACCCCCTCGCGGCGTTTCACGTCGGGGTCGTTCTGGCCGTGGGGGAACCCGATCACGGTCGCGAGGGTGACCTCGGGCGCGTAGTCGGCGGCGTGACCGACGGCGTAGGGCGGGATGCAGGCGTTCATGCCGTAGTCGGCGGCGTCGTCGAGGACGGCCTCGACGTCGTCGATCGTCGTCTCGGGGCCGAGGACGGTGTGGTCGATCAGCGGGGCGAGTTCGTCGCGATCCATACCGGACCGACTCGCCGAACGGTCAAAAATCCGTCCGATCCCTTATTTGGGTCCGGGGGCTACTCCCCCCATGGTCGAGGACCAGCCCGACGTCGCGGCCGTCGTCGAGGCGACGGCCGACGACATCGCGACGATGGAGATCCGTGGCGCGGCGGCGATCGGCGACGCCGCGGCAGAGGCGCTCGCTACCCAGGCCGAGCGCTCGGAGGCGGCGACCCCCGCGGCGTTTCGCGACCAGTTGCGCGCCGCGGCCAGGGAACTGTACGAGACCCGGCCGACGGCGGTGAGCCTGCCCAACGCGCTCCGGTACGTCCTCCGAGGGATCGAGGGCGAGACCGTCGCGGAGCTCCGGGAGTCGACGATCGCCAGCGCCGAGACGTTTCGGACCGACCTCGAGCAGGCCCAGGAACGGCTCGGCGAGGTCGGCGCGAACCGCCTGCGGGACGGCGACGTGGTGATGACCCACTGCCACTCGACGGACGCGCTGGCCTGCGTGGAGGCGGCCCTGGACGCGGGCAAGCACGTCGAGGCGATCGTCAAGGAGACCCGGCCCCGAAAGCAGGGTCACATCACGGCCGAGCAGCTCCGGGAGTGGGACGTGCCCGTGACCCTGATCGTCGACAACGCGGCGCGGCGCTACCTGGACGACGCCGACCACGTGCTGGTCGGCGCCGACAGTATCGCGGCCGACGGGAGCGTCATCAACAAGATCGGGACCAGCGGGCTGGCGGTCAACGCCCGCGAACGGGGCGTCCCGGTGATGGTCGCCGCCCAGACGATCAAGCTCCACCCCGACACGATGACGGGCCACACCGTCGAGATCGAGATGCGCGACGAGTCGGAGGTGCTCTCGGAGACGAAGTACGCCGACATCGCCGGCGGCGACCGGACCGACGACGGCCTCGCCGTCGAGAACCCCGCGTTCGACGTCACACCGCCGCGTCACGTCGACGCGATCGTCACCGAGCGCGGCCAGTTCCCGCCCGAGAGCATCGTCACGCTCATGCGGGAGCTGTTCGGCGAGACGACCGGCGAGCCCTGGGAGGTCTGACGGCGGCGCCGCCCTCGAGCGCACCGGATCGGAAACGGTTAGTCGCTGCTGTGTGCCAACTCGGATATGGTGCTTCCCGAGGGGTTCGCGCTCCCGCCCTGGCAGCTGCTCGTCCCGCTGGCGCTGGCGGCCGTCGGCGTCGGCGCGGCGCTGCGGTCGCTGGACCCTCGCGTGACCGATCGGACGGTGCTCGCCTTTGCCCCCTGGATGGTGTTCGGCTCGAGCCTGCACGTCCTCCACCGCCTCGGGGCCTATCCCACGGACGTCGCCGTGCTCTTCGGCACGCCCGGCGTCTACGTCGTGACCGGGATCGTCGCCGGCGCCGTCTGGATCGGGGGGATCGCCCTCGAGCGAACCGGGCTCGGGATCCCGAGCGAAGCCCCCGTCGCCCTCCTCGGCGCCGTCGGGTTCGTCGGCGCCGTGGCCGCCGCCGTCGCCGTTCAGGGCGGGTTCGGCGACGTCTTCTGGCCGCTGCTGTCGGTGGTTCTGGCGGCGCTCGTGACCGCCGGCGCCTGGGCCCTCCTCGAGCGTCGGTACGCGGAGGTCGCCGCCGTCACCGGCGCGACGGGCGCGCTGGTCGTCTTCGGTCACGCCCTCGACGGAACCTCGACGGCGGTCGGCTACGACGTCCTCGGCGCCAGCGAGGAGGTCCCCCTCTCGACGGCGATCCTCGAGGTCGGACGGGCACTGCCGACCGCGGAGTACGTCGGCGGGGGGTGGCTGTTCGTCCTCGTGAAGGTCGCGCTGGCGCTGGTCATCGTCGGCCTGTTCCAGGAGTACATCGAGGACGCGCCCCGACAGGGTCGAACGCTGCTGGCGCTGCTCGCCGCAATCGGGCTCGGCCCCGGCGCGCACAACGTAGTGCTCTTTCTCGTTACCTAGATTTTTTGCCCCCGACGCCCTCTGTTGAACGTCTGCTATGGTTACGGTCCTCACTGCGGGACACGTCAACTGGGACGTGACACTGCGAATCGATCGGTTCCCGGTCGCCGACGGCGAGGCGTCGATCCGTTCCCAGCGCCAGTCCGGCGGCGGCAGCGCCGCCAACGTCGCCGCGACGCTCGCCGGACTCGAGGTCGGCGTCGGCCTCATCGGGAGCGTCGGCGACGACGACAACGGACTGCTGGCCCGCCGCGAACTCGAGGAGACCGGCGTCTCGATCGATGGCGTACGGATCATCGAGGACGCCGAGACGGCGGTGAAGTACCTGCTGGTCGAGGACGGCGGGGAGGTCGCCGTGCTGGGCAACGACGGCGTCAACGAGGCCGTCGAGCCGGCCGACCTCGAACCCGAGCGGATCCGGGCGGCGAGTCACGTCCACCTGACGAGCCAGCGCCCCGACACCGCCGCCGAGATCGCGACGATCGCCAGCGAGGCCGGCGTCACCGTCAGCTTCGATCCGGGACGGCGGCTGGGCGATCGGGACTACGGCGACGCGCTCGCGCTCGCGGACGTGCTCTTTCTCAACGACCGCGAGGCCGAGGCGATGCTCGAAGCGGAGTACAGCACCTCGCCCGTCGACGACCGCCTCGTCGTCGTCAAACACGGCGCCGACGGCGCCCTCCTCCACGCGCCCGACGGCGATCACGTTCACCCCGGGTTCGAGGTCGAAACGGTCGATACCGCCGGCGCCGGCGACGCCTTCGCGGCCGGGTTCATCGCGACGCTGCTCGAGGGCGAGCGCGACGGCGACCTCGACCTCGATCGGGCCCTCGAGTACGCCAACGCCTGCGGCGCGCTGACGGCCGGGCGCGAGGGCGCTCGCAACGTTCCGTCGGCGGCCGAAGTTACGGCGTTTCTCAGGGAGCGTCACTGACGGGATGATTTATGATACCGGGTATGATAGAACCCAGATAGGTGTCTGACTCACGAATGACGGTCGACTGACGAACGGACGACGTCCACGTGCGGCGGTTCTCACGGGCTGTTTCCCAGCGGTACCTATTTGTCGAGCGCCGTTGGCCAGGCGTCTAGGGAGTCACGGCGACGTGACTGAGAGACATGAACGAACGAACGACAAACACCCCCTCTGGATGCGAGTTCGGTCAGCGCATCCAGTACGACCGAGACGACAACGAACCGCCGAGTATCGCCGTCGCGACGGCGCTCGCGACGTACCACGGCGAGGACGTCACCGACTCCAGCATTCGGCTGTACGATTACATCGATCCCGAAGCGCTCGACTCGCTGTTCGTTCGCACCTACGAGGGTGCCGAGCGATCGAACGGGAAAGTCGTCTTCGACGTCGGCGAGGCGACGGTCACCGTGCGCCGAGACCGCGTCGAGGTAACCGGGTAACGACCGATCGGCCGCTCGAGGGTCAACAGGGAGATCCGGGGGTGATCTCGACGGCCGCGCGGAGTCGGCCTCGAACCTTTTTTCTCGTCGCCCGCGGAACGCGGGCCTATGGCAACGCAACCGCACCTGCTGGTCGAGGAGGGAGACCTGACGGACGTCGCGCTCATCCCGGGCGATCCGGGGCGGGTTGATCGGATCGCCGATCACTGCGACGAGGCCGAGACCGTCGCCGAGAACCGCGAGTACAAGATCGTCAACGCCACCTACGGCGACCGCGAGCTGACGATCTGCTCGACGGGGATCGGCTGTCCCTCCGCGGCGATCGCCGTCGAGGAACTGGCCAACGTCGGCGTCGAGACGTTCATTCGCGTCGGCACGACCGGCGCGCTCCAGTCCGACATCGAGATCGGCGATATGATCGTCGCGACCGGGGCCGCGAAAAACGAGGGGACCTCGAAGCGCTACGAGGACGCCGAGTACCCCGCCGTCCCCGATTACGACGTGCTCTCCTCGCTGGTCGAGTCGGCCGAAGCGAACGGCGAAGACGTTCACGTCGGCCCGATCGTCTCCGACGACGCCTACTACGCCGAGACCGACGACCACGTCGCCGACTGGGAGGACGCGGGCCTGCTCTGCGTCGAGATGGAGGCCGCCGCGGTCTTCACGCTGGCCCGTCGGCGCGGGCTCGGCGCGGGCGCGATCTGTACCGTCGACGGCAACCTCGTCGAGGGCACCCAGAAGGGGACCGACACCGAGGACGACGAGCTCCCCGAGAAGGCGAAGAACAACGTGGGGCGAGCGATCGACATCGCGCTCGAGGCGACGACGGAGCTGTAGCCGGTACCGATCGCGGCCGTGTTCGTCGCCCGAGATCGACTCTTCGGCTCCGGCGACCGAACCGACGACCGCCGGCGAAAACGCTACTCCGACGGGCGTCGTACGGACCGTATGGCAGACACGTCGTTCGAACTCGAGCGCGCCTACGACCGAAGGGATCTGGCCGCCGTCTTCCGCGAGTTCGCGGACGCCCTCGAGGCCGAGACCGCGGTCGAACTGCACACGCCGGAACGACACCTCCGCGTCGACGTCCCCCCGCGAGTCGTCGCCGCGCTCGAGGTCGAACGCGAGGGCGCGGTAACGGAACTCGAGTTCGACCTCGAGTGGGACGACCCCGAGGGGACCAGCGTTCGCGTCTCGGACGCCGAACCGGAGGGCGACCCGGAGACCGACGACGCCGGAACGGAGGCCGATCCGGCAGCGGCGACGATGCCACCCGAGGCGGTCGCCGGGGACGCGGCCGACGGGGAGCGTACGGACCCGACGACGCCGGAGTCCGAGCGCCGGAGTCGCTTCGAGATCTACCGGGACCGAGCCGACGAGTGGCGCTGGCGGCTGGTCCACTGGAACGGGAACATCATCGCCGACGGCGGCGAGGGGTACGCCTCCCGGTCGAACGCCGAACGGGCGGTCCGGGGCGTCGTGCGGAACGCGCCGACCGCGCGGATCGAACACCGGGACGAGGGCGCGTAGGGGCGGTCCCGCGTCCCCCGAGCCGGAGCCGAAGGCGCGGCGATCAGTCGTCGACGACGTCCTCGATCTCGAGGCGGTCGCGACGGGCGGGGCGTTCGTACTCGAGCGAGGGCGACGCGCCCTCCGGGATCGCGTCGTACTTCCGCAGGAAGGCGAGAACGCCCCGCCCGCCGCCGAAGTCGCCGCGGTACCGACGGAAGAGCCGCGGCACGGTCGCGCGGTCGTCCTCGGGGTCGTAGCCGACGGTTTCCTCGAGGTACCAGCGGATCGCGATGTCGAGATCCTCGTCGACGTCGACCCCCGAGTAGACGGCGATCGGCGGACAGCGGTCGCCGCCGCGGCTCAGCGCGAAGTGGATCCGAGGATCGCACTCCGCGAGCCGAAATCGGCGCTCGAACCGCGACGGGAACGGCCGCGGCACGTACCCGAGGCCCCAGGGGTGTTTCGACCGCCGGAGCATGCCGTGCTGGATATCGTTGAGACTCAGCCAGACGCCGCCCACGGGGATCCGGTCCCGGGCGAAGAACCGCCAGCGGTCGACGGGTCCGCCCTCGAGGAGCTCGGGCGACTCCTCGAGGAGCAACTGGGCGTAGGCGTTGTAACAGTTGAGCCAGAACGCGAGCCGTCGCTCGCGACTCGAGAGCGCCCGCTCGAGCCGGGATCGCTCGAGGGTCGCCAGACGCGTTCGCAACCTCTCGGGATCTCCCTCGGTCTTGACCGTGTAGAGAAGATCGGCGGATAGCGAGAGGGGATCGAGCTGGGTCGACATCCGGGTGTGGCTTGGCGAAGCAGCTTCTTGAAGCCGTGTTGTGACTGGCTACGACACTCCGTCATCGGAATATGTCGGGTTCGGATTTATCGTTCCGACGAGTGATACACGAACCGTGAATCGTAGCAAGGGGTATCTCCTCGTTCTCGTCACGTTGTTCGCGTACCTCAGCTGGCAGCTCATCGCGCCGTTTCTCCAGTACGTGCTCCTGGCGGTGTTGCTCGGGTTCGTCCTCTTTCCGCTCCAGGAGCGCCTCGAGAAGCGGGTCTCGCCGACGATCGCCGCGTTCTCGCTGATCCTGCTGGCGATCGTGGGCTTTATCGTCCCGTTCGCCCTCGTCGTCGCGGTGGCTGCCGGGGACGCGACGGCGATCGTCCAGAACGCCGACCAGGAGTCGCTGCAGCTCTCCGCGGTCGAGGGCTGGATCGCGGATCAGACGGGGATGAACGTCGATCTCGCCTCGCGGCTCTCGGACGCCGCACAGCAGGTCGGATCGGTCGCCCTCGAGCAGGCGACGACGTGGTTCGGCACGGTCACCCACGCGCTGGTCGGGTTCGGACTGGCGCTGTTCCTGCTGTACTACTTTCTCCGGGACGGAACGAAGCTGCTGGCCTGGGTTCGGAGCGTGACGCCGCTGCCGGCCGACGTGCAGGACGACCTCTACCGCGAGCTCGACGAGGTCATGTGGGCGGTGCTGGCTGGCCACGTGCTGATCGCGATCATCCAGGGCACGATCGCCGGAATCGGACTGTTCGCGGTCGGCATCCCGAACGCCGCCTTCTGGACGTTCATCATGATCGTGCTCGGGCTGATCCCGCTGATCGGGTCGTTTCTGGTCTGGGGGCCCGCCGTCGGCTACCTCCTCGTGACCGGCGAGCCGATCCTGGCCGTGGCGCTGCTGGTCTACAGTACGGTCATCGTCGGCGTCTCCGACGACTACCTTCGGCCCGTCGTCGTCGACCGCTACGCCGAGATCAGCCCCGCCGTGATCCTGATCGGGGTCCTCGGCGGCGTCTACGCGTTCGGCGTCATGGGTCTCTTTTTCGGCCCGGTCGTCGTCGGCGCGTTCATCGCCGTCGTCGAGGTCGTCGACGACAACTACGAGCGACTCGAGGAGTCGGACCCGACGTAGGCGACGGACACCTCGGTCGGAGCCCGAACGGCGTCGGCCAGCCCGCGTCGAACGCGCTACCGGTCCCCGCCCCGAAGGACTCTGTACCCCGCGTACGCGAGCCCGACGAGCCCGACCCCGAGCGTCGCCGTTCCGGGCGTGCGTCCGCGCTGTCGCAGCCTGGTGTAGAGACTCGACTCCGCGACGTACCCCTCGTAGTCGCCGCGTTCCTCGCGGTCGCCGACGGCTTCCTCGAGCCCGCTCTCGGCGTCCAGTCGCCGCGGCTCGTCCGTGCGCTGCTGGGGGCCGAAGACGGCCTTCATCAGTGTATCCATCAGCTTCGGCGCGTACGTTCCGAGCAGCGTGAACCCCTTCCCACCCCCGCCGACGGTGACTTCCCGCTGGGGGTGTTCCGCGGCGTGGAGGATCGCCCGCGCGACCGCGTCGGGTGCGTACACCGGCGCCGGTACCGTCGCCGCCTCGTCCATGTAGTTCTCGGCGTGTTGCGGATAGGGCATGTCGATCGCGGCCGGCTTGACGAGGGTGACGTTCACGGCCCTGTCCGCGTCCTCGAGTTCCATCCGCAGGGCGTCGGTGAAGGCCTTGACCGCGTGTTTCGACGCCGAGTAGCTGCCCTGGAGGACGATCGACCGATCGGAGACGATGCTGCCGACGTTGACGATCGTCCCGCCCGCTTCGAGGACCTCGAGGGCCTCGAGCGAGCCGTACAGCAGTCCCCAGACGTTCGTGTCGAACTGCTCGCGCATCCGTTCGACGGGAATCTCCTCGAGACGGCCGTAGATCGAGACCGCCGCGCCGTTGATCCAGGTGTCGACGCCGCCGTACGTTTCCTCGGCGACGCGGGCGATCCCGCGGACGTCCTCGCGGTCGCTCACGTCGGCGACGACGTACGTCGCGTCGCCGCCCTCGCTCTCGATTTCAGCGACGGCCTCGCGAAGGGCGTCCTCGCTGCGAGCCGCCAGGACGACCCGCGCGCCCCGATCCGCGGCCATCCGCGCGGTCGTCAGCCCGATCCCCGAGGACGCGCCCGTGATCACGACGACCTGCTCTGCGAGCGGTTTCGGCCCGGTCTCGGTCTCTCCTCCGCCAGTGAGTCGTCGAAGCATCGGTATCGTCCCGACGGGAACGACGGGTTTGCGCTCGAGGCCTGTATGCGCGTGCACCTCGAGGACGGCGGGAGCGGCCCCGATCCGTCGGGCTTTTGGCTCGCGGGACCCGAACGGTGGTAACGACGATGGCCCGGTATCACATCGAGACGTACGGCTGCACGTCGAATCGCGGCGAGAGCCGCGAGATCGAGCGACGGCTCCGCGACGCGGGCCACCACCGGGTCGACGGCCCCGACGAGGCCGACGTCGCCATCCTGAACACCTGCACCGTCGTCGAGAAGACCGAGCGCAACATGCTCCGGCGGGCCGAGGAACTCTCCGCGGAGACGGCCGACCTCTACATCACGGGCTGTATGGCCCTGGCCCAGGGCGAGGAGTTCGCCGCGGCCGACGTCGACGGGCGGGTGCTCCACTGGGACGAGGTACCCGAGGCGGTGACGAACGGCGAATGTCCGACGACGACGCCCGACGCCGAGCCGATCCTCGACGGCGTCGTCGGCATCCTCCCGATCGCGCGGGGGTGTATGTCCGACTGCTCCTATTGTATCACCAAGCGCGCGACGGGCAAGATCGACTCGCCGCCGATCGAGGAGAACGTCCGCAAGGCCGAGGCCCTGCTCCACGCCGGCGCGAAGGAGCTCCGCATCACGGGCCAGGACACCGGCGTCTACGGCTGGGACGAGGGCGAGCGCAAGCTCCACCGCCTGCTCGAGGAGATCTGTGCCATCGACGGCGAGTTTCGGGTGCGGGTGGGGATGGCCAACCCGAAGGGCGTCCACGGCATCCGCGAGGAACTCGCCGAGGTCTTCGCCGAGAACGACGAACTGTACGACTTCCTGCACGCGCCGGTGCAGTCCGGCTCGGACGACGTGCTCGGCGATATGCGCCGCCAGCACCAGGTCTCGGAGTATCTCGAGGTGATCGAGACCTTCGACGAGGCGCTGGAGTACTGGACGCTCTCGACGGACTTCATCGTCGGCTTTCCGACCGAGACTGACCGCGACCACGCCCAGTCGATGGCGCTGCTCCGCGAGACCCGCCCGGAGAAGGTCAACGTCACCCGCTTCTCGAAGCGGCCGGGCACCGACGCCGCCGAGATGAAGGGACTGGGCGGAACGATCAAGAAGGAGCGCTCGAAGGAGATGAGCGCGGCCAAACGCGAGATCGTCGGCGAGGCCCACGCGTCGATGGTCGGCGAGGTCCGCGAGGACTGTCTCGTCGTCGAAGAGGGCACCGCCGACTCAGTGAAGTGTCGGGACTCCGCCTACCGCCAGGTCATCGTGCAAAATGCCAGCGACCACGGCATAGAGCCCGGCGACTTCGTCGACCTCGAGGTCACGGCCCACGAGACGATGTACGCCTTCGGCGAGCCCGTCTGATCCGCCACCGACGCTTTTCCCGCCTCCGTTCGTACCCGCAGACGATGCTCGAACTCTACCGGCTCGAGGGCTGTCCGTACTGCGAGACGGTCGCCGACCGCCTCGAGGAACTCGATATCGACTACGAGAGCGTCTGGGTCGAGGCGTTACACTCCGATCGGGACGAGGTAAAGCGGGTCTCGGGCCAGCGCGGCGTTCCCGTGGTCGTCGACGAGCGCTACGGCGTGACGATGGCCGAGTCCGAACGCATCCTGGAGTTCCTCGAGTCGACGTACGCGTGATTCGCCGCTCGAGGCGGCGCCCGTTACTCGCCCTCGCCGTCGAACTCGCCGGGCTCCCGCCCGGGATCCTCGACGTTCGGCGCGCCGACCGCGAGGACGATCCCCTCCCCGTCGCCGACGTTGCGGTGGCCGTGGCCGACCTCGGGTCTCGCCAGCCAGAACGCGCCGGCCTCGATCTCGCGGCGCTCGGTCTCGCCCGCACGACCGAGGGTTAGCTCGAACTCCCCCTCGAGGGCGAAGTACAGCTCCTCCTGCTCGGCGTGGGCGTGGTACCGGATCTCCTCGCCGGGTTCGAAGTACCAGAGCTTGAGCTGGACGTGCTCGCTCGGGAGGAAGTCGTCGATCGCCCGCATCTGCAGGTCCGAGGGCACCTCGTCGATCTCCGAGAGGTCGGTCAGCGGGACGTCGTCGGTGTGAACCACCTCGTACTCCATAGCGTGCCCGTTCGGGACGGGGAGGGGAAAAGCGTCCGGTCGACCGGTCCGGCTTGCTGGTTCTCCGGTACACGAGCCCGACGGGCGGACCGATGCGCTCGGTTACGGCTCGGGGTCGGCCGGAGCCGCCCTCGAGACGACGCCGATCTCGCCCGCGATCTCCTGGGGGCCCGTCCGTCCGAGATCGACGCCGGCGTCCTCGAGGCGGTCGACGACCTCGCGGGCGTACTCCGAGCGGACGCGGCCGTAGGTCACGCGGTCCGGGTCGCCGATCCACAGCGAGGCGACGACCTCGACGGTCTCGTCGAGTTCCGTGATCCGAACGGTCGGCTCGGGCCGCTCGAGGACGTCCGGGTGATCCGCCGCGGCGTCCGCGAGGATCCGCGCGACGGCGTCGAGGTCGTCGTCGTAGTCGACCCGCACCGGAACCGTCAGGCGGAGCCGACCGTTGAGAACGATGTTCGTCACCGCGTTCGCGGTCAGCTCGGAGTTCGGCACCGCGATCACCTCGTCGTCGAAGGTGCGGACCCGGGTCGATCGGAACCGGATGTCCCTGATGACGCCTTCCCGGTCGTTCCAGCGGATCCAGTCGCCGATGTTGAACGTGGGATCGGTGACGATGAAGACGCCGCTGACCAGGTTCCCGACTACGTCCTGGGCCGCGAAGCCGAGCGCGACGGTCGCGCCGGCGACGAGGATCGCCATCCGATCGAGGAGGAACTCGAGGCCGGCAACCCAGAGCCCGACCGCGACCGCGACCGCGATCACGCCGGCGGCGGCGAGTCGATCGATCCCCTCCTGGAGGGTGCGCTCTGTCCCCCGGTAGTCGAGCGCGACCCCGAGCAGCGGCAGTCCGCCGAACCGCCCGCCGGCGTACACCAGCGCGAACGTCACCAGGAAGGTCCCGAAGTTGTCGAGCAGCGAGAGGTACGCGCCGAACAGTTCGTCGAGCGAGGTCAACCCCGGCACGGGGACGGGTTCGGTCCCATCCCCGACAAGCGTTCGGCCGGCACTCGCGGCGACGGGACCTCGAGTGCGAGCCGTTTTACTCGACGACGACGGCGCCGCCGTCCTCGGGGACCGCGGTCCCATCCTGGTCGGCGAAGGCCTCGCGGACGCGGTCGTAGGTGTCCTCGAGGGCCTCGACGATCACGGAGGTGTCGCCGATGACGGGCATGAAGTTGGTGTCGCCCTCCCAGCGCGGGACGACGTGGGTGTGGAGGTGGTCGTCGATCGATCCGCCCGCGCCGTCGCCCAGGTTGAGCCCGGCGTTGAACCCGTCGGGCTCGAGGGCCGTCTCGAGGGCGTCGAAGGTGCGCCGTTTCAGCCGGGCGTGATCGAGCAACTGTTCGTCGTCGAGGTCGCCGTACTCGCCGGTGTGCGCGTCGGGGATGACCATCGCGTGACCGGGGTTGTACGGGTAGTTGTTCAGCAGGACGAACGCGCGCTCGCTGCGCGCGACGACCAGGTTCTCCCGGTCGGCGTCGTCCTCGGCGAACGCACAGAACACGCAGCCGTCGTCGGGACGCTCCTCGTCGCGTCTGACCCACTCGATCCGCCACGGCGCGAACACTTGTCTCATACCGCAGTCCACTCGGGGGATCCCTATAGGCGGATCGGACGACGACGAGTGCCGTTCGAGCGTCGAACCACGGCCTCGCGGTTGTATGACGATCCCAGTTCCCGATAGCCGTTCGGACGAGTACCGTATCGACGAGCGCCGCCGGGCGATTTCTGCGGCCCGTTCGGATACGTTCTCTGTATCAAACACATCAGCTTACTTTTCGAAACGATGCGGAGGTTTAAGATGTGCTGCGAGAAAGGAAGCGTAATGGCAACGACAGACGACTCGTTCGACGGGCTGACCGAACACTGCCAGAACTGCGGCCTCGAGACGCCCCACGAAGTGTCGGTCCAGCTCCGAACCGAGAGCCGCAAGGAGGAGAACGCGCAGTTCTCGCGTGAGCCCTACCGCGTCGCCGAGTGCAAGCGCTGTGGCGCGCGGACGAGCCAGCGGATGAACAACGCCTAGACCGTCGTCACTTCGCAGCCGTCCTCGGTCACGATGACGGTGTGTTCTTTCTGGCTTACCAGACGGCCCTCGTCCTCCTTGAGCACCGGGTAGCCGTGGACGACGTCGTTGCGCTTGAGCCTGCGCAGCGCCATCTCCGGACGGCTCGTCTCGAGCCAGCGCGTCGCGAACGGGAGCGTCCGGAACTCCTCGGTGATCTGCTCGAGGGCCTTGCGGGCGTCCCGGTTCCGGACCGACCCCTCTCGCTCGAGGGCGAAGATCTCCTCGCTGGCGCCCTCGGTGACTTTCCCGCCGCCGTCGGTCGCGAACGGTTCGATCGCGACGACGTCGCCGACCTCCAGGGTCGTCCCCTGAGAGACCGCCCGGTTCGGGATCGTCGGACTGGTGTGTTGCTCCCAGTGGCCCAGCCCGTGGCCCGTGAGGTTGACGACCGGATTGAAGCCGTAGCCGTCGATGACGTCTTCGATCTCCGCGCCGATCTCGCCGGTCTCGACGCCCGGTTCGATCATGTCGATCGCGGCCTCGAGGGCCGCTTCGGGTGCCTCGGCGAGCTCGGGATTGCCCGAGAGGTCGACGGTGATCGCGGTGTCGGCGAGCCAGCCGTCGACGTGGACGCCGATGTCGAGGTTGATCATCTCCTCGCCGAACGTCGACTCGTCGCCGATCGCGGGGGTCGCGTGGGCGGCCTCCTCGTCGATCGAGATGTTGACCGGAAACGCCGGGTTACCGCCGAGTTCCCGAATGCGATCCTCGGCGTACTCGGCGACCTCGAGGTGGCTCGCACCGACCTCGACGCGCTCTGCGGTCTCTGCGCGCACCTGCGAGAGGATCTCTCCGGCCTCGCGGAGCTTTTCGTACTTTTCGGACTCGAAGTCCACCTCGGGTTCGGCCATGTAACGGAGTTGTACCGGTCGGCAAAAAGAGGTTCCGTCTCTCCCCGATTCCGGCCGGCGAGGACCGAAGCGACGTCACGGACCGTTTCCCGACGAAACAGTCGCGGCCGTTTTTCCCGTCGAACGTCTCCGTTCGGGTGGCGTGAGAGACGCCAGTTTCGGGTACGGGCGACGTGACGCCTCGGGGCCGAGGTTCCCCGGCGGGGACGAGGACGGCCCCGAGGCGTTCACGCCGATCGATCGGTCGCCTGCGCCGTCTGCATCCCGTCACTGTTGTAGGCCGATCCCAGCCGCCCCCGCGCGTCGATCGCGATGACGCCGGCGGTCGAACCGGTAAGTTCGGCGAACTCCTCGATCCCGAGCGCCGCGGCCGCGTCGGCGTCGAGGCCGCGTTCGACGTGGCCGGCGACCCGCCGCGAGAGGGTCGTGCGCGCGATGTCCTCGCCGGCGCCGGTCGCGCTGACCGCCGCCGAGGGACAGCAGTAAAAGCCCGAGCCGACCTGCGGGACGTCGCCGACGCGGCCGGCGAGCGCGAGCCAGCGCCCGCCCGTCGAAGTCGCCGCGGCGAGGCGCTCGCCGTCGACGGCGACCGCGCCGACGGTGTCGTGATCCCGTGGAGCACCGTCCGTCGGACCTCGTTCGACGGTGTCGCGATCGGAGTCGGCGGCGGTCGCGTCCGTCGTGCCCTTCCCGTCGCGCCCGTCGGGATCCGTCCGTCCGTACCGCTCGCGGATCCACTCGAGTTCGCTTCGCGGACCGCCGGAGGGCGGCTCGAGCGCGTCCCACCGCTCGCGCGTGCGCTCGACCCAGAGGTCGACGCCCGTCTCGATCCCGTAGGCGTCGGCCAGCGAGACGGCGTGCTCACCCGAGACGAGGCCGTGGGGCGTCTCCGCCATCACGAGTCGGGCGACCTCGACGGCCCGCTCGACGCCGGGCATCGAACAGGCCGCCCCGACCGACCGATCGTCGGTCATGATCCCCGCGTCGGTGCGGATCTCGCCGTCGCTCTGGACGGCGCCGCCGACCCCCGCGTTGAACCGCGGCGAGGACTCGAGGACGCCGATCGCGGTCGTCACGGCCTCGGTCGGCGTCGATCGATCGGCGCCGGTTTCGGCGGCTCGCTCGAGGACGGCCCGTCTCGCGTCGGGCGCTTTCGGCGTGGCGCCGGCGCCCCCGTGGACGAGTAGCTGCATGCCCTCCGTTGGCGAGGCCACCGGGGTAACGGTTTCGCCGCGGAGAACCGCACCGAGTACGGGGTCCGGTGGCGATCGCGGGACGGCACCGTCGCTGTTCGTCGCGTACGGCTTCGACAGCCGACGAACGGATATATCACGATCGAAACTGTGTTTTAACGGTGTGAGGGGTCTACGGACGGATTCTTCCACGATTGGGATGAACCGTGCCCCCTCCTCCGGAAATTCGACGCAACATCGGCGGAAATGGGAGGTCTTTTACCCTCATCGGAGCACGGTACAGACGAGATGAGTTACGACAAGATCGAGGTCCCCGAGGACGGGGAAAAGATCACGCTGAAGGAGGGAACCGAGGACGAGCTCGAGGTCCCCGAGAACCCGATCATCCCGATTATCTACGGCGACGGCGTCGGCAGCGACGTCGGCCCCGCGGCCCAGCAGGTGCTCGAGGCCGCCGCGGAGGCGACCGGTCGCGAGATCAACTGGATGCGCGTCTACGCCGGCGAGTCCGCCCGCGAGAAGTACGACGAGAACCTCCCTGACGAGACCGTCGAGGCGATCAAGGAACACCGCGTCGCGATCAAGGGCCCGCTGACGACCCCCGTCGGCGCCGGCTTCCGCTCGCTGAACGTCGGGCTTCGCAAGCTGCTCGATCTCTACGCGAACGTCCGACCGACCTACCACCTCGACGGCGTCCCGTCGCCGGTCTCCGAGCCCGAGCAGATGGACATGGTCACCTTCCGGGAGAACACGGAGGACGTCTACGCCGGCATCGAGTGGGAGGCCGGCTCCGACGAGGTCGAGCAGGTCAAGTCGTTCGTCGAGGACGACATGGGCGAGGACGACGTCATCCACGACGGTCCCGTCGGCATCGGCATCAAGCCGATCACCGAGTTCGGCACCAAGCGACTCGTCCGTCGCGCCATCGACTACGCCCTCGAGCACGACCGGGACTCGGTCACGCTGGTCCACAAGGGCAACATCATGAAGTTCACCGAGGGCCAGTTCCGCGACTGGGGCTACGAGGTCGCCGAGGAGGAGTACGGCGACGAGGTCATCACCGAGGACACCCTCTGGGAGGAGCAAGACGGCGAGGCCGACGACGACACGCTCGTCGTCAACGACCGCATCGCCGACAACATGCTCCAGCAGCTGCTGACCCGCACCGACGAGTACGACGTCATCGCGACGATGAACTTAAACGGGGACTACATGTCCGACGCCGCCGGCGCCCAGATCGGCGGCCTCGGCATCGCGCCCGGCGCCAACTTCGGCGACGGCCACCTGCTGGCCGAACCCGTCCACGGCTCCGCCCCCAAGTACGAGGGCCAGGACAAGGTCAACCCGACCGCGATGATCCTCTCGGGTCGCATGATGCTCGAGTACCTCGGCTGGGACGACGCCGCCGACCTCGTCCGCGACGCCGTCGAGGAGACCATCTCCTCGGGCAAAGTCACCTACGACCTCGAGCGCCAGCTCGAGGACGCCGAGAAGCTCGCCACCAGCGAGTTCGCCGACGAGGTCGTCGACAACCTCGAGAAGCTGTCGTAGAGCGCTTTCGAGCAGTCGGGCCGCTTCGCCGATCCGATCGTATCGGGACGCTCACCTGAACGGCGCTCCGGGGGATCGGAACGCGGCGCGTTCCGACGCCGACTGTTTCGGACCGTCTCTCGAGCCGGGAGACGACTTCGGGCGGAGCGTTCTCACATCGAATAGTTTCAACTGACGAAACAGTAGCAGCCGACAGCGGCGAGACGATTTCGGAGCGACCTGTCGGCACCCCCTACTATCGTTCTCGGTATCGTCTCCAGTTTCTGCCGTATGCCGTCGATACGGGTCGATATCGACAGGATCGGTCCGAACTAAAACGTGCGGTGAATGGTTACTTATCCAGGTAGTAAGCCGATTCCATGAGTTAAACCATCGGTAACAGCTGGATTACAAAGTACCGCAGTAGGGTGATCTGATTCGGGTGTGTAATGTTAGAAAATATATCTTACTCGGCGGATGGTGGCAGGCACTGCAGTTCGCGTGCGGACAAACGGATCGAAAGCGCCGTCCGCAACGTCCGTGGCAGTTCGACTGGCTGTCGAACTCGCCGGTGTTCGACTGGGGAGGCGCGGTAGAGTGCGCCGCCGACGAGTTCTCATCGCCGGCGTTCCGGCCGCGATCGGCGCGTACGGACTGACGGGACGAAGCGACGACGAATCGGACCGCGGTCGGCGAGAGCGGGACTCGACCGAGCGCGGCCACGGCACCGGTTCGAGACCGCCCGACGAAGACGGCCCAGACGAGACGGAGAGGGGCAACGAGACCGGTCGCGAGGAAGGGGAGGAATCGATCCTCGAGGACAGCGAGGGGATGGTCGTGTTCACGTACGACGACAGCCCGCTCGAGGACTACACGCTCACCTACGAGGTCCACCGGGAGTACGGCGTTCCCGNGAGGGGATGGTCGTGTTCACGTACGACGACAGCCCGCTCGAGGACTACACGCTCACCTACGAGGTCCACCGGGAGTACGGCGTTCCCGGTTGTACGGCGGCCTGTCCCGGCCACATGGCGGAGCGAGACGCGTCCCTCGATCCTGCCCAGCTCCGGGAGATGCAGGACGACGGCTGGGGGGTCCTGTCCCACACCTACCGCCACCGCGCGCTCGGCCACATCGGCCTGACCGAGCCCNGGACGACCCGCTCGTGGTCTTCGACGAGGGGACCGAGACGACCGCGACGGTCGCCGGACGGGGCAGCGATTCGGTCGGGCAGTACGTCGAACTCGCGGAGCCGATCGCCGAGACCGTCGGCCAGTCGGGGTACGTCAGGTATCCCGGGTCGTTCATGCGCGAGATCCTCGAGAAGACCGACGCCCGCCTCGAGTCGTGGGGGCTGGACGTGACGGGTTTCGTCTATCCGTACGGACTGTCCGAGGGTCTCGCCGAGGAGATCGTCCGCGAGCGCTACCCCGCGGTCGCGAATCACCGCTACGGCGGCGGGCACAACGAGCTGGCGGGGCTGGATCCAACGGCGATGCGGCGGATGTACGTCGAGACCGACAAGGCCACCCAGGACGACGTCGACGCGTTCATGGACACGGCCGCCGAGGAGGACGTCCTCGCGATCGTCGGCGGTCACTCCCAGTACGGCACCCTCACCGAGGATCGGCTTCGCTACACCATCGAGACCGCCCTCGAGCGAGACCTCGCGATCGTCACGATGGGGAAGGCGCTGGCCGAACTCGAACGCCGGTAGGACGGACCGTCGCGATCGACCGCCCGGTCACCGCAGCGCCCTCCGGGCGGACGGATTCGCCGAGATCAGACTCCGCCGGCGGTCGTCCGGAACCGTGCAGGCACCCTCCGCTCGGCTCGCCAGAGATCGGAGTCGGAGTCGCGGTGCCTCCGATCTAGCTGAAAGCTTATGCCGGTCGATGAGCGAAGGAACTGATGTTAAATACATGTTGATGGGAGAAGCAACTAAGCGTGATGGTTACCGAAATAACTCTCGGTCGGGTGGTGTGCGGCGAGGGACGGTCGGCGGTGATCGATAGATGCGGCGACGAAGCCTGCTCTCGGCGACCGGGGTCGCGCTCGCGGGCGTCGCGACTCCCTACGGTATCTCCCGCTTCGGGGACCGCGGTGCGAACGGTCGGGACGGCTCCTCGCGCGAGGACGAGCCGAACGAACCCGCAGAGACCGAGACGGAGGCTGGCGGCGCGGAACGCGACCTGGCGAACCGCGAGGGCGCGGTCGTCTTCACGTACGACGACAGTCCGATCGAGGACTACACGCTCGCCTACGAGGTCCACCGCGAGTACGACGTTCCCGGCTGTACCGCGGCCTGTCCGGGACTGATGGGAACGGACGACGCGTACCTCGAGCCCGCCCAGCTCCGGGAGATGCAGGACGACGGCTGGGGGGTCCTGTCCCACACCTACCGCCACCGCGCGCTCGGCCACATCGGCCTGACCGAGCCCNGCCCAGCTCCGGGAGATGCAGGACGACGGCTGGGGGGTCCTGTCCCACACCTACCGCCACCGCGCGCTCGGCCACATCGGCCTGACCGAGCCCGCCCGCGAGGGCGACGCCCGACTCTACGTCGAGGCGAACCGCCACGGCGCCGTCGAGGGCGACCCCCTCGTGATCTTCGACGAGGAGACCGAGACCACCGCGACCGCCGTCGGCCGGGGTAGCGACTCGAGCGGGGAGTACGTCGAACTCGAGGCGCCCCTCGCCGAGACCGTCGGCTCGTCGGGCTACGTTCGGTATCCCGAGTCGCTCATGCGCGAGGTCCTCGAGCGAACGGACGACCGCCTCGAGTCGTGGGGGCTGGACGTGACGGGCTTCGTCTACCCGTACGGGCGGTACGACGGTCTCGCCGAGGACGTCGTCCGCGAGCGCTACCCCGCGGTCGCGAACCACCGCTACGGCGGCGGCCACAACGAGCTGGCGGGGCTGGATCCGACGGCGATGCGGCGGATGTACGTCGAGACCGACAAGGCCAGCGAGAACGAGATCGACGCGTTCATGCGCACTGCGGCCGACGAATCGGTCCTCGCGATCGTCGGCGCCCACACCCAGTACGACACTCTCACCGAGGAGCGACTCCGCTACACCGTCGAGGCCGCCCTCGAGCACGACCTCGCGATCGTGACGATCGAGGAGGCCCTCGCGAGGCTGGCGGAGCTGTAGCCGCTGGCGATCGTCGGCCGCGATCCGTCGAGGCGTCTACCGTAACGCTCTCGAGTCGCGTCGCCGTACCCGCCGCCCATGATCGAGACCCGCGTCGTCGAGTCCGACGCCGAGCGCGAGGACGCCCTCGCCGTTCGCCACGCGGTGTTCGTCGAGGAACAGGGCGTCGACGAGGACCTCGAGTACGACGACCACGACTCCGAGGCCGTCCACTTCGTCGCCTACGACGGGAGCGAGCCCGTCGGGGCCGCGCGGCTGCGCGAACTCGATGACGGCATCGGCAAGGTCGAGCGCGTGGCCGTCCTCGCGGACCGACGCGAGGAAGGGATTGGCCGGGAGCTGATGGCCCGTCTCGAGGAACGGGCGCGAGCGGACGGGTTCGACGAGCTGAAACTCCACTCCCAGAGCCACGCGGCCGACTTCTACGCGGATCTGGAGTACGACCGATACGGCGAGACGTTCGAGGAGGCCGGCATTCCCCACGTGCGGATGCGAAAGGAGCTGTAGCTGTGAGCGGCCCCGTCGCTACCCCGAACAGGCGCGGAATCGGTCCCGAACCGCAGTCCAGACGAGCCCGACGATCGCCAGCGCCATCGCCGCGGCGAAGGCGACGACGAACAGCGCGGTCGGGTCGCCCGCAGACGCCGCCGGCAGCTCCTCGAGGACGAACTCGACCGCCAGTACGACCGCGATCGCAAAGAGGGCGAGCCCGCCGACGTTCTCGAGGAACGAGTTCGTCTCGCCGACGACGGCGGAATCGTTCAGCAAGACGAGGATGGCCGCGAGCGCGAAGGGGGTCCCGACGAGACCGAAGGCGAGCACGAGCACGAGCAGTTCGAAGAAGGCGCCCTCGAGGAACGCGCCGACCGCCGAGGCGAGCGCGACGGCGACGAGCGCGCCCCGGTAGCGCGGGTCGTCGACGGACTGTTCCCAGCCGAGCTTGTCGGCCAGCAGGTACGGCGGGACGATCGTGTTCCCGCCCAGCGTCGAGACCGCGGCGCCCCACAGCCCCAGCAGGAACAGCCAGGTCGCGTGTTCGCCCGCGATCGGGCCGAGCGCCCGCGCGGCCTGGATCTCGTCGATCGTCGCGGGGTCGACGACCCCCGGCAGCACGCTCGCCGCGACCAGAAAGACCGCGAGGCTGAAGATCCCGAAGGCGACGAGCATCGAGCTGACGACGTCGAACCGGGCGATCCCGCGGTCGCGCTCGGTCCAGCCGCGGGCCCGCATCGTGTAGCCTTGCATCGTCAGCAGCGTGATGTGGACCGCACCGCCGAGGACGCCCGCGGCGACGACCGCCCCGCCGACGTCGGCCGGCATCGAGGGAACCAGTCCGGTTGCGGCCTCGGCCGGGTCGATCGGGACGACAACGGCCGAGGCGACGAACGCGAGCACCACGAGCGAGACGAGCAGCTTCGCACCGAGTTCCGCAATACGGTAGCCCCCGCCCGCGAGCCCCAGCGCGAGGACGAGCGCCCAGGCGACGCCCCAGAGTCGGGGGTCGGCCAGGGCGGCGACGCCCGCCGTGCCGACGATCGTCGCGCTGACCTCGGCCAGCGTCTTCATAATCACCAGCTGTGCGAGCCCGGCCGCGAGGACGGCGTCGATCACGAGCACCCAGGCCCAGCCGGAGCCCAGGCTGTCCTCGACGACGGCGACGACCCCCGCCTCGGTGAGCAGGCCCAGTCGCATCGCGAGGTACTGGCCGACGGTCCCCAGGATCGCCGAGAGGACGACGACCCACAGCAGCGCGTAGCCGAAGCTCGCGCCCGCGACGAGCAGGCTGACCATCGTCGCCGGCCCCGCGGCGATCGCGCCCGCGAGCCAGGTCGGCCCCAGCCGCTCGAGGTAGCCGATCACGCGCCCGATTCCCCACCGATCCGACGATCGCGTCTCCGTTCCCATCGGTCATCCTTGCGCTGAGAGGGATATAACTCCGTGGTATTCGTCGGTGGACGGCCGGCAGGGAACGGGACGGGACGGTCGCGTCGTCAGTCCTGCCAGGTCGGGTTCTCGCGGGGCGGGCTGAAGATGTCGACGCCCCGAACCGTCTCGTCGCCGCGGTTCTCGGCGGCGTGGGGCTGCTCGCCCGGGATCGCGTAGGAGTCGCCGGGGCGACAGACGACTTCGTCCCCGTCGCTCCGGAACGTCAACTCGCCCTCGTAAATAAAGCCCGTCTGTTCGTGGGGGTGACTGTGTTCCTCGACGGTCGCGCCGGGTTCGATCTCGAAGTGCTGGACGTTCATCTCCTCGGCGCCGGCCATCAGCGCGAGGCGGACGCCGTCGGCAGCCTCCGAGGTCTCGAGGTCGGACAGGGAAACGCGTTCCATACGTTCCGAGAGGCGAGGGCGGTGCTAATAGTACTACGCCTCGCGGACCACTTTCACCGCGCGTGCCGAACCTTGAACTACGGGGCCGTCCCACCTCGAGCTAGCATGTACGCCGTCGTCGGCTGCAGCGAGTGCTCGCACCTCTGGATGATCGAGGGCCGCTCCGAGACCACGCAGTGTCCCCGCTGTGGCTCACGGAAGCCCTACGAGCGGCGCAAGAAGTTCGTCGAGACCGACGACGCCGACCACGCCCGCGACGTCCGCGCCTCGATGCTGGCCAACCGCCAGGGGGAGGGCGAGGCCTTCGCGAAGCTGGATTCCTTCGCGGAGCTCGACGGGGAGGTCGCCGACGGCGTCGTCGACGACGAGACCTACCTCGAGGAATCGGGGCTCGACGCGGACGAACTCGCGGCCGCGGGCGAGCGCGATCCTCGAGGAACGACGAACAGCGGCAGCAACAAGGAGATCGTCGAGCGCGCGCTCGCGGAGCTCGAGCGCCCGACCGCCGAGGAGGTCGCCGACTACGCGGGCGAGCACGGGGTGTCTGCCGAGTACGTTCGGGACGCGCTCGAGAAACTGACCAGACGCGGCGAGGTCAGCGAGAGCCGCGGGCGGTACCGACGACTCTGAGCGCGGTGCTGCGGGTACCCCTCGCTCGCTGCCGGGAGGCGGCTCCGTCGCGACCACGACGGTTCGGGCTCGAGAACGATCGCTGCCGGATAGCCCGTCCCGCCCGCTGATCGTCGCCTCAGGGGCCACCGCCGACCGTCCTGACCGTTCCCGAGAGGAGTTCGACGACCTCGCCGAAGTCGTCGGGATCGACGGCGACGATGTACTGGCAACCCGGCTCGAGGACGGTCTCGGCTCCGGCGACGGTACTCGCGTCGGCGTCGGTAATGACGAGACAGCCGTCGGGGAGGGGTACGTCGGCGAGGGTCTCTCCGGCCAGCGGGGCGTCGGTCCCTACCTCCACCCGGACGATCTCGATATCGCCGGTCACGGCGTTGAACACGCGGGGCGCGTTGCCGACGATCTCGTTCGCGATGAGCCGAGCGCCGGCCGCCTCGGGGTAGACGACGCTGTCGACCAGTTCGCCGTACTCGTGTCTGGACTCGGTGTCGGTCCGCAACACCGTATAGATCGACTCGTTCATCCGCCGGGCGGCCAAACAGACCGCCAGATTCGTCGCGCCGTCCTCGGTGAGCGCGGCGATCACGTCGCTGGCTTCCGGGTCGGCCTCCCGGAGCACGGGCGGTAACGTCGCGTCGGCCTCGATCACGGTTGGAAAGTGGTCGTCGATCTCCGCACAGCGGGACGGATCCCGCTCGATCACGACCACCTCGTGGCCGTAGCCGTCGAGCAGCCGGCCCGCGCGGTAGCCGACGCGTCCGCCGCCGACGATGATCACGCGCAACGGATCTGTAGCCATGCGATCCACCTCTCCTCACGTTCGCGTTCCGCCCTATTAGTGGTGTGGTATCACACACCAATCCCCGAGCATCTTCTCGGACGCGAACCGACCGTCTCGCCGCCGTCGCTTCGATCGGACGGTTCGGACGCCGAGGCTACCGTCCGAGGTCCTCGTGGGCGCTCGCGAGGTGGTTCGACGCCAGCGCCGCGAGCAGGGAAAGCTCGCCCGCCAGCGCGGCGACGGCGATGATTTCGGCCAGGGCGTCGGCGTTCGAGCCCGCGGGATCGCCCCCGCCCCGGAGCCCGAGGACGTCGAGGGCCTCCGACTGGGTGGGCAGCTTGGTTCCCCCGCCGACGGTACCGACCTCGAGGGAGGCCAGCGAGACGGAGGCGTAGAGGTCAGTCGCACCGTCGTCCGCGTTCCGGGCGTCCATCGTCGTGATCGCGTTCGCGCCCTCGACGACCTGGGCCTCGTCCTGTCCCGTCGCGAGGAACGCGGCGCCGACGACGTTGGCGGCGTGGGCGTTGAAACCCAGGCTGCCGGCCTTGGCGCTGCCCACGAGGTTCTTTCGGGTGTTTGCCTCGACGACGGCCTCGGCGGTGGTGTGGAGACGGTCTTCGACGAGTTCGCCGGGAATGACGACGTCCGCGGTGACGGACCGCCCGCGCCCCTCGACGGCGTTGATCGCTGCGGGCTTCTTATCGGAGCAGAGGTTCCCCGAGAGCGCGACCAGCGAGGCCGGCGTCTCGCTCTCGACGACCTCGCAGGCCGCTTCCGTCGCGATCGTGGCCATGTTCATCCCCATCGCGTCCTTCGTGTCGTAGGCGAATCGCAGGTAGACCGAGTCGCCGACGACGTACGGTTCGACCCCGAGCAACTCGCCGTGACTCGTCGTGGACTCCGCCGCATCGCGAAGCGCCTCGAGATTCTCCTCGACCCACTCGACGGTCTCGGCGGCCTCGGCGACGCCGTCGACCCGAAACACGGGGGCGCGGGTCATCCCGTTTTTCGTGACGCGGGCGTCGGCGCCGCCCGCCGAGCGGATGGCCGAGAGGCCGCGGTTGACCGACGCCAACAAGGCACCCTCGGTGGTCGCCAGCGGCAGGTAGCGCTCGCCGTCGACGGCGCCCCCCGAGACGGCGACGGGGCCGACGACGCCCATGGGAACCTGGGTCGCGCCGATCATGTTCTCGATGTTCGGCTCCGCCCGTTCGGCCGGGAACACGTAGTCGCCGATCGTCTCGAGGTCGGCGTCGGTCTCGCGCTCGAGGAGCAAGCGGCGGGCCTCCGCTGCGGCGTCGAAGTCGGCCTCGTCCTCGAGTTCGTGGATGCGAAGCTCCCCCTCCTGGACCCTGTCGGCGAGAGACGCGGGATCTGTCATGGTGGGGCCAACACGCGGCCCGGTCCTAAGGATTGCTGATCGTCACGGCGACTCCACTCTCGAAGCGTCGGTCGCGTCCTCGTCGCCGACTGATCGCCGGTAGGCCCCGCGGGCCTCGTACCAGAACGCCAGGGCGAGCGCGGCCCCGGCGACCCCCAGCACGAGCAGGTCCCGAGAGCGGCCCGCGGCGCCCTCGGCCTGGAGCGCGTACAACCCCGAAACGCCCGCGACGAGCCAGAGTCTGGACCGAGTCGGGATCTCGCCGTCGGTCCGCGCGAGGTACAGCTGTGGGAGGACGATCGGGATCCCGACCAACACGAGAAGCTCCACTACGGGCGACTCCGTCGCGGCGTGTCCCCACCGCTCCTCGAGGACGGAGAGTCCGGCGAGGGCGAGCACGAACAGCCCGAACGCGGCCAGGATCGCCCGGTTCTCTCGGCTCGACATGCGGGCGTCTTCGTTTCGGGGACAGTACTAGTTTTTGGCCGGATACGACGCGATTCGCGGACCGTCCGCGAGACGGGGACCACTACCGTTTTCGTCCTCGCGTGTGGGATCTTACCCATGACCGAGGCCGCAGATCTGGTGGTGACGAACGCGCGGATACACACGCTCGCGGGCGAGGACGACGGGGAACCCGACTCCGAGGAGGCCCTGGCCGTCCGGGACGGCGAGGTCGTCCGCGTCGGCGACGCGTACGAGATCGAGTTCCTCGAGGGCGTCGAGACCGAGCGAATCGACTGCGGGGGGCGGGTCGTCCTCCCGGGCTTTATCGACGCCCACACCCACGTCGAGAACGCGGGCCGGTACCTGGTTCACGCCGACCTCTCGGGCGCCGACGACGCCGCGGCGTGTCTCGAGCGCCTCGCCGAGCGAGAGGCGGAGACCGAGTCCGGGTGGGTACAGGGCTTCGGCTACGACGAGAGCGAGTGGGACGGCGACGGAGCGTACCTCACCCGCGAACAGCTCGATCGGGTGAGCGAGAACCGCCCCGTCGTCGCCCTGCGGGTCGACATGCACGCCGCGTCGCTGAACTCGGTCGCCCTCGAGGAACTCGCCGACGAACTCCCCGAGGACGACGTTCGCCGCGCGGACGGGGAGCCGACCGGGGTCGTCGTCGAGGACGCCGCCGAGCGGGTCCGCGAGCACATCGCCCCCGGCTACGACGAGACCCGGGAGCTGGTCGCGGCGGGCCTCGAGCGCGCGGCCGCGACGGGCGTGACGGCCGTCCACGACATGGTTCGCAACTCCCGCTCGCCGCGGGTCTACCGCGACCTCGCGGCCGCAGGCGAGTTGCCGGTACGGGTGCGGATCAACTACTGGGCCGACCACCTCGAGAGCGCGATCAAGGTCGGACTCGCGACGAACGCGGGCGGCGACCGGGTGCGGACGGGCGCGATCAAGACCTACACCGACGGCAGCATCGGCGCGCGGACGGCGAAGCTGTTCGAGCCCTACGAGCCCGACGGGAGCGAGGCGGAGCCCAACCCCGAAGACGACGGAGAATGGGTCGTCGCGCCCGACGAACTCGAGGGAATCGTCGAGCAGGCCGACGGCGCGGGCTTCCAGGTGACCGCCCACGCCATCGGCGACGAGGCGATCGAGGAGACCCTCTCGGCGCTCGAGGCCACCGACGACCCCGCGGGCTCGCGCCACCGGATCGAGCACGTCGAGCTGGCGACCGACGACCACCTCGAGCGACTCGCCGAATCGGGGATCGTCGCCTCGATGCAACCGAACTTCCACCAGTGGGCCGGGGAAGGCGGGCTCTACGATCAGCGACTCGGCGCCGAGCGTCGGAAGCAGATGAACCGCTTCCGGGACGTGCTCGAGCGCGGAATCGACCTCGCCTTCGGCTCGGACTGTATGCCCCTCGACCCGCTGCTGGGGATCCACCACGCGGTGAACGCGCCGACCGAAGCCCAGCGGCTCTCGGTCGCCGAGGCGATCCGTGCCTACACCCGGGGCGGGGCCTACGCCGGCTTCGACGAAGATCGGCTGGGAACGCTCGAGGTCGGCACGCGCGCGGATCTGGTGGTGCTCGAGGACTCGCCGTGGGCGCAGCCGGGCCGAATCGACGAGATCGACGTGGCGACGACGGTGGTCGACGGCGAGGTCGTCTTCGAGAACTGAAGGGCCGGAACTCCTCACTTCGAGAGCCATACCGGTGGTGCTCTCTGTCGGCGATCCTGCGCGTCGTTCTGAGCCCGACGGGACGACGCCGCGCGAGCTCGAGTGCAGGGCGGCACCGACGCTTTTGTCCCCGCCCGTCGTCGGGTCGCCCATGGACACGGGACTGCTGACGACGAGCACCGACGAGCTCTCGGAGGCCGACGTCGCCGTCCGCGCCGAGGAACTGGGCTACGACGACGTCTGGCTGCCCGAGCTGTGGGGCGAGAGCGGCGTCGTCCGGGCGACCGAGATCGCGACCCGAACCGACGAGCTCGGGATCGCATCGGCGATCCTGAACGTCTACTCGCGCTCGCCGGCCGTCCTCGCGATGACCGCGGCCTCGCTGCAGCGGGTCTCGGACGGCCGGTTCACGCTCGGGGTCGGCACGAGCACGCGGACGTCCGTCGAGGACCTCCACGGCGAGAACTTCGACCGTCCCGTACGTCGCGCCCACGAGACGATCGAACTCGTCCGCGCGTTCACCGCGGGGGAAGGGCGGGTCGACTACGACGGCGAACTGCTCGCGGCGAGCGAGTTCCCGTCGCTCGAGGCGCCGACGCCGATCTACCACGCCGGGCTGGGGCCGGCGAACCGACGGGTCGTCGGTCGGCTCGCCGACGGCTGGATCCCGCACAACATCCCCTTCTCGCGGCTCGAGGACGCCTTCGAGGAGGTCGCGGAGGCGGCCCGGGAGCGGGACCGCGATCCCGAGGAGATCACGGTCGCGCCGTACGTCCCCGCGGCCGTCAGCGAGGACCTCGAGGCGGCCCGGGACGCGATCCGCGGCCACCTCGCCTACTACGTCGGCAGCGGCGAGGGATACCGACGGGCCGTCGGCTCGGCGTACCCCGACGAGGCGGCGCGGATCGCCGAGGCGTGGCGGGAGGGAAAGCGGGGGGCGGCCGCGGACGCCGTCACCGACGAGATGATCGCCGACCTCGGCGTGGCGGGAACGCCCGCGGACGCCCGCGATCGCCTCGAGTCCCTCGTCGCCGACACTGTCATCGACTACCCGATCGTCGTCGTCCCCGAGCCCGCCTCCGACGAGATCGCCGAGCTAACGATCGAGTCGCTCGCGCCGTCGTAGCTGCGGATCGGGGCTCCGGACGGAGACTCGAGGCCGACGCGGCAGCGGGTTCGACGGGTCCGTCGAGCGGGCACGGAACCCGTCCGTTCGCTCGCCCGGTCCTCGCCGTCGCCCTCGTCGGAAACTCGAGCCGGAAGGCGGCGTGCTCGTCGACCCGATCGACGGATTCTCCGCTCGAGCGAGTCCGCGCGTCGACGACGGTTGGATCGCGTCCTGTCAGGAACCGAACGGCGTTCGGCGGGTAGCTCTCGAGGCCGATCAGCGCGCCGTCGGCCGGGGTGGAATCGAGCCGCGACGCGTCGGGCCGCGCTGCCAGTCCCGGCGGTCGATATCCGCGAACGCGTCCTCGATTCCCGTATCCGCCGTCCGGGCCGGAACGGTACGGAAACACATTACGATAATCGGACTCTCTTCTAATCGAATCGGCTTTCGCGTCAGAATGAGCGGTAAGTGTCGTTCTATTCGGCGACCAATCAGTATTACCTGACCATACTGTAGTATCGAAGGGAAAATTTATTCAATAGTAGCTACCGTGGGCTACTAGCCACGAGGGAGACGAATGGAAAGGATGGAATCCGCAGAGATCGAAACCGACCTGAGTCTGTTCAAATACGACCATCTCGAGCAGCTTCCGTCGAAGTATCGAGGACTCGAGGAAGACGAACGAACGAGGCGGATCGAGGGCGCGCTCGAGATCCTCGGCGACGACGTCGTCGTCCTCGGGCACAACTACCAGCGCCGGGAGATCGTCGAGCACGCCGACGTCGTCGGGGACTCCTACGGGCTCTCGAGGGAGGCGGCCGCGGCCGACGCCGAGTACGTGATCTTCGGCGGCGTGACGTTCATGGCCGAGAGCGCGGACATCATCACCGACGACGACCAGACGGTAATCCTCCCGTCGATGGAGGCGTCCTGCCCGATGGCCGGAATGGCCGAGGCCCTGCAGGTCGACGCCGCCTGGGAAGAGATTACGGCAGCCGCACCCGACGCCGAGATCGTCCCGATAACGTACATGAACTCCTACGCCGATCTGAAGGCCTTTTGCGCGAGCCAGGGCGGGCTGGTCTGTACGTCCTCGAACGCCGGCGAGGCCTTCGAGTGGGCCCTCGAGCGCGGCGACAAGGTCCTCTTTCTCCCCGACAAACACCTCGGCGAGAACACGGCCCACCGCCTGGGGATGGCCGACGAAACCGTCACGTGGGACCCGTGGGATCCCGAAGGAAAGGACGCCGAGGAGGTCGCCGAGAGCGACATCGTCCTCTGGAACGGCTACTGCCAGGTCCACGAGCGCTTCAGCGAGGCTCACGTCGAGCGAGTCCGGGAGGCGTACCCGGACGCGAACGTGGTCGTCCACCCCGAGTGTCGCCGCGAGGTCGTCGAGGCCGCCGACGTCGTCGGCTCGACGGCGACGATCCGCGAGACGGTCGCGAACGCCGACCCCGGCGAGACGTGGGCGATCGGAACCGAGATCCACCTCGCCGAGCACCTGCAGCGCTGGTACCCCGAGGTCGAGGTCGTCCCGCTGTGTGGCGACGCCTGCATGGACTGCAACGCCATGCGCCAGATCGACCCCAACTACCTCGCGTGGGTCCTCGAGGAGCTCGTCGCGGGCCGGGAGCGCAACGTGATCGAGGTCGCCCCCGAGGAGAAGGAGCTGGCCGAACTGGCCCTCGATCGTATGCTGGAGCTCTGATCGACCATGCCCGAGACACCTCCTCGCGACACCGCAGACGTCCTCGTCGTCGGCAGCGGCATCGCGGGCTGTGCGGCCGCCCTGCAGGCCGCACGCGAGGACGCCGACGTCCGTCTGATAACGAAGGCCGAGCGCCCCGCAGACGCCAGCACCGACCGGGCCCAGGGCGGCATCTCGACCGCCCGCGGCGACCCCGAGGCGCTGAAACGCGACGTCCTCGCGGCCAGCGACGGGACCGCCGATCCCGACGCCGTCGACGTCCTCGTCCGCGAGGCCGACGCGGCCGTCGAGGACGTCCTCCTCGAGGCCCTCGGAATCGGCTTCGACGAACGCGAGGACGGCGCGTTCGACTACGCCCGCGAGGCGGCCCACTCCGAGCGACGCATCCTCCACGTCGACGCCGCGACGGGGCGCCACGTCCTGCGTCCGTTCCTGAACCACGTCGACGACCACGAGCGCATCGAAGTCCGACAGGACACCGCCGCGCTCGAGCTGATTACCCACGAGGGTCGCGTCCACGGTGTCCTCACCGACGAGGACCCGACCGGACGACCCGTCTACGCCGGGGCGACGGTGCTGGCGACGGGTGGAATCGGTGCACTCTACCCGCGCTCGACGAACCCCGACGGGGCTACCGGAGACGGGATCGCGATGGCCGCGCTCGCGGGTGCCGACGTCGCGGATCTGGAGTACGTACAGTTCCACCCGACCGCGTACGCGGGCGAGGAGCCGTTTCTCCTGTCGGAAGCGCTGCGAGGCGAGGGCGCCGTTCTTCGGAACGCGGACGGCGACCGATTCATGGACGACTACCACCCCGACGCCGAACTCGCACCCCGAGACGTCGTCGCCCGCGCGGTCGAAACCGAACGCGAAGAGACCGGCGAGGTCGTCCTGGACGTACGGACGCTCGAGGGCGGTTTCGAGGAGGAATTCCCCGGCATCGCCGAGAACTGTCGTGACCGCGGGATCGACGGCGACGAGATTCCTGTCGCGCCCTGCGAACACTTCCTCTGTGGCGGGATCGACGTCGACCACTACGGGCGAACGAGCCTCGAGGGACTGTACGCCGTCGGCGAGTGCGCCAGGACGGGCGTCCACGGTGCGAACCGCCTGGCGAGCACGAGCCTGCTCGAGGGGCTGGTCTGGGGATTGCGGGCGGGCGAGGACGCTGCCGAAAACGGAGCGGAACCCGAAGCCCTCGAGGCGCCGACCCTTCGGGACGGCGACCCCGCGCTACCCGAACAGTTCGCCGCCGAGAAGTTCGCGCGGCTGCGGCGAACGATGGCCGAACGGCTCGGCCTCGAGCGCGACCCCGACGGGATCGCCCGCGCGAGCGCCGTCCTCCGGCGGCTCAAGGGCGAGGTCGACGCCTACACCCGAACCAGGACCTCCCGCGAGCTCTACGAGCTCCGGAACGCCTGCGTCACCGCCCTGCTGATCGCGCGGGCCGCGGGCGAGAACCCCGAATCGCGGGGCTGTCACCATCTCGTCCGCGAGGACTCGCCGACCGCCGACCCGGAGGTGATCCGATGATCACCGACACGCAGGCCGAGCGCTGGCTCCGGGAGGACCTCGGCCACCACGACGTCACCAACCGGGTCCCGGGCGAGACGACGGGCCGACTCGTCGCGACGGAAAGCGGCGTCACGGCGGGACTCGAGGCCGCCCGCACGGTTTTCGACTACCTCGGGGTCGAGGTCGTCGGGTCCGTCGAGCCCGGTGCGTCGATCGAGCGCGGCGACGAACTCCTCCGCGTCGCGGGGGCCGCGCGCGAGATCCTTCGGGGCGAGCGCGCCGCGGTGAACCTGGTCGGGCACGCCTCGGGCGTCGCGACCCGGACCCGCAAGGCGGTCGACGAGGCTCGAACGGAGTCCGACGACGTCCGGATCGCCGCGACCCGAAAGACGACCCCCGGACTGCGGGGTCTCGAGAAGCGGGCCGTCGTCGCCGGCGGGGGCGACACCCACCGCCTCGACTGCTCGCACATGGTGATGGTCAAGGACAACCACGTCGCCGAGCTGGGCCTCGAGGACGCCGTCTCGCGGTTCCGGGAGCGCGCCTCGTTCGCGACGCAGATCGAGGTCGAGGTCGAGTCGCCGAGGGACGCGCCCCGGGCCGTCTCCGCCGGCGCGGACGTCGTCCTGCTCGACAACATGTCTCCGGCGGAGACCCGGGAGGGCGTCGACCTGCTCGCCGACCGCGGGGACGTACTGACGGAGGCAAGCGGCGGGATCGGACTCGAGGACGTCGCCGACTACGCCGCGACGGGCGTCGACGCGATCTCGATGGGATCGCTGACCCACTCGGCGCCCGCGCTGGATCTGTCCTTCCGAACCGGCGAGTAGCCGGCGCTCCCGCGAGAGTGCGCAGCTCCGCGCGCGAGTTTTTTCGTCCTCGAGCGCTCACTAGCTCCCGTGACGGAGCCAGTTCGCACCTGTGCGGATCACGGCCCGTTCGCGACCGACGACGGGACCTGTCCGCGCTGTGACGCCCGCGGGACGGAACTGCTCTCGGGGGCCCGACGCCGTCGCCTCTCGACGTACGCGAGCGGCGCCCTGCGGCACTTCCCCGAGGACGCCGGCCTCGAACTCGACGAGCGAGGGTGGGCCAGCCTCGAGGCGCTGGTCGCCGCCGTCGAGAAGAAGTACGACTGGGTGGGGCCCGAGCACGTCGCGGCCGTGGTCGCGACCGATCCGAAGGGGCGATTCGAGCGAACCGCCGGCGACGGCGACGACCGCGTCCGTGCAGCCTACGGCCACTCCGTCGACATCGACCTCGAGCCGAGCGACGCGCCCGTACCCGACGAGCTCTACCACGGCACCGACCCGTCGAACCTCGCGTCGATCCGCGGGTCGGGCCTGCGGCCGATGTCCCGCCAGCACGTCCACCTCTCGGCGAGTCCCGAGGTCGCCCGCCGCGTCGGGCGGCGCCACGCGAGCGACCCCGTCGTGCTCGTCGTCGACGCCGCGGGGATGCTCGCGGACGAGCGTCGGATCGCGAAACGCGGCCGCGAGACGTACACGACGGACCGGGTACCGCCGGCGTACCTCGAGGACGGCGGCGAACCGGTCGGCGGTGGCTGACGGCGAGCCGCCAGCGACGTTGCAGGTGCGGGTCAATCGCTTATCCGCGCTACCGGACTAGGCCGCCGTATGTCGACCGAACTTCCGCTGGCACCCGACGCGGGCTGGAACGCGATCTACCTCGGCGGCGAGTGGGTCGATCCCGGCGACCGGGAGTCGATCGCCGTCGAGAACCCCTACACGCGCGAGGAGATCGCGAGTGTTCCCGCCGGCACGACCGACGACGTCGACCGGGCGTACGAACGGGCCCGCGAGGCCCAGCGGTCATGGGCCGAGCAGCCACCCCAGCGGCGGGCCGGACTGGTGACGGCCGCCCTCGAGTACGTCGGCGAGCACCGCGAGGCGATCACCGAGCTGCTCGCCGTCGAGTCCGGCAGCGCGCCCGTCAAGGCCGACGCCGAGATCCGGACCGCCCGCGGGATGATGCAGGAGGCAGCGAGCTTCCCGTTCCGGATGAAAGGCGAGCACGCGGAGTCGGTCACGCCGGGCAAGGAAAACGTCGTCGAGCGTCGACCCGTCGGCGTCGTCGGCGTCATTTCGCCGTGGAACTTCCCGCTGCACCTGTCGATGCGGGCCGTCGCGCCGGCGCTTGCCGCGGGCAACGGCGTCGTCCTCAAACCGGCCTCGAACACGCCGATCACCGGTGGCCTGTTGCTCGCGCGGCTCTTCGAGGAAGCCGGCGTCCCCGAGGGGCTGCTGAGCGTCGTCCCCGGCCGGGGCTCGGAGATCGGCGACGCGATCGCGGGTCACGACGTTCCCCGCGTCGTCGCCTTTACGGGGTCGACGCCGGTCGGCCAGGGCGTCGGCGAGCGGGCCGCGGGCAACAACGCGTTGCCGGCGCTGGAACTGGGCGGGAACAACGTCCACGTCGTCACCGAGAGCGCCGACCTCGAGCGAGCCGTCGACGGCGGCGTCTTCGGCTCGTTCCTCCACCAGGGCCAGGCCTGCATCTCGATCAACCGTCACCTCGTCCACGAGGACGTCTACGACGAGTACGTCGACGCGCTGGCCGACCGCGCGGCGAGCCTGCCGACGGGCGACCCGACCGACGAGGAGACGGTTATCGGCCCGATCATCGACGAGAGCCAGCGCGACGAGATCCTCGAGCTCGTCGCGGAGACCGTCGAGGCGGGCGCGACCCTCGAGGCGGGCGGCGAGACGGCCGCAATCGACGGCGTCGACGACTCGCTGATCGTCGAGCCGACGGTCCTCTCGGGGGTCGACAACGACGCGGCCGCCGCGTCCAACGAACACTTCGGCCCCGTCGCCCCCGTGATCCCGTACGCCGACGACGAGGAGGCGATCGAGCTGGCCAACGACACGATCCACGGCCTGTCGGGGTCGGTCCACGGCGAGGACCTCGAGCAGGCCCGGCGGATCGCCGACGGGATCGACACCGGGATGGTCCACATCAACGACCAGCCGATCAACGACGAGCCCCACGTCCCCTTCGGCGGGGTGAAACAGTCGGGACTGGGACGGTACAACGGCGAGTCCATCCTCGAGGAGCTGACGACGACGAAGTGGGTCTCGATCCAGCGCGAGCCCCGGGAGTATCCCTTCTAGCGGACGCTCGTGGGGCGCCGTCGGTAGCTGACGGGAAACTTATCCGTTTCAATAGCCACTACGCGGACATGAGTACGCGAGCGGATTCCGACGAGGGGGGCGGGGTGTTCTGGCGGTGTTCCGACGGCGACGCGGCGCTCGAGGGGTACCGAACCCTCGTCGGGACGATCGACGACGGGCTCTACCAACTCGACGGCGACGGGACGTTCGTCGCGGTCAACGACGCGATCGTCGACCTGACGGGCTACGCGCGGGACGAGCTCCTGGGGGCGCACGTCTCGCTGATTCTGGCCGACGGCGACGCGTCCGCGATCGAAACCGCGGTGGCGGATCGACGCGCCGGCGCGAGCGACGACCCCGAGACGTTCGAACTGGGGCTCCGAGCGGCCGGCGGCGAAACCGTGCCGTGTGAACTCCGCGTCGCTCCGCTCGGGAGCGTCGACGATCGCCGGGGGACGATCGGCGTGGTACGGGATCGCACCGGACAGAAACGGCGGCTGGACTCGTTCGAGCCGTCGGACGTGCCGCCGAACACCGTCGCCGACGTCCTCGACGAGGTCGATATCGGCGCGTTCGTCCTCGACGACGAGTTCGATATCGCGTGGGCCGACGAAACCGTCGCGCGGTACTTCGGGCTGGATCGAGACGCCGTCGTCGGGCGCGACAAACGAACGCTCGTCGACGAGACGACGAAACACGGCGTGGCGGAATCCGACCGGTTCGCGGAGACGGTGACGGCGACCTACGACGACAACAGCTCCGTCGAGCGCTTCGAGTGTCGGATCACGCCGGGCGAGGACCGCGAGGAACGGTGGCTCGAGCACTACAGCAAACCGATCGAGTCGGGCCACTACGCCGGCGGACGGATCGAGCTCTACTACGACATCACCGACAGGAAACGCTCGGAGAGCGCCCTCCGGGAGAGCCGCGAGGAGTTTCGCTCGCTGGTCGACTCGATCGAGGAGTACGCGATCTTCCGGCTGGATCCCGAGGGGCGCGTGATCAGCTGGAACACGGGCGCCGAGCGGATCAAAGGGTACGACCGCGAGGCGATCCTCGGCGAGCACTTCTCGGTCTTTTACACCCAGGAGGACCGCGCGGCGGGCGTTCCGGAGCGAAACCTCGAACGAGCGACCGAGCGCGGCTCGGTCGAGAACGAGGGGTGGCGCGTCCGCGCGGACGGCTCGCAGTTCTGGGCGAACGTCACCATCACCCCGATTCGGGACGCCGACGGCACTCACCGGGGCTACCTGAAGGTGACCCGGGACATGACCGAACGACGGAAGCGCGAGCGACGGCTCGAGAGCGAACTCGAGGGCGTGTTCGGCAGGATCTCCGACGCGTTCTACGCGGTCGACGAGGAGTTCCGGTTCACCCACGTCAACGACCGCGCCGAGGACCTCCTCCAGCGCTCCGAGGACGAACTGCTCGGCGAGCGCCTCTGGGACGTGTTCCCGTCGGCCGCCGAACTCGACGAGGTCTGGAACGCGTTCCACACGGCGCGGGAGACCCAGGAGGCGACCAGCTACGAGCTCTACTACGACACGCTCGGGTTCTGGGTCGAGGCGAACCTCTACCCGTCAGAAACCGGAATTTCGGTCTACTTCCGGGACGTCACCGAACGCAAGGAACGCGAGCGGTACCTCGAGGACACCAAGGAGCAACTCGAGGCCGCGACCGAGGCCGGCGCGGTCGGGACCTGGGAGTGGGACGTCGCCGAGGACTCGTTCGTCGCCGGCGCGTCCTTCGCGCGAACGTTCGGACTCGATCCGGAGCGCGCGCGTGAGGGGCTCCCGATCGAGCGGGTGCTGTCGTCGGTCCACGAGAGCGACCGCGACCGCGTCGCGGCGCAGATCGAGGACGCCCTCGAGAGCTGTGGCGAGTACGAAGCGGAGTACCGCGTTCGCGACGCCGACGGCGAGATCCGCTGGGTCTTCGCCCGCGGCCACGTCGAGTGCGACGAGGCGGGCGA
This sequence comes from Natronococcus jeotgali DSM 18795, assembly GCF_000337695.1. Lineage (GTDB taxonomy): Archaea > Halobacteriota > Halobacteria > Halobacteriales > Natrialbaceae > Natronococcus > Natronococcus jeotgali. Next base: position 62,489 of record NZ_AOIA01000167.1, read on the forward strand.
CGCCGAGACGTTCCCGGGCGCGCTCACCGACATCACCGAGCGCAAGCGGGCCGAGCTCGAGGCGGAGAACCAGCGCCGGCAACTCGAGACGCTCTTCCGGGTGTTGCCCGTCGGCGCCGTCGTCGCGGACGCGGACGGGTCGCTGGTCAGGGCCAACGCCGCGGCCCGGGAGATCTGGGGCGGGGACGTCTTCGACGCCGAGTCCGTCGACGAGTACGAGAAGTACGACGCCGTCTGGGCGGACTCCGGCGACCCCGTCGAGCCCGATGAGTGGACGATGTCGCAAGTCCTCCGGGGCGAGGAAGTGACGGAGCCGAACGTCTACGAGATCCGGACGTTCGACGGGCAACGGCGGATCATCATGGAACACGGAATGCCCGTCAGGGACAGCCGCGGCGACGTGCGCCGCGCGGTCGTGACGCTCACCGACGTCACCGAGCGCCGGGAGTACCGCCGAAAGCTCGAGGAGACGATCGCACAGCTCGAGACCTCGAACGAACGGCTCGAACACTTCGCGTACGCGGCCAGCCACGACCTCCAGGAGCCCCTGCGGATGGTCTCGAGCTACCTCCGGCTGCTCGAGGACCGCTACGGCGACGCCTTCGACGCCGACGGCGAGGAGTTTCTGGCGTTCGCCCTCGACGGCGCGGATCGGATGCGGAACATGATCGACGGGCTGCTCGAGTACTCCCGCGTCGAAACCCAGGGGAGCCCCCTCGAGCCGACCGATCTCGAGGACGTCGTCGAGGACGTTCGCGCCGACCTGCAGTTCCGGCTCGAGGAGAGCGGTGCCGACGTGACGGTCGATCGGCTCCCCCGGGTCGAGGGCGACGCCGACCAGTTGCGGCAGGTGTTCCAGAACCTGCTCGAGAACGCGATCGAGTACAGCGGCGACGAGCCGCCGACGATCCGCGTCGACGCCGAGCGGCGAGGCGATCGGTGGTCGGTCGCGGTCCACGACGAGGGAATCGGCATCGATCCCGACGATCAGGACCGCGTGTTCGAGGTCTTCCAGCGGCTCCACGGCCGCGGCGAGCACGAGGGGATGGGGATCGGGTTGGCGCTGTGTCAGCGGATCGTCGAGCGCCACGGCGGCGAGATCGCCGTCGACTCCGAACCCGGCGAGGGGGCGACGTTCTCGGTGACGCTACCCGCGGTCGACGAGGCGTAGCGGCCGATCGGGATCCGTCGTGGCGCTCGAGTCGGGATCCCGGGAGTCGAACCGCGAAGACGGGTGCTCGCTACGCGCTCGCTTACGATGCTCTCCGTTCAAATCTTCAGTTCGAACGCCGTTGCTCGTGAGTTGCTCGCAGCGGAAATGCGAGGGAAGGGATTTGAACCACGCGAAACGCTCGCTCCCGCTCGCGTTTCTCTCGTTCAAATCCCCTCGTCTCGCAGCTACCGCTCACGGATGTTCGCGGTAGCATGCGAGGGAAGGGATTTGAACCCTCGGACCCCTACGGGAGCGGGTCTTAAGCCCACCGCCGTTGGCCTGCTTGGCTACCCTCGCGCGGGATGCACTCGAGGGTACTCGCCGTCTCGGGATGTGCGTTTCGGTGTCCGTCGAGACGCGATCGCCCCGCGGCTCACTCGTCGGACCCGCCGTCGTTCGCGTCGGCCACCGCCCGTTTCTCCGATTCGGCGCCGACCGTCCCCTCGAGGTGGCCGTCGGCGGCGGGCTCCCCGGAGTGGGCCCGCGCGAAGCAGTCGAAGGTGAGCTTCGCGCCGCCGAGGACGACCGGACCGACGAACAGCCCGACGGCGCCGAAGGCGATGAGCCCGCCGAAGATGCCGACGACGACGATGGTGGAGTCGAACGCGTCGGTGTGACCGATCAGTGCGGGTCGGAGATACGTATCCGAGAAGGTGATGAGCAACCCGTAGACGGCGACCGCGGCGCCGGCGGTCGGCCGTCCGACCGCGACGAGGTAGCCCGCGGCCGGAATCCAGACCCCGAACGCCCCGACCAGCGGCAACAGGGTGAGCACGAACGTCGCGACGGTCAGGAAGATGACGGCGGGGACCCCGGCGACCAGGAGGCCGACACCCAGCAACACCGCCTGAACGGCCGCGACGGCCGCGTTCCCGACGACCGAGGCCCACATGAGGTCGTCCAGTCCCGCACAGAGTTCGTCGAGGATCCGATCGTCGACGGGCACCACCCACTTGGTCCACGCGACGACCCGCTCGCCGTCCCGCAACAGGCCGAAGAGGACGAACAGCGTGACGGTCAGTCCGATGAACAGGCCCGGCAGGCTGCCGACGAAATCGAGCGCTCCCGTCGCGACCTGCTGGAGGGCCGTGGCGATTCGATCCTGGTTCGACTCGTACAGCGAGACGGGATCGACGGGGAGGTCCTCGGTCCCGAGGACCTCCTGAACCGTCCCGACGTCGAACTGTCCCTCCCTGATCGCGGGAACCACCCCGAGGGCCTGTCGGACGGCGATCGTGACGACGTACACCAGCGGAATCAACACGACGAGCAGCGTCGCCACCACCATGACGAACGCCGCGATTGTCGGCCTAAGATAGTTCTCGAGGCGGCCCTGGAGAGGGTAGAGCACGTACGCGAGAACGAGACCGAACAGCACGTACTGAAGGTAGGGGACGAGAACGAGCAACGCGAGGACGCCGCTCAGTAGCGTGATCGCGATCAGTCCGCGCTGCTCGAGGTCCCAGTCCGAGAGGTAGCTCCCGTCTGCCATGCGTGGTCGTTCACGCGGCCGCGGGATTAGTCCACTGCTGGAACCGCGCCGACTCGTCGGGTCCGCGGCCGCGTCGCCGCCTCACCAGTCGACGCTCAACGTGCCGTCGCCCCGTGGGTCCGGGGCGAGCTCCTCGTCGGTGCGACGGTCGATCACGTGGATGCAACCCTCGCCTTTCTTCGCCGGACAGACCTCCGCGGCCCGGAGGTTGTGCTCGAGGTCGTCCTCCCCGAAGAAGTACGCCGCCGGCCGAGCGATCCCCGTGGCGATCGACAGCTCCCAGTTGTCGCTGACCTCGGCGCACTTGCCCGCGCCGAAGCACCTGTTCGCCTCGAAGACGAGCTTGTACGGTTTCTCCTCGACCGGGGGCGCGTCCGCCGAGCCGACGTCGCTCGCGCGTCTGATCTCGTCGTCGCTCATATGGTAGTCGTTCGGCCGCGTCGGCTTTCGCGTTACGGTCGCGCGCTCGGATCGGGGGCGTCGGTCGGCCGCGGCAGCTCGTAGCTGACGCCGGTCAGCTCCCGCGAAACCGCCCACAGCCGGCGGGCGGTCTCCTCGTCGTACGATCGGTCCGAGGAGGCCTGCCGCTCGGGGGACCCGCGCATGTTTCCGAGCCCGCCGGGACCGTAGTAGGCGCCGCCCTCGACCTCGGGGGCGGTCGCGGCGTACAGCGTCGGTAACGCGCCCGCCGCCGCGGACTGGGCGACCAGCGCGTTCATGAGCTTCATCGCCGCCAGCCGGAGCCGGCTCCCCTGCCGTTCGGGACCGCGAAACTGCAGGTTCGTGTTCGCGTAGCCCGGATGGACCGCCACGCTGTCGGCGTTCAGCCCGGCCGTGAGGAAGCGTCGCTCGAGTTCGTAGGCGAACAGCACGTTCGCCAGCTTCGACTGGGCGTAGGCGTCCCACGGATCGTAGGAGCGCTCGCCCTGAAGGTCGTCGAAGTCGATCTCGCCGCGCTCGTGGACCCCGCTCGAGACGGTGACGACCCGCGCGGGCTCGTCGCCGTCGGTCGCCAGGTTCTCGAGCAAGAGCCCGGTGAGCGCGAAGTGCCCGAGGTGGTTGACGCCGAACTGCGTCTCGAATCCGTCGGCGGTTTCGCTCCGCGGGATCGCCATCACGCCGGCGTTGTTGATCAACACGTCGACCGACTCGTCGAGCCGGTCCGCGAACGAACGGATCGACTCGAGGTCGCCCAGGTCGCAGGCCTCGACGCGGAGGTCGGCCTCGGGCGCGTCGTACCGGACGTCACGGGCCGCCCGCTCGCCCCGGTCCGCGCTCCGGCAGGCCATGATCACCCGTGCGCCGTTGCGCGCGAGCTCGCGGGTCGCCTCGAGGCCGATCCCGCTGTTGGCGCCGGTCACGACGATCGTCCGTTCGCTCTGGTCGGGAACGTCCGCAGCCGTCCAGCTCATACGACAGCCAGGGAGCCGACGCCCCTAAGCGTAGCCGTTGCATCGTTTGGCCGCGGACCGTCGAGGTCGGTGCGGCCGAAGCGACGGCCGAGCGCGTCGACGCGTCCGCGACGGGACGCAGTCGGCGGCGCCGCCTACTCGTAGTCGACCGACACCGACTCGAGGACGACGTCCTCGCGGGGTCGGTCGTTGGCGTCGGTCTCAACGTTACCGATCTCTTCGACGACGTCCATCCCGTCGGTGACCTTCCCGAAGACGGCGTGGCGGTCGTCGAGGTGGGGCTGGGCGTCCAGCGTGATGAAAAACTGCGACCCGTTCGTGTCGGGCCCGGAGTTGGCCATCGAGAGGACACCCGCGTCGTCGTGGCGCAGTTCCTCGTGGAACTCGTCGTCGAACTGGTAACCGGGGCCGCCCCGACCCGTCCCGGTCGGGTCCCCGCCCTGGATCATGAACCCGTCGATGATGCGGTGAAAGAGCACGTCGTCGTACAGCGGTTCGTCCTCGACCTCCTCGCCCGTCTCGGGATCGGTCCAGGACTTGCCGCCCGTCGCGAGTCCGACGAAGTTGTCGACGGTGCTCGGCGCGCGCTCGTCGTAGAGTTCGACCTCGATTTCGCCCTTGCTGGTGTGCAGGGTCGCAGTAACGTTGCTCATACCTCGACCGACGGTCGGACGGGTGAAAACGGTAGTGGTCTCGGAACGGCGTGATCGGTTCGCGCGTCCTCCTACGGCTAACGCCGTAGACGTCCGCGCTGTATCACTGTAATCGCCTGCCGCAGGTACATACCGCCCGACGTGGTACGGGACGACCATGACCGCGGGAACGCACACGAGCGAGGAGGTGACGCTCGCGCGGCTGCCGTCGGGCGTCGAGATCACGACGACGGTCCACAGCTACGAGGGCGACGACGACGGGCCGACGCTGTACGTCCAGGCCGCCCAGCACGGCCGCGAGATAAACGGCACCGAGACGCTGCGGCGGTTCCACGAGCGGCTCCCGCTCGAGTCGCTGTCGGGGCGGATCGTCGCCGTCCCCGTCGCAAACCCGCTCACCTTCGATCGGGTCTCCTACACGACGCCGGAGATCATCGACAGCGTCAACCCGAACATGAACCGGGTGTGGCCCGGCGACGCCGACGGCAGCCTCCACCAGCGCATGGCGGCCCGCCTCTGGGAGTACGTCGAGGGCGCCGACGCCGTCGTCGACCTCCACACCGGGAGTCCGGACATGCTCCCCCACGTCGTCTTCCTCGAGGGCGACGACGAGTCCCGCGCGCTGGCCGAGGCGTTCGGCACCGACCTCCTGCTCTCGGAGGAGGCCGACGACGACGCGAGCGAGGAGTGGCACCGCCGCGGGTTCGCCGGGAAGCTCCGGGTCGCGGCCGCAAACGAGGGGATCCCCGCGATCACGCCCGAGCTGGCACACAACAAACAGATCCTCGAGGACGCCGTCGGGATCGGCGTCGACGGACTGTGCGACGTCTGTCGCCGGCTCGGGATGCTCCCGGGTGAGGTCCCCGACCGCGAGCAGACCCTCGCCAGGAACCACCTCGGCCAGGTCGTCGCCGACGAGTCGGGGCTGTTCCGCCCGGAACCGGGCCTCGAGGTCGGGCAGCCGGTCGCCGCGGGCGACCCGCTGGGGACGGTGTACGATCCGACCACCTACGAACCCCTCCAGTCGGCGACCGCGAACCGCGGGGGGCTACTCTACACGCTCACCCGCGAGTCGACCGTCGCGGCCGGCGACAAGCTCGCGAGCGTCGCCCTGATCCGCGAGGAGTGACGGTCACTCCCCGCGCGTCGTGACCTCGAGGACGGACAACGACCCGTCGAGGGTCGCTTCGAGCCCGTCACCCTCGAGGTCGATCTCGACGCGAACCCCACAGCGCGAACACTGCGTGTCGGTCGACGGGAGTTCGGCGTCCGGATCGATCGTCGCCGACCACTCGAGGCGGGCGTAGCAGTACGGCCAGCCCCGTTCGATCGCGAACGCGAGATCCCGGACGAGGCTCGACGAACGAACGAGTTCGATGGGGTTCAGGCCGTCTCCGACGGTGTATCCTCTCGTCACTGAGGTGCTGGTTCAGTGCGTGCTCGTCGCGGCCAACGCGGCGCCGTGAGACGCCCTGGAAGGGGCGATCAACAGGTCGAGAACCCGCCGTCGACGACCAGCCCGTGGCCGCTGACGAAGGAGGCCTCGTCGCTGGCCAGAAAGAGGATCGCGTCGGCCACCTCCTCCGGTTCGCCGAGTCGTTTCAGCGGGTACTCTGCGGCCATCTCCTCGCGGGCCGCCTCGGGGTCGTCCTCCATCGCCAGGTACTGCTCGAGCAGCGACGTGTCCGTAAAGCCCGGACAGACCGTGTTGGCCCGAACGCCGTAGGGACCTGCCTCCGCGGCGATCGCCCGCGTGAGGTTCAACACGGCACCCTTGCTCAGCGAGTAGGCCGCCTGCTTGGGCAGTCCGAGGATGCTCGCCAGCGAGCCGACGTTGACGATCGACCCGTGGCCCTGATCCTTCATGTGCGGCAAGGCGGCGTGACAGCCGTTCCAGACGCCCTTGACGTTGACGTCGATGACGAAGTCCCGGATCGAGTCGTCGGTCTCCTCGAGCCGCGAGGAGGGGTGGCCCGTCCCGGCGTTGTTGACGACGATATCGAGCCCGTACTCCTCGGCGACGGCGTCGACGACCGCGTGGAACGCCTCGCTGTCGGTGACGTCCAGATCGTGAAACTCCGCGTCGGCTCCCCCGTCGGCGAGTTCGTCCGCAACGGCTTCCCCGCCGTCGCTGTCGACGTCGGTGACGATCACCCTGGCTCCCTCGTCGGCGAAGCGTTCGGCCGTCGCGCGTCCGATCCCCGACGCCGCGCCCGTGATGAGTGTCGTCTCGTTCTCGAGTCGCATACGGCGATACTCGGACGCCCGTTATATAAATTCGTTCGTCGTTGCGGGCAGATCAGAAATCAGTGTTCAGAGTAGGTGGCTACTTTCCAAACGGTGGTAGGTTCCGGCGGACGGTCGTCAGAATTCGTCCTCGACGTAGACCCCGATGGCACCGCCGAGGGCACCCAGTCCGACAGTGTAGATCGCGACGAAGAACAGCCCGACGAGTCCGAGAATACCGAACGCCGCCGGCGTCCCGCCGACGAGGAGAACGAGCACGAAAAAGCCGACGAGAGCGATCGGGAGTAGCGCGACCAGCCCCGCGAACGCGCCGACTTTCAGTCCGTCGTCGGTGTCACCGCCCTCGAGGTAGCCGGCGACGGTACCCCCGAGCACCGGCGACAGCGGGACGAACGAGAGGACGATTCCGACGACGCCGCCGATGACGGCGTTGAGCGCGGTACTCGTGTCGCGTCCGGGGTCCTGTTCGTCGACGGGCGGCGGCGTCGAGTTCTCGAGCGTCGGCGGCGGGTCGTTCGGAGCCATACGCCAATTATTGATCGATGTTTTATATATCTGGCTGCCAGGTCGCCGTAGTGGACGGAACGATCCCCGACGAAAACGCCGGTCGTCACGTTCCGACCGCCAGCAGGCCCACCCAACGCGGCTCTTCCTGCGAGTACGGAACAGGACCCGCTCGGCTCAGAACTCGCGCAGTTCCTCGAGGACCGCCTGGGCGCTGCCGTCAGCGATGGCCTCGCGGGCCCGCTCGAGACCCGCCTCGAGGCTGTCGACGTCCCGGCGGGCGTACATCCTGAAGGCGCCGTTGAGCGCGACGGCGTCGGCGAACTGGTCGTCGCGTTCCCCGGCTAGGACGTCCTCGGTGATCGCCGCGGAGTCGGCGGCGACGTCGTCGACTGCCAGATCCTCGCTCTCCATCTCCATGCCGTACTCGGCGGTCTCGATCTCGTAGTCCACCAGTTCTTCGCCGGCGTTCCACTCGGCGACCTTCGTGTACCCCGGCCGGATGTCGTCGTACCCCTCCATCCCCTGGAAGAAGATCGCCCGCGAGAACTCGAGTTCCTCGCTTTCTGCCATGAGGTCGGTCAGCTTCTTCGCGAACGCGAGGTGGTAAAAGGAGCCGAGGTGGACGTCGGCCTCGGCGGGGTTGGCGACCGTCTCGATCGTGTTGACGAAGGTTCGGACGCCCATCTCGTCGCGTCGCTCGAAGAGGTCGTCGATCCCGGGGTTGAACGCGGGCTGGTAGTAGAAGCCGAACCCGGTCTCGTCGACCATCTCGGCGCTGGCTCCGGGCTCGAGATCGGTTCGAACGCCCAGTTCGTCCAGCACGTGTTTGTACGCCGTCTCCTTCTGGGTCGGAACGCCGTCCCCGGAGTGGACGACGACGGGCGTTCCGGCCGCGGCGGCGACGACGCCGGCGCCGACGCCGAGCAGCGCGGAGGTGTGCTTGCCGTCGTAGTTCGCGCCGCAGTCGACGGGGTCGCACTCGGGTGCGGCCGTAAGCACCGACTCCTCGCGCATGACGTCGGCGTAGGCCGCCAGCTCCTCGGGGGTGTTTCGCTTCCAGCGATTCGCGAGCCAGAACGCGCCCAGGGTCGTCTCCTCGGGCTCGCCCGCGAGGATCCGCCGGAGCGCCTCGCGGGCCTGCTCGCGGGTCATGTCGTCGGCCGACTTCGGTCCCGAACCGACGACCTCGGTTAGCAGCCGCTTGAGCGGCCACTCGCCGAACGTATCGGATGGCTGAGTCATAGGCCGTCGTTGGCCAAGCGGGCGCAAAAGATTCCCGTTTCCGGCGCTTTTTCGGGGCCATCTCCGACGCCGGACGACGCGGTCGGGGACGGAGCGGACCTCGCTCTCGAGGCGGTTTCGCGGTTCGTGGCCGTCCCGAGGGCCGGCTCAGCGAGTCGTCTCAGCGAACGATCGTCACCGGGACCGGGGAGCGCCGGGTCACGCTCTCGGCGACGCTGCCCAGCAGGACGCGGCTCGCACCCGAGCGGCCGTGGCTCCCCATGACGATCCCGTCGACGTCGTGCTCGGCCGCGTAGTCGACGATCGAGCGGGTGACCGCTCCCGTGACCCACTCCGTCTCGAGGTCGACCCCCCGCTCGGCGGCCGTCTCGCGGGCCTCCTCGAGGAGCGTCTCCGCCTGCCGCTCGTAGTTCTCCTCGATCCGCTCGTAGTCGGCCGTGATGCTGCCCTCGATCCCGGTCGCCGCGTAGAACTTTCGCGGGTCGACGACGTGTATCGCCGTGATCGTCGCGTCCGGGTGGGTCTCGAGGGCGTACTCGAGGGCCTCGGTCGACCGCTCCGAGTCGTCGATCGGAACCAGCACGCTGGAAACCATGGCGATACCTACGGGAACCAACGCCATAAACGGATTCCCCGGATCGAGGGGGCTACTCGAGCGCGGCGTCGATGACCTCGATCGGCGTCGGGGGGGCCTCGACGTCCCCGTCGCGGTTCTGAAGCTGCGTGCGACAGGAGGCGCCGGGCGCGACGACCCGCTCGCCGGGGCTCGCCTCGACCTGGTCGTAGAGGATCGAGGCGATGGCGTCGCTCATCGAGCCGTGTTCGGCCTCGTAGCCGAAGCTGCCGGCCATCCCGCAACAACCCGAGTCGAGGGGGTCGACGGCGTAGCCGGTTCGCCGGAGGACGCCGACGGCGTGGTGATCTTTCGCCGTCGCCTTCTGGTGGCAGTGGCCGTGGTAGGTCAGCGACTCGTCGGGGGCGTCGAACGCGAGCCGTTCGTCCAGCCGGAACGTATCGAGGTACTCGCAGATCCCGTAGCTCGCCTCCGCCAGGGTTCGGGCGTCCTCGTCGGAGAGCAAGTCGAGGTAGTCCGACTGGAGCATGACCGCGTCCGAGGGCTCGATCACGACGACGTCCCAGCCGTCCTCGACCAGCGGCGCCAGCGCACGGACGTTCTCGCGGGCGGTCGCCTCGGCCCGCTCGAGAAAGCCCTTCGAGAACGCTGGTCGGCCCGTGTCGTCCAGGTCGTCGGGCACCTTGACGGGGACGCCCGCGGCCTCGAGAACGCGCACGGCGGCCTTGCCCGCCTCGGGGTGGCTGTAGGTGGTGTAGGGGTCGGGGTAGACGATCGCCTTTCGCTCGGGCGCGCGCGAATCGTCCGTCCGCTCACGGGACTGCGTCCCGTTCGCGCGATCCGCGGAATCGGTCGGCTCCCTCGCCGCTCGCGCTTCCAGCGCTCGCCGCTCCGAGGTGGCCGCGCCACCTCGCTCTTCGAACCAGTCCCGGAACGTCATCGGGCGAAACGACGGCAGCGGCCGATCGGCGTCGATCCCGATCGTCGCCTCGAGGAACGCCCGGGCGCCGGGAAGCTTCGGGGCCGCCGTCGAGAGCAGCGGGAGTCTCGAGCCCCACCGCGAGAGGGTGGCGACGTTCGCGAAGAGGCGATCCCGCAGCGACGAGCCGTTTCGCTCGTGGTACTCGTGGGTGACCTCCGCTTTGAGTTTGGCCATGTCGACCTCGCTCGGACAGTCGATCGCACACCCCTTGCAGCCGATACAGAGGTCCATCACCTCCTCGACGAACTCGTCGGAGAAGGCCTCGCCCGGATCGAGGTCGCCGCTCATCGCCTGCCGGAGCGCGTTCGCCCGCCCGCGGGTGCTCGCGATCTCCTCCTCGCTCGCCCGGAACGTCGGACACATCACGCCGCCCGTCGTGGACTGCTCGCCCCGGCAGCCGCCACAGCCGTGGCAGAGTTCGACCATCCCCTGGAAGCCGTTGTCGTTGTCCCACTCGAGTGTGGGCTCGAAGCCGGGTTCGAACGCGTAGTCGGGGCCGAACCGGTGGTTTTCGGTCATCTCGGTGGGGTCGTCGTCGCGGAAGACGACCTGCCCGGGGTTGAGCAGCCAGTCGGGGTCGAACGCCGTCTTGAGCTCCTGGAAGGTCTCCCACAGCTCCTCGCCGTACAGCTTCCGGTTCCACTGGGTGCGCGCGCGGCCGTCGCCGTGCTCGCCCGAGACCGAGCCGTCGTACTCGACGACGAGATCCGTGACGGCGTCGGCGATCGACGACATCTCCTCGAGCCCCGCCTCGGTCTTCGTGTCGATCAGCGGGCGGATGTGGAGGACGCCGGGCCCGGCGTGGGCGTAGAAGCTGGCGTAGGTGTCGTGGTCCTCGAGGACGGCCTGGAAGTCCGCGACGAACGCCGGAAGGTTCTCGGGCGGGACGGCGGTGTCCTCGAGGAAGGCGATATGCTTCTCGTCGGTCGTCCGCGAGAGCAAGATCGGGAGCCCGGACTTGCGCAGCTTCCAGATCTGGCTGCGGCTCTCGGCGTCGTGAGCCTCGATCGCGTCGAACGCCCGGACCGCCTCGTCGGCGCCGACCCGCTGCGCTTCGGGGTCGGCGTCGCCGACGGGGTCGACCGACGGACAGCGATCGGCCAGCAGGTTCGCCACCCGTCGCTCCCCGTCGACGGCGTCCTCGGCGTAGAACTCGACGATGAGGACCGCGCCGGTTCCCTCGGGGAGCATCTCGGTGACGGGCGCGAACTCGGCGGTCCCCCGCGCGAGGTCGATCAGCACGTCGTCGATGACCTCGACCGCGGCCGCGTCGTGGTCGACGATCGCCGCCACGTCGTCCATCGCCTCGAGAACGGTGTCGTAGGCGAGCAGGGCCATGCTCTTCGTCTCGGGCACGGGCTCGAGCGAGACGGTCGCCTCGGTGACGATCGCGAGCGTGCCCTCGCTGCCACAGCACAGCTTCGCGAGGTTGACCGTCCCACCCTCGGCATCGGGCTCGCCGACGCCCCGAGTCGCGCCGCGGGCGTCCTCGACTAACCAGTCCAGATTGTACCCCGAGACGTTGCGCTTGAGATCGGGGTAGGTCTCCTCGATCAGGTCGCCCCGCTCCTCGAGGATCCGCGCGACCGCGGCGTAGATCGCCGCCTCGAGGTCGTCGCCGTCGGCGAGGTCGGGCAGGTCCTCGATGGCGACCTCGCCGAACCGCGTGCGGGTGCCGTCCGCGAGGACGACCTCCACCTCCTCGACGTAGGCGTCGGTCTTGCCGTACCGCAGGGAGTGGGCGCCCGTCGAGTTGTTGCCGATCGCACCGCCCAGCGCGCTCTTGTCGCCCCAGGCGGGGTCGGGCGCGAACTTCAGTCCGTGGGGCTCGAGGGTCTCGTTGAGCGTCTCGAGGTAGATTCCGGGCTGGGCGGTCGCCCGACGGGCGTCGGGGTCGACGTCGACGACGCCGTCTATGTACTGCGTGAAATCGAGCACGACGGCCTCGTTGACCGTCTGACCCGCGAGGCTCGTCCCGCCGCCGCGTGGCAACACCGGGATCCCCCGCTCGGCGCAGTACTCGACGGTTGCGGCGACGTCGTCGGCCGAGCGCGGGAAGACGACCGCGATGGGAGTCACCTCGTAGACGCTCGCGTCGGTCGCGTACAGCTCCCGCGAGTACGAATCGGCGCGCACGTCGCCGCCGACGAGACCGCCGATGTCCTCGACCAGCGCCGGCCGATCGACGTCGTCGCTCCGGTAGTCGTAGTCGGCTCTCGGATCGTCGGCCGGATCCGACCGGGAGGGTGGCGTCGTCGTCATTGGCGGGTCCGGAGTTCGTCCACGCCGGGCGTTCCTGTCGCGATACCCGATCGATCGCCGAGAACCGCAGGGGGACGGTCACCGCCGCGCTCGAGGGAGAGTCCAACGGTCATCGTCCGTCCATGAGAGGACGCCGCATATAGATGCTGGGCTAGAGGACGGTGTTTCGTCGGCGCCGACAGGGGACGTCGGCGGCTTCGGCTACGAGCGCGAGGTGGGCCACCCGATCGATCCCGAGTCGTAGTCGCTCGCCGGAAGTCTCGGTCTCCGTAGATAGTACGGCATTCGAGAAGTCTGTCGATCGACGGTCGTCGGCGCCCGGATTCTCGCCCGTCGCGTATCCTCCCGAACGATCGAACGCGCCGTTCGAGCGAAGGGTCGACCGTTCCGGGGTTCCGTCCGAAATCGTCCCGCTCGAGATTGGTGCGCTATCGTGATAGTCTCTACTGCGTTCTACTCCTCGGACCGTACGCTTATCCGACATACCACGGGAACCGTTCGAAACGGATCGAAGCCGACCGTCGAGGCCGGCCTCGCGGATCGCGCGGTGTTCGTCTTCTGAGCATCGTCCGCCGGACGAGTCCCTCGAAAACGCTGTCACTTCGGTCGGGGCGGAGTCCCGTCGGCTACGGGGATCGGGTGTGGTCTGGGTGCGCACCACAATACCTAATGCGGGGTTCGCGTACTATCCACTATGCTGGACTTCGTACAGCTCGAGGCCGATCTCGATCGGGAAGAGCGGATGATCCGGGACACGGCTCGAGAGTTCGTCGAGGAGCGCGTCAAACCCGACGTCGGCGACCACTTCGAGAGCGGAACCTTTCCGACGGAACTGATCCCGAAGATGGGCGACCTCGGGTTCTACGCGCCGAACCTCGAGGGGTACGGCTCGCCGAACGTCTCGGAGACGGCGTACGGACTTCTCATGCAGGAGCTCGAGGCGGGCGATTCGGGGCTGCGCTCGATGGCTTCGGTCCAGGGCGCGCTCGTGATGTACCCGATCCGGGCCTACGGGAGCGAGGCCCAGAAGGAGAAGTGGCTGCCCGCGCTGGGCGAGGGCGAGGCCGTAGGCTGTTTCGGCCTGACCGAACCGGGACACGGGTCGAACCCCTCGGCGATGGAGACCACCGCCGAGAGAGACGGCGACGGCTACGTCCTGAACGGTTCGAAGACCTGGATCACGAACGCGCCGATCGCCGACGTCGCGATCGTCTGGGCGCGGGATCGCTCGGGCGAGGACGACCCCGTCCGCGGGTTCCTGGTCGAGACCGATCGGGACGGCGTCTCGACGAACGAGATCGACGGGAAGCTCTCGCTGCGGGCCTCGATCACCGGCGAGGTCGGGCTGAACGACGTGTCCGTCCCCGAAGAGAGCGTCCTGCCCGGCGTCTCGGGGATGAAGGGGCCGCTGTCCTGTCTCACGCAGGCCCGCTACGGGATCGCCTGGGGCGCGGTCGGGGCCGCGCGGGACTGCTTCGAGGAGGCTCGCGCCTACGCCACCGAGCGCGAGCAGTTCGGCGGGCCGATCGGGCGGTTTCAGCTCCAGCAGGAGAAACTCGCGGAGATGGCGACCCAGATCACGCTCGCACAGCTGCTGGCCTACCGCCTGGCCGAGCTGAAAGAACGCGGCGAGATGCGCCCCCAGCACGTCTCGATGGCCAAGCGTAACAACGTCCGGACGGCCCGCGAGCAGTCGCGGGTCGCCCGCGAGATGCTCGGCGGGAACGGGATCACCACGGACTACTCGCCGATGCGCCACATGGCGAACATGGAGACGGTCTACACCTACGAGGGGACCCACGACATCCACACGCTCGTCCTCGGCGAGGAGCTGACGGGGTTTCAGGCGTTCACGTAGCGCCGCCCCGCGGCCGTTCGGATCGTTTCGGTCCCCGCCGCCCGCTCGAGTCGAGTCAGATCTCGGTGACGACGTCGTGGCTCTGTGCGAGCTGCTCGGCGTCCTCGTCGAGCAGGGCGACGACGAGGTAGGGCGCGTACGACTCGAAGTACTCGACCAGCGCCGTGATCCGCTCGGCGTCGATCGCCTCGAGCGAGTCCAGCAGCATGAACGGCACCGTCTCGTAGACGTCGTGGACGAGGTATCCCGCCAGCGCGAACACCAGTCCCGTCACCTCGCGTTCGCTCTCGCTTAAGTGCTCGATCGCGTCCTCGTAGGCCGCCCCCTCGTCGGTGCTGCGGACGATCTTCAGGTCGAACGAGGACCGCGAGACCTTCCGGCGACCCTCGCGGACCTCGCGGGTCGTGCGGTCGATCCAGATCCGATCGAGGTTGGCGTAGCCCAGCGTCTCGAGGAGGTTCTCCATGTGTTCGTTGAACGCCTCGACGGCGTCTTCCTCGATCCGGTCGATCCGGGTGCGCAGGTCGGTCAGCTCCTCGGTCGTCTCCTCGCGGCGGCTCTCGAGGCCCTCGCGCTCGTCGAGTCGCTCCTCGACGTCGGCGATCTCATCCTCGATCTCGTCGCGCTCGCGCTCCTTGCGCTCGAGTTCGAACTCGAGCTGGTTGACCTCGCGGTGTTGCTCGAGGACGTCCTCGGAGCCGTCGCTCTCGAGGTCGTCGATCTCGCCCTCGAGGTCGTCGATCTCCTGGGTCAGGGACTCGCGGTCGTCGGCGAGGTCGTCGATCCTGTCGCGTCGGCGCTCGATCTCGTCGTCGATCGAGTCGAGGCGACGGGTGGCGCTTTCGTACTCCGTTCGGTTCTCGTCGACCTCGGCGCGGGTCGTTCGCTTCTCGTCGAGCTCGTCGTCGATCGACGACCGCTCCTCGAGGCGGTCCTGGTGGACCGACCGGAGCTGATCGAGCGTGGACTCGATCTGGTCGGTCGCGACCGACGAGCCGCAGGTCCAGCAGGTGACCGTCTCCGAGTCGTCGTCGGCCAGCAGCTGGTCGGTGACGGCGCCGTCGGTTCGGTGCTCGTCGGTTTCGAGGAACTCGCCGGCCTCCTCGAGCAACCGCTCGTTGAACTGGATCGTCCGCTGGAGCTGCGAGATCTCCTCGTTGAGGTCGTCCTTCTGGGCCTGCAGCGAGTCGATCTCGGCCTCCAGCCGACCGATGTCGACGTCCTCATCCGTCGAGAGCGCCTCGAGCCGGGCCTCGACCTCCTCGCGCTCGTCCTCGAGGGCCTCGATGCTCTCGCGCTCGGTGTCGATCCGATCCCGGGTGCGCTCGAGCTCCGACCGCGTCTCGCGCAGCTCGTCGAGTTTCGTCTCGAGCTCGGAGCGCTCCTCGCGGCGCGTCTCGACGTCGACGTTGGTCGCCTCGAGTCGCTGCTCGGCCTCCTCGAGTTCCTCGCGGAGCGAGTCGATCTCGTTGCTCGTTCGCGTCCGCTTGGCCTCGAGGTCGGGGAGGCGGTCCTCGAGCTGGTCGAGTTCGGCGAGCTCGTCGTCGATGCGTTGCTTTCGCTGCTCGAGCTGCCGGATTTCGGCCTTGATCGCCTCGGTGTCGACCGGTCGCATGATCAGCTCCCGGAGCTCGTCGCCCCGGGCGACGGCCCGGCGGGCCTCGTTGGACTCGAGCAGGAACGCGAACAGGTCCGCGATCTCCGGATCATCGAGGTACGGGTCGCCGTCGGTGACGACGGTCCCGTTTCGCCGGTGGAGGGTCTGACGGTACGTCTCGTCGCCGAACTCGAGCACGGCCTCGCCCTCCTCCGCGTCGGCTTTGAGACTCGCTCGGTCGCTGCCGAGCGCGGCCATGATCCCTTGGAGCAGTGACGTTCTGTTGGTCGCGTTTCGCCCGGAGAGCACGGTGATTCCCCGTTGGAACGAGACGGTCGTCTCCTCGATACCGCCGATATTGGTCACCGAGAGCGTCGCCCGGTCCGGAGTCTCCCGATCCGATACGTTCTGGCTCGTTTTCATACGGTCGGGTAGCGCGGCCGAACGGATAGGTATTGTCCATTCACCTTCCATCTACCAGCGTTCGCGACCGTCAGTCGGAACAACCGCAGGACCCCTCCTCGAGGAGTTCGCGGACCGTGTACTGCTGTTGACACTCCTCGCAGGTGACGGTCACGGAGACGAGGACGTCGAACTCGCCGACGTCGATGACGTCGTTGCGCCGAAGCTGTGCGATCGTGTCTCCCGTCACCGCCTCGGTCCGGTTCTGGAGCGCGCCGAGTTTCTCCTCGGCTCGCTCGAGCCGTTCCTCGTCGCTCGGCGTCGCCAGCGACGCGTCGAGGCACTTGGTGAGGTGGTTGTAGACGGTCTGGTGGGAGACGAAATCGGACTCGACGTCCTCGACGGGAACGCCGTCGCGCTCGAGTTCGTTGCGGGTCTGCACCCGCGTCCCGCTCGTGACGTCGTCGTCGCTGAGCAGTCGGTAGGTGTTCTCGATCTCGCCGTCCTTGTACGAGACGCCCGCGTCCTCGAAGGCGGCCTCGAGGATCCGCCGATTGACGATTCGCGCGAGCTCCCGTGTGCTGTACTGTTCGTCGCCCGTTCCGGTCCAGTACGAGACGAGGTCGTCGTCGAGTCCCGAAAGCGCGTACTCGTCGGCGACGCGCCCGAGCTTACAACACGTCTCACGCCGGCCGGTCGAACCCTCGCGATTAGCCATTGCTACAGTGATAGGTGTAGCCGGCAAAAAGGGTTCCGAGACCGCGCTCCATTTACATAGGTATGTCCGTAAGCCCGGCGCGACGCCGTTCGAGAAGTACCATTTTCTAGTATAGATAGTTTTCACTATGCGTCTGGGCGGTACGGTAGCCAGAACACGATCGACCGTCGAACTAATAAGATATCGTTAAATACATGCGTTTATTGATGGAGTGGTACGGAGAAGTAAGCCGTAACGACGGTATAGACGAGCTCGAGCTGGGTCCTCGTTACGGTTTCTGGATCGATGGAATAGATCGGCTATTCCGCCATATACCATATATCTGGTAGATAGAGAATCGACTCTGAAATAGTATAGGTCTCGATCGACTACGACCGAAGCGATCCGGTCGGTCCGCGATTTTATATCCGAAACCGCGTCCAACCGGGGTATGACAGCGCCACGAAACCTGTCACGACGAACCGCACTCACGACGATCGGCGCGCTGGCGGCCGTTCCGGCCCTCGGAACGGGCGCCGTCGGCGCGTGCTCGGCGTCGGCCTCGAGCGAGGGCGCTCAGCGGTACGTCGGCGTCGTCGATCGGATCGTCGACGGTCGACACGTCGTCGTCTTGCTCGAGGCCGACAATCGGGTGGTCGACCAGCTGGTCGTCGACGTCGACGAGTTCGACGAGATCGCCCCGCGCGATATCCTGCTGGTCGTCCTCGAGGACGGGGAACTGGCGCGGTACCGACACCTCCCGGAAAAGCCCGCAAGCACCGGACGGCCCTGACCGATCGCGACCCGCGGGGGGCCGAACCCGACCCGGCGGGAACCGCGGCGCTCGATCCGTTCGACGATACGCGTCCCGGAGCGTCGCGGTTGCGGTCGCGGATCTCAGTGGTCCGATCGCCGTTTCGAACGGGCGCCCTCGTCGGAGCGACCGGTATCGGTTTCCTCGTCCCCGCCGAACCCCGCGCTGATGATCCGCGTCAGCGCCGACTCGGTGCTCTCCTCGAGTTCCGTGAGGTCGTCGGGATCGGCCTCGAGGATGAACCCGGTCGAGACGTTCGGCGACGTCGGCAGGAACAGCAACACGCGACCGTCCTCGGTGCGCTGACCGGTCTTGAACGCGGTCATCCGGATCCCGCGCCAGAGCTCGAGTTTGACCGGGCCCTGCACCGACTCGGGTCCGAACGTCACTTCGGTCGCCGTCTTCGAGGCGTTGTAAACGAGTCGCAGCCCCGGAACGCGGTTCGCGGCGCGGTCGAGCCAGGCCTCGAACAGCTCTCCGATGGTCGTTCGCGCGAGATAACCGAGCAGGTACATCGAGGTGCAGACGATCGAGAGCACGATGGCGGCGCGCATCAGTCCCGCCGTGACCTCGCGGGTGCGCTCGCCGACCCCGGGGAGGAGCGGCTCGAGCGCGGCCGCGTCGAGCACCATCGTCGGGACGAACGTCGAGACGAACGAGTAGAGCACGTACACGAGAAACGCCGTGACGAGGATCGGAGCGACGACGACGAACCCCCGTCCGAAATCCCGCTGCCACGAACTCGGATCCGATCCTTCCACACGCACCGGTAGGCGTCTTCCCCTATGAATAGGTTTAGATCGGCTTCGAGGACGGCTGGATTCAACGCCACCGTCGGAGCTCCGCGAGGATCGGCGTCGGGAGATCCAGGGCGGCGAGCAACGCGTCGTACCGGCTCCGATCGACGTGGCCGGCCGCGAACCCGTTGAGTCGGGCGACGACCGTCGAATCGACGAACGCTTCGCCGTACAGCGTCTCGAGTTCGTCGCCGACGATCGGCCGCGAGCGGAGTTCGTACTTCTGGTGGAACGGCTCGGCCGCGTGGAACGCCTCGAGGAGTTCGACGTCGGTGGCCGGCGATCGACCGGTGCGCTCGGCGATCGCGTCCCGCTCCCGTCGGGCACGCTCGTACTGGTCGTCGTCGTGGGCGAGGACGACGCTTCGGTACTGTCGTTTCGGCGCGTCGGTGTGCCAGTCGTGGCTCGCCCGGAACGTCTCGAGGAGCTCCTCGTAGGAGACGATCTCGGGGTCGTAGGCGACCCGGACGACCTCGGTGTGATCGCCCAGCGCGAAATACGTCGGGTCGGGATCGGCCCCGCCCGCGTAGCCGACCCGGGTTCGGGCGACGCCCTCGAGCGCGCCGAAGCGGGCGTCGGGTCCCCAGAAACAGCCCGCCCCGAACGTCGCCGTCTCGGTCCCGTTCGGGAGGTCGAGGGGTGCGTCCTCGAGCAGCGCCGGCTCGTCGGCCGTAGACTCCGTCGGTTCCATACCGGCTCTTGGCTCCGAGCGTGATGGGGCTGTCGCCGTCCGCGGACGGCTCCGTACCCGTCGGCACGTGCAGCCCCTAGTTCCTTCCCCCTCGTCGGTGGCTCTCCGGACGTTATGGGAACAGTTGACGTGGCGATCGGCGTCGATGCGGACTGCGTCGCCGGCTGGCTCGGCTCGTACGGCGGCGAGGACTCGCCCGCGGACCTCTCTCGAGGCCTGTCGGCCGGCAACGAGGGGATCCCCCGAATGCTCGAGCTGTTCGAGGAGCAAGACATCGAGACGTCGTGGTACGTCCCCGGTCACACGATCGAGACCTTCCGCGACGAGATCGAGGCGGTCGCGGCCGCGGGCCACGAGCTCGGGGTCCACGGCTACTCCCACGAGAACCCGACGGACCTCTCGAGGGAACAGGAAGACGAGATTCTCGAGGTCTCGATCGAGCTGATCGAGGACGTCACCGGCTCGGAGCCCGTCGGCCACCGCGCCAGCTGGTGGGAGTTCAGCGAGAACACGCCGGAGCTGGTCGAGAAACACGGCTTCGAGTACGACAGCAGCCTGATGGAACGGGAGTTCGAGCCGGGCTGGATGCGCAAAGGCGACAGCTGGGAGAAGATCGACTACGACAAGAGCCCGGAGGCGTGGATGGAGCCGTACCGGTACGGCGAGGAGACCGACGTCGTCGAGATCCCGATCAGCTGGTACCGCGACGACATCCCGCCGATGCTGTTCATCAAGCAGCCGGTCTACCACGCCGGCTACAAGGACCCCGAGATGATGTACGAGCAGTACTACAAACGCCAGTTCGACTACCTCTACAATCGCCGGGGCGCGGGTGTCTACACGTTCACGATCCACCCCGACCTCCACGGGCTCCCCCACATGATTCCGCTGTTCGAGGAGTTCATCCAGTACGTCAAGGGCCACGAGAACGCCCGCTTCGTCACCCTCGAGACGGTCGCCGAGACGTTCAGGGACGATCCCTCGGTCTACGAGAGCGAGAGTAACTACGTCTGAGACCCTCAGCTCGGTTCCACTCCGAGGGCGGTCAGCCGAGTCGTCGCCCGACGGCGTCCCCGACCTCGTTGCGGACCTGCCGGACGATCGGCATCGGATCGTCGCGGTGGAGGAAGTCGAACGACCGGTCTTCGATACACGATCTGGCGATCTCGCCGGCGCGACCCGCGAGCGAGGGCCGTTCGACGAACGGCGACTCCTCGCGGGCGACGCTGACGAGGTGTTCGAGCTCGCCGTAGAGGTAGTGGGTGCTGACGCCGGTCTCGTAGACGGGCTCGATCAGCTCGCTGCGACCCGTCGCGGCGAGCCAGTACCAGGCCGGAAAGTCGGCGCCCGCCTCGACCGCACACGCCAGCGACTGCCACATCCGCGGGTTGATCTCGACGATCGAGAACTTGCCGGTCTCGGCGTCCTCGATGTACTCGATGCAGGCCAGCCCGTGCCACTCGAGCTCGTCGAGGATCGCCCGCCCGGCTTCCTCGAGTTCGGGGATGTGGACCGACTCGCGGTAGACCCCGCCGCTGCCGGTGTAGGAGTCGCCACGGAGCTGGCGGTGCTGGAAGGTGCCCAGCGCCTCGCCGTGTTCGTACAGCGCGCCGAAGACGTACTCGCCGGCGCCCTCGACGTACTCCTGGACGATCGGCTCGTGGCCCATCTTTTCGATCAGCGCGTCCGTATCGGGCGCCTCGCCGGGTGCGACGTGCTCGACCGATTTCGCGATCTTCGAGTCTTCGAGTTCGAACTCCTCGAGGTAGGCGTCGGTTAACAGGTTGTACCGGGACTTGACGATCCGGTTGTCGCTCCAGTCCTCGACCTCGGTGAGCAGTTGGGTCTCCGGGATCGCCACGCCGGCGTCGGTCGCGATCTCCGCGAGGCGCTTGCGGTCGTGGACGTTCCGGAGCGTCTCCATTTGCGGCACGACGAGGTCGACGTGGCGATCGAACGCCTCGTAGTCCCGCGAGAGGATGTACGTGTCGTGCGGGCGGTGCGGGACGATGGTTCGGACGTCCGGACGGGCGGCCAGCCCGAGCAGCGCGTCCCTGTAGGCCGGCAGGTTACTCGGCGGCGGCACGAGGACGGACTCGTCGCAGTACCGCGAGGCCGTAACGCTCAGGTCGGTGTCGTCGACCGCGGCGATCGTGTAGACGTCTTTCGACCCGAGCGAACGGATCGAGGCGTACCCGTGGGGGTNTACCGGGAGGCGGTGACGACGACCGCGTCGCGATCGTCACTCAACGTCGATCACCTGCGACTGTCGGGAAAGCGGATCGATCGTCTCCGTTCCGTTCGACTCGGTAGCGTCGGTAAGGTACTCCGTTACAGGCATCGTCAACACCGTCAGTAGCGTGTAGAGTTCACCGACACGATCCTCGTCGTGGCAGTGAGTGTGATACAGCCGCCGGATCGCGTCGGCGTCGGGGCCGGGGAACGCGTCGGCCAGCTGACCCCGGTGGTCGAGAACTTCGTCCGTGAACTCGAACGAGCGAAGCAGTTCCGCGTCGTCCAACCAGGGCCCGTCGGTCAAGTACGGCTTCGGGGGAGTCCGGTTGGTGACGTGCTTGCGCCAGAACTCGAGGAAGTGTTCGCCGGCGTACTCGACCGGAAACGACCGCGAGATCGAGACGCCGGTGCTGGCGTGTGGGATCGCGGCGAGGTCGGGGTCCAGACGGGTAACCGCCTGCCCGACGAGATCCCGTCGAAGGCGGTATCGGGACGGCATCGACAGCGAGAGATCGAGCAGGCGGTTGTCGAGAAACGGCGACCGATAGGGGAGCATCCGGCGGAGGTCGCTGTGGAACCGCATGTCGTCGTCGTTCGAGAGCGGATAACAGCTGCCGTAGTAGACCAGATCCTCGAGGGACTCGTAGGTCACGCCGTGGTGGACGATCCGATCCCCGTCCCGGTGGATGTTCGATTCGAGGATCGTCCGGAGGTCTGTCGGCAGATCGAGATCGTCGTGAGCGCGCTCGAGCAGGAGGTCGACGTACTCGTCGACGGTTTCGATCGGACGTTCGATCGGTACCGTCATCGAACCGAGCGGTCCCAGCGAGAGCTTCGGCGACGGGACGCTGTACCCGCCGAACAGCGAGTCGCTGTACAGCCCCGACAGCAGCCCGTCGACCCGGTCGGTGATCTGGAACTCGAACCCGCTCGTGTAGGGCTGGCTGAACCAGCCGTTGAAGGAGTCGGCCCACCGGTTCCGCTCGAGGGCGCCGATGCGGTACTCCGGTCCTCGCTCGAGCATCTCGAACTCCGCCCCGGCCGCGAGGGCCACTCGCTCGGCGATGCGGGCTTCGCGGTTCATCCAGTCGTTCATGTGGAACGCGGTCGCGTTCTCGAGGACCGACAGGACGAGCCGGGAGTCGCTGCCCCCCGACAGCAAGACGCCGTACTCGTGGCCGTCGGAGGTCCACTCGTCGACGACGGTCCGGAATCGGTCGGCGAACTCCT
Source organism: Natronococcus jeotgali DSM 18795 (assembly GCF_000337695.1). Lineage (GTDB taxonomy): Archaea > Halobacteriota > Halobacteria > Halobacteriales > Natrialbaceae > Natronococcus > Natronococcus jeotgali. Next base: position 85,394 of record NZ_AOIA01000167.1, read on the forward strand.
CGACGAACCACTCGAAGGACTCGTCGCGGGGCTGGTACCGGGGTCGCCAGTACTGTTCGGTTCGGACCGATCCGTCGCCGAGCGCGATCGAGGTGATCGTCCCCGGCTCGAGCTTCTCGACGCCCTCGAGGGGCGTCTTCACGCCGAAGGTGCGCCGAAAGGCGAGGTACTCGTGGAGGTACGCCGGGTGGAACGCGGTGTCGACGTTCGGATGGAACGGAATCAACTGGACGTTCGTCGAGAAGACGACGGAGCCGTCGTCGGTTCGCGTCCAGTAGACCGGAACCGTGCCGAACCGGTCGGTACAGAGCGCGAAGCGCTGCCTCGCTCGATCGTAGAGCAACAGCGTGTAGTTCCCGTTGAGCCCCTCGAGGAACTCGAATCCCGTTCGCTCGTACATCGAGAGGCAGTACCGGGCCGGGTCGACGTCGGCCGGGCGGGACTCGTACTCGCCGGACTGGCCCGTTTCGGCGGGATCGTACCCGTAGACATCTCCGAGAAGCCAACAGCGAACAGACTCGCTCTCCGCATCCGCCGTCTCGCCCGACGAGTGACACGCGTCGGGGTCGGTGGCGATCGCGACGTGGTCGGTCGCGTATCGGATCCCTGACTCGGACGGAAGCCACTCCTCGAGCACTCCCCCGGACAGCGATCCGTCGGCACGGATTTCACCGTGCGTATACATCACGAGAGATCACCTCGACTCCGGATCGGCGACACCCGCTCGGCCGATCGGTCGTCGTCGATACGTACAGACTGNTATTATAGCGTCGGTAAAGACCGCCCGCCGAGGGACAACGCGGGTATGGATCGGCCTAACTATTCCGAAACCGGACAGGTATGAAAACCGACCTTCGAACGCGGCTTAATCGGAAGTTAAGGGAGCCGACGCGGGAACGACCGTTCCTCGCGAGACGGAACTGTTTCACCAGCGGGCGAAACCGATTCGTATCGGAAATCGTCGGCGTTGTACCGAAGGCGTCGGCCCGGTGATCAGTCGGGTCGACGCCGCGATCACTCCCGTTCGCCGTCGGTAGCGAGATCCGTTCCCTCCCCGATCGGCCCCGCCCGGAACTCGAGGGCGCCCCCGTCCGGAATTCGCTCGGCGACGGTCTCGGTGTCCTCGAGGAGCCGAACGGTGCCGTCCCGACGATAGAACGCGACCGCACCGTCGGGGACGTCCGCGAACTTCCGCACTGCTGCGACCGTCGTCTTCTCTCCGACCACCATCTCCTCCCCGTCGACGATCACGGTTCGCGGCATACCTGGTGTACGAACACTGTCACTTAATACGTTTCTATAAGCTGTCATTACCGTCAGACGAGGCGAGCGGTCGGTCCGGCGCCGGGAGTTCGCCGTTTTCGATTCCGCGGCGACGGGATAGGGGCCTCTGGATTCGAGACGGGGCGCGTTCGAATCCCGGTCTCGAGGTGTGAACGTTGGAGTGAGGGGTTCTGGTACGGCTCACCGCTGACGAACGGGCAGCAACACTGGGAGCGCTACGTTCGCCTCCTTCGACGTTGGAAGCAGATCAGAAAGCGAGTGCGTTCACTCGGATTCTATACTCGTGGCTCACGACGTTGTTCGCCACGAGAACATGGGCCAACTCGGATTTGAACCGAGAGCCTCCACCTTATCAGAGTGGCGCTCAACCTAATTGAGCTATTGGCCCGCGACCGCATCTGTCCGTTGTGCGCTGGGATGGTTAAGTGTTTCTTTCTGGAAGAGCCGTGAGAATCGCTACCGGGCGTAGGGGTCCTCGTCGTCGACGTCGGCGTCGTCGGTTCGCTCGTCGCCGAACTCGACCGTGTACGACTCGTCGCTGTCGACGGAGTAGTCGTCCTCGCCGAGGTCGTAGGTACCGCCGTCGGACCATCGAGCCCGCGTCTCGTCCTCGTCGGCGCTTCCGCCGGGGAATCCGAACGTCCAGACGTTCCCGCTCGCGAAGCCGCCCGCCTTTTTGTCCGCGTACGGAACGATCACGTAGCGTTTGAGTGCCGCCCGAATCGGGACCCGGGTCACCGGAACGACCAGCAGGAACCCGATCAGGTCGGTGACCAGGCCCGGAGTGAGCAGGAACGCTCCCGAGGCGATCAGGAAGCCGCCGTCGAGCAACTCGTTCGTCGGCGGCCGCCCCTCGGCGAGCGAGCGTTGCATCTTTCCGATCGTCCGCCGCCCCTCCGCTCTGACGAGCAGCATACCGACGAGACCAGTCAGAACGACGAGCAGTACCATCGGCACCCAGCCGATGTAGGCGGTCGCGACGAACCCGAGGAGTATCGCATCGAGAAACGGGATCAGCAGCAACGCGAGGATCCACCGGAGCATACTCCGATATAGCCGGCGACGGGTGAAAACCCTTTACACTCCGCGCCCGTCCGCGGCGCGAGCCCCCGAACGAAGCGCTTACCCTGTCGACGCCCGGACGATCGGTATGAACGATTCGACGCGCGTCGAGTGGCGCGAGTGGGGTCAGGACGCCTTCGACGAGGCCGAGTCGGAATCGGTTCCGGTCCTGTGTGCGCTGACCGCGACGTGGTGCGATCACTGCCACGAGATGGACGCCGAGACCTACGCCGAGCCCCGGATCGCGGCGCACGTCAACGACGGATTCGTTCCGGTGCGAGTCGACGTCGATCGCAATCCGCGCGTGCGCGATCGGTACAATATGGGCGGATTTCCGTCGACGGTCTTCCTGGCACCCGACGGAACCGTCCTGACCGGATCCGGATACCTCGGTCCGGACGGGATGCGCCAGGTTCTCGACAGCGTCCGGACGATGTGGCAGACCAAGGGAAGCGGCGCCGCCCGCGTCCCGCGGCCGCTCAGAGAGGACGAGCCGCCGACCGGGGAGCTCTCGAGCGATATCGAATCGTCGATGCTCGGCCGACTCGAGGAGGCCTACGACGAGGTCGCCGGGGGGTGGGGGACCGAACCGAAGTTCCCGCTGCCCGACGCGCTCGAGTTCGCGCTCAAGCGGGACCGCGAGATGGCGCTGCGGTCGTTCGACGCCGTCGGGGCGAACCTGTTAGACGAGTACGACGGCGGGTTCTACCGGTTCGCGACCGATCGCGACTGGTCGGGCCTGCAACACGAGAAGCTGCTCGACTCCAACGGCGCGCTCGTGCGCGCGTTCGCGAACGCCTACCTCCTGACGGGGAAACCCGAGTACCGCGAGCCCGCCGAGCGCACCGTCGAGTTCCTGACGACGACGCTGTGGAACGGCGACGCCGAGGCGTTCGCGAACAGCCAGGCCCCCGGAGACCCCGAAAGCCACGGTCTCGAGCCGACCGAGCGCGCGGCGGCCGACGAGCCGCCCGTCGACGACGGCGTCTTCGCCGGCCCGAACGCGCTGGCGATCGAGGGACTGCTTACCTTCTACGCCTACACCGACGATCAGCGGGCGCGGCGGTACGCCGAGCGCGCGCTCTCGACGCTGCGGGCCGATCTGCTCGAGGACGGGATCGTCGGGCACCAACTCGACCCCGAGCGCGGAGCCGACGGCCAGCCGACGCCGCTGCTCTCGAACCAGGCCCGCGTCCTCGGCGCGTTGACGACGACCGCGAGCACCCTCGAGACCGACGCCCTCGAGGACGCCGCGGCGGTCGCCGACGCGACGATCGAGCGACTCCGCGACGGCGACTCCTTCGTCGACAGCGCGGGCGAGGGCGTCGGACTGTGCGATCGACCGCTGCGGCCCCTGGACGCGAACGTCGCCCTCGCGGACGGGCTGCTCGAGCTGGCGGTGCTCACCGGCGAGGACCGGTACCGGGCGGTGGCCCGGGACACGCTCGAGGACTTCGCCGGCGCCAGCGACCGTTTCGGCGTCCAGATCGCCCGGTACGGAACGGTCGCGGCGCGACTGCTCGAGGGGCCGCTCGCGATCCGAATCGGCGACGAGCCCGGATCGGATCTCCACCGCGCGGCGTTGCGGCTCGCGGACCACGAGAAGGTCGTCGTCCCGGTCGCCGACCTCGAGGCGGGGACCGCACGCGTCGAGCGCGGCGACCGACGCTCCGACCCCGCCGAAACTCCCGAGCAGTTGAGCGAGCGGGTGGGGGAGATTCTCGACTGACGCGCGGGGTGAACCCCCGCGTGTCGAGCGACGGTCAAACCACCACAGCGTTTTTGTTTCTTGGGTGAGCCGTTACGAGTATGGCCAGTCTCAGGGATCTCGGGCTCTCCGAGTACGAGGCTCGAGCGTACCGGGCGTTGCTCAACACCGGACCCACAACGGCGAAGGAGTTGTCACGCGCGAGCGACGTCCCGATGGGACGGATCTACGACGTCCTCAATAGCATCGAGCAGTACAATCTCGTCCGCAGCCAGACCGCGAGCCGTCCGAAGAAGTACGTCGCCGTCGAACCCGCGACCGCACTGGATCGCCTCCTCGAGGACAAGAAGCGCGAACTCGACGAGAAGGCCGACCAGTACGAGTCGATCGTCGACGATCTGGCCGACGAGCTCGACGCGGCCGACCCCGTCGAGGAACAGTTCTGGACCGCCGCGGTCGGCCCCGAGGAGACGATCGACCTGCTGCTCGAGCGCCTGGCGGCCGCGGACGATCACATCGTGATGGTCGCCGCGGATCCGGTCCCCGAGCGGGACATGCAGGCCGTCAGCGAGGACGTCCTCGCCCAGCTCGAGGACGCCCTGGATCGGGGCGTCTCGGTCGACATCCTGATGACGCGGGATATGGTCGACTCCCTCTCGGAGAAGGTCGGGGCGCGGTACCAGAGCGCGCTACAGAGCCGCGACGACTTCCACGTCCGGACGAACGACGACGTGACGGGATCGTTCAACATCATCGACGGCGTCGAGATCTGTATCCAGGTACCGAACCCGCTGTCGTCGGGCGACGCGTTCGGGATGATCGACCTGAAGGATCCGGAGTTCGCCGCGAACGTCCACGGCGAGTTCGCCCCGCGGTGGGAGGAAGCGGAGCCGCTTGCGTTCTAGTCGTAGATCTCCGATCGGAGCTGATCCAGCTCGACGACGCGCTCGGCGTGGGCGTTGTGCTGGTGGATCGACTCGTCGTTGGACTGTTTCATCGTGATCACGGCGTCGTCGGGCAGGTGATCGAACTCCTCGACGACCCCCTCGGCCATCGAGCGCACGCAGTCCTCGACGAACTTCGCGTCGGCGTGGGCCGCGTAGGTCATGTGGTCCTCGTCGGGTCGCTTCGCGAGGTTGTAGATCCGGGCGCTCATCGAATCGCGCGCGATGTCGATGACGTCGTTCAGGTCGACGTCCGGATCGCCGTCGGACTCGACGGTCAGCGTCGCGTGCCCGCGCTGGGAGTGGCCCGGCTGTGGCACTTCCTCCAGGAACTCCGTGATCGTCTCCTCCTCGACGCCCAGGTCCTCGAGGGTCTGTTTCGCGCGCGCGGCGGACATCCCCTGCGAGCAGGGACAGACGGTCATCCCGACGACCTCGGCGCCGATCTCCTCGCGGGTTCCCTCCTCCGTGGCGGTCGCGGACGCGATAATATCGACGGTGTGTTGGGTCTCGCGGTCGCTGGCGGGGGTCTGCTCGCGGCGCATGAACTCGGCTTCCATCGTGACCTCCGCGCGGGAGGTGTAGTCGTGTTTCCCGAGCAGCCGTTCGGCGACCTCGCCGCAGACCTCCTCGACGCGGTAGGCCTCGTCGCGGGTCGCGTCCTCGAGAATTTCGTCGATGACCTCCATGTTTCGGCTCATGTCCGCGCCCTTGCGCCACGACGGGAGGTCGACGAAGACCTCGAACTCGGCGGTGAGGACGATCGGACGTTTCTCTTCGCGGGCGATCTTGACGAGTTTCTCGACGCCGGTGACGCCGACCTGGCTCAGGCCGACGGTGACGTCGGGCGAGGACGCCTGGACGTCCGGAAGCTGCTGGCTCATTGCCCATACTCGGGGTAGCGGGCGATTCAACCTTTCGGAAGCGAAACCCGAACGATCCTCGGGGCGAGGACTCGAGGTCGGGACGCGACGCCGGCACCGAAACCGTCGGTCGACGGTCGCGGCCTCGTTTAAGTGGCTCTGGTCACAAGGAGAAGCTATGGTAGGGCGGCGCAGTTCTGGTGACCCTCACGTTCGACAGCGTCCGCTTTCGGCGCGACGCCACCGATCTCGCTGCGGGGACGAAAGCGCCCGTTCCGATCCGCGCCCGCCGTTTACGTATCTCTGGCGACAAGGTAGAGATACCACGGGACGCCGTCGTTCTCGCGGACTCTCGAACTCGACAGCCGTGTGTCCCCTCTCGGACCCCGCCGGAGCGACCGCTCGCTCTTTAAGTATCTCTGGTCACAAGGTGGAGCTATGACGGGAGACTGGGCGTTCTACGATTCTCGGTGCCACGGTAGCCGCGCGTCTCGAACGGGCTCGACGTTCGAACGCTCGAGAAGCGACACACGGTAGCGATGGCACCAGTCTCCGCCCGCGTACGCGAGACGATCGATCGACACCTGAACGAGATCGAACGCTCTCGAGAGGTGTCGATCGTCCTGGCGGTCGCCCGCGGGAGCCGCGCCTGGGGCGCGGCGGGACCCGACAGCGACTACGACGTCGGGTTCGTCTACGCGCCGACGGATCTCCGACGGTACGCCCACCTCCGCGGGGTCGACGAGGTCGTCCTCGAGGAGCGCGAGGACTTCGAGTACCAGGGCTGGGACGTCCGCACGTTCGCGGCGCTGCTGGCCGACTCGAACGACGGCGCGATCGACCTCCTGCGGAGCCCGATCCGGTACCGAACACGTTACAATCCCGACCCGCTTGTCGGCTACGTCGAGCGGACGTACAACCCGATCGACCTCTATCACGCCTGGCGCGGGATCGCGACGAACAACTATCGGAAGTACCTCTCGGAGCACCTGGTTCGGAACGACGACGAGACGTTTCCGATCCTTGAGCGCCGCGACGGGAAGTACGTCGTCGAGACCGAAAACGGGACGGCGACCGTCGCCGCGGACGACGAGCGGTTCGCCGAGACGGGGACGCGACCGACGGTCAAGCGGAACCTGACCGTGATCCGCGCCGCGATGGCCGCACGATACCTGAAAGCGACCGGTGAGCACGGCGACCACGAACTGCCCGTTCTCGAGTTCGGGAGCTTCCTCGAGGAGCAGGCGCCCGCGATCTTCGACGAGGAACGGATCGACCGCGCCCGGGACCTCCTCGAGCGCAAGCGCGCGGGCGAGGGAAGCGTCCGGATCGGCGCCGCGGTCGATCGCGCGTTCGCCCACCCGCCCGAGCGGATCGATCCGGCGGTGCACGCTCGAGACGGCCCCGACCGTGCTCGACTGGACGAGTATGTCGACGAGCTGATCGCGGCGAGTCGGTGATCCGAGTCGCCGTCCTCGCTTTAAGTGCCTCTGGTCACAAGGTAGAGATACGACGGGAGATCATCGCTTCTCACGCTTCTGGTTCGGCAGCTGCGGGTGCTAGGTCGGAACTCGAGCGTATCGATCGCTCTTTAAGTTCCTCTGGTCACAAGGTGGAGCTATGACGGAAGACCGGCGCTTTTCGAACTCCTACCGCTGGTAGCTTTGACGTTCGAGCCGAAAGCCGGTATCGACCGGTTTCTATTTAAGTGGCTCTGGTCACAAGATAGAGCTACGAAGGGCTTTTCGCAGATGGGGTGCCGAATCTCGTCGAGCGTCGGCTCTCGGGCGTGGTGAAACGAGCAAGTCTTTTTCCGTCTCCCGGTCTGAGCGACACACGATGTACGACGACGGTGTTGACTCCGGACCAGCCCTCCGGCGGGAGTCCGACCCCGACGGCCTCGAGGGGAATCGTCGCCTCGAGACGCGCCCCGGTTCCGGGGCGCTCTCCCGGGCGGACGTCCAGCGGGACTCGACCGTCCGTCAGTGGGGCGTCGTCACGCCGAGTGCGACCGTTATCGGGCGCGCGGAGTCGCCCGACGAGGAGCTCCCCGAGAGCGTTCGCCGACTCCACGACGAACAACACGGCGCGACGCCGGGCTACAGCGAGCGCGCGCACCGACTCGATCGGCTGCGGACGACGCAGGCGCTGTGCAACGCCCTCGATCTGACCCCCTGGCAGCGGGATCTGGCGCTGGGCGTGATGGACGAGATCGACCTCACCGAGTTCGGCAGCCAACGTGCGATCCCGAAGGTCGCGCTGGTGGTGATCCGCCACGTCGTCGACGTCGACCGCCGCGCGTACTTCGGCCTCGACGACGTCGACGTCGCCGAGCTCTCACCCGATCGGATGGACGAGCTGTTCGGCCAGTACCGCGCCCACGACATCACCGACGAGGAAGCCTTCCGACGCCTCGCCGCGGATCACGGACTCGACACGACGAGCCTGAACCGGCTGCGGCGCGTGTTGAAGTCCCAGCTCGAGGACGAGCTTCCCGCCTACGGCCGCAACCCCTACCGGGATCCGAACCTCCCGAGCCTCGAGGACCGAGTCGACGAGAACTCGCCCGATGCGAACCGAAGCGACGCGCCCGACGATCCGAACGCCGGGGAGTGAGTCGGGCGCTCGGAGCCGTCGTCTTTTCCGTCGCGGGTCCCTACCGCGACCATGTCCGAGACCGAAACCGTCGACCGACTCACGATCTACGCCGACTACGTCTGTCCGTTCTGTTACCTGGGTAAGCGTTCGCTCGAGCGGTACCGCGACGAGCGCGAGACGCCACTCGAGGTGGAGTGGCACCCGTTCGACCTCCGCTCGGGGAAGCGAAACGCGGACGGCTCGATCGATCACGCGGTCGACGACGGGAAGGACGACGACTACTACGAGCAGGCCCGCGAGAACGTCCGCCGACTTCAGGAAAAGTACGACGTCGAGATGAACCAGGAGATCGCGATCGAGGTCGACTCGCTGAACGCCCAGCTCGCCTCCTGGCACGTCTCGGAGAGCGACCCCGACCGGTGGGCGACCTTCGACGCGGCGATCTACGAGGCGCTCTGGCAGGACGGACGGGATATCGGCGATCCTGACGTGCTGGCGGAGATCGCCGAGGAGGTCGGCCTCGCCCCCGGGGAGATCCGCGACGCGATCGACGACGAGGGGCTCAGAGCGGAGCTCGAGGAGCTGTTCGACGACGCTCGACGGCAGGGCGTTACCGGGGTTCCGACGTTCGTCAACGAGGGCCGCGCCGCTCGCGGCGCGGTACCGCCCGAACAGCTCGAGCGCCTCCTCGAGGGGGAGTAGCTACTCGAGTTTCTCGAGCGCCTCGAAGAAGTTCGCCCGCGGTCCGGCGAGCGTGACGGGCTCGTCCGCGACCGAGACGTCGACGGTCGCCGGCGGCTCGAGTTCCCGCCGGTTTCGCCCGTCGCTGATCGCGTAGGCGGTTTCGGCGTCCGCGACCGAGAGCTCGATCTCGGCGTCGCGGTCGACGACCAGCGGCGGCATCGCCTCGGTCGCCGCCATCTGGTTGACGATCAGCGCGTCGGCTCCGGGGCGAACGAGCGGGCCGCTCTCGCCGAGGTTGTACGCCGTCGACCCCGTCGGCGTGGCGACGAGAACCCCGTCGGCGTGGCCCTCGGCGTAGCGCTCGCCGTCGACCCGGATTTCGATCGTCGCGCCCCCGCCGTGGCCCCGCCGGGGGCCGTGGACGACGACCTCGTTGAGCGCCGGCTCGAGGGACCACCCCTCGCCTTCGGCCCGGAGTCGATCGAGTCGACGACCGTCGACGGCGCCGTCCGCCCGAACCGATTCGACGACGTCGGCGACGACGGCGACGGCGTCCCCGGGATCGACGGCGTTGAGAAAGCCGACTTCCCCGAGGTTGACGCCGAGGATCGGCGTCCCCCCCACCTCGCGGGCGACGAACAGCAACGTTCCGTCGCCGCCGATGCTGACGACCAGCTCGCGACTCGCCATCGACGCGACCGGGACGCCGTCCTCGTTGATCGCGGCGCCGGTCGACTCGTCGACGACGGCGGTCGCGTTCTCGAGGGCCTCGATCAGCGTCGCGGCGAGAGCCTGTGCCCGCTCGTTGTCGCGCTGGGCGACGATTCCGACGGCGACGTCCATCGTGGTCGCATACCGGTCCGCGGGTGAAAAGGCCACCCGTCTCCATCCGAGTGCGAGGTCCCTGTGCAGGATGCGATCGCAGCCCACACTTTCTTTCGGAATCGCGGCTAGCTACGGGTATGGCCGAACGGACGACCAACGACGAAGTGCTGAGCCGAAGCGAACTCGCCGACTACCTCTCGGAGCTCTCCCGGCGGTTCGACGAGGGCGAGAGCGGGGTCGACGTCCCCGTCGGAAACAAGACCGTCTCGCTCGGTAACTCCGAGGACGTCTCGGTCTCGGTCGACATCGTGGAACGCTCCTCTCGGCTGCGGGGCGACCGCGAGACGGTGACGGTGACGATGAGCTGGAAACCCGAGTCGTAGCCCGATCGCACGCGTTCGGGCGACGCGACGTACCCAGGCAGTCGACAGACGGACGCCGCGACGTACTACCGGTGTGTAAGCCGCGGGCTCGCGGAGAACCGAGACGACGCGGGACCGATGGCGCGAGATCGAGGAGGAGGGAATACCCCCGTCGGATTCGCTCCGTCAAAAGTGCGCGGTCCGGGATTTGAACCCGGGCTAGCTGCGTGGGAGGCAGCTGTCCTACCGCTGGACCAACCGCGCTTCGTATCCGGAGTTTCCGTTCTACGAAGTTAAGGTCACCGTTTCCCGCGGGACGCTACTCTTCCCGGCCGCGAGCGGCCCGTCGATCCGCTCCGGACGCCCGATCGATCTCTCCGAGCCCGAGCGGGGATTCTCTCCTCCTCGCGCTTCGAAGGAAGCGAACGCGCTCCGGCTCGAGCGACGATCGAAACCGACCGAACGTCCACGTTGCGTCGTTCAGGGGAGCCTATTAGGTCCGTCCTTCCGTACCTCCGTTCGATGCTCGATCTTCGGTTTTCTGACGCGGAGCTGGACGAACGGCGCGATCACATCACGAACTTCGTTCGCGAGCAGGTCGACGGCGCGGGAACCGACGGGGCGGTCCTCGGGCTCTCGGGCGGGATCGATAGCACGCTCGTCGCCCACCTCGCGGTCGACGCCCTCGGCGCCGAGGGCGTTCACGGGCTCGTCCTCCCGGCGCGGGTCAGCGGCGACGACAACATGAGCGACGCCGAACGCGTCGCCCGCGAGCTCGGGATGAGCTACGACGTGATCGAGATCGAACCGATCGTCGACTCGCTACTCGGCGCCTACCCCGAGGCCGAGGGCGACCGAACCGCGGTCGGGAACGCTCGAGCCCGCGTCCGGGCGGTGCTGAACTACCTCGTCGCGAACCACGAGAGCCGACTCGTGCTCGGCACCGGCAACCGCAGCGAGGCCGCGGTCGGCTACTTCACGAAGTACGGCGACGGCGCCGTCGACTGCCACCCGATCGGGAACCTCTACAAGGCACAGGTCCGCCAGCTCGCTCGCCACGTCGGCGTCCCCGAGGATCTGGCGGCGAAACCCGCGACGGCGGAGCTCTGGGAGGACCAGACCGACGAGGACGAGATGGGATTCGACTACGAGACGCTCGATACGATCCTCGTCAGCCACGTCGACGGCCCGCTGTCGGCCGACGTAACGGCCCGCGAGCACGGCATCGACGTCGAGACCGTCGAGACGGTTCGACGGATGTACGAGCGCAGCGAGCACAAGCGGCGGGCGCCGGCGTCGCCGGACCCCCTCGAGTAGCGCCCGGTCTCGCCTACCGCCACTCGTCCTCGAGGAGCCCGTACCAGTGGGTATCCCGGTACTCGCCGTCGACGAACGCGGCGTCGCGGTGGACGCCCTCCTCGGAGAACCCGACCGACTCGAGGAGTCGCTTCGAGCCGTCGTTGAACCGGTAGACGCGGGCGGCGAGGCGGTGGAGTCCGAGCTGGTCGAACCCGTGGCCGACGACGAGCTCCACGGCCTCGGTTCCGTACCCCCGGCGCTGGTGGGCCGGCGCGATCCAGTAGCCCAACTCGGCGCCAGCCGACTGCCAGTCGATCGCGTCGAGGCCGACCGTCCCCACGGGGGTCGCGTCGGCGACCACCAAGAGGTGGATCGCGTCGTCCGAACAGACGACGTCGTCGTAAAACGCCCGCTCCTGCTCGGCGTTGAGCGGCATCGAGCGCCCGATCGGCCGTCGGATCGCGGGATCGTTGACCTGGGCCTGGAGGAACTCGAGGTCTTCCTCCTCGATCGTGCGCAGCGTGACGTCGTCGCCGGTCAGAAACGCGGGTCCGGGCATCTACTCATTGCCTCCACGGCGGGCGAAAAAAGCGATTCGGCCGTCCGCGATCGGGTTCCGGGACTCCTACTCGAGCAGTTCCCCGAGCTCCGCGGCGTGTGTTTCCGCCAGCTCGCCGAAGGCCTCGACCTCCCGTCGCTCCTGGGTCGCGCGGTCGGCGTCGTCGCGCACCCGTCGTTTCAGGGCGGCGAGCGCGTCGGTCTCGGTGGCCGCGAGCTCCTCGGCGACCGTCCGGGGGCGGTCCTCGAGCCGCGAGAGCAGCCCCATCCGGAGCGCCTCCTCGGCGCCGACGACCCGCCCGGTACAGGCGAGCTCCAGGGCGGCGCCCTCGCCGACGATCCGGGGCAGCCGGACGGTGCCACCCCAGGCGCCGAACAGCCCGAACGTGACCCCCGGTTCGCCGTAGCTCGAGTCGGGGGTCCCGACCCGGAGGTCACAGGCCAGCGCGAGCTCGAGCCCGCCGCCGCGGGCAGGGCCGTCGATCTCCGCGACGACGACGGGATCGGCGTCCTCGATCGTCCGGGCGACGCGCTGGCCCAGCCGGGCGAACTCTTCGGCCTCCTCCCGGTCGAGTTCGGCGACCGCCTCGAGGTCGGCGCCGGCACAGAACGCGGGTCCGGCACCTCGCAGCGCGATCACCGGTTCGTCGGCGTCGGCGACTGCCCGCTCGAGGGCCTCGAGTCCAGCGACGGTCAGGGCGTTGCGTCGGTCCGGCCTGTCGATCGTGATCGTGCGGATCGGTCCCTCGCTGTCGACGTCGATCATGCGAGGAGTGTACCGGGCGTTTCCAAAGGTCTTTGCCTCCTCCCTCGTAACGGCCCTATGATGGAACAGGCGGACAGCTGTCGGCGTGCGGCCCTCGAGGCCGTTACGGACGTCGAGCCCCCGGCGCTACACGAGTTCATCGAATCCACGCTCGAGAGCGCGTCGATGCTCCCCGGCGCGCTCACCCTCGAGAGCGCCCGCGCGGTCGACTCGAGCGACCCGATCGGTCGGGACGACGCTCTCGACGACGGGATCGTCACGCACGCCGCCGGCGTACAGCTCATCTACGAGGGGCTCCGACTCACCCGCTCGCTGGCCCGCGAGGAACCCTGGTCCGACGCGGAGACCGACGCCGACGGCGACCTCGAGGTCCTCGCGGCCGACATCCTCGTCGCCCGCGGCTTCTACCTGCTGGCCCGGACCGACGCCGCGGACAAGGCGGTCCGAACCGTCCAGGCGTTCGGCCGCGACCAGACCCACCGACTCGAGAGCCGCGAGGGCTCCGACCCCGCGGTGACCCGCGATACGAACCTCGAGCGGGACGTCCTCGAGCTGGCGGTACGCGCCGGCGCCGCGGCCGTCGACGAGGGCCCGTCCCCGTCGCTGCTCGAGACCGCCGACGAAATTGCCGCGGCCGCCGGCACGTCGTTTCCCGCGGTCGAGCGGTCGGCGATCGCCGCCGACCCGCTCTCGGAGCGCTCGCTCGAGGAGTCGCCGACCGATCGCGCGACCTCCGTCACCGACAGCTGATCGCGACACGGCGACCCACGCCTGCTGGCGAATCGAAACCCCTAAAGTGGACTCGACGTAACGAACGAGTGCGCGCCTGGGTAGCTTAGCGGTAAAGCGCGTCCTTGGTAAGGACGAGACCCCGGATTCAAATTCCGGCCTAGGCTCTCACTGAGTTCTGCCGTTCGGCGCTTCCTCCTCGAGCGAGAGCCGTCGGTACGGGACAGTGAGAGGTCTCGAGGCGACCCCGTCGCGGCTCGACCGCCGGCGCTCGCGAGACGGGTTTCGAAAGGGATAAATTCGCCTCGGACGAACCCCGAATTACGCGCCTGGGTAGCTTAGCGGTAAAGCGCGTCCTTGGTAAGGACGAGAGCCCGGGTTCAAATCCCGGCCTAGGCTCTTATCATTTTGTTCACAATACTACGCAGAACCAGCTGTGGGTGTTCTCTACGTCCTCATTCCTATGAGGGAATTAGTTGAGGTAGTTCAACGAACTCCTTCTTATAAGAGACAACAACTGGACCGCGCCCGCAGTGTATCCATTCTTCTCAGTTACTAGTGAGAAACCGCTCCCCATTTTCCGCCAGATTCTGAACTCGTGAAGCCGACGTCCAGACAGCTCGTTTAGATTCGTTATTCCTTCGTCGTCGCACCACCGAATGAAGTGACCCAGTCGTGAGCGATGGAAGTAGATGGTTGCTTGAGTGACGCTGTTTTCGCGGTCCACAGTGGAGGCGTTTCTTCACAGTTGGTTGATCTTCATGACTGTCAATCTGATTAACCCCAGTGTTACCGGATCAGACCCGACTGCTCTTCGAGTGATTTTGAATCCGCTCTGACCGATGCGTAGACGCGATCGGCCCACTCGCGCGCAATCGGCGCGTCCGTATCGACGAACACCTGCATCAGACCGGTGGTCTCATCGTAGCCCCCGATCCCAACGCGGTCGCCGAACAGTGCGAGGCCGTACGGCAGGTCTTCACGCGTTCGGAGAGTCAAGTGTCCGCGATCGATCGCTTTGCGGGCACGCTCGGGGTACGCCTCACACAGTTTTTCGGCGATGTGCGGCAGGTAGATGATTTCGGTGTCGGTTTCGTTGAACACTCGTTGGTGGAACTCGCCGAGAACCAGCGGTGCCATGTGCGTCGTGTTGAACCCCCGGAACGTCTCCGACTCGTTGACGAGCGCGATGAACCGCTCGACTGGTTTGTAGGGGTCGTCCGGTTCGGCGACGGTGATCGTCGCGTCCACAAACGGTTCGATGACGAACTCTCGGTGGTCCTCGCAGATGACATCAAGTAGCGGGGTCAGTCTGTGTGCGGTCCGTACGTTGGCCTCGAACCGGAGCATCTCCTCCGCGACGACTTCGCCGCGCCAGGTCAACTGGAATCGGCCATCGACTTTCTCGACGAAGTCCTGCTCGTCGAGCCACTGCGTGTACCGGTGGCTCGTCGCCCGCGAGACGTCGAGGCGCGCTTCGATTCCCCGCCGATCGAGCGGTTCCTCCAGCAGTGCTTCGAGGACGGGGCCGTGCCTGACGATGTCGCCGAGGAGGTCCGTATCGATACGATCACCCGCGGCGTCCAGACGCTGGCCGAGGTAACGACGGTTCCGTTCGTTTTCTAGAATCGCCTCCAGGACCGGCGAGCCCGGTGGTGGACGACTGTGTCCGTCCGATCGGTCGTCTTGATCAGGCACCATGTGACTCACTCTCTAGACAGAGGATGGCACTGATAGTAACTCTATCCCGTACCCGGTCCGAAATTCGTCTCACCACCTGAAACGGCACTCTCGATGCCGAATGCTACTCGATGGGTGAGGCCAACATCCGTGCTGTCGTCTACTTCTGTATGGCACAACACGCCATCTCCGCCGAACAGGTTGAACAGTTCGAAGCCGGATTCCACGGCGATCTAGTTCGTCCTGGCGACGTTCGAAAGAGCGGAGCGCTTTCGGGCCCATCAGAACGGCGCAGCCGTTCTGAGAACGCTGTCTATGACGACGCGCGTGCGGTGTGGAACGGGATGATCGACAAGCGTCCGGGGCTAATTGCCCGGTGTCGGGGCGTCGGCGACGTCATCAGCGCGGTGAATTTCGCGCGCGATAACGACCTGCTGGTGGCGGTTCGCGGTGGAGGCCACAACGTCGCCGGGACCGCCGTCTGCGACGACGGGCTCGTCATCGACCTCTCCGAGATGCGGGGTGTGTGGGTAGATCCTGGCGATCGGACAGCGTGGGTTCAGGCGGGTGCCACGTGGGCCGACGTCGATCACGAGACACAGAGCTTTGGTCTCGCAACGCCCGGCGGGGTCGTCTCGGAGACGGGCGTCGCGGGACTGACGCTTGGGGGTGGCATCGGTCACCTCCGCTGCAAGTACGGTCTAACCTGCGACAACCTCGCCTCCGTAGATCTGGTTACGGCAGACGGTGACTTCCTGACTGCCAGCGAAGACGAACACGCGGACCTCTTCTGGGGCCTTCGCGGTGGCGGCGGGAACTTCGGGATCGTCACCGGCTTCGAGTTCGACCTCCACCCGGTCGGACCCGAGGTGGCGACTTGCGTGGTATTCTATCCGGGTGATCGGATGGCCGAGTGTCTGCGCGCGTACCGCAAGTACGTCGCGTCAGCACCTGACGAAATCAGCACGCTTACCATGTCGGGCGTGATGCCCGAGGAGGAACTCTTCCCCACGGACGCGGTGAACGACCTGAAGATCGGAATCGTGGGCTGTTACGCGGGGCCAGTCGAAAAAGGCGAACGTGCGCTCGCACTGCTGCGGAAGATCGACGAGCCGATCGCGGACTTCAGCGGACCGATGCCGTACGTGGAGTTCCAGCAACTCTTCGACGAGGACTATCCCGATGGGATGCGCTACTACTGGAAATCGCTGTACCTCGATGACCTATCCGAGTCCGCCATCGACCGTATCGCCTACTGGTCCGATGTGGCACCCTCCCCGCTCTCGACAGTCGATATCTGGCAGATGGGTGGTGCGGTCGCCCAGGTTGACGTCGAGAACAGTGCGTTCGCGGGGCGGCATGCCCCCTTCCTGCTCGGCGTCGAAGCGAACTGGGAGCGCCCGAAGGACGACAATGCGAACGTCGAGTGGGTGCGTGACTGTCTCGACGACATGCGCCAGTTCTCGGATGGTTCTGTGTACCTGAACTTCCCGGGGTTCCTCGAAGAGGGCGACGACATGATGCGGGCCACGTTCGGACCGACATACGAGCGGTTAGTCGTCCTGAAAGACGAGTACGACCCGACGAACCTGTTCAGCCTCAACCAGAACATCGCGCCGTCCGGAAGCGCTGAGGCCGACGGAGGGGCGTGCCATGACTGATTGGGATGCGGAATCTCCAGCCACCGGGTGCCGGTTATCAGCAAGCTGGGTCGTATTAATCAGTCTAACGGTGGTATCTCTGAGCCTCCTCTCGGTCGCTCCCATCCTCGGTGAGTCCGGGCAGGCTGTTACCACGGTTGGTTACGTGCTGGCTGAAGCACTCGTGCTATACGTCGGATACGGGGTACTGGCGTGGGTTGCTAACCCGGTTGCTCGTAAAATACTCGTGAGTACCTGACCGTGGAACCTTTTGGCCTCGGTATCCCAATGATCGGTCTCTTCGTCGGATTCGGCCTGCTCATCGGCATCCTCTTTGGGTTCTTCGGGATGGGAGGCTCGTTCCTCGTGACGCCAATGCTGTTGGTGATCGGATACCCGGCTCCGGTAGCTGTCGGAAGCGGACTCGCGTTCGTCTTCGGGACCAGTGTTATCGGTGCGCTCAGACACCGCGATCACGGCCAGGTCAGCTACACGCTGGCGGCGGTGATGATTCTCGGAATGACGTTCGGCATCGAGGTCGGCACCCGGATCGTGTTCCTGCTTGCGGATCTCGGCGGCGCTGACTTCGTCATCAGCGCGGTGTACGTTGGCCTTCTCGGAGTTGTCGGACTCGTTGTCTTCCGAGATGCGCGTACTGACGGTACCGAAGTGGGAACGGGCCGAGTCGCTACGGAAGTTCAGTCCATCGCGCTCCCCCCACTGGTGTCGCTACCTGGTGGTGCGACCGTCTCGGTGTGGGTTATCCTTGTTGTTGGGTCGAGTATCGGCATCCTCTGCGGATGCCTCGGTGTCGGTGGAGGATTCCTTCTGCTCCCCGTCATGGTCTACGGGTTCGGCATTCCCACTGCAATCGCCGCTGGAACCAGCATCTTCCAGATTTCGATTACGGGTGCGTTCGGAACGTTCGTCTACGCCCAGTCGAACGCCGTCAATATCCCTGTTGTCGCCGCGTTGCTCGTCGGGAGCGCTCTCGGTGCTCGAATCGGTGCAAGTGCGACGCGTCTCGTAAACGAATCCGACATCAAGGGATACTTCGCTGGTATGCTGCTCGCTGGGAGTGTTGCCACCGCAAGTAAGCAGGTGAGTGCGGTATACGGGATTGAGACGCTTGAGACGGCGAGTGTAGTTCTCATCTTCGTAACTGCAGTTCTGGTCAGTGCTGCGGTCGTCCACACGTCGGTCAATTCGTTCAGAAAGGATCGAGAAGATGGGTCACCACGCACCCACTAACTACGGGCATAGCTTCGACTGATACTACTTTGGAGTCCGAACGGTAGACTACCCGCCGGTCCGCCGTAACTTCTGCAGCAATATTGTTGGTTTCCACCGAAATTATACAAACCGCTGTCCCGCAGTAACAACTAACACGACACGCGTCGTAACCAGCCATTGGCGCCGGCTTCGATGACTCGGTACTGAAGGAGATTCTGTCGTGCTGGGCGCAACGACTAGAGGGACCTATGGTAACCACAGTAGCGATCAACACGGAAGCAGTACAACGCCGTTGCAGCGCCAAGAACAGGGGGCGAGATGTCTGACTCCATCGTGTATATCGACCGATCCGTAGTGCGCGACGGGAAGTTGGAAGAACTCAAACCGGCGATGGCGGAGTTAGTGGACTTCGTCGAGGCCAACGAGCCGGATATACTGGCGTACGACGTCTACTTCAGCGCCCGCGGCGACCGGATGACCGTGATGCATATGCACGCCGATCAGGACTCGTTGGAGTTCCACATGGAGGTTCCAGGCCCGAAATTTCCCTCGATTGGCGAGTTCATTGAGCGCGAATCCATCGACGTGTATGGCCATCTGAGTGAGCCCCTCATCCAGCGGCTGAGGGACAAAGCCTCGGAGTTGGGAAGTGGACGGGTGTCGATCCACGAACTTCACCGAGGCGTCGGTCGCGTTCCGGACAACTAAGACGAAGTGAGGGTCGGACGGTCGGCGAGGGACGGTCGGGGTGCGCGATCGGCGAGATCAGTTCGGACCTCACGAGCCATTTTCGCGTGAACGCTCATCAGAACGACTACGTTGAGATGGCCAATTTTGGCCGCCTGACGCCTGAACGGGCAATTCGTTCGAAAGTCGAATAGGGGAGTAAGTGCCACCGAGACCCGCGTCCAGCGGGCAAAAGCGTGTCGTCACGGTTTCGCTTCGAGCACGAGGTTGAACGGTGTCTCGGTCGCCCGGCGGACGCTCGTGAATCCGCCCGCAGTGATCACCTCCCGGAGACGCGCTTCGCCAGCCTGTGCTCCCAAAACGGGGTCACCACCCTGGTCAAGCGAGTTCGGGACACAGGCCAGCGTCGAGGCGCAGTAGAATGCCCTGCCGATCGGATTCAGGTTGTCCTCGACCCGATCAGTGGCGAATGGCTCGACCAACATCCACGTCCCGTCGTCGGCAAGCGTCTCTCGGACGTGTGACGCCACGCCGACCGGATCACCCATGTCGTGATACGCGTCGAACATCATCACGAGATCGTAGTCGGCCCCGTTGAACTCCTTCGCGGTCGCTACCTCGAAGCTAATACGGTCTGCGATGCCAGCTTTTTCGGCTCTCTCGCGGGCCACTACGATCGAGTGATCGTGGTAATCGATGGCGACGAACTCCGAATCGGGGTAGGCCTCAGCCACGGTGATCGTCGACGCACCGTGACCACAGCCCACGTCGGCCACGCGCGCGCCCTCCCTGAGTCTCGCGTCTATTCCGTCAAGTGCGGGGATCCACTCGTCTACCAGATACGTCTCGTACCCG
This sequence comes from Natronococcus jeotgali DSM 18795, assembly GCF_000337695.1. Lineage (GTDB taxonomy): Archaea > Halobacteriota > Halobacteria > Halobacteriales > Natrialbaceae > Natronococcus > Natronococcus jeotgali. The sequence continues at coordinate 105,171 of NZ_AOIA01000167.1, forward strand.
GGCCGGTAGAAGCGCTCAGTGCCGTGGCACACGTCTTCGTCTTGCTCATGCCAGCCCACGCCCTCGCCGGTTCGGAAGTCGGCTTCGATCTCCGAGAGGCTCCGCTGATACCCCAGTAACCCTTGGAACCCGCCAGCGAGGAAGGCGGGGCTGTCTTCGTCGGCCAGCAGCGCCGCCTGTTCGGGTGTGAGGCGATAGCGACCCGTCTCGGCATCGTAGGTGACGTAACCGCCAGCCGCTCCCGCAGCAAGCCACTCGTTGACGTATGGTACCACTGTGTCGGTCAGTTTGGCTAACTCGTCGGGCGTGAGCGGCCCGCTGTCGGCCAGCGCTTCGTAGAGGCCGAGCCTGTCGCCGATGACGATTAGCGGTGCGTAATAGGCCGCCCCGAGTTCGTTGACGGCCATTCCGACCAGTTCGTCCAATTTGTCTTCGTCAACCGATTCGTCAGCGGTAGTCGGTAGTGCCATATCTGGACTGTGGGCAGCAGCCATATTGGCCTCATTCACGGGGATTCTGTTTCACGGATTGAACCGCGTTTCAGCACGTGAGAGGGGGTTTCGCGTCGTGTACGGGATAGAACTACTACCTGTGACAACCTATGTCAAGATAGTGGATGACATGGACTCACCTGAAAATGACAGACTCGCGTTCAATCCACCGGCATCGCCGATCGTGGAGGCCGTCATGCAAAACGCGCGGAACCAGCAATATCTCGGCAAGCGTCTCAACGCGGCAGGTACCCGCGCCGACCCGGACCATCTCGGCGACATCGTCCGGCATGGTCCGGTTCTCGAAGCGCTCCGAGCGAAGCCACTGGATCGCCGCGAAATCGAAGAACACCTCGACGTCTCGCGGGCGACGAGCCACCGCTTGACGAAGTGGCTCGACGAACAGGGGTTCGTCGAGAAGGTTGATAGTCGACTCCAGTTGACGGGCCGTGGCGAGGCAGTTACTGACGAAGTACTCCGGTTCGAGGCGAACGTAAGCACCGTCCACCGGATGGGGCCGCTGTTGGACACGATCTGTCCGCATCATGCGGAGTTCGCTATCGAACCGCTGATCGATTCAACCGTGACGGTCGCTGAACCAACCGTTCCGGACCGGCCCGCCGAGCGATTCATCTCGCTCGTTAGCGAATCGGAGACGTTCCGGGGATTCAATACGACACATCTGGCGCCACTGATGATCAGTGAGTTCTATCAGCGAGTGTTCGACGGTACCGAGGCCGAACTGATTTACACGCCACACATCGCCGAGAAACTATGTGAAACGTATCCGCTCCGTGTGACCGAGGCGATCGATCGCGGCCAGTTGACCCTCCGAACCCGCGAGAAACTCCCCTACGGACTCGCAATTTTCGACGAACGTGTCGGGCTCGGAGGATACGACGATGACACAGGGCTGATGCAGGTGTTCGTCGATACGGACTCGCCCATGGCCCGCGAGTGGGCTGAACGGGTCTACGCGTCGATCAAAGCGGATTCTACGCCACTCGACAGTCAGATGGAGCAGTGAGATCTATCTCGCAAGGGAAGACAGAAAGTAATACAATCTCTTAAACGAGCCATCTCAAACCCTCGAATTCGGCAGCCTCACGCCGCAAATCTCGAGCAGTTCGACAGTCGAGCTGGAGTCTGTAGCACCCATACATGTGCAGTACAATAATCGCCCATCGGTGTCCTCTATTCTGTCAGCTATCGCTACTCGGACTGTCAGTGGTCTTGGTACGGCTCTCACAAAATCAACAGACAATCCCGGCCTAAGCTCTCCCCGTTTTTCGAACTCGAGAGCAGCAGCTCCGATCACGGTCGACCGCGAGCGACACCCCTCAACCCGAACGCTCGAGTCTCCTCCCAGCGCTCGAGAACCGGCACCCTCGTATATGTGCCGAGGGGTCGAATTCGCTACTATGAACGTCCTCGTTCCCCTCGACGACTCCGAGCCGGCGCTGGCGGCCCTCGAGCACGCCCTCGAGACGTTTCCGGAGGCCGAGATGACGGTGTTGCACGTCGTGAACCCGTCGGTCTCCGCGTACCAGACCGAGGCGCCGTACAACTTTCCGCGAGCGGTCGAGCTCGAGGAGGAGAAGGCGGAGTCGCTGTTCGAGACGGCTCAGGAGCTCGCGGCGGATCACGAGGGGGGGCTCGAGACCGCGACGATGGTCGGCTCCCCGCCCCGCGGGATCGTCGAGTTCGCGAACGAGCACGACGTCGATCAGATCGTGCTCGGGAGCCACGGACGGTCCGGCGTCTCCCGGGTCCTGCTGGGAAGCGTGGCGGAACAGGTCGTTCGCCGCGCGCGGGTTCCGGTGACGGTCGTTCGGTGATCCGGGAGCGCGGGCCGATCGAAGTATGGGTATCGCCGGTTCCCGCGAGCTGGGAATCGGGTAGCAGTTCAGTACCGACGAGGCCCCAGTCCCGATCGATGGAAACGAACGAACTCCTCGACGGGGAAGCGCTGACCGGAAAACACGCGGCGATCGTGTTCGCCCTCTGGCTCGGGTTCGTGGTCGTCGGCGCCCTTCTCCTTACGTTCGTGGTGTGAGCGCGTCGAACACGAGATCGTTTCGGCGGGTACCGCCTCCGAGCGGGCCGACTGCGGGAGACCGCTCCGAACTCACTTCTCGCCGGCGAACCGTCGGAACGCGACGTAGAGGGCGGCGACCAGAACGAGCAGGACCGTCAGACTCCGCGCCGTCCTCGCGAGGGCGCCCGTTCCGGACGTCTCGGGCTCGGTTTCGGTCGACTCCTCGCCGCCCGTTTCGCCCTCGAGGACGGCGTCCGATTCCGCGATCGGTGCCTCGAGGGCGCCCTCGGTGCCCTCGAGGATCGGCTCCCGCAGCGGCGTCGCCATGGCGGCCCGGACCGCCTCGCGGACGAGTAGCTGTACGAGTTCGTGCTCCAGATCGAGTTCCTCCGTCGCGGGTTTCATTGCGACGGACGGTTCGACGGACAGTCGGATAACTGTTGTCGGTGCCGTCTCAGGCCTCCTCGAGCGCGCGGGCCGCGTTCAACGCCGTGGCGTCGTCGAACCGGGAGCCGACGAGCATCAGTCCGACCGGGAGCCCGTCGACCTCGCCGGCGGGGACGCTGACGCCGGGGTGGCCGGTTCGGTTGAACGGCGTCGCGTTGTGGACGATGTCGGTCTCCCGCAGACGGTCGTACTGGTCCCGTTCGGGCTCGCGTTCCGGAGGTTTCGTCACCGCCGTCGGCATCACCAGCAGGTCGTACTCCTCGAGGACGGCGTCGTATCGCTCGGTGAGTTCGACGACGAGGTTCATCGCGCGGGCATAGTACCGCGAGTGGTACTCGGTGTTGGTGTACGAGCCCAGGAGTAACAGCAGCTTGAGCCGCGGCGGGAAGTCGTCGCTCTGTGCGCGCCGGAACTTGCCGAAGGACTCGACCCACGAGCGGTCGTACCACGCCTTCCAGCCGTGGCCGAGCGCCTCGCCGGAGATCGCGTCGAGCAGCCCCTCCGAGGTACAGACGTCGTGAACGTCCTTCGCGTCGAGGTGCATCGGGACTGAAACCTCCTCGACGGTCGCGCCCAGCGCCTCGAGGCGATCGATCGAGTCCCGGACGGTCTCGAGGACGTCCTCGTCGGCCCCCTCGCGGTCGAACCCCTCCTCGAGGACGCCGATCGAGAGGTCGGAGACATCGCCGTCCAGTCGCTCTGCATACTGTTCGACGGGAACCGGACTGTGACTTCGCAGATCCCGCTCGTTGCTCCCCGCGATCGCCGTGAGGGTGCGGGCGACGCTCTCGACGTCGGATCCCATCGGCCCGGGGTGGTCGATCGCGTGCTCGATACCGATACAGCCCGTGTAGGGCACGAGGCCGTAGGTGGGCTTGTGACCGACGATCCCGCAGAACGCCGCGGGGACGCGGACGCTGCCGCCCTGGTCGGAGCCGATCGCGACGTCGACCTCGCCTCTCGCGACCGCGACCGCGCTCCCGCCGCTCGAGCCACCCGCGAGGTAGTCATCGTCGTGGGGGTTCAGGACGGGACCGAACGCGCTGTGGCCCGTCGAGGTCATCGCCATGTCGTCCATGTTGGTTTTGCCGACGATATCGGCGCCGGCTTCCAGCAGCCGGGTCGTGACGGTCGCGTCGCGGTTCGGGACGTAGCCCTCGACGACGGTGGAGCCGCAGGTCATCTCCACGCCCGCGACCGAGACGTTGTCCTTGATTCCGACCTCCCAACCCTCGAGCGGACCGCCGTCGTCGCCCGCGACGAAACACTGGGTCACCCAGGCGTTGTGCGGGTCCTCCTCGCTCGTGACGCGCCGGCCGGCGTTTCGCGTCCGGTCCTCGGTACCGCCGAGACGGGGCTCGGGATCGTAGGACATGACCGTCTCGTAGGACTCGACTTTCCGCTCGGCCATCTCGACGAAGAACTCGAGTTCCTCGTCGGTGAGGTCCAAAAATAGTTCCTCCCCCAGCTCCGCGAGAACGTCTTCCGTCGGTACCCGCAGTGGCATGGACGAACAATCGCTCGTTCGCTGGAAGTGTACCGCGGTGGCACGCGCAAGTCCCGTCGCGACCCGCCGTCGAGACGACGTCGCGCAGGGGCCAACGGCGGGCCCGAGCCGCAGCGTCAGAGGCGCTTCAGTCGGATCTCGCGATCGGTACCCGCCTCGACGTTGCTCTCGTCGATCGGGTCGGCCTCCTCGTCGGCGTCGCCCCACCCGAGCTGGGATCGGACGAGAGCACGTACTCCGGAATAGCCACCGCAGGAGACTGCAGGGGAATCCTGAACGTCGCTCCGGAAACGGTTACGATCGGCGGAAACGACGGAACGCTTTCGTCGCTCGAGTCCGCATCGAGACCGATGACGCGACTTGTCGAACTCGAAGCGAACGGTCCACGGAAGCTCGAGCCGTCCGACGTCGACGACGAGAAAGGCGACGTCGCGGTCTGTCGGTGCGGGCTCTCGGAGTCGTTTCCGTTCTGTGACGGCAGCCACCGACGAACCGTCGACGAGGAGGAGGGGACGACGTACGTCTACGAGGACGGCGAACGATCGATCGTCGAAGAAGTCGTCACGCGGGAAGACGGGGCCGACGAGACGGTCGACCGCGAGGACTCGAGCGGGAACTGATCGACCGCCCTGTCGACTACTGCCAGGTCTCGATCCGTCCCTCGCGAACGTCCTCGACGCAGCCCTCGCAGTCGGGGTGATCGGCCTCGTAACAGGCCGGGCGATACTCGTCGTCGAGCAGGGCCGCCCGCCGTTCGGCGTACCGCCGACAGACGATCTTGGCGCGGCCCCGCTCGTCGGTGGGCAGCCCGCGGGCGTTTCGCGCCGACCGGTAGGCCTCGCGGGCCTCACCGAGCTGGCCGTCGGTCGATCCGCGAAGCTCCGCGTACTGTTCGCCCGCCTCTCGGAGCTTCGTCCGAAGGAACCGCTCGAGTCGACGCCGATCCGACATCGTGGTTCCGTTCGGAGGGCGGACACATAGTCTCGTCGCCGGGCCGGGGCTACAGCTCCTGGCGAGTCGGCCGGATCAGCAACTCGTTAATGTCGACGCGGGTCGGCTGGCCGACCGCGAAGCGGATCGACCGCGCCACGTCCTCGGGTTCCAGCGGCGTCACGCCCTCGAGCATCTCGTCGATCATCTCCTTCTGTTCCTCGTCGGGGATGTGCTCCGGAAGCTCGGTGTCGACGACGCCGGGTTCGACGGTGGTGACGCGGATATCCGAGTCGGCGACCTCCTCGCGGAGCGCCTCGGAAAAGGCCGTAACGCCGAACTTCGAGGCGTTGTAACCGCTCGAGCCCGCGTAGGCCTTCCGGCCGGCGACCGACGAGAGGTTGACGATGTCGCCGGCCCCCTGCTCCCGCATGACCGCGAGGGCCGCCTGGGAGGCGACCATCACGGCCTGGACGTTCAGGTCGAGCATCTGCTGCCAATCGTCGGGATCCGCCGTCGCCACCGGCTCGAGCAGCATGACGCCCGCGTTGTTGACGAGCACGTCGAGTCCGCCCAGCTCCGCGACGGTGGTATCGATCATCTCCCGTACCTGGGGCTCCTCGGTGACGTCGGTCGGAACGACGAGGGCCTCCCCGCCGGCGGTCTCGATCTCGTCGGCCAGCGACTCGAGGCGGTCCTCGCGACGGGCGGCCAACGCGACCGACGCGCCCGCGTCGGCGAGTTCGCGGGCCGTCGCCGCGCCGATTCCGGACGACGCGCCGGTTACGAGTGCGACCCTGTCGTCGAGTGAAGTAGTCGTCATCGAGTCCGACGAGGGGCCTCCGACTGAAGGGTTGCGGGGAGCCAGCAATCCGCCCGCGGTTCGATGGACGGATGTGTCTCGACGGATCGCGCCGCAGCCGATCGGGGGAAATCGTTTTTTCGATCCGTGTTCCATGGGGTCTATGGGCACGGAGCAACCTCGAGCGAACCGACACGACGAGATCGAGGCGATCCTCGAGCGAAAGGGCGGCGTCGAGGAGGCACGCGACGACGCCGACAAGTACACCGTCGTCGGGGCAGCCGACAGGGATACGTACGCGAACTGGCTGACGCCGATCGAGGAGCACTTCGTCTGTCACCGCAACGACATTCCGACGGTCGACGAGAACGGCGAGTGGGCGATCTCGCTAACCGGGTATCTCGAGAATACGTACTCGGTCGCGCAGCTCAGAGCGGAGTTCCCGACGGTCGCGGTCGCGCACACGATGGAGTGTGCGGGCAACGGCCGCGGTCAGCACCGTCCCGAAACCGGCAGCGTCCAGTGGGGATACGAGGCCGCCGGAACGGCCGTCTGGACCGGGACGCCGGTGAGTTCCGTGCTGCGCGGGGAACTCGAGGACGTCCCCGACGACGCGTGGCTCACGGCCGTCGGCGGCGATCCCGCGGACGGCGAGGACGTCTTTGCGCGCTCGATCCCGCTCTCGAAGGCGATCGACGACTGCGTCCTGGCCTACGAGATGAACGGGGAGGTGCTCCCCCGCGAACACGGCTTCCCGGTTCGGCTGATCGTCCCCGGCTGGTACGGCGTCAACAGCGTCAAGTGGCTCGAGGAGCTCCGCGTGATGGACGGGATGGTTACCGAAGACTCGCTGGATCGGCCGGGCGTCCACGCCTACTGGCAGCAGGAGGCCTACCGGATTCACCCGGAAGGCGTCGAGCCGGCGGTCAACGAAACCGTCGAGAGCGTCGACACGTGGGACCAGCTCGAGGGCGGCGAGCCCGACCACCCCTACACGTTCGACCAGACGGTGATGTCGGTCATCGGTGAGCCCGACGGCGAGTCGCCCGTCACCGTCCCCGAAGACGGCACCGTCGAAATCACGGGCGTCGCGTGGGCCGGCGACGACGACGTCGCGAGCGTCGAGGTGTCGACCGACGGCGGCGACAGCTGGTCGGAGGCGGAGCTGTTCGGCCCCGACTACGCGGGCGCGTGGCGGCTGTTCCGGTACGACTGGACAGCGACGCCCGGCGAGTACGTGCTGGCCTCCCGCGCGACCGACCAGCGGGGACGGCGCCAGCCGATGCGCATCTCCAACCCGGACGCGTGGCGCGACGCCCTCGAGGACGACGAGTTCCCCTGGAACGAGGGCGGGTACGCCGCAAACGCCGTGTTGCCGAACGCTCTCGAGCTCGAGGTCCGCCGGCCGTAATCGCCAGACGGGAACACTTTCGCTCCGGTGCCGGCAGTTTAAATACGATCGGGAGCGAACGTCGGTATGCCTCCCAGTGAAACGAAGAGGAGGCGTGACACAATGAGCGACGTACGACAGCACGCGGACGACATACACGACCAGTTTTCGGACCACATCGACGTCTCGGTCGACGACGTCGAGGATCGGCTGACGACGCTCGTCGACGAGTACAAGGTGCCGATCGACGAGGCGCGCCGGAGCGTCACCAACCACTACCTCGAGGAGGCCGGCTTAGAGCGCGAGGACCTCGCGGGCGGCTCGAGCGAGGCGGCCGAGATCGAGGACGTCGACGAACCGGAGCAGTGGATCGACCTCACGGCCAAGGTCATCGAGCTGTGGGAGCCCCGCAGCGACTCGGTCGCGCAGGTCGGGCTGCTCGGCGATCCCACTGGAACGATCAAGTTCACCAAGTGGGCCAAATCCGACCTGCCGACGCTCGACGAGGGCGGCGTCTACCAGCTTCGCAACGTCGTCACCGACGAGTACGAGGGCCGGTACTCGGTCAAGCTCAACTCGACGACCGTCATCGAGGAGCTCGACGAGGAGCTCGAGGTCGGCGACGACACCAGCGAGATCGAAGGCGCGCTCGTCGACATGCAAAGCGGCAGCGGGCTCATCAAGCGCTGCCCGAAGGAGGACTGCACCCGCGTCCTCCAGAACGGCCGCTGTAACGAACACGGCGAGGTCGAAGGCGAGTTCGACCTGCGCATCAAGGCTGTCGTCGACGACGGGATCGACGCCCACGAGGTCATCTTCGACAAGGACGCCACCGAGAACCTGACCGGAATCAGCCTCGAGGAGGCCAAGGACATGGCGATGGACGCGCTGGATACGACCGTCGTCGCCGACGAGATCCGCGAGATGGTCGTCGGTACCTACTACCGTATCGAGGGCCCGACGTTCGGTCGCTACGTCCTGGCCGACGACGTCGAGGAACTCGACGGGCCAGCCGACGCCGAACAGCTGCTGATCAAAGCGAGGTCGATGTAAATGTCTCAGGCAGAACTCACCCGCGAAGTCGCGCGTCGCGTCTTCGCCTCCGAATTCAACGACTCGACGTACACGTTCAAGGAAAGCGACGACGAGCGCGCGCCCAACTACGCCCTGCTGCCGACGGGCGATCGGGCCAACCGCGTGTTCGCCGTCGGCACGCTGACCGAGACCGAGGACGTCGGCGAGGACAGCGAGTACTGGCGCGGCCGCGTCGTCGATCCGACGGGGACCTTTTTCGTCTACGCCGGCCAGTACCAGCCCGAGGCCGCCTCCGTCCTCCGGGACACGGAGCCGCCGGCGTACGTCTCGGTCGTCGGCAAACCGAGGACGTTCGAGACCGAGGACGGGACGGTCAACGTCTCGGTTCGCCCCGAGACGATCTCGATCGTCGACGAGGCGACCCGGGACCGCTGGGTCGTCGAGACCGCCGAGCGAACTCTCGATCGAATCGAGGAGTTCGAGACCTGGCAGGACGAACAGGAGGCGCCGGAGAGCGGCTCGACGGCGCCGACCAACGAGTACGCCCAGATGGCCCGCGAGCGGTACGACTCGCCGGTCGAGAACTACCGCCGCGACGTGATCCAGGCCCTCGAGAGCCTCGAGAACGTCGAGGACGCGGAAGCGACGGCCTGATCGACCGGAGCAGTCTTTTTCCAGTCGACCGACACGCCTCGAGCGACGCCACTCGGGACGCCAACGCCGTCTCGTCAGTCGACGCTTCCGGACGAGGGAGCGACGACGCCGACTGATCCGTCGTCTGACGAATCGTTAAGTATCGCGGCCGACGACTACACTGCGATGGGCAACAAGAACAAGACGATCTCGTTTCGCGTGAGCGAGGACGCCTTCGAGGCGCTCCAGGAGATCGCCGAGGAACGGGACATCTCGTTGTCCGCGGTCTTTCGGGACTACGTCGAGCAACTCGTCGACCACGACGGGCGGGTCGCGGTCGTGCCCGAAGCCGACCTCGAGGACGGCGACCCTGGCGGCGGGGACGAAAACCTCGCCTTTCCGCCGACCGTCGAGGTGCCCAAGAGCTTCATCCGCGAACACGAACGGCTCGAGCTCGAGGCCGACCACCTCCGCGAACAGTTAGACGAGTACAAGTCCTACGTCACCGAGCTCCAGGACCGCCTCGAGGACGAGGACGAGGTCCTCCTGCTGGACGACCTGGACGACGCCGACGATCCCTCGCAGCTGCGCTGACTACCTCGCGAGATCCTGCTTCGCCCGCCGAATCTCCTCGCGCGTTTCGTCGGTTCCCTCGACCTCGGCGAGTCCCTCGGCGGCCTCGAGCGTGCGGACGCCGCTGTCGAGAAAGGAGAGGACGTCCCCGGAGTAGGCGTAGACCATGTAGTCGTCGGTCATCACGTCGACGATGGCGTCGGGGCCCAGCCCCTGCGCGCGCAACTCGAGCAGGTACCTGACGAACTTCCGCTCGGGACAGCCGCAGTAGGGGTTGTTGTCGCAGCTGCAGTCGAGGAAGTCACTCGAGAAGTCGAGCACCCGCTCCTGGGTCGCCTCGTCGAGTTTCTCGAGGCCCTCGCCCTGGAAGAGGAGGTCCAGGGTCGCCCCCTTGAACGCCCCCTTCGGGATCGACGTCTCGAGCTGGGAGGCGAGCTGGCGGTGGTTCTTGACGTAGATCTTGTCGGTGATGGCCACGCGTTGGCGGGCGTACGGGCGGGCGGCCGAAAAGCGTCTCGGTTGTGCGGTTCGGAGCGAGCGCGGTTCGGAACGAGCGCGGTTCTCACTCACTTCGTTCATTCCGAACGGCGGAATGCGAGCGGGGAACGAATGTGACCCGCGAGCGAACGAAGTGAGCGAGAACCGCGGCTGCGAACGGGAAGCAGAGAACGGAGTAGCCCGCGTGCATGTGCAGTGAGAACCGCGAAAGACGAGCCTCGAGCCATACTCGGAGACTCGACGGCCGAAAATGCACGACATGGAGTCGCACGCACCCGTCCTCGAGTCGTAACGTATTTCAGGCCAACCGCGTGTAGGAATAGGTGTAAGCGCGTCCGGGTTGGGGTAGTGGTTATCCTTCAGCCTTGTGGAGGCTGAGACGCGGGTTCGATTCTCGCACCCGGACTTTTTCGCGACGAACGGACGTGAGGAGCGAAAAGTTCCGGGAGAGAATCGAATCAGGGAGTGGAGCGAACGCAGTGAGCGAAACGACCGTGGTTCGATTCTCGCACCCGAACTTCTGGTAACGAACTGAACGAGAGCCGGACGAGTCCTCGGAGAGTCGATCCAGGCTGACGTCCGCCTTCGAGAACAGCGGAAACCCACTGTTGGCCGCATACTTCCGGGACGAATATCGTTCGCTCCCACCCTCGATCCGAACACACGGGATCACCACGCCCTCCCCAGCCGACTCGTTCGTTCGCGGGTCTTCGACCGCTCACTCACTCCTCCCTCGCGCGGTTTCGAACTGCAGTTCGCCGTCGGCTCACTGCAGTTCGGCACGCGCCACCGCGACCGTTCCGGCAAGCAAAACGGAACCTCGTTCCCGAAACGGCGGCCGTTTCACGACGTTACAGCGGCGCACCGGCTAACACGAGCGTCGCCCGCTCGTCCCCGCGGTTGTGGATTTGGCGGGACTCCTCGGGGTCGAGCCGGATCGCGTCGCCGCCCTCGAGCGACACCGTCTGCTCGCCGACGCTCACCTCGACGCTGCCCTCGCCGACGTAGTAGACCTCCTCCTGATCGGTGTCGGTCTCGTCGTGTTCTTTCCCCTCGACGCCGGGCTCGAGCTCGAGTACCGAGAGTCCGAGGTCGTCGGTTCCGAGTGCGTCCTTCAGAAACCACATCCCGCCGTCATCCTCGGAAATGATCGACTCGACGTCGCTTCGAGAGGCGGTATCGTAGCCCATGGCCGAGCCATCTCGAGAAGCGACCAAGAGCGTGGCCCCGGCTCAGTTCTCGAGGTCGGTGATCCGGGCGACCTCGTCGTCGGACAGCGAGAGTTGCGAGGCGGCGAGGTTCGACTCGAGGTGGTCGGGATCCGAAGTCCCCGGAATCGGGAGGATGACGTCGGATCGCTCGAGCAGCCACGCCAGTGCCACCTGTCGCCGGGTCGCGTCGTGGTCCTCGGCGACCTCGTCGAGGGTCTCACCGTGGCTCTCGAGGTCGTCGCCGTCGATCGGCGCCCACGGGATGAACCCGATCCCGTACTCCTCGCAGGCCTCGAGGACGTCGGCCTCCGAGCGGTCGCCGACGTTGTACCGGTTCTGGACCGTCGCGACGTCGACGTGCTCGCGGGCCGTCTCGAGCTGGTCGACGGAAACGTTGCTCAGCCCGACCTGCTCGACGAGTCCTTCGTCTTTCAGTTCGGCGAACGCCTGAACGGAGTCCTCGAAGGGCGTGTCGGGATCGGGACGGTGGTACTGGTAGAGGTCGATGGTGTCGGTTCGGAGCCGATCGAGCGAGCACAGCACCTGGTTGCGGATGTAGTCGGGATCGCCGTGGTGGAGCCACTCGCCCTCCCGGTTGCGCAGCAGGCCCGCCTTCGAGGCGACCAGCACGTCGTCGGGATCGTCGAGCGTCTCGCCGATGAGTCGCTCGCTCACGCCGGGGCCGTAGGAGTCGGCGGTGTCGATGAAGTCGACCCCCCTATCGACGGCGGTCCGAACCAGTTCGCGGGCGGCGTCCTCGTCCTCCGGCGGGCCGATGATCTCCTCGCCGCAGAGTCGCATCGCCCCGAACCCGAGTCGGTGGACGGTCGTCGAACCGATCTCGAAGGTATCGCTTTCGTTCTGCGTCACAGACGTAGTACCCGAACCGGTCGGTTAACTGTTGAGCGTTGGTCTGCCGGCCGACTCGGCCAGTCGGGGCTCGGGGAACTCGCGCCGAGACCGACGCCGTCGATCACAGCTGAGCGTCGAACCGCGCGCCCTCGCGAGTTCGCACGTCAGAACTCCTCGGCGGTGTCGATGCCGACGACGACGCCACGCTCGTCGGCGGCGAAGCGCTCGTCGGCGTCGACGGCATCGGAAAACAGAAGCCGCGCCTGTTCGGTGTGGGCGGACGCGACCGCAGCGTCGACTTCGTCGTCGAAATCGAACGCCGCGAGCAGGTCGTCCCAGACGGGTTCGGGCACGCGGTACGCTCGCGTTCCGTCGACGGTAACGTAATCGTACTCCCGCTCGAGTTCGGCGTGGCGGCCGATCAGCGTCGAGTGCAAGACGACGAGTGCGTCGGCGATCGCGTCCACGGTAGCGTCCGAGCGGTCCGCGGTTCGTTCGAGCGTCTCGTCGCTGATGGCCGATTCGCCGGTTTCGGACGACTGATCGTCGGACATACGCGGACGAGGGGACGCGACGGCTACCAGTGTTAGGCTTGCAGCCGTACGAGATCTCGAGCGGCGTCGGATTCGGCCGTCCCGACCTCGAGGAGTCGAACCGCCGTCGCCGCGAATGACGTACTCACTGCGCTCGCGGGAACGGGGACAGCTCGATCTTTAGTCGAGTGCGACAGCTCTTCGAATGGAAATCGTGTAAAAGCTGGATACCGCCTCCCGGATTTGAACTACGGTCGGAGCAAGCTCCTCCCTGATTCAAAGCTGGTCGGATGGATTTCTCTCGCTCATGGATTGTTCGCGAGAGAAATGCCGCCTCCCGGATTTGAACCTTCGGCGAGCTTTGCTCGCCGTGGACCCATTCGCTCCGCTCACGGGACCGGGGACAGCTCGATCCGACGCTCATGGGCGCTTCGGTGAACCCCATGACAAAGAACGATCTCGAACCCATCTCGCCTGCTGAGGCGAAGAATATGTACCTCGATGCGAGGAAGCAAGAGGTATCGCAAAGCACGCTCGACGGCTATCACTATCGGCTCAAGCATTTCATCCGATGGTGCGAAGAGGTCGAGCGAATCGACAATATGAACGATCTCTCCGGTCGGGATCTGCAGCGATACAAGACCTGGCGGAGAGACGATGGTGATCTGAAGCCGATCTCACTCGAGGGACAATTGGACGCCCTTCGGATCTTCATCCGTTGGTGCGGATCGATCGATGCAGTCGAGCCAGATCTTCACGAGAAATTCGAGGCGCTCATGCCGAAGCTCGAGAAGACCGATGAGCAGAGCGAAACTATCCTCGAAGTCGATCAGGCGGAAGCTCTGCTCGAGTATCAGCGGAAATTCGAGCACGCCTCTCGCCCTCATATCATCATAGAGATCCTATGGCATACCGGGATTCGACTTGGTGCCCTGCACTCTCTGGACCTCGATGACTACGATGAAGAGCATGAACGGCTGGCTCTCCGCCATCGACCGGAATCTGAGACTCCTCTCAAGAACGGGAAAGAGGGGGAGCGGATGATCGCTCTTAGTCCGGAGGTTTGCCGAGTGATCGAGGACTGGCGGGATCATCATCGCCATGACGTTGAGGATGATTATGGCCGGGAGCCTCTTCTCACGAGCCGAAATGGACGGATGAATCGCTCGAGCATTCGGGATGCAGTCTATCTGGTCACTCGTCCATGCTACTACTCCAACGAATGCCCGAAGGACCGAGATCCCGATGACTGCGAAGCTGCTGAATATGGAGGATACTGCAAATGCCCGATCAACGTCTCTCCTCACGATATCCGGCGAGGCTCGATCACTAACTTCCTGACCGAAGATGTCCCTGAGAAGGTCGTCTCCGATCGAATGAACGTAGGACAGGACGTCCTCGATAAGCATTATGACAAACGGGGCGAGGAGGTGAAGGTCGAGCAGAGACGAGGCTACCTCGAGAACATCTAAGCCCCGATCTCCCCCGATTCTCGAATCCTGTCCTTTCCATCTCGCCAGAATCGAATCTGAGGAGCGAGAAGGCGGTCCTGAGTGATTCCTGTCTGTGAGGCAATGGGAAATATTGACTCGAGGGTATCGCCGATCAGAGAAGCGAATAGCGCGCTTAGATTAGCGAATGGGCCAGATGGAGAACTCGGAATTCATAGCTTTGAAGATTCTACATTACGGATTTTCCGTCTCATAATCATTATGGCCATGGATATATAAAATTCTGACATGGCTGAAACAGCAAAACCACAGATCTACGCAACGGACGAAACTCATAAAGAAGCTCGAGTGGTGAAGGCAAAGCTCGGCCTGACGTGGGATGAATTCGTCCAGAAGGCCGCTGAAGAGCTAGACCCTGACAAGTAGGTAGGAACAATGCAAATGATAGCGAATGGGGGCGAGGCCCTAACTCGAAACCCCCGAGCGATTGAGGATGAAGCCGAAGGATGGAGGCCCTCGACATGATGTCCAAGAGGGAGGCTCTCAGACATGACTAAATCAGAGATCCAGCAAGATAAGAATTCTGGCGAAGATAGGAGTGAAAACCCAGTAGAGCAGCGATTTCGCCTTTCCGACCATGACGATATTCAGCAGCGAACTAAGCATCTCCTCAGCCGAGCCGTGCAGGCCAACCAGTCGATGCTTATCGATGCACCGCCGGCCAGTGGGAAGACGACGAAAACCTTCGAAGTGATCGATGAAGCAGACGACACCTTCACCTATCTGACTAAGCGCGAGGACCTGTACGAGCAGGCAGAGAACCTCGGTGAGGAATCCGACCTCTCCTTGACCATCATCCCGAGTCCTCACCGGAGCTGCCCATCCTTCGACTCGACATCACCGCATTATCATCCCGAGGCTCCAGAATTGCATGGCCTCGGTGTCCGAGCAGGACAGCTTCACGACCTCTTAGACCTGACCTGCACCCCTGATTGCCCCTATCAGAAGTTCTGGGAGGATTTCGAGGCAGCAGAACATGACGTCCTCGTGGGGCACTACAAGCATGCATATATCTCGTCGGTGATTGAGGATCGCGTCGTCATCATCGATGAGTTCCCCGGTGATGCCTTCGAGCAGCCGTTCAAGGATGCTCCGAAGATGCTCAGTCGCTTCCTGAAAGTCACTGATGATATTCCCTTCGACGATTGGGACGATCTCATCATAGCCGATGAAGACGAGAAGGAGCAGGCCTACGAGTGGTTCGCAGCGAATGGTATCGAGGAGGATGCCGAGATCATCATCGAAGCCGATAAGACGACTAGATATCATGCTATCGCACCGTTCCTCACCTGGACCGTACTTGAATCGCTCAAAGGCGACAACGGATTCGGATTCCCGTGGTTCAATTTAGAAGCCTCAGAGACCATTTCGACTTCCTTCGGTGAACTAGAGAACAATCGACGGGTGGCTATCGACCACGAGGAGCGGAGGATCCACGTCCTGACCCAACCGAATCTTGATGATGCGAAGAGGGTCATCGGTCTCGACGGAACACCTCTCCCGGAGCAATGGGGGCTGGTCACCGGCGAAGACTTCGATCATGAGACGTTGATCGAACAGGATACAGCGATGAATAGCTATATCCGCGATATCCTCGGCGTCTCAGTGAAGCAGGCAAACGATCATCTGAAAGCCTATCATGGTGGACATATCACCGCAAATCGCGACGAGGCCATCCTGTATGGCGTCGAGGTCAAAGAGGGACAGAAGCCGGCGCTAATCGCTCCGAAAAAGGCCATTGACGCCTACCGAGATGTAGGGATTCTCGACCGCACGAATCACTGGATGAACTACGCGAATGTCCTCAGCTCGAATGATTTCAAGGACGAACCAGTCGGCGTGATTCATGGCGCTCCACATCCAGGTGATGCAACGTTGAAGAAATGGGCAGCCTACTTCGGTCATCATATTGAGGGCCGTGGTGAGGGGATGGAGAAGACCTACGGAGACTTCGGGGATCGGCTCTACCACCACTTCGTTCATAATCAGGTCCTGCAGGCGATTCTTCGATTCGGCCGTGGAGAGTCGGAGGCGACGGTTTACGTGAATACTGCTGCGATTCCAGATTGGCTCGATATTGATGGTAAGGTGAATCCCAAACTGTTCAATAGATCGAATAAGCGGGCGATTGCAGATTATCTCCGGGAGGTCGGTGATCAAGGAGCGAGTAAGAGTGATCTCGCCGATGAAGTTGACGTTACTGAGAAAACGATTAAAAACAGACTCAACGAATTCGATGAGGAGGGACTAATCGAAGAAGTACAGGAATCTGATTGGCCGTATCGGAAGATCTATAGATGGTCTCCATGACAAGATGTCTCATCGGTGGAAAAACCTCCATTAGTGTTATTATGGGGATCTTTCCACCGATGAGACAGAGTATCATGGGCAGATATACTCTATCGAACCCCTTACTCGATCGACCCCCTCCATCATTGAGTGCGCTTGACCGAGCTATCGACTGACGATCAACAAATGACCGAGGACAACGAAGATGCCAGACAGTAACAAGTATACCGAATCGAACGAAGGCGATCGTAAATGAGTACCACCAGTCCAAAGCAGGATCTCGATCGGATCCGCCAAGTCCGCGATAGAAAGGGTGACTCGAGCGAGGAGATCCAAGTCGAAGTACTCACATGCCCCATTGAGGACTGCTCTCGGACTATCATCGATGACCCCCGTGATCTGCGGAGTCATGTACGAGAGGCAGGAGGCGACCACAAAGGGCTCAGCCTTAATGAGAACCTTGAGATCATCGAGTATGTCGAGCCAGAGGATGATGAACCCGATGAGAGCGGCGAGAATGCGGTTCAAAGCGATTCCAAAGAAGAGTCCGATGATGGCCCCACAGAAGAGGAAGAATCGCCTGAGAAAGCGGAGATCGATTCTGAAGCGATCGGTGAGAGTGAATATCATGCGCTATGGGCTGGTAATCCGGACGATGATAACGGACTCTGGGGACCCGGAATCCCAAAAGAGGAGGTGAGGTAGATGGGCTCTTGGACCTGTGGCCTCTGTGAATGCGAGGAACGATGGCCTTCGAAGCAAGCCGCTCTCGGTCATATAGAGGACCACCATCTCGAGTCACTACTCCGTGCATCTCTCGAAAGAAGCGACGAGAATCCCACTGAAGCCCTATCGGTATCAGAGAACGCCTCTAATAGCGATTGACTCCCCTACTCTGCAGAAGGATTATCTTGCTGACTATTCAATCTCAATCCGTCGGAGGGAGAACCTCCGATGTCATGGGGTTCGCGCGCCGAGCTCGTTAACGAGCTTCTCGACGGAACCACTCAAGGGTGGGAGGAATAGTCCCCCTCTCACTACTTTAGGACTCAAATGAAGTCTGTTCTTGAATCTTCGATTCGAGCCATGCAAAGATAGCGATGACGGCCAATATGGAGAATACGAGCTGTGGGACGATTTGAGGAGCGACGATCGGAATCATGGCTCCACAACCGATCGTGACTATCGTATAGATGCTCGAGCGTCTCATTGGTCTATCTCTGATTCTTTCTTCAATTTGTTCGCGCCTTGCTCGAGGAAGTCGGACCAGGTGATACCGTGGTTCTCCTTGACCTCTCGAGCCGCTTGGATCGATTCTTCTCTCGCAGCAATATCTTTGTAATTTGACGGGTACGCCATATCCATATGATCGAGCTATTCCCAATTAAGACTCCTGCGCCAGTGAAATCGTCTCGAGCGGATCTCAGAACCGATTGGTAGCTGAGATTCCATATCTGCTCATCTCCGCCTATTCGAGCCGGATTCACTGACAGAGCAAGGGGATTCAGTCTATTCACCGACAAATCGATTAGAGCCCGCTTCTCGCTCTTTCTGAGAGCAAGACGGTTTATCCTCTCTCATCTCAGATCTCTTACCATGCCTCACGTTAAGAGCCGGTGTCTGGAATGCCGGAAGGGCTTCACCAATGTCGGTGAGATGCAACTTCACCACATCCTCAATCATCGAGGCGACGATGAGTAGTGGGGGTGATATATGGCGATGCCCGACGTGTGGAACGGCTTTTTTCGAAGAGGGAGCGATGAAGGGTCATTCGTTCCAAGTCCACGGAGAGTTCGTTAGGGAAGGCGAGACAGAACCAGACCAGATCTCCATGAGCGAGGAGCCAGATCCCTCAGGTGAGTCCAAGTTCCCATATGCAGGTCCCGAATTCTCCGTTCCCACCGAGTGAGGTTCAATTCGATTTCTACCGGCCTTTCCGCTATTCTGAGAGGCGATCGCTGGCGAGTCGAGGGATTCATCCTCTTCTTGTCAAATCGGATTAGGATAGCGCTGATCTATTTCTAAATATGCTCGAATTCGGTTGGGAGAGGGTCTGAGAACCAAGAAGACGCAGAACGATTATTCATTCCTATTCCCAATAACGGAGTATGACGAAAGATCTCGTCGACAAGGCGCGCGAAATCGGCGGAGAAGAACTGGCAAAGCGAGTGGAGATCCTCGAAAACACCATCAACGAGATGTCGAGTGAGGAAGCTCTCAATGAGGAGATTCAGAGTAGTTCAATCCCGCTGCCTGACTCCGCCCTCGAGGTCATGAGTCCTGAGGAGAAGCAGGAGTATCTCCTCTCCATCGAGACTGAGGGAGACGAGAAGGCCAACGTCGTCACTGAATCCATCAGCATCCCAACTCCCGGCTCTGGCGGTCAGGGAGAAGGGGGGAGTATCGAAGTTGAGTACCAGTCCGGCCCAACTCGAGTAGATGAGATGGGAATATTCCGTCGGGAGATGGGCAAGCTTCGAGAGCAGAGAAATGAGGAGATCGAGCGAGCGAATCAGCAGAGTCGAGATCCAGATCCGATCTTCACTGGCTATACGAACTCTGATGAGATCGAGGGAGACTCTGACCTCGATATCCCTGAGCCCGGTAGTGGAGGAGATGATGACGATGAGTGATGAGCTGGTTCGGGAAGCTCGAAGGTTCGTGAAACACGAGACGAACTCCCGGTATGAACCGGTAGTTTTCACCAGTGAGATCGCCGAGCATCTCGGAGTCTCTGAGAAGGAGGCTATCGAAGCTCTCGAGGAATCTCCAACGGTGAAGGAAAAGGGAGACGGAGACGGTAATCGGGTGTTCTGGTAAGATGGCTAACCGTCGATTCGACTATAACAGAGCAAAGCGGTACGGTAC
>NZ_AOIA01000168.1 GCF_000337695.1 Natronococcus jeotgali DSM 18795
GACGGTACGTCTTAGCCGACTACGCTGACCTGGACACCCGCCACCTTGGGAGCGTCTATGAGGGGCTGCTCGAGCACCAGTTCCGAATCGCTCCCGAGGACTACGCCGCTGTCGCTGAGGACGGCGGGCAGATTTGGAAGCCCGCGACAGAGGTATCGGTCGCCGATGCCGTCGAGACTGTCGACGAAGGCGGGCTCTATGTTGTCAATGACGAGGGAGAACGGAAGGGGACGGGAGCGTACTACACCCCCGACTACGTTGTGACCTATATAGTCGAGGAGACGGTCGGCCCGCTGGGTGAAGAGATCCAAGAAGACCTCGAGGATCAAGGCTTTGAGCCCGGCACTCACGAATATCTCGGAGCGTTCTACAAGCGGGTCAAAGACCTAAAGATCCTTGATC
>NZ_AOIA01000169.1 GCF_000337695.1 Natronococcus jeotgali DSM 18795
GAGATATCAACTTTCCATAGCTCTGTATACGAGCGATTCCAGGTCTCTGTTAAACATCCATTTAGCAAAGGATACGAGCTCATGGAACGATTCGCGTACCGATCGTGTTGACCTCAGCGAGTGTTACATACAGGTGAAGTATCTCAATATAAAGTAACGGGACTCCATCAATCGTGTCCATTCAACAACAATAAGTAACTCTGTTCTATATCCCAGAATGTGCGNGAAGTATCTCAATATAAAGTAACGGGACTCCATCAATCGTGTCCATTCAACAACAATAAGTAACTCTGTTCTATATCCCAGAATGTGCGTCGTATTTATATAGCCGTAACTGGAGCAAGCTTCCTGTGGGCTATAGCGGTGGTGTTACTCATGCTTGGTCGATATACTCCCTTCCCGATGTTTGGTCTTGTGCGTTCAACTGTCTTCCTTGGGACCATTATCTGGACTATCCNGTTACTCATGCTTGGTCGATATACTCCCTTCCCGATGTTTGGTCTTGTGCGTTCAACTGTCTTCCTTGGGACCATTATCTGGACTATCCTGGGGATAGGAATGCTCGTACGAAATGGGTATCAGCGACTCATAGATTGACAAGTACGCACGAGGGTGTCATAGAACGGTTCGCATACCCCTCTTCGACTACCCGACGAACGGTACGTACAGGTCAAGCATATATCGGTTAGGGAAATAACGTTATCAGACGGGGAGTTTTATTTGAGTGTAGAGATGGATTCTTATCCCAAATTTATCCTCGTTGCTGCAACAAGCTTGCTGATTGGAATTCCCCTTTGGCTGGCTGTCTTCTCCCC
>NZ_AOIA01000170.1 GCF_000337695.1 Natronococcus jeotgali DSM 18795
AGCCGAAATCGGCTCGCGGAGAGTGGGCCCATAGCTCAGTGGGAGAGTGCCTCCTTTGCAAGGAGGATGCCCAGGGTTCGAATCCCTGTGGGTCCATGATTGTGGACGCGATCGAGGATCGTGCCCCTTAAGTGGGGCAGGAACTTTCGATCAAATCCACAGACGAACCGATGCACCAGCCCGCGCAAGTGTGGCTGGGAAGGGTCAATGCAGGCCGGCCGTCTACCGGCGTGCAGATGAGACCGTGTGTACGTGTAGTCCAGGCGTCCACTGGACCCGTTCCCGGGTCACTACAAGGTTGCTTTGCAACCCTGATCCGACGAACGTGGC